>JBBDWK010000011.1:0-7712 GCA_040902885.1 Bryobacteraceae bacterium | reverse complement strand
GCCTTCTCATCTCATCTCAGAATGCGCTTTCCGAGCCGCGACCGAAGGAAGCGGTCGCCGAGGCGACGCACTACACTAGCAGCATGTTCGACTGGTTCCGCAAAAAGCCGCCGCCGCTTACTGGCGCTCCACCGGTCCGCCGGGTGAAGACTTATTCGGCGCAGAGCGGATATGTGTATCAGTATTACTACCAGGGCTACCGGCCGGCCTCGCGCGGACGTCCGGAGGGAACCGAGTACGTGTTCGACGTTTCGAGCGACCGCAAAACGTCCGCGCCCGTTTCCGTTTTTGTGAACGACGAGGCGGTTGCCGCCTGGCAGAACGGCCACGGGCGAACGTTGAACTCGACGGAGCGCTACGCGGTGGCGAAGATGGCGCTGTTCCAGGCCTTCGACGAGCGTCCCGCGCCCGAAAGCATGCGCGAGGACATCACCGTACGGGGCGAGGATGTGGAGGCCTTTCTGGCGACGCTGGACATAGAGTGACGCTGAGCCACCGGGTGTGTGATTTAATGAAATTGACAGGCTGAAAGGCCGTCGCAGGCGCAGTATGCCAGTCCCACCGCTTCCACCCGCGCTTGACACCCTGGGCCCCCGCCCATTCTCGTTCTATCCCCCCATCCTGAATATCGAGCACAACGAGTGGCGATACGGGCGGGCCACATGGTCGGAGGTGCTGGTCGTCAATTCACACTCGGGCTTGGAAGTGTGGATTCCGCGCCGCTTTATGGGCGAAATTTCGAGTGTCGACGAACCGGTAGTGATCGTCGGCTTGCGCAAGGAGCTCGAGTACCAGGGCGGCGCCGTCTGGCCGCACGAGCGCCGGCTCATCGAAATGCCGCTGGCGGTGAACGACCGGCCGCATGTCGGGGCCGCGCCCCCGGAGAGCGCTCCGCGGCCGGCTCGCGTGGTCGGTATCCGGCTCGAGTCGCGCAACGAATCGCGCGTGGGACGCCTTGTGGGAAGCGTGTTGGTAATCGGGGTGGTGGTGTGCGTCGGGCTGGTGACTTTCTTCCGGCAAGGCGAGCCGCGTCCGCGCGTGATCTACAGCGGCCAGGACCAGACCTATCTCGATCTCACGCGGCAGGACGATTATTTCGACGTGGTGCGCAAGCTTGGCTCGCCATCCGGGGACCGCTGGCAGTCCGAGAGCGGGGAACTGCAATACCGGGCGCTCTGGTACCCGAAGCGGGCGTATTACGTGATTCTGATGGGGACCGAAAGGAACAACGCGCGCTACATCGGCACCCTGGACAAGGACTGGAATTTGACTCACTCCGTCCGCTTCCCCATGGGCGGCAGCACGGATTCCCTGTTGCGAAGGCTACGCCCCTTCTGATCCTTCGCTAAAATCAATACTCCGATGAAGAAACTCCTGGGACACGTCACCTGGGCCGCTATCTCCGTTATCGCGGCCTACAGCCTGGCCGGAATCGCCTTAAACCGGGGCGAGTCCATCAACAGCATCTGGCTGGTGCTCGCCGCCGCATGCACATACCTGATCGGCTTCCGCTTCTATGCGAAGTTCATCGCCGCGAAGGTTATGATGCTGAACGACAAACGCGCCACCCCGGCCGAGCGCCTTCGCAACGGCCACGACTACGAGCCAACCAACAAGTGGATCGTCTTCGGCCACCATTTCGCCGCCATCGCGGGCCCCGGCCCGTTGGTGGGGCCGACTCTGGCGGCACAGTTCGGGTATCTGCCCGGCACGCTGTGGATTATCGTGGGCGCCGTGGTGGGCGGCGCGGTGCAGGATTTCGTCATCCTGTTCTGCTCCATGCGCCGGGATGGCAAGAGCCTGGGCCAGATGGCGCGCGAGGAGATCGGCAAGGTGGGCGGCGTGACGGCGCTGCTGACGGTGCTGCTGATCATGATCATCCTGCTGGCCGTGGTGGCGTTGGTGGTCGTGAATGCTCTGAAAGGCAGCCCGTGGGGCACGTTTACCATTGCCGCCACCATGCCCATCGCGGTCTTCATGGGACTCTATCTGCGCTACTGGCGGCCGGGCAAGGTGCTGGAATGCTCCGTGCTGGGATTCGTTCTGGTGCTCGGAAGCATTTTCGCCGGCGAATGGGTGGCGCAGTCGCCAACGCTCGCGCCGGTCTTCACACTCTCCGCACTATCGCTCGCGATCGCCATCATCGTCTACGGCTTCTTTGCCAGCGCGCTTCCGGTGTGGCTGCTGCTCGCTCCGCGCGACTACCTCAGCACTTTCGTAAAGCTGGGCGTGGTGCTGATGCTCGGCGTGGGCATTCTGTTCGTCCGCCCGGATCTGGAGATGCCTGCATACACGCGCTTCGTGGACGGCACGGGGCCGATCTTCGCGGGGAAGATTTTTCCCTTCTGCTTCATCACCATCGCATGCGGCGCGATTTCGGGCTTTCACGCGCTTATCTCCTCGGGAACCACGCCGAAGATGATTGCCAAGGAGTGGCACGCGTGGCCGGTGGGCTACGGCTCCATGCTGCTTGAAAGCTTCGTGGCCGTCATGGCGATGGTCGCCGCATGCGTGATCGAGCCGGGCGTGTTCTTCGCGGTGAACTCTCCGGCGGGCATCGTCGGAACCACGCCGCAACAGGCAGTGGCGACCATCAGCTCATGGGGTTTTCCGGTAACCGTCGATACGATGGAATCCCTGGCGCGCAGCGTGGGCGAAGAGTCGCTGTTCTACCGGACCGGAGGAGCGCCGTCGCTGGCTCTCGGTATGGCGCATATCTTCGCCAGAAGCGGCGGAGGCCAGGCCGTGGTCGGATTCTGGTATCACTTCGCGATCATGTTCGAGGCGCTGTTCATCCTCACCATCATCGACGCGGGCACGCGCGTGGGACGCTTCATGCTGCAGGACTTACTGGGCAACGTTTACCAGCCGCTCGGAAGAACGAGCTGGATGCCCGGCGTGATCCTCACCAGCGCGGCCGTAGTCCTGGCCTGGGGATACTTCCTCTACCAGGGCGTGCGCGATCCGCTGGGCGGCATCAATTCGCTGTGGCCACTGTTCGGCATAGCTAACCAATTGCTGGCCGCCATTGCGCTGTGCGTGGCCACCACGGTGCTCGTCAAGATGCACCGCGCGCGCTATATGTGGATCACCTGCGTGCCTCTGGCATGGCTCGTGGTCGTCACTTTCACGGCCGCTTACCTGAAGGTCTTCTCTCCCCTGCCCCGGCTGGGCTTCCTGGCCGCGGCGGAAGGGATGGAAGCGACAATAGCGGCGGGCAGCGTTCCGGCCGCGAACATCGCGACAATGCAAACCCTGATCTTCAACGCGAAGCTGGATGCAGCGCTCTGCGTCATCTTCGTGATTCTGGTCACGACGGTTCTGATCGACTCGATACGGATCTGGATCGGGATTTTGAACGGATCGCGCGAGGGGAGGGTGCTCGAAACGCCTTTCGTCCAATCCACGCTGCGCGCGGAGGAAATATGAAGACAGTCCGGCGGGCCGGCCAGCTGATCATGGCGCTTTTGAGGGAGCTGGCCGATGAAAACGCCTACCAGCGCCACTTGGCGGCGCACGGCAGGCAACACTCCGGTAAGGAGTGGAGAAAATTTTCCGAGGAGCATCTGCGGGCCAAGTACCTGCGGGCGAAGTGCTGCTGACCCATGGCCGACCGAGACATAAACCCCCCAAGTTAAATCAGCGCGGGAATGGCACGGCGCTCAATCAGCTCCGCGACCTTCGCGATGTCGCCGTCCAGTGCGCGGTCGGAATCCACGTAATCGCTCACCGCGCGGATGGCGCGATAGACGGGGCGCGTGCCCGCGCCGAGTTTGCCGCCGCCGCGCCGCAGATCGACCGCTTGAGTGGTGGCGAGCAGCGCGATGGCCGTGGCGCTGCGCAGCAGCCCGACGATATCGAGCGCCGTGAGCGCCGCGTGCGTGCCCAGGCTGACCACGTCCTGGTTGTACTGCTCCGTGGGCAGCGTGTGAATCAACGACGGGCCGCTCCAGTGGCGGATCGCCGTAACCAAACTGCTGTGGACAATCTGCATGCCCTTGAAGCCCTGGTACAGCCCCGGATGCGGGCTGAGCGATGGGGGCAGGCCGTTCGAAAAACGGTCGTCCATCAGGAGCGCCAGCAGTGAGTGCTGCCAGTTGGCGAGATTCGTCAGGTCCAGCTTGAGTCCGTCCATGGCGCGCGCGATGTGCGCGCCGTAGAAGTTGCCGGTGTGATAAACCCGCGTCGAGAGGGGATCCACCAGCGGGTTGTCATTCACCGAATTCGCCTCGCGCTCCACCACGGAGCGGGCCTGCTCCAGCGACTCGAGCATCGGCCCCAGGCCCTGAGGGGCGCAGCGCAGGGAATAGGGGCTTTGGATGGATTCTGCGGCTTCGACCACTTCGTGCGCGCCCTGCCCGGATTCCGCCACGCGCCGGCGAATCTCGTCGAGCGGCACGGCGAGGCGCGAATCGTACAGGAGCGAATTCAGCATCTCGGCGACCCGCAGCTGGCCGGGGTGATGTTTGGCCATGTGGATCGCGGGATGGTAGTAGTCGGGCGAGGAGCCCAGCGCTTCGGCAGCCATCGCCACAGCAGCCAGCCCCAGCCGGAAGAGATAGGACGCTTCATCCACCACCAATGCAGCGGCTCCGGTCATCACGGTTGTCCCGTTGAGCAGGGCCAGACCTTCCTTGAACTCGAGTTGCAACTCCGGTACGCCCTCCGCACGCAGGGCTTCCGCCGCACCCACGGACTTTCCGCGATAGAGCACCGATCCCTGGCCGGTCATCGCCCGGGCAATATAGGCGGATGGGCAGAGATCGCCGCTCGCGCCTACCGATCCGTAGCGCGGCACAACAGGAGTGATGCCGTGATTCAACAAGTCCAGCAGACGCTCGACGACTGCCACCCGCACGGCAGAAAGACCCCGCGCGAGCGCGTTGGCGCGAAGCAGAATGGCCGCGCGAACCACCGCCGCCGGCAGGGGCTCGCCCACGCCGCAGCACAGGAACTCGAGAAGGTTGCGCTGATGGTGCGCCAGCTCTTCGTTGGGTATCACGAAGCGCGCATTGCCGCCGTATCCGGTATTGACGCCGTATACCACTTCGCCCTCTTCCAGGCGGCGCGCCAGCACCTGCCGGCTATGCTCAAGCTGTTCGCGGAAGGCGCTGTCCGGGGTGAGATGGACGGTTTGATTGCGGCAGGCTACGGAGACGATCTCGTCGAGGGTGAGGAAGTGCTCGGAGAGAAGCAATTCCGCGGAAGAGGCCGTTAAGGTTGCCATAGCCCTCTATAACCACCACATACTAGTGGTGTCTGTTTTGAGTGTGGCACCGAACTTCAAGAGAGTCAATAGGCCGCTGCTGCTGTTGTGATACAAAAGGTACATCACCATGAAAGCGCTCCTGCTGAAGCAATATATGGAACTGGAAGTCACCGATCTGCCCCGCCCGGAGATCGGCGCCAACGACGTACTGGTGCGCGTTCGGGCATGCGGCATCTGCGGGAGCGATGTCCACGGGCTGGACGGCTCCACCGGACGCAGAATTCCGCCTCTGGTGATGGGACATGAAGCGGCGGGCGTGATTGCCGAAACCGGCCGGGATGTAAAAGCGTGGAAAGCGGGCGACCGCGTCACGTTCGATTCGACGGTCTCTTGCGGGGGGTGTTATTTCTGCCGGCGCGGCGAGATCAACTTATGCGACAACCGGCAGGTATTGGGCGTTTCCTGCGGCGATTACCGGAGGTATGGGGCGTTCGCGGAGTACGTGGCGGTTCCGGAGAATATTGTATACCGGCTGCCCGACTCCCTTTCCTTCGACCATGCGGCGATGATCGAGGCCGTCTCGATCGCGGTACACGCGGTGAACCTGACGCCGCGCTCGCTTGGCGATACGGCGGTGGTTGTGGGAAGCGGCATGATCGGACAGCTTACGATCCAGGCGGCCAAGGCAGGCGGGTTCGGACGGGTATTCGCGGTGGATGTTGACGACGCCAAACTCGAAATGGCGCGGAGGCTAGGCGCGGACGAGACGTTCAACTCAAAAACCTGCGACGCGCCGGCGGAGATTGCGGCACGAACGGGCGGACATGGAGCGGACGCGGCTCTGGAAGCGGTGGGAGCGACGGACCCGATCCGTACGGCGATCGCTTCCGTGCGCAAAGGCGGCGCGGTGACGCTGATCGGCAACATCTCACCCACGATCGAGCTGCCGCTGCAGCCGGTGGTGACGCGGCAGATCCGGCTGCAAGGGTCGTGCGCGTCGTCGGGCGAGTACCCGGCGTGCATCGAGTTGTTGTCGAGCGGCACGATCCGCGTCGATACGATGATCAGCGCACGGACGCCGCTCGACGACGCGCCGGTGTGGTTTAACCGGCTGTACCACCACGAGCCGAACTTGATGAAGGTGATTGTGCAGCCGTAGGCTCTCGCAGGCTGAAGCGTGGCGCAGGCACTCCTGCCCATAGGCCTAACTTAGGCTGGATTCCGGATATGTTGGTTGCCGCGATGCCGTAGGCCCGCCGGCGTCATCTGCACTAGACTTGGTCCATGATCCGTCAGATCGCGCCTCAGTTCTTCACCACCGACATTCCCTCCACTCTCGCCTATTACAAAGACAAGCTCGGCTTCGAATGTCTGGGCGCGTGGCAGGATCCGCCAGTCTACGCCATTGTTGCGCGCGACCAGCACGCGATTCATTTCCGCTGCGCCGAGCCTCCCACAGCCAACCCCGACAAATATGCGGACGAACTGCTCGACGCGTATCTATTCATCGAAGATGCGGACGCGCTTTACGCTGAGTACGCAGCCCGAGGCGTGCAATTCACTCGGGGACTCGCCGATATGCCATGGCGCTCGCGCGAGTTTGTAGTGAAGGATTGCGACGGCCGTCTGCTCGCCTTCGGCGCGAACCTATAGGCTCCACGAAACTTCGTCCCGCATTGTACTTGGTAGTGAAAAGTACTTGACATTGACAAGAAACGCCGGTAGTATTGTCAGCATGACCCGCGGCGGCGAATCACTCCCAGCCGGGGCACGCGATAGCGATCCCATGAAACTGCAACCTGAATCCCCCGAGCCGGAGGACACGAGCGAGCTTACCAGCGCCGACCTCACACCAGTTGTTGTGGCGCATGTGCTTAATTTCACGACCCGGCACAGATTCGAACTGATCAACCTGACTCAGCAGGTGGAGGAACTGGTTGGCAAAACCGGTATTCGCGCAGGAGTCGCCCTCCTGCAGTCGCTTCATTCCACCGCGGCCCTCTTTGTGAACGAATGGCAAGAGGCTCTGCTAGAGGATTTCCGCACACTGCTTGAACAGGCCGTCTGCGCCGATGCGCCCTGGCGGCACAACGATCCCCGCTATTCCGACTGCGACCGCAGCAATGCTGCGTCCCATCTGCGGGCGCTCTTATTGGGATCGAGCGCTATGCTGGCGGTTCGCCGCGGTCAGCTAGTCCGCGGCACATGGCAGAGTATCATCCTCGCCGAGTTGGACGGTCCGCGCACGCGTTCGGTCTCGCTCCAGATTCTAGGCACCTGACCGGGACCGAGTAGTGGGCCCGCCGCTGTCGCGATGCCGACTTCCGGGGAGTAATCGCGGCGACGTTCCGCGAATGAGCGCCGCGCATTCCTGATGTCTCAAATATGATACATTGAAAGTGTGCGGCCGATAGTCTTCCATCCGAAGGCGCGGGATGCAATACGCCGGTTTCCGAGCTTTTTACTACACCGCTTCAACGCGGGGCGTTCTGGTTTTTCACGC
>JBBDWK010000010.1:0-47136 GCA_040902885.1 Bryobacteraceae bacterium | reverse complement strand
CGCTGCGCATCGCGCGGGCCTTCACCGGCAAGAACAAGATCATCCGCTTCGCCGGACATTTCCACGGCTGGCACGACCATGTATGCTTTCCCCCAGGTGGCGCGCCGGGAATCCTGCCCGGCATCGTCGAGGATACGCTCCTGGTCAACCCGAACGACACCGAATGCGTCGCGGAGCTGCTTTCCTCCCGCGGCGATATCGCGGCCGTAATTCTGGAGCCGACCGGGGCCACGTTCGGCCACGTGCCCACCGGAGGCGATGTGCTGCGCCGGCTGCGCGAGCTCACGGAACGGCACAAAGCCGTTCTGATCTTCGACGAGGTGATCTGCGGCTTCCGCTGCTCGCCCGGCGGCGCGCAGGGGTTTTACGGCGTGATCCCCGATATGACTACGCTCGCGAAAGTCGTGGCCGGCGGTTATCCGGGCGCCGCGCTAGCGGGCCGCGCCGACTTGATGAGCATGCTGGACTACCGCCAGGAAGACGGGCGAATCCAGCCTCCGCGCGTGCCGCACCAGGGCACATACAACGCCGGACCCGTCTCCGCGGCCGCCGGCATCGCCACGCTTCGCCAGGTTCGCGACACGGACGCGGTGCAGCGCGCCATCCGCACCGCCGCCGCCCTGCGGGACGGCATCAACGCCGTCTTGCGCCGCAGGGGAGCGCCTTGGTGTGCCTACGGCCTGTTCTCGGACTTCCACCTGTGCCGGGGCGTTTCCTCGCCAGAGGATATCTATGCGGGGAAGGTTCCGTGGCAGCAGTTGAAGACCGGGGCGCCGCCCGAGCTTATTCACAAAGTGCGCGCCGGGTTCCTGCTGCACGGCGTGGACATCGCGGGGTGGCCCGGAGGATTGGTCTCGGCCGCGCACAACGAAGACGACGTGAGCCGCACCGTAGCCGCGTGCGACGCCCTCTTCGCGGCTCTCGAGGCGGAAGATTCGCTGTGACTCCCGCGGAAGCGCCGCGCGCCACGCGCGCCCGCTACAAAGTTCTGCTGCTGGTCTACCTGGCCGCCTTCATCACCTACCTTGACCGGGTCTGCATCTCCGTCGCGGCGCCCTCCATTCAGACTGACCTGGGGCTGTCGCAATTGCAGCTCGGCTGGATGTTCACAGTCTTCTATATCGCGTACGGCGTTTTCGAAATTCCCACGGCCTGGCTGGGAGACCGCTGGGGCCAGCGGCGGATGCTGGTTCGCATCGTGGGCTGCTGGTCCATTTTCACCATCCTCACCGGCATGGCCCGCAGCTTCACGGTTCTGCTGGTCACCCGCACCGTATTCGGCGCCGCCGAGGCGGGCGCGTTTCCCACGCTCTCCCGCGCGCTTTCCCGCTGGTTCCCGGTTCACGAACGCGGGCAGGCCAACGGGCTGATGTGGATGGGGGCGAGATCCGGCGGCGCGCTGGCCCCGCCTGTCGCCGTGGCGCTCATCGCCGTCCTCGGCTGGCGGAGCGCCTTCGCCGTGTTCGGCGCCGTGGGACTGGTCTGGTGCGTGGTCTGCGCTTATTGGTACCGCGACGACCCCGGTGATCACGCCTCGGTGAACCCCCCGGAATTGAAACTCATACGCGTGGGCGCCGCACCAGCGCCAAAGATCGCCGAGCGCGTTCCCTGGAAGAGGCTGCTGTTGAATCCTACGATGCTGGCCCTCTTCGCGAGCTATTTTGCTTCGGGATTCGGATTCCAGTTCTTCGTGACCTGGCTGCCCACGTACTTCATGCGCGAGCACGGCCTCTCCCTGCAGAGATCTGGATTTTTCGCCGCGCTGCCCCTGGCGGCGGGAGCGCTGGGCTGCCTGATGGGCGGCATCCTGGCCGACTTCATCACGCGACGCACGGGCAGCGTGACCATCGGGCGGCGGAGCGTTGGCACGGGCGGATTTCTCTTCGGCGCCGCCGGGTACGCCGCCGCTATCTACGTTCACTCGCCGGAAGCGGCCATCGCGTTTCTCGCCCTCGCGAGCGGCGCGCACGATTTGACGCTTCCCGTGCTGTGGGCCACCACGACGGATGCCGGAGGCCGCTTCGGAGGCACGGCCTCGGGCTTCGTGAACTTTGCCTCGAGCATCTCCGGCATGCTTGCGCCGCTGACCGCCGTAGGTCTGGAACGCATCTTCGGCACGTTTCATGCCGTGTTTTACGCCGCGGCCGGGATGTACCTGCTGGGCGCGGCCCTGTGGCTCGTCATCGACCCGCGAAAATCGCTTCCCTCGTAAAGGACTCTTCATGCCGCGTAAAGATTATCTGTACCAGCACCACACCTGGCCGGAACTCGGCGAAGTTGCGAAACAGCAGCCCGTGGTCGTGTTGCCGATCGGGTCGGTGGAGGATCATGGTCCTCACCTGCCGCTCGATGTGGACAATTTTCTGATCGGGAGCATCTGCGAGGCCGCCGCCCAGCGCGCGCAAGGCGGCATTCTGCTCATGCCGATCATCCCATTTGGCTACGAGACGCATCACATGGACTTCCACGGCACAATCGACATTCACATGGAGCACCTGCTGCACTTCGTGCTCGACGTGACGAAAAGCGTGGCGCACCACGGCTTCCGGCGCATCCTGATCGCCGACGGCCACGGGTCGAACATGCCCATTCTCGACCTGGTCGCACGGCGGACGATCCTGGAGACCGAGGCCCTCTGCGCACCTTTCCTGTGGCCCTCGCTGGCTCTCAAGGAGATCCGTGCGCTGCGCCAGTCGGGCCGGGGCGGCATGTCGCATGCGTGCGAGCTCGAGACGTCGGTCTATCTGTATCTCGACGCCGAGCGCGTGCGGATGGACAAGGCGCGCAAGGAAACCGGGCAGCCGGCCTCCGACTTCATCTGGAACGATCTCACCGACCCGGGGCCGGTCCGCTTGATGGACTACTGGACCCGTTTCTCGAAGTCCGGCATCAACGGCGACCCGACCCTGGCGACGCCGGAAAAGGGGCGGATCGTCTTCGAGGCCGTGGTCGCGAATTTCGTCCGGCTCGCGGCGGAGTTCCGGAACCGGCCGCGCGGCGAGCGCGTGGACTACCACCAGACGGCCTGGCAGGGCTGAGGAGGCGGTAGGTGGGCGCATCCCTCCTGCGTCATTCGTTCCTGCCGATAAGCCTTCGAACCCCGGTGTATCATTGAGGGAGCGATGTACGTCTCGCTCCAGAACACTCTTGTGGCAGGCCGCGTTCCCTGGCCGGACTTTGCGCGGCTGGCGCACGGCATCGGATTTCCGGGAACCGATGTGGCCACCACGCCGGCACTGGCGCAAGGCCTGGAAGCCACGCGGGCGCTGCTGCGGGAGCTGAACCTGAAACCGGCGGTGTGCGGGCTTCCCGTCGAATTTCGCAAGGACGAAGCCACCTTTCAGGGGGATATGGCGAAGCTGGAAGACGCCGTCAGGTTCGCGGCGGGCATAGGCTGCCCGCGCATGAGCACGTATCTCCTTCCCTCGAGCGATACTCCGAAGCCCGAGCTCCGGGCGCTTCTTAAGAAGCGCTTTCAAGCCATCTCCAGCGTTCTTGCGCGTTCCAACGTGCGCCTGGGCCTGGAGTACGTGAGCCCGGTGCATCTGCGGAAGCGGTTCCGCCACGAGTTCATCTGGCGAATGGACGAGATGCTGGAGTTCGCGAAAGAGTGCGGGCCCAACGTGGGATTGCTGCTGGACTCGTGGCACTGGCATCATGCAGGCGCAACGGTCAAGGACATCGTGTCCGCTGGAAAGGGGAACATCGTCCACGTGCAGGTGGCCGATTCGCAGGATCTGCCGCCGGAGAAGATTCTCGACAACGAGTGCCTGATGCCGGGCGAAGGTGTCGCGGACCTCACGGGATTTTTCCAGGCGCTCAAGAAGATCGGATACGAGGACGGAATCAGCCCGGAGATTTTCGGACGCGGCCTCAAGGACATGCCGCCCGAGCAAGGCGCAACCCTGGGTCTCGAAACCACGATGGCGGTGATGCGCAAGGCGGGCGTCGTTTAGAGTGTGCTGGAAAATCTTCTAACCGAGCAGATCAACGCCGCCTCGGAAGGCATTGACGCTCTTCCCGCCGAACAGATCCTCCGAATCGTCAACCAGGAAGACCGGAAAGTGGCGGAGTCCGTCGAGCGCGAGGTTCCATCCATCGCTACCGCTGTGGAAGCGATTGTTGCGGCCATAGGCCGCGGCGGACGGCTCTTCTACATCGGCGCCGGCACCAGCGGCCGTCTGGGCGTGCTGGACGCCGCCGAATGTCCTCCCACGTTCAGCGTGCCTCCCGAAACCGTACAGGGCATCATCGCTGGCGGCGAACCGGCGCTGGCCAGGGCCACCGAAGCCACCGAGGACGATCCGGACGCGGGCGCGCGCGACCTTATTAAACATGGTTTCCGCAAAGAGGACGTTCTCGTTGGCATCGCCGCGAGCGGACGCACTCCTTACGTGCTGGGGGCGATCGCCGAAGCGCGCCGCATGGGCGCCGTGACCGTCGGCATCAGTTGTACGCCGGAATCCGAACTTGCGCGGTCAGTCGCGATTCCCATCACGCCGCTTCCCGGGCCGGAGATCGTCGCCGGCTCCACCAGGATGAAGGCCGGCACCGCCACCAAACTGGTCCTCAACATGCTTACCACAACCACGTTCATCCGGTTGGGATACGTTTTCGGCAACCTGATGGTGAACGTGGAGCCGAAGAACGCCAAATTGCTGGATCGCGCCCGGCGCATCGTGGCGCAGGCTGCGGGCGTCGGCCCCGGCCGGGCGGCCGAATTGCTTGCCGCTTCCGGAAACCGGGTGCGCACCGCAATCGTCATGGGACGTTTGGAGATTGGGCGCGAGGAGGCCGAGCGGCGGCTGGAAGCGGCCTTCGGTCGTGTATCGGAAGCATTGAAGGACTTTTGAGATGGATAAGTTTGTAATTAAAGGCGGCGCCCCCCTGAAGGGCGAAGTTTCAATCAGCGGGGCGAAGAATTCGGCCCTGCCGGTGCTGGCGGCCACGCTGCTGACTCCGGAGACGGTGGTGCTGCACCGCATCCCGAAAGTGCGGGATATCCGCACCATGCAGCGGCTGCTGGTGAGCATCGGGGCGAAGATGGATGCGAGCGGCGAGGCGGTCTGTGTGCAGGCATCGTCCCTCACCGCGCCGGAGGCCCCTTACGAGCTGGTTAAAACCATGCGCGCTTCGAGCCTGGTGCTGGGACCGCTCGTTGCAAGGACCGGACGCGCCCGCGTTTCGCTTCCGGGCGGTTGCGGCATCGGCGCCCGTCCCATCAACCTGCACCTGACCGCATTGGAACAACTGGGCGCGCGCATTCACCAGTCGCACGGCTACATTGAGGCCCAGGCGCCTGAAGGCCTGCGCGGGGCGCTGATTCACTTTGACCGGATCACCGTAACTGGGACCGAAGACCTGATGATGGCGGCGGTTCTGGCCCACGGCGAAACTATTCTACAGAATGCGGCGCGCGAGCCCGAGGTCGCCGACTTGGCCGAATTGCTGATCCGCATGGGCGCGAAGATAGACGGCGCTGGCAGCTCGACTATTCGAATTCACGGTGTCAAAGAGCTGCATGGCGCCGAGCACACCATCATCAGCGACCGCATTGAGGCGGGGACCTTCCTCATTGCCGGCGCGCTCACGCGGGGCGATCTCACGGTGAAACAATGCGAGCCGATTCACCAGGGATCTCTGATCGCCAAACTGCGCCAGACAGGCGTATCCATCGAGCAGCCGGACGAAACCACGTTGCGTGTGCGTGGGACAGGCAGTCTGCAATCGGTGGATATGACTACCGAAGAGTACCCGGGATTCGCGACCGACCTGCAGGCGCAGTACATGGCGCTGACGACACAGGCGGAAGGGATTGCCATCATCAAGGAGAACATCTTCGAGAACCGCTTCATGCACGCGCAGGAGCTGGCGCGCATGGGCGCGAACATTCGCCTCGATGGGCGGCAGGCCATCGTCGCCGGACCGCGCGAGCTGACCGGCGCTGGAGTGATCGCTTCGGACCTGAGGGCCAGTGCGTCGCTGGTGCTGGCCGCGCTGGTGGCGCGCGGCGAAACGGTGATCGACCGGGTGTATCACATCGACCGCGGCTATGAGAAGATCGAGGAGAAACTGGCGCTGGCCGGGGCGGATATCCGGCGCGCCGAATGAGAGAACGGCATGGCTCATAATTCCGGATTTCTTCAACTGGTGAATGACGCGAAGTCGCGCGTGCGCGAGACCAATATCGAGGGCTACAAGAAGATGCTGGCCTCCGGCGAGAATCCGCTGCTGGTGGATACCCGCGAAGAGAGCGAGTGGGCGGCGGGCCACGCAAAGGGCGCGGTCCATCTGGGCAAGGGGGTAATCGAGCGCGATATCGAATCCAAAATTCCGGACAAGAGCACCCGCATGGTGCTCTACTGCGGCGGGGGATTCCGTTCGGCGCTGGCTGCCGACAACCTGCAGAAGATGGGCTATACGGACGTGATTTCGCTCGATGGCGGCTGGCGGGCGATCAAGGAATCCGGCCTGCCGATCGAGAAGTGAGAAACGGGCGGATGAACGGTAACATCTCATAATCGTGCTGCTTACAAACTGAGCCGCGACCGTCAGGGAGCGGTTTTTAAACCATTCAACACGCTCCTATCGAGACCGGAATGGATAGAGCGAGCGAATGGCCAGTATACGGGCCGTCTTCGTGCCCGGCGCGTCGCTGTTGTAAAACCCCACGGTAGCGTTCAGGCGATAAAAGTAGGCGTCGCCGGGCTTGGCCTTGCGGCGTCCTTCAACTCCCTCCGCTCCTCCGCCGGCGACCATCTCGCCTTCTCCTTCCAGCAATAGATAAATCTCCTCCTCGCGGTCGTGATGGTGCGGGAAGTTCGTTCCTCCGGGCGCGAACTCCATCACGAACAGGCTCGTCAGGATGCGTCCTGCGGCGATGCGGTCGCGCTTGCTCGAAACGTCGCCCATCAGAAGCTGGTAGAGCGTGGAGGGCGGATGGTTCCCGACCACCTGCTTCTTCACCTCATCGATGTTGGCGACTTGCAGCTCGCCGGGCGGGTCGAGCTTTATGTTCGCCGGAATCTTGAAGCCCATCGCGATCGCACGGCAGGGCTTGCCCGAGGTGTTGGACAGGCCGTGCCGGACGCCGGGCGGCAGGTACATGAAGTCGTGGCGGCGGACGGGGTGCTTTCCGTCTCCATAGTGCAAGACGCCTTCGCCTTCCAGGATCACGTAGATCTGCTCTTCGCGGGGATAGCTTACGAGTTCGCTCGCGCCGCCCGGCTCGACGGTGATTTCACCATAGCGCGCGACGCCTTTGACGATGTCCGAGCCCGAATCGCCCGCTCCGAAGAGCGGCTTGTATGTGCAGCCTAAGCTGGTGATGTCCGCGGGCTGTGCTTTGACGTCCGGCAGATGACGGTGCAGGAAAGTAGGATCGACCGCACGCTCGGCGGCAAGCGCGAGCGAACCACAAAGGAAGGCGAGAGCGAGGAAGCGCATCAGTAGCCTTTCTGCTTGTCGACCACGTTCCGCAGCGGCTCGCCCTTCGCGAAACGCGCGACGTTTTCCAGAATCAAATCGTTGTGGCGCGCGCCCACCCCGTCGGACACGGTCGCGACGTGAGGCGTGATGATTACGTTTTCGAACTTCCAAAGCGGATGGCCCGCCGGAAGGGGCTCGGGGTTGGTGACGTCGAGGCCCGCGCCCGACAGGCGCCTCTCGTCGAGCGCTTTCACGAGGGCTTCGGTGTTATAGAGCGCGCCGCGCGAAACGGCGATGAAATAAGCGCCCTTCTTCATCAGCTCGAACTGCTTCGGCCCCACCATGCCTTCGCTCTCGGGCGTGTGCGGCGCCGATATGAAGATCACGTCGGCCTGCGGGATGACGGAATCGAGGCGGCTTGGGTGAACCATCTTTCCCACGTGGGTGCTGAGCGGCATGTCCTTTGGATCCACGCCAATCACCTTCATGCCGAAGCCGTGCGCGCGCTGGGCAATCTGCGTGCCGATGCCGCCCACGCCGATGATCAGCGCCGTCTTGTCGCGCAGCTCAATGGCCTTGTAGTCGCCCCGCCGGAAGTCCTCTTTGGTGCGATTGGGAATCACGCGGTGGAGATCGCGCGTCAGGGCGAGCAGGAGCGAGAAGGCGTGGTCCGCGATTTCCGGCCCCTGAATGATCTTCCCGTTGGTAAGGGTCACCTGGCTGTTGATGAATTCGGGGAAGCGGTATCGCTCCACGCCCGCGCTAAAGATATGGACCCACTGGAGCTTTTTTGCGGCGCGGAATACCTCCGGACTGATAGTGCCGAGTATGGCGTCCGCATCGGCCGCCTGCTTCGCCAGTTGCTTTTCGTCGCCCCTCACGAAGGCGACGTTCGGCGCCAGCGATTGCATTTCGCCGATCAAAGCGATGCCGCGTCCCGTGACGACAATCTTCTTTTGCTGCGCCTGCACCGGCAGGGAACACAGCAGGGCGATAAAGCTCAACCATACAAATTTCTTCATGACATGCTCCTACCGGCGGCGCTCGTCGCGCGCCATGTCATACAGCGCCTTGATGTAGCCCACGCTGTAGGCCCAACCAGTCTTGCGGTCGCCCACCATCTGCGGAACATGGTCGGCGATCAGGATGCCGCGGTAATCCACGTCAACCAGGGTGCGCATGAGCTTCTTCATGTCGGTGTAGCCGTCGTCCACGAAGGTCTCGACAAAATACGGAATCGGCCCGGTCACGTTCCGGAAGTGAATCTTCCACAGTTTGCCCATTTTGGCAAAGGCCCGGACCGCTTCAAAGACGTCCTTGCCCGTGTGCTTGCCGCCTTCCATCCACGTGCCGCAGCACAGGCAGACGCCCACGTTCGGGCTGTTGGCGATATCGAGCGCCCGGGCGTAGCCGTCGAAGTTGCCGAAGATCGAGCGGGGCACCCCGGCCAGTTCGGGAACCGGTGGATCGTCGGGATGAATGCCGATGCGGATGCCGTTCTCCTCCGCCACCGGAACCACCTGCTTGATGAAGTACGTGTAGTTCTCCCAGAGCTCTTCCTTGCTGAACTTCCGGCCGTGCGAAAGCGGCGCTTCGAAGACTTCACCGGCCCAATAGCCCTTGGCGGTCTCCTGGCGGAAAGCGCGCGCGGAAGCGCCGCCGCGAGTCTTTTCGCGCTCCGAGCTCCAGATTCCGTTCCCCATGTGGGCGTAGGTGGTGTAGTGAATGCCCGCCTTGCCGAGGTTGCGCAGATAACCCTTGTACTCTTCGATCTTCTGGTCGCGCCCGGGCAGGTTCAGGGTAACTTCGGGCATGTTGTGGACGTTCGAATTTCCGATGTTCGCAACCTTCAAGCCGGCCGCTTCCACGCGCTGCTTGAAGCCGGAGAACGTTTCGTACGTGCCGCCCCGCGTCGGGATGCTGACATATCCCACGCCCATCTGTTTGGCAAATGTCAGGTCGTCGTCATTGAAGTCTGTTGGAATTTGAAGGGAGATCTTGATGCCTGGCGAGAGCGGATCGAGAGGGCGCTTGGCCGCGGAAGCGGGAAAGGCCGAAAAGGCGGTGGCGCCAAGCGCTGCGCGAACGAAGCCGCGGCGCGAGGATGCACGATTGCTGGCGGTGGTCATATTCAGGTTCCTTCCTGTAACGAGGCGATTATGGCACAAGGAGCGGCAAGTGGAGTTTCCCCCGGAATAAAGACCGCAAGGCTGGGGTATCGTGGTTGTGTGGAGCGAGTCACGGCCGTTCTCTGCCTTCTGACGCTGGCGGGTCTCGCGGCGGCCCAGACCCAGTTGAAGACCGGTCCGGCGATCGGACAGAAGATTCCGGATTTCCAGCTCAGGGACCAGCACGGGAACTTGCAGACCTTCGAGTCCATACGCGGACCGAAGGGCGCGCTGATCCTGTTCTACCGGTCCGCGGACTGGTGACCTTACTGCAAAGGCCAGCTCGTCGAGCTGGAACAGAAGAAGGAAGACTTCCGGGAAAAGGGCCTGGGCATCGCCGCCATCAGTTACGACAGCGTGGAGCTGCTGGCCGACTTCGCCAAACGCAAGAATGTCAGCATACCGCTGCTCTCCGACCCCGACTCGGCGGCCATCCGCTCTTTCGGGATCCTGAACGAGGCCGTTCCCCGCGATCAGCCGGTGTACGGAATCCCCAACCCCGGGACTTATATTGTGGACGAGTCCGGCGTCGTGAAGGCTAAGTTTTTCGAGGATCCGTATCGCGAGCGGCACAGTGCCGCGAGCATCCTGATGCGCCAGTTCCCAACGGCCGACGGCACGATGAAATTCCAGGTCGAAACCGCACACCTGCAAGTGACCGCTTCCGCGAGCGACGCGGTTGTCCGGTCGGGCAGCCGGATTCTGCTGGCGCTGGATATCGAACTGAAGCCTGGCATGCACGTTTACGCGCCCGGCGTGGAAGGCGGCTACATTCCCATCGACTGGAGCATAACCGGGTCGCCGGAGTGGACCGCACATCCATTGGCCGCGCCGGCGTCCGAGAAGCTGCACCTGCCGGCGATTAACGAGACCGTTCCGGTTTACCAGGGCAAGTTCCGCCTGACGCGCGAGCTTACCGTCGGCGTGTTGCGCGGTCCGGGCCGGGATCTCGCCATAAGCGGGACTTTCCGGTATCAGGCCTGTGACGACAAGGTTTGCTACACCCCCCGGGACGTGCCGCTGAGCTGGAATGTACGTCTGGAAACGCTCGACACCCAACGCGCGCCGGAGGAACTCCGGCGCAAAACCCCGGCCCAGGGAGCGAGATGAGATAATGGTGTGAGGTGGAAATCTGACTGCAGCTTCCGCGGCACTTTCGGGGAGCGCTTCGGAGGAAATTCCGTTTGCAACTCGTTCCGTTCTCTGGTAACATCTCAAAGGCATCGAAATCCTTCCACCACAAGTGCCAAATCCAACAATAACGGAGTAAAAATAATTACTGAATGAGCTTTACAGTTTTTCTGGGCAACCTACCTATGTGGGTCACCGCCGACGATATCAAAGCTTGGCTTACGGCCGAAGATTTGGTTGCGGACTCGGTCAAGGTGATTCGAAACCACGAGACGCAAGAATCGAAAGGCTTTGCTTTTGTCGAAGCGCCGACCGCGGACGAGATGCAGGCAATTATCCGGCGTTTTGATCGGGCTCCTCTGGAGGACCGTCTCCTCAGGGCCAATCCAGCTCAACCCAGCCGCGGCAAAAGTCCGGCCGGGGCTGCTGCACCGCAGAACCGCCCTCAGCAGCGGTTTGCGCGAAGCGGCAAGCGCACGAAGGATGCCCCGAAGAGCGCTTTTGCAGCGGAGTTGGCTAAAGCCCTCTGAGTTTCGAATCTTCTGTTCCGCCAACCCGCTCACACACCTGTGAACGGCGGGCACAGACCTCAGCAGACTAACGTCCCTGCTTTCCATCACTTCCGACTGGCAGTCCAGTTGCTCAGCCCGACGCGTATGAAATGGGTCTGGTCGCATCTCCTGATCGGTACCTTGCTATTGGCAGGGGAGCCTCCGCAGGAGAACAACGTCAATTCGCGATACATCATTGAAAAAGTGGACCTGATGGTGGCGGGACCGCAAAAAGTGGAAATCGCACCGCCGGTTCGCAGCGAAATTCAAAGGCTTACCGGTTCCCACTTCAGCCAGACCGCCATTGACGCCCTGATCAAAGTCATCCGCCAGCAATTTCAAGACAGTTCCATCACCCAGAAATTGACCCGTGGCAGCATTCCCGACCACGTCAAGGTCTCCCTCGAAGTGGAACCCCGCGAGCCCCGGTTCAGCCTCTCTGTGCCGAAGTTCCTGTATCACAGCAAGCAGGGCTGGAGCGCGGCCGTGGAAGGCAGCGCCCGCCTGGCGAAAAACAAATTCACCCTGGGTTTGATCGCGGACGGCGATGAACTTGCGGAGCGGTACGCCGGGATCACCGGGCGATACGAGCGTTCCCGGCTGGGCACGGACCGCTTGCGGCTGGGCTTCGCCGCGGGAAGCCTGCACACCCAATGGAATCCGGCCACGCTCGAAAGGCTGGATTCGCTCGCCGAAGCGGGCACGCCCACCCCGGGCATTTACCGCACGCGTCAATACTTCGAACCGGCCCTCACCATTGTACTCGCCAAACCTCTTACGTTTACTGTTGGAACCAGCTTTCAGCTATTTCAGACCCAGTTTCCGGCCGCGAGGACGGAGGCCTCCAACGCGTTGGTAAATACTCTGCGCTACCACCGCGAATGGGAGGCTCCGGACGCCAGCAAGCACACCGTGGAGGCAGGCTACACCCTGCGCGCGGCCACCAGACTTCTCGATAGCGATTTCGCCTACAGCGGGCACCGCTGGCAGCTCGCCTACCAGTACGCGCGCGGCCGGCATGCCGTGCGGACCGAGTTTACGGCTGGCGTCCTCAACGGAACAGCGCCCCTGTTCGAGCGCTATTATTTGGGCACCAGCTCCACCCTGCGCGGGTGGAACAAGTTCGACATCGATCCGGTGGGCGGCGACCGGATGGTCCACAACACACTCGAATACCGCTATCGTTACTTCCAGATTTTCTACGACACGGGTGCAGTCTGGACGAACCGTTCGCCGTCCCAGGCACAACCCGTTCCCCGGCATTCCGCGGGGGTCGGATTAAGAAAGGACAACTTTACCCTCGCGGTCGCGTTTCCAATAAAGGAAGGCCGAGCGGAGCCCTTATTTATGGTCGGCATGAATTATTGATGAAAAACGGGGTTACCCGAAGACGATGGCTGGCGGGAATCATGGCATCCCCGATCGTCATAGGTGCGCGCTTCGGGTCCCGTGCCGAAAGTTCCTCCACCGCTATGGATGTGCATCTGGACGGGAACCGCCTCACCGTTTCCGCTCCGGGCTTCCACTTCATCACTGGCAGGCCCCTTCAACGGCTGAAAGACGGGACCTCGGTGAATTTCGCCTCGCAGTTGAGCCTCCTCGCGGATTCGGTCGTGGTGGCCCGCGGCATCGAGCGCTTCTCAGTGAGCTACGATCTGTGGGAGGAGAAATTTTCCGTGGTGCGGGTGGGCAGAAGCTTGGTCGCAAAGAGCCGGTCAAGCGTCTCTCATCTGAGTTCCGCCGAGGCCGAGATCTGGTGCATTGAGAACCTTTGGCTTGATACCGCGGGGCTATCGCCGAAGCGGAATTATCATCTGCGCCTGGAGGTCCGCGTGGAAGAGCGGAAGGAAGATGCAGGCTTGTTCGCCGACCCTGGCATCAATCTCGCGCGCCTCGTCGATTTCTTCAGCCGTTCGGCGCGGTCGCAGCAGTCGGCTCAGGTTTTGGAGAGGGGTCCGATCCAGTTGGCGGACCTCAAGTCCTCGGTACGGCGTGGATCGTGAGAACTCTTCGCGCCCGCCTCATTCTGATTTTTCTCGCGGCCACGCTCGCGCCGCTCGGCGCGACTCTTTGGATCACCACCTCTCTCCTGGAACAGAGCGTCAATTACACCTCCATCCGCGAGCTGGATGAAATCTCAAAAACACTGGAGAAGACCGGTCGCAGCTACTACCAGCGCGCGCGCGAGGACCTGAAGCAGGAAACGCAGGCGGGCCGCGTTGCTCCGGTGCGCCACTCCCGCGCCGATCTGGCCGAAGCCGGGCCGGAAGTGCGGGAATTCTGGGAGAGCGGCCAGCCCGAGCGGTTCCAGCTCTCCGGACGCGACGGCGACCGTCTGGAGTATCTGGTGCGCGATGCCGGCGGCGTGCTGGTCTATTCGACGGGCCTGGGCGGCATCGGGATGGACAGGATTTCCGAGCAGTTCCGGCAGGCGCGCGCGCTGATTGAGGCGAACCGTGCGCGGGACCTGCGCCGCGGTTTTACCTACACATACGTGCTGCTGGCGGCTTCCATCTGGCTTTCCTCGCTGCTGCTGCTGGTGTTCCTGGCGCACCGCATCAGCCGCCCGATCCGCCAATTGACGGCCGGTCTTGGCGACGTCGCGTCGGGAAATCTTTCGGCCCGCGTGCAGTCGTCGCGGGACGACGAAGTAGGCCTCGCGATTCGGGCTTTCAATCGCATGGCCGACAGGCTGGAGTCGAGCACGGAACGGCTGGTTTACCTGAGGCAGATCGCGAGCTGGCAAACGCTGGCCCGCAAGATGGCGCACGAGGTGAAGAATTCGCTGACGCCGATTCGTCTCACCGTGGAGGAGATGCTGGCGCGGCATTCCGGAAGCGACCGCGTCTTTTTGGAGCAGGCGGCGCAGATTGTGGTGGACGAAGTGGAGACCCTCGAGCGGCGCGTGCGCGCGTTTTCCGAGTTTTCCGCCGAACCGGATGTACTTTTGGCGGGCGTGGATGTAAACGGACTGGTAGAGGAGCGCGTCGCATTCCTGAAGGCCGGTCATCCGGATGTGCTCTACGAGCTGCGCCTGGACCCAGCCGAGCCGCAAGCCTGGGCGGATGAGGATCTGATCAAAGGAGTGCTGACAAACCTGCTGGAGAATGCCGCGCAAGCGGCCGAAGCCCGGCCGCCCGGGCGCATTCTGGCCCTCACCGCCCTGCACGACGGGCGCGCGGCGGTGGAGGTGCACGATTCGGGCCCCGGCCTCAACCCGGAGGCCCGGCGCTCGCTCTTCCAGCCGACCATCTCTTTCAAGAAACACGGCATGGGACTGGGACTCTCGATCGCGCGGCGGAGCGCCCTGCTTTCGCGGGGCGACTTGCTGCTGATCGATGGCGCATTGGGCGGCGCCGCCTTCCGCCTGCTGCTCTCGACCGCGGCCACGGACACGGACGCTGCATGCAAGTGAAGCGAATCCTCATCGTGGACGACGAAGAGAACATCGGCCGCTCGCTGCGGCTGGTTCTGGAGCGCGAAGGGTATGTTGTGTCGATGTGCGGATCCGTGGCGGAGTTTCGAGCCCATCCGGACTGGCGGCGCGCGCAGGCCTACCTGTTGGATGTGCGGCTGCCGGACGGAAGCGGCATCGATCTTCTGCGCGAGCTGCGTCAGAGCGACGTGAAAGCCCCAGTAGTGATGATTTCGGGACACGCGACCATCGCCGACGCCGTGGAGGCCACGCGCGCCGGGGCCTTCGACTTTCTGGAAAAGCCGCTCGGCCGGGACAAGGTTTTGCTTGCCGTGAAGAATGCCATCGAGCATGCCAGCCTGCGCCGCGAGAACGAGCGGCTGCGGGAGCTGGTGGGCGGCTCCCCGAAGATGATCGGCGGCTCCGCGGCCTTCCAGCGCGCCGTCGAGCAGGCGACGCTGGCGGCGCGGTCGGATGCACGTGTGCTTCTGATCGGCGAGTCGGGCACCGGCAAAGAGCTGC
This sequence comes from Bryobacteraceae bacterium, assembly GCA_040902885.1. Taxonomy (GTDB): domain Bacteria; phylum Acidobacteriota; class Terriglobia; order Bryobacterales; family Bryobacteraceae; genus JBBDWK01. The sequence continues at coordinate 31,921 of JBBDWK010000010.1, read as the reverse complement.
TGGCGGCGCACATCCACCAGATGAGCCCGTTTGTTTCGGGTTCGTTTGTGAAGGTGAATTGCGCGGCCATCCCCACCGAGCTCATCGAGAGTGAGCTGTTCGGGCATGAGAAGGGAGCGTTCACGGGAGCGACCAACGCGCGCCGCGGCAAGTTCGAGCTGGCCGACGGCGGAACTTTGTTTCTGGACGAGGTGGGCGACCTGCACGCCGCATCCCAGGCCAAGCTGCTGCGCGTATTGCAGGAGGGTGAGTTCCACCGCGTGGGCGGCGAGCAGCCGATCCGCGTTTCCGTGCGCGTGATCTCGGCGACCAATCGGGACCTGACGGCATTGGTTGCGCAGCAGAAGTTCCGCGAGGACCTGTATTACCGGCTGAGCGTGGTGCCCATTCGTGTGCCGTCGCTGCGTGAGCGGCCGCAAGACGTGCAGCCGCTGGCCGAGTATTTCCTTGAAGAATTTTGCACGCGCAACAACTTCAAGCCGAAAATTCTGGATGCGGAGGTCTTCCCTCTCTTTGAAGGCTACTCCTGGCCCGGCAACGCGCGCGAGTTACGCAACGTGGTGGAGCGAATGGCGATTCTGACACCCGGCGAGAGGCTGAGCGTGGAATCCGTGCCGGTCGAGATCCGCGCCGCGCTGGATTCGCAGCCGCCGTCCAGCGTGCAGCAGGCGCGGGAGGGCGCCGAGCGCGAATACATTTTGCGGGCGCTCGAAGATGCGAACTGGAACGTTTCCGGGGCGGCGCGCGCGCTCAATATGGAGCGCACCAACCTGCACAAGCGGATTCGGGCGCTAGGGCTGGCGCGCGAGCGGTAGACCGAGCAGCGTCTCGCCCGAGATCTTTACATTCCGGAACTGGCCCAAGTCGAAAAAGCTTCCGATTCCCACTCTGCCCGCCCCCAAGGTTTTTTCCACCGCCTGCAGGGACGGTGAGGTTTCGCCGTCCACGAAGACCGCCACTTTACCGGAGCGGCCGTCGTAAGTCAGCCGGACTTTATGCCACTGGTCTTCGCGCAGTGTGCCCGGACCTTGACGAGGGCTGATGCGCACACGGTCGCCGCCTGCTACGTGGAAGATGCCATTGTGATGCTCGGCTTCCTCGGCTGAATCCACTGACAGGTGAGCGTAGTTGAAGTGGTTGGCATCCCGGTATGCGTAGACGATGAGGAGCGAGGTGCGCCGGTTTCGCAGAGCGGCCGGTTCCTTCTTCATTTCGGCCTCAACCGTCACCTGCATGTAATCCGGCGTCTGCGCGAGCGCGAACTGGCCGGGCCGGCGGGGCTTGAGGGAGGGCCGCGCTTTGAGAAGATGCAGCACGCGGTTCTCGATCTTCCAGTCCGCCCGGATCGGCACTTGCCAACGCAGATCGAAGGCCTCGATAGCGTCGGAAGCCAGAGCGGGAAGGCAGAACAAAGCCAGAATGCACAAGCGCATGACGCCGATGATAACCGATTCCATCAGCGGCCCATGGAAAACCCGGTTTCCCGCTTGAATGCCTCAAGGCTGTTGTAGACGATGGGGCAGTAGCAGGCGCGGTCCACCATCTCCCACATGCGGCTGGGCAAGGAGCCATTGCCGCGCACCAGATGCGGGAAATTCGTGCAGGTCTGCGGACGCGCGTCGTAGATGAGGCACTGTTTGCCGTCCAGGAAGACGCAGCCCTGTTCGGTACGCCGCAGAATCAAGCCTTCGTCCTCGGATACAACCGTATAGTCCTTCAGGAACCGCGCGGGCTGGAGACCCAGATGCCGCGCGAGCTTTTCGACATCCCGCTCCTGCAATCGCACCGTCGCAACCTTGCAGCAGTTGGCGCACTCGAGACAGTCGATCTGTTCCTCGATGTCCTCCGCGATGCGGCGCAGCCGGCGCTCGTGGAAATCGTGCGTCTTCAGGTGCCGGCGGAAGCGCTCGTTCTCGCCCCGCTTCTTTTCCCCGAGTTGCCGGATCTGAACCAGATCGGTGACCATAACTTTAGGGTACCCCGAGCAATATGATGGTGCGTGCGATTCTGCTGGCGTTGGCCGCCTCGCTGCTGCCGGGCGCCGGGCCTTCCTATCGGCTGGCATTGCCTGGCTACCGCTACCAGTTTCCGCGCGACCACTTCGAGCACCCCGAGTTCCGCACGGAATGGTGGTATTACACGGGCAACGTCCGCAACGAGGAGGGGCGGCGATTCGGATTCGAGCTCGTCTTCTTCCGGCAGGCCCAGCGGCGCGGCGCGAGCGACAATCCGTCCGCCTGGCGCGTGGATGACATGTACCTCGCGCACCTGGCGCTGACCGACATCGACGGCAAGCGATTCTTCAGCCACCGGCGCCTCAACCGCGCGGGACCGGGTATCGCGGGCGCGAGCTTGGAGAAGCGCCGCATCTGGAACGGCAACTGGTCGGCGCAATGGCAGGATGACAAACAAACGCTGTTGGCCATCGCCCCCGAGTTCCAATTCGAATTGCGTCTGCGCCCCCTGAAGCAGCCGGTGATTCACGGCCGGAACGGCGTCAGCCAGAAAGCGGCCGGAGCGGGAAGGGCGTCGCACTACGTGTCGTTCACCCGGCTGGCCGTGGACGGGCGCATTTCGCTGGACGGCAAGAACCACCGGGCAACCGGAACGGCCTGGATGGACCACGAGTGGTTCACCCACCAGCTCGGAGACGATCAGGTGGGCTGGGACTGGTTCAGCATCCAGTTCGAAGACGGCAGCGATCTGATGCTGGTCCAGCTTCGCAAAAAGGACGGAAGCGTGGACTCGCACTCAACGGGAACATACGTGGATGGCAAAGGCGCGACGAAGCATCTCACATCGTCCGATTTCCGTCTGCACCCCGTGTCCTTCTGGAAAAGCTCCAAAACCGGAGCGCGCTACCCGGTCCGCTGGCGCATATCGGCGCCGGCGCTCGGAATCGAACTGGAAGCAACGGCCGCCCTCGATCATCAGGAACTGGCGCACGGCGATACGAACTACTGGGAAGGCTCGGTCATCTACAACGGCACCCGCAAGGGGGCCGGTTACATGGAGATGACCGGCTACGATAAGGCCCTGCGCCTGGATTGAAAACTTAAAAAGTTTTCTCTGCGCCTCTGCGCCTGGGCGGTGAAGTCAGAACTCCAGCTTCAGCGCCAACTGGAACGTGCGGGCCGACGCGGCAGTTCCGGTGATCCGTCCGAACGCGCTGTTGGTCGGGCTGGTCTGCGGGTTGTTCAGGATCGTGTGATTCAAAGCGTTGAACGCCTCGGCGCGGAACTGGAGCCGGGCGCTCTCGCGAATCCGGAAGTTCTTCAGCGCCGAAAGATCCCACCGATGCTGGCTGTCGCCGCGGATACCGCTAAAGCGCGGCGGGAGCGTTCGAAGATTCGAAGCCAGTTGCTGCGCGTTGTTGCGGTTAAATCCTGCTTCCGTGTTGAACCACCGGTCGGCATTGCGCTCGCCGGAGGGCAGCGCGATGTCCTGGATGTTCCCTGAGAAGAGTGCGTTCCCGAAACCCAGGGCTTGCCCGGACTGATAAATGATGACGCCATTCAGTTGCCAGCCTCCCGCAATGAAGTTGACCGCCGCCGGAAGGTTCGAGCCAATCCATCTTCCCCGCCCGAACGGAAGCTCGTATATAAAGCTTGCGGCGATGCGGTGCGGCCGGTCCAGGCCGCTGATCGCTTCGGTTGGCGCCGGGTCGACGCGGTTCAGAAATTCCACGGCTTCCATCAGCTTTGACCAGGTGTATGCCAACTGAAACGTGAAGCCCTTCGAAAAGCGTTTCTCCGCGCGCACTTGCAGCGAGTGATACCAGTTGTATCCGATCGGCTGCTCCACCGTGATCCTTCCGAAGTGGGGGTAAGGCTTGAGGAGGTCGCCTCGTGAAATATTCGCGGGGTAGATCGGATTGGTGCCTCGGAACGGGTTGGGGAACTGGGCCCCCAGGAAATTGATGGTCGCCTGATCGCGAACGGGACTCTGGCTCAGATATTGAGCGGGAGTTTCGTTCAAGTCGCGGAGGACGCCCAGGCGGGTGCCGCGGTTGCCCACGTAGGAAGCCTCCATCAGAAATTCTCCGATCTGCCGCTGAAGGCCGAAAGACCAGCGCTGCGAATAGCCGTGCTTTCGCGAGCGGAGGTAGAACTCGACGTCCTGCCTGAGATTGGTGGTCAAGCCGCCGGCGGCGCCCAGAGGCGCCAGCAGGCCGTTTGGGAAAGGATTGGCATTGTTCGCCACATAGGTCAGACCGCTGTCCAGCGATGCCTGAATCGGTGTGCTCTGAGAAAATCCGGTCTGAATGGCCTCGCTACGGTTGATGCCGATCAGATCGTAGAACAGACCGGCGCCGGCCCGCAGCACCGTCTTGTTATCCAGTTGCCAGGCGAAGCCGACGCGGGGCATGACGTTGTTGCTCTCGCCGTCGAAGGGGCTGCGGGGATTGCCCCCGGCGTTTGCATACGTTAAACCGCTGAGCACCCGGAAAGCGTCAACGGGAAGTTCGGGAATGGGGTTCCGGGCGTAATTGGCGCTGGCCTGCGCCTCTATGGGATTGGCAGTGTCGAATGCGAAGCCGGACACGAGACGGTCGTATCGCTCCGTAATCGGCCACTCTTTCTCGTACCGTAGCCCGAGATTCAGGGTGAACTTGGGTGTGAGCTTGAAATCGTCGTGCAGATAAACGCCCAGAAAACGGCTCTGGATCGCATAGCTCGCGCTTCGTTCCATGGTTCCGGCGGGAATGCCGAGCAGCATGGAAGCCAGTTCCTGGCCAACCTGTGCCGCGGGGTCGTTGTCCAGCGGCCCGCGCGTGTAGGAAGCGTTGTAATTGAGGTCCGGAGAAACCTGGAAGGGGAAACGGGCCCCGAAGGCGCGGCCCACCCGGAAATCGGAGCCGAACTTCAGGTTGTGGGTTCCCTTCAGCTTGGTGAAATTCGTGCTGAGCATGTGAGTGAGGCTGGAGTTGGTGCCGTCGCCGCTCTCCCAAGGGGAAAGCTGCGAGTAGGCGCCCAAGCTGGTTCGCGGAACAGTGGCCAGGTCCTTCTCGATCAGGCCCAGCAGGGCCGGCGAAAAATTCAACGAAGCCAGATCGTAACCTTGCGTGACGCGCCGCTCCGGAAACTCCTGATTGGTGAATCCGTAGCGGACGTTCAACAGCAGCGACGGATTCAGAACGAATACATTGTCCAGGGCGAGGCCGCGGTTGATGCGGTTGAGTATGATGCCATTGATCCGGTTGGCGAAGTGGTCGTTCTTGTCCTCCTCCCACCAGTCGTAGTGTACGCGAACAAAGGTGCGGAACTTTTCGCTGAAGGCGTGATCCACGCGGGTGATGTGGACATAGTAGTCTTCCGCGGCGACGTTGGAGGGGTTGAAGAAGTTGTTGCGGCCGTCGGCGGTGCCCGGACTGTTAGGCTGCGGGTAGAGATTCACGAGCGCCGTGCCGACCGGATCCAGGCGGCTGGTGGGAATTATGTTTCCGGCGAAGGGCTGGCGTCGGAATCGCCCTCCTGCGGCCGCTGTCGTGGTGGCAGGATCGTAGATCTGATAATTGCTGCCGCCGGGAATTCCCAGCAGCCCCGAAAAGTCGCCGCGACGCTGATCCGGGGTCGGCACTGTGCCGGTGAAATTTCCGGGTACGCCCCACTTGTTGGCTTCCCAAGCATGAAACCAGAAAGTCTTGTTTCTGCCGTCATACAGTTTCGGCAGATAGACCGGCCCTCCCGCGGAGGCGCCATAGCGGTTGTCCCGATACTTGGGAGGCTCGGTGCCCGCCTTGTTGTTGAAAAAGTTTGGCGCGTCGAAAGCGCTGTTGCGCGTGAACCAGTGCGCCTCGCCGTGCAACTGGTTGGTGCCGCTCTTGGTGCTGACGTTGACCACGGAGCCGATGGTATGGCCGATGCTCGCGTCGTATGTCGCGGTCTGCATCTTGAATTCCTGGATAGAGGTCTGCGGAGGGCTGAAGACGACGCGCGCCCTGGCGCCTCCGTCGGCAAACGTGTTGGTCACGCCGTCGATCTGGAACTCGTTGTTGTAGGTCCCGTTTCCGTCCGTCGAGATCTGGGAGTTTCCATTGTTGAAGGCCGGCTTGCGGTCGCGCAGATTGGTGCCGTTCATGACGCCCGGCGTGAGCAGCGCCAGCTCGAAGGCATTTCCGGCCAGCGTCGGCAGCTCGGTGACGCGGCGCTCGTCGATGACCTGGCCGAGCGAAGGGCTGCTCGTGTCGAGCAGCGGCGACTGAGCGGTCACCTCCACGGTCTCGGTCACCTGGCCGATCTCCATGGGGATGTTGAGCTCGATGGCTTCGCTGACGCGAACCTGCACGCCCTCGCGCACGAAACGTTTGAACCCGGTCAGCTCGGCCGAGACCGTATATGTGCCGGGAATCAGATACGGCAAGGTGTAGCTGCCGGCGGCGTTCGTGGTCGCCGTGGCGCTCACTCCGGTGGCCGCGTTCGTCGCGCGGATCACCGCATTCGGAATGACAGCGCCGGTGCTATCGCTGACGCGGCCCAGAATGGTTCCTCTGGGGTCCTGCGCCGAACCTGATGGAACGAAAACCGCGAGAGTCGCGGCAATTGACAATACGAAACTTCGGAACAACATTAAAAATCACCCCTTTGCAAGATTAAGGATTTTAACTTTACTCTGGGGGCAATCGGATTGTCAAAGGTTTGATAGGTTTTCTCGGCGCCTCTGCGCCTCGGCGGTGAAGGCCTTACCAGTAAATCTTGCCGGCGATCTGCAAAATGCGCGGATCGAAAGTTCCGTTCACCAGGCCGAATGTCGCCGGCACGTTGACGGTCGCGCCCGGATTGAAGAACTGCGTGTGGTTGAAGAAATTGAACCACTCGAAGCGGAACTGAAGGCGCGAGGATTCGCCCAGCCATCCAATTGGGAAATTCTTGATCGCCGAAAAGTCCCAGTTGTTGATGCCGAAGCCGGGCTGCGTGTTGCGCGATAGATTCCCAAAGACGCCTCGGGCCGGGGTGGCGTAAGCGGCGGTGTCGAACCCCAATAGGCCGCTGGTACGGGGGTCCAGCCTGGCCGGCTTTACTCCGGTTGCATCGGCGCGTTGCCCGCCGGTACCCACGTTGGCCAAGTCCTGCGCGACCCCTATGGTGATCGGCTGGCCGGATCGGAAGTTTGTAATGCCGTTGACCTGCCATCCGCCGAATACGCCATCCAGCAGTGGGTTGCGGAGGTCGATGCGCTTTCCGCGCCCGAGAGGAAGTTCATACACGTAGCTGGCGATGAAATTGTGGCGCACGTCGTTATCCGCCAAGCCGCGCTCCGGACGCCGGTCGTACATGTTCTGTCCTGCGCCGCCGCTATCGATAAGTTTTGAATAGGTGTAAGCAACCGTGTAGGAAAGACCGCTCGCCACCCGCTGCTCAAAGCGCAGGAAGCTCGCATTATAGTTGGACCACTGATAATTTCCGGTCTGGGAGAAGCCGGGATTTAATTGCGGGTACGGGGAGCGCGCCGCAAAAGATTCCGGTTGAAGCGGATTTGTGGGGAGCCGCGGCTGATTTACCAGAATGCCGCCAACCTGCTTATGGCCAGTATTCCCAATATAGCCCAATTCTAGCAGCAGTCCCGGTTTCAACTGATGCTGGACATTGAAATTGTACTGGTAGATGTAGCCGGTGCGCCGGTTCAGATCGTTGTTGCTGTTCACCGCGCCGGGAACGCGATCGGCGGGCGGGAAGAGGTCGGAAATGTTGAGATCGGGCCGCGTGTTACTGGAAACGAGCGTCGCATTGACGAAGAACGGCAATGTGCTGGTCATGGCGACGAGCGTAGCCCCGCCGGTATTGAGCGCATAAAACACGCCAGCGCCGGCGCGGATGGTAGTCTTGTTTCCGAAGCGGTAAGCCACGCCGAGACGAGGAGCGAAATTGTTCCGGTCCGGACGGATGGGCCTCTCAGGCAGCAGCGGGTCCCCCGAGCCTTTGACTAAGCCGACATTCGGCACATAGTAGTCCGCGCTGTTGGCGATCAACTGGCGTCCGCTGGCGAGATCGAAGTTGGCCAGCCGGCCGCGCCACTCCTGGAAAAATTCCCAGCGCACTCCCAGGTTCAGCGTCAGGCGGTCTGTAATCTTCCAGTCGTCCTGAACGAACCATTGGTATTGAGTGCCGATGGAGTATTTGGCAACGCCGCCGAAATCGCCGATGCTGCCCAGCCCTCCCGTGGCGGACTGGGGATTGCCCAGCAGGTAATCTCCAAAGGCATCTCCGGTGAAGTTGCCGCTGAAGTTGAGGATGCCGTTCTGATTGCTGCCCTGGTCGTAGCCCACCATCAAGCGGCCGATGTCGCCGCCGATCTTCATGTTGTGCCCGTTCCGAATGTATGTGATCGTTTCCGCCGCGCGGTAATAGATGTTGTTCTGCACAATGCGCAGACCATAGCCGACGAAACCCCCGGTGCCGGTTGGAAAGCCGGGGGCATAGCCGGTGAGATTGACGGAGGGCAACGTGTAATCGCCAGGGCCGGCGGCCAGATTCTTCAAACCGAGTTCGCTGGCGAAGTTGGTGGAGAACCGGTCGCCGTCGCTGGTGCGGGCAAGGTAGGCCTTGGTGAAACCCAAGCGGGTTTCGCTGATCAGGTTCGAGCTGACCAGGTGCGTATAACCGACCGAGATATTCTGCGTCCGGTCCGGACGCACAAGCCCCTTGCCCTTCAAGTAGGCCGCGTTTACCAGCGCATCGTCGGCGAAGGTGTAACGGCCGAAGAGCGTGCCCCTGGCGGAGAGGCTGTGGTCGATGCGGCCGGTGAACTGGTCGCGGCGCTCGCTATCGCTGGGCGTGATGATGAAGTTGATTCCGGGACGCCCGGAGGAATTTGGCTGGGGGAAATACTGGAGCATCTCCGCGCTGATGGAATTGAAGCGTGAGCGCGGGATCACGTTTCCGGAGAACGGCTGGTTATCCGCGAAGGGATCGCGAATCACCTTGCCCAGAGAGGAAAAATCGCCTGCCTGCATCTGTTGGGTCGGCACGAGGCCTTGCAGAATGATGCCCGTCCGGCGGCGCCGTCCTTCGTAATTACCGAAGTAGAAAGTCTTGTCCTTGCGGATGGCGCCTCCGCCGCTGGCCCCGAACTGGTTGTAACTGAAGCGCGGCGCTCCACCAGGCGGGCGAAAGAACTGCCCGGACTGAAAGGCGCGGTTACGGATGAAGTCGTATGCCGTGCCATGGAAAGCATTCGTGCCGCGTTTGGTGACCATGTCGATGCCCGCCGCGCCGTGGCCGTAGGAGGCATCCATGAAATTCATCTGCACCTTGAATTCGTCGATGGCGTCGAGGGAGAGGGCGATGGCCGGGTTGTTGATGTTCATCACCGAAAAATCCACGCCGTCGAGCATCGCGTTGGTGGAAGTGTTGCGGATGCCGCCGATCTCCGCGCTGCGTTCGTCCATCACACTGCTTCCCCCGCGAACCTTGACGGTGCCGGGCGTAAGCGCCATCAGATCGAAAAAGTTTCGTGCGTTTAGGGGAAGCTCCAGCATCGTGCGGTTGTCGATGACCGTGCCGAGCGCGGCGGTGTTGGTCTGAAGTTGCGGGACAGTGGCGTCCACCTGAACGGTGTCGGCGACCACGCCTAACTGCATCACGATATCGCCGCGCACCTGGGTGTTCACGCGGAGCACGACGTTCGGAATGGAAGCCGTCTTGAACGAAGGCGCCGAGGCGGTGATCGTGTACGTGCCGCTCAGCAGCGCGTTGAACTGATAGTTTCCAGTCGCGTCGCTGGTGAACGTGCGCACTTCATTGGTGGCCTGATTCCTCGATGTTACCGTCACGCCCGGAGCTACCGCTCCAGTGGGGTCGGTGATGGTCCCTAAGATGGTTCCGGTGCCGTACTGCGCCCAAAGGCGAGCGGCACACGTCACCGCGAGCAGAAAACGGAAGCTTCTCATTGCCGTAACCTCCCAGGAAACGACTTCAAACTCTCCCGCGGACTTCCCGGCGACGAGCGACGACGCCGGTGAATCCATGAAAACTGCGGCGTTTCGTGGCTGGTCAACATTAGCACGGCGGCAAATCGTAAACCAGGGGTATCGCCCAAGCGAACGCTCAACGCTCAGGCGGCGACGGAGCTGGCTCTAATGTGTCGCCGGCCGGTGCTGTGGCGAGCATCCGCGCGTTAGTGGACAATTAGGGCATGATGACGCTCGACGTGTTGAGACGTGAGAGACGGGCCGAGATCGTCCGCTTGGGCGAGAAGCACGGTGCGCGGAACATCCGGGTTTTCGGGTCGGTGGCCCGTGGAGACAACCGCGAAGACAGCGATGTCGATCTACTGGTGGACATGGAGAAAGGTAGGAACCTGTTTGACTTGGCGGGCTTTGTGGCTGATGTGCAGGATCTCCTCAAGGCGAAGGTCGATGTGGTCACCCCAGGGGGCCTTCGCTACCTGCGGGAACGAATTTTGACCGAGGCTGTACCACTCTGATCGCGATGCCGGAGAAAGATGCGGCGGCATACCTCCAGCATCTCCGCGACTGCTGCCTTCAATTGCTCAAATGCAAAGAGCTTCGCGGACAGGGCAACATGCCCGAATCCATAGTTCTGGATGCCGTTTGCCGCAATCTTGAGATCATCGGAGAAGCCGCTGGAAAGGTCAGCCCTGAATTCCGGGCTGCACATCCTGAAATCCCCTGGCGCCAAATGATCTCGGCGCGCAACATCCTGATCCACAACTACGACGGCATCGATCCCGAGATCGTCTGGGGCATCGTTGAACGCGACATCCCGTCATTGCTTGCATCTGTTCAGGCCTTGCTGGAGGCGAGTTCGGACTGATCGCCTGATCGCGTGTTTGCTAACAGGCAGCAGCGAATATGGTATGAAGGTGGCAGGGCGCTATGAGCACCACAACCCTGGTAACCTTGCAGGATCTTGTTGACTCACCTCCGCGAGGCCGATAGCGGCTATTTCCAAGGTCCTCCGGCCGTGGAGATCATTTCCCTTCGGAACGAGCGCACGACGTCGAGGCAAAGGTGAGTGCTTATCTGAAGACCGGGTCAAGCGCCGTGTGGGTGGTTTACCCCAATACCCGGACCATCCGGGTCTTTAACAACGGCGGAGGCGAAGCCACACTCTCTGTAAGCGACAAACTGTAAGCGACAAACTCTCCGCACCTGCTCTGTTTCCGGGCTGGGAGTTGCCCGTCAGGGACGTCTTCGCAGGCTGAGCGCTGTCCGTAGTTTGCGCGTCCGGGCACGGAAATTGCACTGGGAGTGGTTATGAACTACCAATTCCAGAGTCGAGCGATTTTTAACGAAACCCGGAGACGAGCGATGCTGCTTGCGCCCGTGGTGGCTGTCACGGCTCTGCTTGTCACCGGTTGCACGGAATCCCGGCTGCGGCCCGCTCCGGGCGCAAACGTACTTCCCGGCGATCCGGTCACCGCCGTGGCGGAGACAGAAGGTGTCCGGATCGCGGTGCGGCCTAACGCCTGGAAAGGCAACCCCTCCGACCTCGGCGACTATGTTACGCCCCTTAAAGTCAACCTCACGAACCGGAGCGGCCGGCCTTTGCGTGTCCGCTACAATGAGTTCACGCTGGTAAGCCCCCAAAACTTCCGGTATGCGGCCATTCCCCCGTTCCGGCTGGAAGGCTCCATTGGCAGAACCACGCTTGCCCCGATTGACCCATATTTCGGCTGGTCTGGTTTTTCCGTTGTCCCTTATTACAGCCCCTACTATCGGTTTGGCATGGGTACATGGGGCGGTCCATTTGCCTGGGATCGCGGCTACTATGGCAGCTACTACACCACCTGGCGGCAGCCGCTGCCCACCAGCGACATGCTCGAAAAGGCCATTCCGGAGGGTGTGCTGAATTCTGGCGGGAACCTGGAGGGTTACCTTTATTTTCAGAAAGTGGAGGAACAATTCCCCAGCGTGACGTTCCAGGCCGACCTGATGAACGCAGACACGGAAGAGCGGTTCGGCGCCATCCAGATTCCCTTCGTGGTCCGCTGATACCTTCTAACTGCCCGTCTGTTGGAGAAGCTTCAGGCGAATTCTTTCGCGTGCTTCATCCAACTGTTCGGGCGTCGCGCCCAACTGCCGCAGAATACTGTCGGCGATGGCCAGGGCGACCTCACCTTCACCTGAGAACACCTCGTCCGCGCCGGCCTTTCTGAGCACCTCCGTTTGACCTAGGTAATCCGCTCGAGCCACCACATAGATGTCCGGATTGATCTCACGGGCGATCCGGACTGCTTCCGTGGCCGCCCCGCCGGATGCGCTCAGAATCAGGCTTGCCGCGTGCGCCACGTCTGCTTCCTGTAATACCTCCGTCCGCGTCGCATCGCCGAAGACGACGCTCTGGCCCTCGCTGCGAAGCCTCCGGTAGGTGCCCATGTTCATCTCGATCACGGTGGATTCTATGCCGCGGTCGCCTAACATCCTGCGCACCATCTGTCCTATAGGCCCATAACCGACCACGACAACCCGGTGAGCGGACGCAGCGTCATCGCCGAATGTGTGGCGAGTCTCGTCCGGGCGAACCGCTCGCCGGTTGAGCAACCGCCAAAGCCGCGGATGCCGATTGAGGAAGGCTTCGAGCGGGCCCCGCAGCCGGTAGAGCATGGGGTTCACCATGATGGAGAGGATCGCGGCGGCAACCACGGCGTTCATTGCGGCGCCATCGAGGGCTCCTAGGTCCCTTCCGAGTGTCGCCAGCAGGAACGAGAATTCGCCAATCTGCGCCAGGGCAAGCGCCACACCCAGTCCTATCCGCGAACTGTATCCCAGTAACGCCACGATCACGATGGCAGAGACCGGCTTGCCGATCATGACAATCGCGAGCGTCACTAAAGTCAGCACGGGCGAATCCAGCGCCTGCCTGGGATCAAAGAGCAGTCCGACGGAAAGAAAGAACATCACCGCGAAGGCATCCCGCATGGGCAACGCCTCCGCACCCGCGCGAGCGCTGAACTCAGACTGTCCCACGACCATGCCGGCCAGGAACGCGCCCAATGCCATCGACACGCCGAAGATAACCGAGGAACCGGCCGCGATACCCAAGGCCACCGACAGCACGCTGAGGGTGAATAATTCACGCGAACGTGTGTCGGCCACCTTGTTGAGCAGCCACGGAACAAAGCGGCTGCCTGCGAACAGGGTGAGTGCGATCAGTGCGGCTACCTTGAGGGCCGCCATCCCGAACGCGGCCGGCAGGCTCGTCGAGTTCGGGTTAGAGGACCCGGCGAAAAACACCGGCAGCAGCACAAGGACAAAAACCGTGAAGATGTCCTCCATGACCAGCCATCCAACCGCGATCCGTCCGGTGGGACTTTGGAGTTCGCCGTTGTCGGAAAGCACACGGATCAGAACCACCGTGCTCGCAACCGACAAAGCAAGTCCAAACACGACGCCCGAGGACCAGCTCCATCCGAGGGCGTGAAACGCGAGCGCGCTCAGCCCTGTCGCGGCAGCGCTTTGCACCAGAGCGCCAGCCACCGCTATGCCTCGTACCGCAAGCAGGTCCTTTATATGGAAGTGCAGACCTACGCCGAACATCAGGAGGATGACGCCGACTTCAGCCAGTTGTTCAGCGAGCGCTCTGTTGGCAACGAAACCCGGAGTGTTCGGCCCGACCAGAATTCCGGCGAGCAAATAGCCGACGATCGGCGACAATCCCAGACGGTGCGTGACGTACCCGAACGTCAGGGCGGCGATAAAGCCGGCCGAAAGTGTCAGGATGAGGTCGATATTGTGCATGAGCGTTCACTCAGCTCTCGCCCGACGGGTTTCTGTTCAGGATCGGAGATGTCAGGTTACCAAGACGGCAACCGCGGGGACAATCACCCTTTTGTTGACAGAATTAGCGGGGATGCTAGAATGGGACTGTGCGGATGTCCCGTAACTCTCTTTTCTTCAAGAGTTTCGCCAAAGTTTGCATCCTCGTCCGCCGCCAGACGATCCAATAGGGTATCCGGCAGGGAAGCTATGCCGCCGCAGGCAGTTTTAACCCAACAGGAAAGTTCGATTCTTACCCACATCGGAGACACCCCCTTGCTGCGTTTGCACCGGGTTGTGCCCGCCTACCCCGGCATTGAGATTTACGGCAAGGCTGAATATTTCAATCCGGGAGGATCGGTGAAGGACCGGCCCGCCTTGTATATGATCCTGGAGGGTGAGCGTTCGGGCGCGCTTCATGCCGAGCGCACCATTTTGGATGCCACCAGCGGCAATACCGGAATCGCCTATGCGATGATTGGGGCCGTTAAGGGTTACCGGGTTAAGCTCTGTGTTCCGGCCAACGCTTCCACTGAGCGCAAGCGCATCTTGAACGCTTACGGCGCCGAGGTGGTTTACACCGATCCGGGCCAGGGTTCGGATGGATCCATACGCGCCTGCCGGGAGATTTACGACGCCGATCCCGGCCGCTATTTTTACCCGGACCAGTACAACAACCCGGCGAACTGGAAGGCGCATTTCGAGACTACGGGCCCGGAAATCGTCAGGCAGACCGGCGGCCGGGTCACGCATTTCGTAGCCGGCCTCGGGACCAGCGGCACCTTCATGGGCGTGACGCGCTGCCTCCGCCGCGAGGTTCCCGGAGTGGAATGCTACTCCGCCCAGCCCGCCAGCGGTTTTCATGGCCTGGAAGGACTTAAGCACATGCCTTCCGCAATCGTGCCCGGAATCTACGACCCGGCGCTTGCGGACGGTAATTTCTGGCTTGAGACCGAGGATGCCTACACGATGGTGCGGCGACTGGCGCGCGAAGACGGCCTGCTGGTTGGCATCTCGTCGGGCGGGAACGTCGTGGCTGCCGTGAGGATTGCCGAGCAGTTGCGCAAGGCCGGGAAGACCGGAGTGATTGTGACCATGCTCTGCGACAGTGCCGACAAGTACCTGAATGAGCAGTTCTGGGACTGCGACGGAGCCGGAAGCTAAACCTTATGATCCGCGTTGATAAAACTCCCTGGCAGGAGATGGTGACCCACGCGCGTGACGTGTATCCCAACGAATGCTGCGGCGCCATGCTGGGCGACGTGAACGGCGACGGAAAGGTGGTGCACGTCGCGCTTCGGCTCGAGAACGCTTCCCAAGGCTCCCAACGCGAGCGTTATGAGCTGCGCAAGGAGGATCTAGAGAAAGCCGACCGCGACGCTAGCGAGCGGGGCATGAAGGTGATTGGCTTTTACCACTCGCATCCGGACTGCGACGCGTACTTCTCCGAAACCGATTTGAAGAACTCGTGTCCGTGGTACTCTTTTGTGGTCCTTTCCGTTCGGAAGGGCGAGTTCGATCACGCCAATAGCTGGCTGCCCAACCCCGAGCAGACAGCGGCGGAAAAAGAAGAATTGGAATATACAGACTGATATGGCGAAGGTTTTGATCCCCACACCCCTAAGGCAATACGCGGGCAAACAGGACTCCGTGGAACTGAACGGTGGAACGGTCGGCGAAGTTCTCTCCTCGCTGACCGGCCAGTATGCAGAATTGCGGCGGCACCTCTATAACGACGAAGGTAAGTTGCGCAGCTTCGTGAACGTATACCTCAACGACGAGGACATCCGGTACCTCGGCCGCGACGCTACACCGGTGAAGGAGGGCGATACCATTTCGATCGTGCCCAGTATCGCGGGAGGAAGATTCCATGCCGGTTGAGACACAAGCGCCTCCTGTCACGCTTTCGAAAGAGGAGATCCTCCGTTACAGCCGCCACCTGATCATGCCCGAAGTCGGCATGGAAGGGCAGCTCAAACTCAAGCGTGCCAGCGTGCTCCTGGTCGGCGCCGGCGGACTGGGAGCGCCGCTCGGCCTATACCTGGCCGCCGCCGGAATCGGGCGCATCGGTCTGGTCGATTTCGACGTCGTCGATTTCACCAACCTGCAGCGGCAGGTCATCCACGGCACCAAGGACGTTGGGCGCAAGAAGCTGGATTCAGCAGCCGAGAGCATGCTCGACATCAACCCCAACGTGGTCATCGACCGTCACGAGGTGGCGCTGACCAGCGAAAACGCGCTCGATATCATTCGCAACTACGATTTCGTGGTGGACGGCACGGACAACTTTCCGACCCGCTATCTGATCAACGATGCCTGCGTGCTGCTGAAGAAGCCGAACGTTTACGGCTCTATCTTCCGCTTTGATGGTCAGGCGACGATCTTGGCACACGAAGGCGGGCCATGCTATCGCTGCCTCTACCCCGAGCCGCCGCCTCCGGGACTGGTTCCAAGTTGCGCCGAGGGCGGCGTGCTGGGAATTCTGCCGGGGGCGATAGGCATCATTCAAGCCACCGAGACGGTGAAGCTGATTCTGGGTGTGGGCGAGCCGCTGGTTGGCAGGCTGCTGCTGTATGACGCGCTGGCCATGCGCTTCCGCGAGTTTAAGCTGCACAAGGATCCGGAGTGCCCAATCTGTGGCGAGCACCCCACTATCAAGGAACTCATCGACTATCACCAGTTCTGCGGCGTGCCGGCGCACGAACCCGAACCTGCGCCCGGCCTGAAGGAAGGCGAGATCGATCCAACCGAGGTGCGCGCCAAGATCGACCGCGGAGACCGTTTCGTGCTCATCGATGTGCGCGAGCCGCACGAATACCAGATCTGCAACATCCCATTCGCGAAGCTGATTCCTCTGGGCGAGTTGCCGGCGCGCGTGAACGAGCTGAACTCGGCCGACGAAATTGTGGCGCACTGCAAGAGCGGCATGCGCAGCGCCAAGGCAGTGGAATTCCTCAAGCAGGCGGGATTCCGCAAGGTCAAGAATATGAAGGGCGGGATTCTTCTCTGGAGCGATAAGGTCGATCCGTCCGTGCCCAAGTATTGACCGCTTGGGCGAAGGCCTCGAACAGCTTCTTCTGCAACTCGTGGACAGCGATCATGTCTTCCGGGTGCCACTGCACCGCGACGGCGAAGAAGCGTTCGGATGCTTCGAGGCCTTCTACCACGTCCCCGGACCGCGCGCTCACCGTCAGCCCGCTGCCAAGCCTCTCGATCGCCTGATGGTGGCGGGAGTTCACCGCGCAACGGTCTGTGCCCATGATGCGATGCAGGCGCGTGCCGGGTTCGATCTCCACCTCGTGAACCGGATCGCTCTCCTTTCCTTCGACGCGGCGGTGTCCCTCTAAATGCTGAATCAAGGTCCCCCCGCGCACCACATTCAGCAGTTGCATCCCGCGGCAGATCGCGAGCACAGGCACGTCGCTCGCGAGCGCCTCGCGCAGCAGCTTCGACTCCACCGCATCCCTGACGCGGTCGGGTTCCTGGGTTTGCGGGCCTCGATCCTGCCCGTACAACCCGGGATCGACATCTGTTCCCCCCGTCAGGAGAAGGCCATCGGCCAGTGGACCTAGCTCGGATAGCAGCACAGGTTCGACTCCGACGCTTCTTAAGGCATCGGCATATGGCTCGGTCCTGCTCTTACTGCCGTGAGTGACCGTTACCTTCTTCATCGGGTTCGTGCTCGTCGGTCTTTTTGAATGGCATCATCCATCGCAAGGTGGCATATACGATTATGGCTAACATGATGGCCAGATCGTAGAGCCGGTAAGCTACCGCCGCCCCTATGGCGGCCGTCACCCAGATGCTGGCCGCCGTCGCCGTTCCCCGCACGCTTGTGCCGCTCTTGACGATCGCGCCGCCCCCGATGAATCCGATGCCGGTCATCAATCCTTGGAGGATACGCGCGCGCTCCGCTCCGTTCGAGCCGATCACGTGCTCAGAGACCAGCACGAACCCCGCGCTCGCCACCGCCACAAGCGGAAAAGTGCGAAGGCCCGCGCTCACGCTGGTCCTCTCGCGGTCCCAGGCAATGGGCAGAGTCAGGAAGTATGCAATCAGCACTTCGCGAAGATTGGTCAGGATCTGCGTCACGTGAAGTTCCAGAAATTCGGTCATTAGCGTCGCGCTACTCCACCAGCTTGACCGAAAAGCACGCACAGTGCCAAGCCGACCCGTGTGAGCGACGCGGCAGATCCAGTTCATGCTAAGGTACATCTTCTAGGTCCACATGAAGATCTCGAACGTCCGATCTTTTCTGCTTTCCTTCCGTTTGCCCGAGCCGCTGCGGTTGCCGTTTTACGGCGGAGAGCGCACCATCGTCAAGCGCGATGCCATGCTCATTCGCGTGGAGGCCGATAACGGACTCGTGGGATGGGGGCCGGGACCCGGCAGCGAAGCCGTTCGGCACGCGATTGAGACGGCCATCGCGCCATTTCTGGAAGGCCGTACCCTGACCGATCCGGACGCGCTCCGCGTGCAGTTCCTGGAAGGTCGGGATGTGGATGCGGAGTTGGCCAAGGCCTACTGCATCGTGGAAGTCGCTCTCTACGACCTGGCCGGCAAAGCGCGCGGCCTCCCCGTCTCCGAGTTGGTCGGGGGTCGCGTGCGCGACCGTATTCGTCTCTACGGCAGCGCGGGCATGTATATGCCGCCCGAGGGTTATGCCCGGGAAGCGGCGGCCATCGCGGCCCTGGGCTTCCCGGCCTACAAGATGCGTCCCGCGCTGGGGCCCGAAAAGGACCTGGAAGCCGTGCGGCTGATGCGCGAAGCCGTGGGGCCGGACGTGGACCTGATGGTGGATGCGCATAGCTGGTGGCGCATGGGCGATCTCAATTACAGCTTCGATACCGTGGAGAATCTGGCGCGTGAGATGGCTGGCTACGATATCGCGTGGCTCGAAGAGCCGCTGCCTCCCGACGATCATGACGCCTACCGCCGATTGCGCGAGAAAGGGCACGTCCCCATCGCCAGCGGCGAGCACGAGCCCAACGAGGAACGCTATCTCGACCTCATCGCTTCCGGCGGCGCCGACTACATTCAATCGGACGTCTGCTGCCAGGGCGGCTTTGCCATGGGCCGGCGGCTGTTTGGCGAGATTGCGCGGGCGGGCCTCCGGTTCGCCTTTCACAGTTGGGGCACGGACCTTGAAGTCGCCGCCGCCGCGCACTTGGGTATTTGCTGGCCCGAGACGGTCGTCGAATGGCTCGAATACCCCATCTACACGAGTTCCAAAGTACAGAGCATGTATCCCTTCCCGCTGGCCGGCGAGATGCTCAAAGAGCCGCTCGAAATTGTGCGCGGCGAACTGATCGTGCCGAAAACTCCCGGCCTCGGCGTTGAGATCGACGAATCGGTGATTCAGCGCTACCCGTGGATACCGGGCCCCTGGTCGTTCTTCCGCCTGGACTCGCCGGCGGAGACGTTCGCGGTAACGTCGGACCACAGTGTCAAGTGGGCCGAGAAGACGCAGTGACTCCGTCCGGTAAAATGGGTCTATGTCCGATACCTTGAAAATCGCGGGCCGCGAGTTCCGTTCGCGCCTCATCGTGGGAACCGGAAAGTACCGGGGCCATCCGGAGATGGCGCGCTGCCACGAGGCCTCCGGGACGGAAATGGTGACCGTGGCCGTTCGCCGCGTCAACCTGGCCGAGCGCTCGAAAGAGTCCCTGCTCGATTACATCGACCGGTCGAAGATTTTCATCCTGCCGAATACCGCCGGCTGCTACACGGCGGACGACGCCGTCCGCACGGCACGCCTCGGCCGCGAAGCCGGACTCTCCAACTGGGTCAAGCTTGAAGTGATCGGCGATGAAAAGACTCTTTTCCCCGACAACGAGGGATTGCTGGAAGCCACCCGCATTCTGGTCAAAGAGGGCTTTGTGGTCCTGCCCTACACGAATGACGATGTGGTGAACGCGCGCAAGCTGATCCATGCGGGCGCCGCCGCGGTGATGCCTCTGGCCGCTCCGATCGGTTCCGGTCTGGGCGTACAGAATTCCGCCAATCTGCGTATTCTCCGCGAGGCGATTACAGAGGTTCCGCTGATCGTGGATGCCGGCGTGGGGACGGCTTCGGATGCGGCCGTCGCCATGGAACTCGGCGCCGACGGAGTGCTCATGAATACCGCCATCGCCGCGGCGGAGGATTCGGTGAAGATGGCGCTGGCCATGAAACTGGCTGTCGAAGCCGGCCGGCTGGCCTTCCTGGCCGGGCGCATGCCCAAACGTCTTTATGCCAGCGCCAGCAGCCCGCTGGCAGGTGTCGCCGGAAGTTGAGAACTCACCCCAGAATGTCGAGCGCGGCCCGCAGCTCGCTCATGGTGTGCGCATCGCCGAGTTGACTGGTAACTTCAATTCCCCGCCGGTACATCTCCCGCGCCTCATCGATGCGCCCCAGTCCCTCCAGCGCGCGCCCGCCGTGGAAGTAAGCGGCGGGGTAATCGGGTTTGGCAGCCAGCAGGTTGCGATACTCCGCCAGGGCCTGTTCCAGATCGCCGCCGTTGGCGTACTCCATAGCCAGTCCGTAACGCATAAATGCGTTTCCGGGGTCTTGCGCTAACAACTCCTTCAGCTTCTCCACGCGCTGGTTTGTCATCCAGGTCTCTGATTTCTCTCTGTGTTACTATACCTCGGATGGCCTGCCCGTACTTCCTGCCGGCGGAGAGGTTTGACGACAGGCAATGGCCGAATCCACCCATCCTTCCTTTGGGCGATCCCTACCGGGGCGTGTGCGCCGCCGGGGGCGGCTGTCACATGCCGGACGAGGAATCTCTGCGCGATCTCTGTAACCAGG
Source organism: Bryobacteraceae bacterium (assembly GCA_040902885.1). GTDB lineage: Bacteria > Acidobacteriota > Terriglobia > Bryobacterales > Bryobacteraceae > JBBDWK01. The sequence goes on along the minus strand of JBBDWK010000010.1, from coordinate 11,409 downwards.
GCTATGCCAGGAACCGCTGCTCCCGATTTCCCGAACGGGAAGGGCCGGACGCCGTCCGTTTCCTGACTGTTGCGGATACCGGCAAGCGCGTGCGGATTGCGTATGTTCTGGAGCGCGATCATCATCCCTGGGAGCATGGCGTGCTCGAATATTCGGTCGCCATGGGCGACTGCGCGTACCCGCACCCCGTGATCGACAGCCTGGCCAAAGCATACCTGACAAGTTACCTGCGGCGCAGCCGCGGCTCCGGTGGCTCGGGCGCCTCCTGATCCATGGCTGCCGATTCCTCCGCTCTCGAAGGCAAACGCGTACGGGAATCCGTCTCTGAATATTCGGAGCTGGCGCTGCCGACCGACGCCAACCTGCTCGGCAATCTGCTGGGCGGTAAAGTCATGCATCTGGTCGATCTGGCCGGCGCCATGGCCGCGCTGCGGCACGCACGAAATCCGGTGGTGACGGCTTCGGTCGATCACATGAACTTTCTGCATCCCGTCCATATCGGGCAACTGGTGACGCTGCGCTCTTCCGTGAATCGTGCATTCCGGACGTCCATGGAAGTGGGTGTAAAAGTATTCGTCGAGGATCTGATCAGCGGCGAAGTGAGCCACACTTCTTCCGCGTATCTCACATTCGTTGCAGTGGATGCCGAGGGCAACCGCGTTCCGGTTCCTCCCGTGATTCCCGAAACCGGGGAGGAGAAAAGGCGCTATGAAGAAGCCGGTCAGAGGCGCGCATATCGTCTGGCCCTCCGGCGCCGGGCCAACGGCGGCGGCTAGCCTTCGGCGTCCTTGTACATGTACTTGATATTGGGCTTGTAAAGCAGCAGGTTCGGCTCTCCCAGCCGGTTCACCTTCAAGCACGTCTTGTCGTACCACTCGATGATCCCCCGCAGCTTCTCGCCGTCGCGCAGCACGAAGACCATGGGGGTTCTTGATTGCATCTGCTTTATATAGTAAAAATTTTCCGCGTTCGTCTGATCCGGCGGGGTGGGCTTTTTCTGGACGCGGCGTGGCGGAGTCATCTGGTCCTTCAGCTCATTGAGAGACGGACGGATAAGTTTGCGATTGGCGGACTCCACAGGCTTCCTTCCTTATTGATTGTTTGATGTAAAAACCAGTTGGATCGTTGATGTCCGACTTGACAATAGGAATAGCAAACTCCCCGGCGCGATGTCAAAAAACACCCAAAGCCGGATGTGCTAGGCGCCGGCTGCCACGGAGCGCAGCTCGAGGATCAGCGAATCGAGCGCGATGGTCTTCTGGATGTTGCGCCGCAGGAGTTCCGCCAGCTCGTCCACCTTGCGCACGGCAATGCGAATCCAGCGGAAGGAGACGCGCTGGGCAAGCGGTTCCAGTTCCCCTCGGAGGTCGGCGTTGCGGATCTCTCCGCCCGCCTCCCGAAGAACCAGCACATCCCGCAGCAGCCCATAGAGAACTTTCAGATAGAACTCCAGCTTCTCGCTCTTGCCGCGGCCGATCGCTTCAGAGTGCGCAATCCAGGCCGTGAACGGCGCTGCGCCGGCGGCCACGCGCAGCAGCGCCAGCATGGCTGCGCGGCGCTTGTCATAGACCTCCAGATCGAGCGAGACGGCCATCCCCGGACTGCCGGCCGCCAGCGCGATCCGGCGCTCGGGCCGGTCCAGGCCGCGCCGGACGGCAAACTCCCGCATCTCGGAATCGCCTAACGGCTGAAAGTGCAGTGGAACGGCGCGCGAGCGGATGGTCGGGAGCAGGTCGTAGGAATTTTCCGCCGTCATGATCAAAATCAGGTGCGGCGGCGGTTCCTCCAGCGTCTTCAGGAGCGAGTTGGCGGCCTGCGGGTTGGCACGGTCGATGTGGTCGATCAGGAAAATACGCCGGCTGCCGTGCAACGGCTTATAGGGCGCACGCTCCTTGAGCAGACGCATCTGCGGAATCGAGAGTTGCCGGAGCGGACCGTCGGGCGGGAAGGTCAGAAAATCGGGGTGCGACGCAAACAGGAGCGGATCTTCATTGCGCTTCTCCGAGGTCCAGCTCTCGCGCCCGGCGATGGAGGCCATGTTCTCAGGCAGGCTGAGATCGTCCCGGTCGATCTTGTGCCCGTCTCCCAAAAGCTGAGCACCGAACCGGCGCGCGAGCGTGGCCTTGCCCACGCCTTCGGGACCGGAGAACAGCAGCGTCTGCGGGATGCGTTCCTGCCGGATCATCCGCTCCAACGTCTTGGCCGCGGCCCGATTGCCCCAGAAGTCGTTAAACATGGGATCGGACCACCTGCCAGATGGCCTGCTCGACCGCCTCCGGCGCGGCGCGGCCGTCAATCACGCGAACCCGCTCCGGCTCGCGCGCGGCAATCTCCTGGTAAGCGCGGCGTACCTTGCGAAAGAACTCCATGTCCTGCTCCTCAAAGCGGCCTTCCTCGGGAGAATCCTCGGAGTTGCGCCGCCGGGCCCGTGCAAGGCTGGCTTCCGGATCGATGTCGAGCAGCAGCGTGAGGCCGGGCGACAGCCCCTGGCAGGCAACGCGATCGAGCTGCCGGACGTTTTCCGCGCCCAGCTCGCGCGCGCAGCCCTGGTAGGCCAGCGTCGAGTCCGTGAAGCGGTCGCATAGCACAATTTCGCCGCGCGCCAGAGCCGGCAGGATCAGCTCCTCCACGTTCTGCGCCCGGCAGGCGAAGTAGAGCAGCAACTCGGCGGTGGGCGTGAGATCGTGGTTGGCGGGGTCGAGCAAAATGCGGCGCACCTGTTTGCCGATGCGCGTCCCGCCCGGCTCGACGGTCTCCAGCACCGCTCGGCCTTCCGACCGCAGACGTCCGGCCAGGCGCCGCATCTGAGTCGTTTTCCCGCTTCCGTCCAGACCTTCGAAAGTGATGAGAATTCCCCGCTCCGGCATGAGCCCCAAAAGCCTATTGTCCTATAACCGAATTCTGAGCCGCTGGCTTCAGGTATAATTTCTGCAACGGAGCAGACCTGTGCGATTTGGAATGATCGGCTTAGCTGCGGTTGCGGTTGGATTGCTGGTTGCGGCCGAGGCAACCGCTCCTCTTGGAAAATATTCGGCCGCCGAACGGCGGCACTGGGCCTTCCAAAAGCGTTCGAATCGCGAGCCGCCCGCGTTCACCAGCGCCAAGGATAAAGAGTGGGGGTCCACGCCCATTGATGCCTTCGTGCTGGCCCGATTGAAGAAGGCGGAGCTCGCTCCGTCTCCCCGCGCGGACCGCATCACGCTGATCCGCCGGCTGTACTTCGATCTCACCGGCCTGCCGCCCACGCCTTCCGAACTCGCCGCCTTCGCCGCCGACCGTTCCTCCGATGCGTATGAGAAGTTGATCGACCGCCTGCTTGACAGCCCCCACTACGGAGAGCGCTGGGGCCAGCACTGGCTTGACGTGGTCCGCTTCGCGGAGACGGACGGGTTCGAATACGACACCCATCGCAAGGACGCCTGGCGCTACCGCGACTACGTGATTCGCGCGTTCCGGAACGACAAGCCTTATGACCGCTTTCTGACCGAGCAGATCGCGGGCGACGAGATTGCGCCCAAGGAAGAAGAGACGCTGATCGCATCCGGGTTCAACCGCCTGGGGCCTCTTCGCAAGAACGCCGGCAACCAGGAAGTGGCCAGCAGCCGCAATGAAGTGCTCACCGAGATGACCAACGCAGTGGGCTCGGCTCTGCTGGGCGTGACCCTGGGATGCGCGCGCTGCCACGACCACAAGTTCGACCCCATCCGCCACAGCGACTATTACCGGATGCAGGCGTACTTCGCGGGCGTGTACGAGAACGACGTCGTTAAGGCGAGCCTGGAGGAACAAGAGGCCTGGAAGGCCGAAGTCGAGCCGCTCGAGCGGGAGATGAAGCAGGTCCGCGCCTCCATGCGGGAATCCAAAGGCGATGAGCGCGAAGCGCTGCGGAAGAAGCTGGACGCCTTGCAGGAGCAGATGCCGGAGCCTCTTCCGGCCCTGTTCAGCGTGTCCAATCAGCCGGAGAAGCGCTCGGAGATCAATATCCTGGCCCGCGGCGATTATCAGAACAAAGGCCATCGCGTGGGCCTGCGCCCGCTGGGCGTGCTTCTGCCGGAATCGGCCGGCGAAGTTGACGCGGACGCCTCGAAGCCTCGTACCCAACTGGCTGCCTGGGTTACCGATCCCGAGAACCCGCTCACCGCGCGCGTCATGGTCAACCGGATCTGGCATTACCACTTTGGCCGCGGCATCGTCGCCACACCCAACGATTTCGGACGCATGGGGGAGCGTCCGACACATCCGGAGCTGCTCGATTACCTGGCTAACGAATTCGTCTCCTCCGGCTTCTCCGTCAAGCACGTGCACCGGCTGATCCTGAAGAGCAACACCTATCGACAGTCCTCGGATAGACCGGCCACCGGCGTATACGCCGAAAAGGACCCGGACAACAAACTGCTGTGGAAGTTCAACCGCCGCCGCCTGGAAGCCGAGGAGATTCGCGACGCGATGCTGGCCGTTGCCGGCAACCTGAATCCCGAGTTGGGCGGGCCGAGCATCATGGTGCCGATCGAGCAGGAGCTGATCAACGCCCTGTATAAGCCGTCGCAGTGGGTCGTGCATCCCGATCCCGAGGAGCACAATCGCCGGAGCGTCTACCTCATCGCCAAGCGGAATCTCCGGCTGCCGTTCATGGAAGTCTTCGATGCCCCCGACCTTCAGGTGAGCTGCGCGCGCCGCGAATCGAGCACCCACGCCCCGCAGGCGCTCGAGTTGTTGAACGGCGCTTTCTCCAATAAGCAGGCGGACGCGCTGGCGGCGCGCTTGAAGGCGGAAGGCGGCGCCGATCCCGCGAAGCAAGCGGAACTCGCCTACAAGCTGGCGGCCGGCCGCGCCCCCACTTCCGCTGAAAAGAAGATGGCGGTCGAATTTCTCAAGAAGCATTCGTTGCGCGAGTTTGCGCTGGCCGTGTTCAACCTCAATGCGTTTCTGTACGTGAGCTGATTATGCCGGAACATTTTCGCATCACCCGCAACCGCCGCGAATTTTTGTGCGACGCCTTTTGCGGATTCGGGGCGCTGGCCTTCGGATCCATGCTGCAGCAGGCCGACGCCCGGGCGGCAACTCTCAATCCTCTGGCCGCCAAAGCCCCGCACATGCCGGACAAAGCCAGGGCGAAATCCGTCATCTTCCTGTTCATGGCGGGCGGGCCGAGCCACATCGAAACCTTCGACCCCAAGCCGTTGCTGAATCAACTGCACGGCCAGAAGCGGCCGGCCAGTTTCGGCGAAGCCAAGTATCAGTTCGTGAACGACAAGTCCACGCTGTTGGGCTGCAAGCGGACCTTCAAGAAGTACGGCCAGAGCGGGATCGAAGTATCCGACCTGCTGCCGAACATCGCGGAGTGCGTGGACGATATCGCCGTCATTCGTTCCTGCCACGCCGACATGGTGGTCCACTCGGCGGCGCAGTATCAGCTCTTCACGGGACGCGTGATCCCAGGCTTCCCGAGCATGGGATCGTGGAGCATCTACGGCCTCGGCTCGGAGAGCGATTCGCTCCCGGCGTATGTGGTCATGCCCGATCCGGATGGAGCGCTCGAAGCCGGGCAGCCCATGTACACCAACGGCTTTCTTCCCGCGATCTACCAGCCGACCATGTTTCGCCCGGGCAAGCGGCCGGTTCTGAACCTGGACCTGCCCCAGGGAGTGAGCCTGGACGAGCGCCGCGAGACCCTCGATCTGATACGCGGGCTCAACTCGGTGGGCATGGCGCCGGCCGACACGGAGTATGCCGCCCGCATCAACGCCTACGACCTGGCGTTCAAGATGCAAGTGGAGGCTCCCGCCGTCTTCGACCTTTCCACGGAGCCTCAGGAAACGCAGGATCTGTACGGCATCGGCAAGGAACCCACGGACGATTATGGACGCCGCTGCCTGATGGCCCGAAGGCTGGTGGAGAAGGGCGTGCGCTTCGTCTGCGTGGTTTCCGGCGGAGGGCCGGGGAACCTGCAGTGGGATGCGCACGAGAACATCGAAGAGAATCACCCCCGCCTCGCGGTGCAGACGGACCAGCCGGTGGCGGCGCTGCTGAAGGACTTGAAGCGGCGCGGGTTGCTCGACAGCACGCTGGTTCTATGGGGCGGCGAGTTCGGTCGCTCTCCCGAATCGCAGGGCAGCAAGGGCCGCGATCATCATAACCTCGGTTTTACGATGTGGATGGCCGGCGGCGGCATCAAGGGGGGCCAGATTGTGGGAGCCACGGACGATATCGGCCTCCGCGCGACCGTCGATCCCTGCCACTTCCGCGACATCCATACCACCATGCTGCACCAGTTGGGCCTCAACCAGGATGCTCTGAGCTACATGCACCAGGGACGCAAGGAGCGGCTCACCGAGGTGCACGGGCGGGTGATTCCGCAGCTCGTCTAAGAGCCGCGAGAGTACGTTCGGCGGTGGCTCTCCAGGAGAACAGGCGGGCGCGTTGCGGTCCGGCCGCCGCGAGCCGCTTTCTCAACTCTTCATCCGACACGAGGAGCTGAAGAGCCTCTACCATCTCCGGTTGCGAGGCCGGATCGAATTGCAGAGCGGCGCTGGCGGCGATGCCCGAAACGGGCTCGATCCGGGAAACGGCCGTGGGAATGCCTGCCGCCAGCGCCTCGAGCACCGGCAGGCCGAACCCCTCAAATGTGGACGGATAGATGAAGGCGTGAGCCCTTGCGAAGCACTCGTACAGCTCGTCGCGCGGAATCCATCCGGTGAATTGAACGCATTCCTCCAGGCCCAGCGACCGGCTCAATTCCTCCAGCGCTTCGGCATGAAAACCGCGTAACCCGGCAATCACCAGGCGAAACTCCGGCTGCGACATGCGAAACTCGGCGAAGGCTTTCAACAAACCGCCCAGGTTCTTGTGAGGGTGGAGCGTCGAGACGGCCAGTATGAATGGCGCCGCGGATTTTGCAAGAGTCCGCCGCCGCCCGATTTCGAAGAACTTCGGCTCTACTCCCAGCGGAACGACTTCCACCTTCTCCTCCGGCAGCGCGTAGAAGCGCAGAAGGTCGCTCCGCGTCTCTCTGGAGTCCGCCAGCAGCCGGCTGGAGCGGCGGGCGGAAGCATAGAGCAGCATCCGCCAGAAAGGGAGATCGAACCATCGAAAGTGCTCCGGATGCCGCTTGTGCTGGAGATCGTGAAACACGGTCACCGTGGGCGATGGTGAAAGAATCGGCGTCGTGAAACCTGGATTCAGCAGCACGTCCAGACGGTGATGCCAGACCTTAACAGGCAGGACAATCTGTTCCCAAAGAATTCGCCCAGGGCGGAAGGAAGCGCGCACGCCCGTTCGCACCGTCTGGAAGTTGCTCCGCCGCGGCGTCAGGTCCGAACCGGTTTCGCGATTTACATAGACGAAGTATTCGTTGCCGGAATCGATGTCCGCCAGCTCCCGCAGCAGATTACGCAGGTAGATTTCCGTGCCGCCGACACGGCCGGGAATCAGATACAGCGCGTTGACGCCGATGCGCATCGGATACCGGTCAGTGGCCTTTCAGGTTCTGCTCGGCCTTTGCCAGGCTATCCAACGCCATACGGTTATCCGGATTCAGACTCACCGCACGGCGATACTCCGCAGCCGCCTGCCGGAAGTCGTTAGCCATGAAGTGGAGATGGCCCAGATAGACGTAGGTCATGTCGAAATTGGGATCGATTTCCACGGCTGTCTTCAAGGCTGCAAAGGCTTCGTCGCGTTGGTTCTGTTTGGCGTGAATCATGCCGAGGTTTGCATACACCCAGACGGCGCGTTCCAGTTTGGCGGCTTCGTTCAGCTTGGCCAGCGCCAGATCGGGCTGATCCAGACAGTCGTAGGCGAGCGCCCAATCCACCAGCAGCCGTGCATCGGGCGGCTGCAGGCCCGCCGCGATCTCGAAGTGCCGGACGGCGTCCTGGCAACGCCCGGCTTCAAAGTAGGCGAAACCGAGCTGGAACTGGGCCCGTGCCTTGGTCGGCGTCTTGGCGACGGTGTCCTCCCATAACGCCGTGCGGTCGGCCCAGACGAAGTTCCGCGAGTAAGTTCCCGCGCCCGCCGCAAGCAGCACGCCGGAGAGGCCCAGCCCCATCGCCGCGCGGCCGGCGTTCAGGCGCCGCAGGAACTCGATCGAGATCAGCAACAGGCCGATGATTGGGAGATAGAGCCGCCGCTCGGCAACCGGATCGCTGATGGGCACAATGGAGGACGTTGGAGCGAGCAACAGGAGAAAGGCGAACCAGCCGTACGCCGCCACCGGAAACCGCTTGCGGTAGTAGAGCGCGGCTGCCGACATCGCCAGAAGGGCTGCCAAACCGAAGGCCGCGCCGTGGTCCAGCGGCGTCCGCGAGAGCGGAAAGTCGTATTCGAGCGACAGATCCACAGGCAGCACGTACAGGCGCAGATAAAGGAACACCGCCCGCCATTGAGTGAAGAAGTACTCGTACCACTTCACGGTCTTAAGGGCGAAGCCGGCGCTATCGGCCCGCGAGAGAATGCGCAGCACGAACGCCAGGCCGCCCGCGGCTCCAACAGCGATGGGAATATAAAGCCGCCAATTCCTTCGGACACCCGCCAAAATTCCACCTCGCCGGTTCCAGAAAAGGTCTGTCAGCAATAGCAGCGCGGGCAGGGTGATGGTGTGCTCCTTGGTGGCCACCGCGGCTCCAAACAACGCCAGTATGCCGGCGGCCGCGGGCCAGCTCACCGGAGGCTGCTCTTCATCCGTCAACCCGGGCCGGTACAGGAACAGAACGAAAGCCGCGAGAAAGAAAAGGAGGCTCAGGTTCTCAGACCGGCTGCTGACATAGGCCACGGACTCCGTCTGCACGGGGTGCAGCAGGAACAGCGCGCCGGCGAACAGGGCGAAGAGATCCTTCGCACCAACTGATGCAAACCCCAGGATGCGGCGAACGGCCCAAAACAGCAGAAATGCATTGATGGTGTGGAAGAAGACGTTGAACGCGTGGTAGGAAAACGTATCGAAGCCCGAAATCCGGTAATTGAGCCACAGCGTGAACATCAGCGCGGGCCGGACGCCGATCAGCCACTGCGTCAGCGGCCGGCCGGCGACGCCCATGTTCACGGGCAGATACTGGTCGTCGAAGACGAACGGACCGTTCAATGCGGGCTCGTAGACCAGGAACACGACAACGAGAGCAATGGCGAACCCGAGCCACGGCCGCCACGCGCCTCCGGGAGCCGCCGCTTTGGGGACGGACGAAACAACGGCGGATTTATGGCGCGGACTTGGCTTCGTTTTCATGCGCGGCGGAGTTCTGCAAACTGCGAATGTGGTACTCCAAAATGGCCACCCGCTGGGCGAGCGCCACGTTGTCGTCCTTCAAGTTTGAAATGCTGATCGAGATGAGGAAAACGATCAGCACGAACAGGCAGCCCACGAGCATCAGGATCGCGAGCGCCGGGTCTTCGATGCCCAGCTTCCGGCTGACGTACTCCACGGCCCGCGGCGAGCGCGATAGCGCAATCAGCGCTACCGCTCCCGCGAGCCAGCTCACGGAGTATTCCACGCGAATGTGTTCCCGGCGGATGGATACCAGCACCAGCGCGATCACCAGCAGCCCAAGCGCGCTGACGAGATTTAGCAGAGGAACCAACTAAATATTCCTTTCAAACCCTGCGGCGTCTGCGCGCGTCGTACCGCAGAACGTTCACGAACACGCCGAGCAGGACGTGCAGGATGTAATAAATGGATTTTAGCGCGGTGATGGAGGAACGCCCCGTCCGGCGCGCGTGCATCCGGCATGGGACCTCCGCGAAGCGGAAGGCTTTGCGTTGTAGCACCACCAGCGCCTCAATCTCGGGATACTCCAGCGGAAAGCTCTTGCTGAACACTTCGAGCGCGCTGCGGTTCACTCCCACGAATCCCGAGGTGGGGTCGTGTACCTGTTTGCCGAGAATGGGCCGCAGCACCAGCCGGAAGAAACGGATGCCGAGCGAACGCACCCAGCTCGTATGGTTAGCGTAGTCGCCCTCCGCGAAGCGCGAGCCGATCACCATCTCGCAGCCCGAGGTCCGCAGCGCGCTGTAAAGGCGCACGATGTCCCGAACGTCGTGCTGGCCGTCGCCGTCCACGCGGATCACGTAGTGGTAGCCGAGCTCGTAGGCGAGCTTGTAGCCCGCTTGCACGCAGCCGCCCAGGCCCAGATGATGCGGAAGCCCGAGAACGCGCGCTCCCGCCTCCTCGGCAACCGTTCTGGTGGAATCCACCGAGCAGTCGTCGATTACCAGGATGGGCACGCCTGGCATGGCTTCGCGAACGCCGCGCACCACAGTTCCGATCGCGGCCTCTTCGTTCCATGCCGGCACGACGATCAACAACGAATCCCGCCCCTGGGGAGGAATCACAACTCCGCCACCTCGCGAACCGGGATGGCGTGCGCATCCAGCAGCCGGCCGAACTCCTCCGTGGAAAGGCGAGCCAAGCGCCGCACCTGCCTGCGCTTGCGAAGCAGGCGGGGCAGACACAGCAGCAGCGCCGCATGCGCCTTCAGAACATAGAAGGCGAGCCGCCAGGACCCATGCCCCTCGCGGAACCGCGCTGCCGTGCCGCGACGCCGCATCATCAGAAAGGCGTGCCACCAATACCGGGCCAGCGTTGCCAGGCACGAGGCGGGCAGCCGCTGTAGCGGCATGTTCTTCACCAGCGTGAACAGCCGGTTGCGCTCCACGTAGTAAGCCTTGAGAGGAGAAGCGCGTCCCGCCGAATGCGAGAGCCGGTGGAAAACCACCGCCGAGGGCACATACAGGCACTTCCAGCCGGCCCAGCGCGCCCGCAATCCCAGGTCGGTGTCTTCGCAGTAAAGGAAGTAATCGTCGTCGAAGAGGCCGATCCGTTCCAGCATGGCCCGCCGGTAGAGCGCCGCCGAGCCGCTTGGAAACAGCACGTCCTCCTGGCGTTCAAAGCACGACGGCGGTGCAAGGTGCCCGCGCTGCTTGCTGCTGCAATCGCGCGCGATCAGCATCCCGGCCGAATCGAGCGTCCGCTCCTCCGCCAGCCTGACCTGTGACGCGCACATCCCCACGTCCGGTCGCGTCTCCATCGCCGCCAGCAGCGCTTCCAGCCAGTGCGGATCGGCCGCCGCGTCGTCGTTGAGGGTGGCGAGGAAGGGCGCGCTCGAATGCCGGAAGCCCGCGTTGATCGCGCTTCCAAAACCCACGTTCCGCTCCTGCTCCAGAATGCGGACGCCATGGCGCGCCACACCGCTTTTCCCGACCAGACTTTTGCCGCTGTTATCGACCACGATCACTTCGAAATCACGCCGCGTTTGCTTCGTCAGGGAGAGAACGCACTCCTGTAGCGCCGCGTCCGCCGCCAGTGTGGGTATTACGACTGTGACGGCGATTTCAGGCAATCCATAATTCTACGATAGTGGGGTGGGCTTTAGCCCAATGCCACTTAGTTTTGGGTAGGGGTCCGGGCAACTAAAACAT
>JBBDWK010000009.1:0-48710 GCA_040902885.1 Bryobacteraceae bacterium | reverse complement strand
TCCGATCTGATCGGCATCAGATCGGAATGACTGATCGACATCGTTGGAATGCGCAGATAAGGTCTTCGGATATCCACGGGTTATTGCCAAGGTAAAGGGGCGGCCGACAGTCGATCTGTCGGCTTTCAGGCCCGCCCACAGGATCATCAAGGATGGCAAGGAAGTCCGCGACGCGATAACGCATCCTTCCGCCCAATACGACCCGGACGACCACACCCAGAAGAAGATGACGCTACTGGCCGGCTTCAAGCTGCCGGAAATGGAATCGCTCTATAGGGACGTCTGCGAGTACGTGAAGTTTGTCGAGGAGGCCATAGGCTACGATCCGCGGGAAAGCGTGCCGTGGCTGTTCGACAAATTCGGCTATAGGGATGCGAAGGCGGAAACGCTCTGACGCTGGAACCGATCTAATTTCGTCTCGGAAAGTTCGGTCATGTGTACCAGACTCCGTGGGCGGTGTGGCTGGTTCGCCGCAAATTGACGGATATAACTCCCGATAAACGCGCTTATGGGCAGCGTCGGCTAGGTTTCGGACGAACGCTGGCCGACCGGAAGTCGATGCTGGTCCCAGACTGCGATGCAGCAACCGCATCGATGGACACGGCGAGGACATAGTCAGACCTTAAGTTAGCGCTTATCGGCGCTCCTGCCTGCCGGCTCGACAATTCGTGTCGAGCCTTGCCCTTCAAGCGTCCCGAAGAGTCGGGACGCGGCAGACACGAGCTGCGCCACACTGAGTAGTGCTAAATCTGCTCTGGTATCGCGTACGGTTTGCGGTATACCCGGGTCAGGAGTTTGTTGGCGTCCGGCGCGTCAGTGAAGCTTCCTTTGGCGGGATCGAAGGCCAGCTCCCGGCCCATCCGATACGCGATATTCCCCAGATGACAAAGTGCGGTCGAGAGGTGCGTCTCTTGAATTTCGGCGTTCAGCGCGCTTCGATCGCGCGTTCGGACCGCTTCCACGAAATTGGCGTAGTGGTTGACGTCGGGCAGCGGTTCCACCTCGGGTTCCGGCTGCTTGTTCCGTCCCAGGACGATCTGGAACTTGCCATCCGCGAACATGTGCATATGCCCTTTGGCGCCGAAAAAGTCCCAATACATCGGCTCCCCGGTGTAGAGGCCGCGAATCTCGCCTACAATCGCCGAACCGTCCGCGTACCGCCATTCGGTCGTTTGTGTGTTGGGAGTCTGAGCCTGGTCGTGGTAACCGAAACGGCCGCCCCAGGAGTGGATCTTTGCGGGCAACTCCTTCTTCAAGCCCCAGCGGGAAACATCCACCAGATGGATGCCGTTGTTCCCCAGTTCTCCGTTCCCAAAGTCCCAGAACCAGTGCCAGTTATAGTGAACGAGGTTGCCGTGATACGGCTGGTCGGGGGCGGGGCCGCGCCACAGGTCCCAGTTGAGCCAGGAAGGCGGCGGTTCGATGGGCTTGAACCCGATGGAGTCGCGTCGGCCGGGGAAGAACCACTTCGCAAGATAGATGTCCCCGATGGCGCCTTCGTGCAGCAACTGGACCGCCTTGCGAATGCGGCCCATGGACCGGCGCTGCGTGCCGCCCTGCACGATGCGATTGTACTTGCGCGCCGCTTCCACCATCTTCCGGCCTTCGAAGAAATTGTGCGATACGGGCTTTTCGACGTAGACGTCTTTTCCGGCCTGCATCGCCCAGATGGCGGACAGAGCGTGCCAGTGATTCGTGGTGGCGATGACCACCGCATCAATGGTTTTATTCTCGAAAACGCGGCGCATGTCGGACTCCACCAGCGCGCGCTTGCCCGTCTTCTCGAATATCCAAACGGCCGCTTTTTCAGCCCGGCCGCCATCCGGATCGACGACCGCGCCAATTTCCGCGCCCGAAACGTCCGTAAACTCGCGCATGAGCGCGGTGCCCCGGCCCCCCATGCCGACGATGGCCAGGCGTACAGGATCGCTCGCGCCCGCCCGGAGCTGCGACCAGGCGGCCGAGGAAGCACTTGCGGTGACAAATTGACGACGGTTCACGGCGAGAATTGTATCAGACCGGCTTGGCGGCATGCATGGAATCTCCAAACAACGCCGCCCGATAGTCCGCAATCTCGCGGATCTCCTCGTCGCTCAAGCGGAATTCGGCCGCGCCGATCACGCCCGGCAACTGGGCCGCACTGCGCAAGCCGACGATAGCGCCCGTCACCTCGGGTCTGCGCAGCGTCCACGCGATGGCCACCTCGCCCGGGGAGCGCCCGTGGCGGCTGCCGATCTCCCGCAGCTTTTCAACCAACGCCAGGTTTCTGCTCAGGTTCGGTTCCTGGAAGTGCGGCGAGCGGCGGCGGAAGTCGTCTTCCGGGAAGGCGGCCACACGCTGCTTGGTCATCTTCCCGCTGAGCAGCCCGTTGCGCATGGGCGAGTAGACGATCACGCCAATGTTGTGGGCTCCGCAGTACGGCAGCGTCTTCTCTTCAATCTCGGGACTCACCAGCGAGTAGGGCGGCTGCAGCGATGTAGGCGCGGCGTACTTCCCGATCCGGTCGAGGTGCGCCACGCCGAAGTTCGAAACACCGATCCAGCGCACCTTGCCCTCTTCTTTCAAACGCAGCAGCGTCTCCCAGCCTTCCTCCACGTCCTCCTCCGGCTCCGGCCAGTGGATCTGGTAGAGATCGATCGCGTCCACCTTGAGCCGCAGCAGGCTCGCCTCGCATTCGCGGCGAATCGAGTCGCGCTTCAGGCTCTTCATAATCTCGCGCCGCTCGTTCCATGTCCGCTCGCACTTTGTGAACACGTAGGGCCTGGGGCTAACATCTTCGAGCGCCCGGGCCACAACTTCCTCGGAATGACCCAGCCCGTAAACGGCGGCCGTATCGATCCAGTTCAGGCCCGCATCGAGACCCGCGCGGATGGCGGCGATCGAATCGCCGTCGTCCTGAGGTCCCCAGGCGAACGCCCAGCCCGCCCCGCCGATGGCCCACGCGCCGATTCCGAGCGGAGTGATATTCAAGTCGCTATTGCCTAGTCTTTTGGTCTGCATTCTGAACTAAAATAGCAGGGCGGGAGGAGCTATCACGATGCCCATCTCCAGACGCGATCTTTTCCAAGGATTTGCCACCGGAGCGCTGGCCGCTCCGCTTCGGCTCAGCCGCGCCGACGCGCAGGTCACTCCCGGCATGATGCAATTCGCGCCCGAGATCGAGCCCCTCGTCGGCTTACTCGAGCACACGCCGCGCGACCGTTGCGCCGCGATGGTGGTGGAACAGCTTCGCAACGGCGTCTCTTACCGGCGGCTTCTGGCGGCGCTTTTTCTGGCTGGAATCCGCAACATCAATCCCCGGCCTCCGGGATTTGCTCTGCACTGCGTCTTCGTCATTCACTCGGCCCACCTGATCGGACTGGAGGCGCCCGCGGACTCGCGGCTGCTGCCTCTTTTCTACGCGCTCGATAATTTCAAATCCGCCCAGGAGCGCGATGCCCGGCAGCAGTCGGGCGATTACACCATGCGGCCCATCAGCGGGCCTCTTCCCGCTCCCGGCCTGGCCGCCGCGGAGTTCTCGCACGCCATGGAGGCCTGGGACCAGGAGCGCGCCGAACGCGCCGTCGTTTCCCTCGCCCGTCACCGGAGCGCCGCCGAGATCTTCGGCATGTTGTGGCGGCACGGCGCCCGCGACTATCGCAACATCGGCCACAAGGCGATTTTCGTCGCCAACGCCTGCCGTACCCTGCACGCCATCGGCTGGCAGCATTCCGAGCCGGTGCTCCGCTCGCTGACTCTCAGCCTGCTCGACTTCGGCAGAGAGCGGCAGGTCAACGGCTACGCCTTCGACGACCAGTGCTACGCCGCCAACCTCAAGCGCCTGAAAGAGACCTTCCCAAGGTTGAACGACGCCTGGGTGGCGGCGCCCGCGGATGCGGCGGCCACGCGCAGCATTCTGGAAACCATGCGCCAATCGACGCCCGATGAGGCCTGCGCGGATGTCGCCGGCCGCCTCGCCAAGGGCAAAACCGGCGCCGGCACAGTCTGGGATGCGGTACACCTGGCGGCGGCCGAGCTCAGCATGCGCGCCCGTGCCAGCGCCGTCATCGTGGGCATTCATTCGGTCTCGGCGGCCGACGCCTTGCACTACAGCTACCTGGCCGCCTCCGATCCCGAAACCCGCTTTCTCCTCCTGCTGCAGGCCGTTGGCTGGATGGTCCAGTTCCGTACGTGGGCAGAAGCGCGTGAAGACAATCTCCGCTCGTTTGCCATTACGGATCTGGAACCCAGCACGGGGGAGGCCGGCGGCGTAGCGGAGATCTTCGCGGAAGTTCCAGAAAAGCGGGACGCCGCAGCCGCGCATGTCTTTCGCCTGGCGCAAAATATTCCCGACCGGCAAGCCTTCCTGACCGCTGCCCTGCGCCTGACCTTAGCAAAGGCGGACGAGGTCCATTACTACAAGTATCTGGCCGCTTTGATCGAGGACATCCCGCTGGTCAGCGCGAACTGGCAGCCTCACCTCCTGGCGGCCACGGTTTACTACGGGAAGGGTTCGAACGATGCGGATTCGGCGACCATGAAGCGCGCCCGGGAGGCCTTGCGATCTCTTTGAATCCAATGGTCCACGAGTAGTGATAGACTCGGAGTGCGAGAGAGCCATGAGAGTCCTGCTGGGTGCCTGCCTGATAATCGCCGTCAGCGCCGGCGGAACCGTATGGGGCGCGAACGAATCAGCCGCGAACGCAGCTCCCGTATTCCGGCAGTATTGCTTGCAGTGCCATGGCAAAACGGCGACGGCTGGGGTGAATTTGGAGCATCTGATCTCGCGCTCCATGGGAGACAATTTCCAGCGTTGGGAAAAAGTGGCGGCGGCGCTCGAGCAGAAGCGGATGCCGCCCGAGAAGATGCCGCAGCCGAGCGACGGGGAGCGGCGCCAGGCGGTCGCGTGGGTCCGTGCCAAGCTGGACGATTTCGCGCGAAAGCATGCCGGCGATCCCGGAGCCGTCACGATGCGGCGGCTGACCAGCGCCGAGTACGCATACACCATCCGGGACCTGACCGGGCTCGATTTGGACGTGGAACGCAACTTCGCGAGCGACGCTGCGGGCGGCGAGGGTTTCACGAATTTCGGGGACGTGCAGTTCATGCAGGACGCGGACCTGGAACGCTACCTGGAAGCCGCCAAGAACGTTGCCGCGCATGCCGTGATCGGGTCAGGTCCCATCGGGTTTTTCGATGACCCGGGCAAGAGCGGCCTCGAACTCTCGGCCATCAGCCGGATACAGAAAATCTATCGCGCTCACGGCTTCCGGGCCGCCGCGGGCGAGGGCGGAAGGCCATACGGACTGGATCGCTACGCCAAGGCTTTCCACGCTTCCTGGCGCTACCTGCACCGCGAAGCCCTGGGCGAGGACACGGCGACCTTGGAGGATCTTGCGGCCCGCGAAGGAATCAGTCCGCAGTTCATCCGGCACATCTGGTCCGTGCTTCAGCAGCCGCTGCCGAGCTATCCCACGTCCGAGGTCGTCTCCCGGTGGCAGAGCCTGCCCGCTCCGGTTGGCCCTGACAGCCAGAAGATCGCGGCGGCCGTGCGGGCCGGCTGCGAAGACATTCAACGCTTCCTGATCGACTGGCCTCGCTGGCTGTTCGCGGCGGGCGCGATGGCGGCGGGCGGCCAGGGCGACGAGCGGGCCCTCGTATTGACTGACGCCTCCCTTCAGCCCACGGTCACTCATCGTTTCCGGTTCCCCTTGAGGACTCGCGGCCAGCCAAAGGCCAGAGTGCATCTATCCGTAGTTTCGGCGAATCCCAACTCGAAGGAAAAGACGGTCGTCGTCTGGCGTAACGCGACGGTTCGAATCCGCGGGACGGACAGAAGCTCAGGGCCCGCGCAGCCGTTGAAGTCGTTGCTTGACGAGGAGACTGCGAAGAAGCTTGCCTTCGGGCAGCACCCCGACGGCCGCGCCATCGATCCGGAAGATTTCGCAACGGTCAGCGATTCCCCTCTATTCTTCGACCTTCCGGCGCCGAAAGGCGCAGGCGGAATGGAGCTGCAGGTTGAGGTCGGAATGGGCTCCGGGCAATCGGGAGACGCGGTTCTGCGCTGCACCATTTCCGGCCGCGAAGAGGTTTCCGAAGGAAGGCCCGTCTGGGCGCTGCTGGCCGATCCGAAAAGCTCCGGGTTCCAAGCCTGGAAGACCGGCGTGCTCGAGTTTGCCGCGCGAATGCCCCAAACTTCGCACGGCGAGCCAACGCCATCGGACAAGGACCCGATCCCCGCGCCCTTCGACAACACTTACAATCAACCCGAACGGGACCACTACCATACCGCACTGAAATACTACCGCCAGGACCGTTTTCTGGTCGAGAACATGCTCGACGATGCCACGCGACTCAGGCTCGATCAGGCGTGGGCCGACCTTCTCGGTTCGTTTGAGTATCACGACGTCTTCCTCCGATTCGTCGCTGAGAAGTACAAACTGGACTTGAAGAACAAGGGCATAGGCGAACTGGACGTGGCCCAGATTGAGGCGCTGCCCGCGGAGCCGCGCCAGTTGGTGAAGGACCTGCGCGCCGAGTACGACGCCGTGCTCAAGGCACAAAACGCCGGCCGCCCCGGTCACGTCGGCGACTGCATTCTTTTCGCCGGCAAAGCCTGGCGGCGTGCTCTACTGGAATCCGAGAAGGAGAAACTCCGGTCCTTCTACACTAAGGCCAGACAAGAACATAAGCTCGGCCATCCGGAGGCCGTCCGGTCCCTGCTGGCCCGCATCCTTGTGGCGCCCGCGTTCCTGTACCGGCTGGAGCAGCCGGCGAAAGTAGCCGAAGTAAGGGAACTGTCGGACTGGGAAATGGCCAGCCGTCTCAGCTACTTCTTGTGGTCTTCCCTGCCCGACGACGAACTCAGGCGCGCCGCCGATGCGGGTGAGCTGAGCAATCCGCAACAGATCGAGCGGCAGGTGAAGCGGATGCTGGCCGATCCCAAGGCCCGGCGCCTGTCCACGGAGTTCTTCGGCCAGTGGCTCGGCTTCTACCGTTTCGACCAGTACCGCGGCGTGGACACCGGCCGTTTCCCCGAGTTCACGGATGAAGTGAAGAGCGCCATGTACGACGAGGCGGTCTCGTTCTTCGAGCACATCGTCCGCAAGGACCGGCCGGTCCGCGAGATCCTCTTTGCCGACTATACGTTCCTGAACCAGGCGCTGGCGAAACACTACGGAGTGCAAAAGGAGATCAAGTCGGACGAGGCCGAACTGGTAAGCGGCGCGAACGAGTTTCAACGCGGCGGCTTGCTTCGGCTGGGAGCCGTGCTCACGGCAACGTCCGCGCCTCTGCGCACGAGTCCCGTGAAGCGCGGGGATTGGGTTTTGCGCCGCGTGTTGGGAACCCCGACGCCGCCTCCTCCGGCGGACGCAGGATCCATCCCCGCGGACGAGAAGGCCTTCGGCGGACTGACGGTGCGCGAGCGGCTCGCGGCTCATCAGCGCAATGCCTCTTGCGCCAATTGCCACTCCCGGATCGATCCGCTGGGTTTTCCGCTGGAGCGCTACGACGCGGTTGGGCGTTGGAGGAACGAGTATTCGGACGGAAAGCCGATTCACGACTCCAGCGATCTGGCCGATGGAACGCCAATCTCGGGCCTTGACGGACTCCTCCGGTATCTGAAGGCTCAGGAGCGGCAGGTTCTCCGCACGCTCTCCTCCAAGCTGCTCGGATACGCCCTCGGACGCACGATCCTGGCGTCGGACCGGCCGCTGATCGAGCGCCTGACGGATGCCGGGGCGGATGCCAGCTTTTCGAAACTGGCGGCGGAGATCGCAACCAGCCGGCAGTTCCGCTATCGCCGCGAACCGGCCGTGAAGAGTTCGGAAACAGAAGGTGAACTATGAAGAGCACTCAAGGAGCATCGCGCCGTAACTTTCTGCGGGGCGCCGGCGTCGCACTCGCGTTGCCCTGGATGGAATCTTTGCCCCTGCGGGGAGCGCCGGCGCACAAGCCGCCCTTGCGGTTCGCCACCCTTTATTTCTCGAATGGAGTGGAACCCATTCACTGGTGGGCTAGGGGCAGCGGCGCATCGATGGAGATCGGTCCAGCTCTCGAGCCGATGATGCCGTTCCGCGAGGACATCACCTTCCTTCGCGGACTGTACAACCAGGAAGCCGTCAAGTCGTCCAGCCCTCATTTGGGCAGGATGCCGAACCTGTTGTCGGGAGCGACGGTCAGTCTCGATCCCAGCAGTATTCGCGTGGGCACTACCTTCGACCAGGTGCTGGCCCAGCAGATCGGGAGCAAGACGGCCGTGCCGAGCCTGGTGTTGGGCATCGAGCCGAACGAGCTCAGGCTGGAAGACGGCCTGTCAATGATCTATGGCTCGTGCATCTCGTGGGCTTCGCCCGGCAAACCTGCCACGAAGGAGATTTATCCCGCGCGGGCCTTCGATCTGCTGGTCGGCGACGGCAAAGGCCGGCAGCTCGACCGCAGCATTCTCGATGCGGTGCTCCAGGAGACGCACGCCATCAAGCCGAAGATCAGCCGGAGCGACGGTCAGAAGCTCGACGAATACGTGGAGTCGATACGCAGCATCGAGACGAGGATCGACCGCGCCGCCCGGGAGGAGCGCCTGGAAGGCTGGCGTCCAACGCTGACGAAGCCGGACATGCCGCGCCCGGCGGACGAACTGCCGCAGAACGTTCCGGATCACATGAAGCTGATGCTGGACATCATGGTGCTCGCGTTCCAGATGGACAAGACGCGGATTGTGACCTGCATGCTCAACAACGATCTTTCGCAGATGAACTTCAGGTTCCTGGAGGGCGTGGAGGGCGCCCTGCATCTCGACCTGACGCACAACGGCAAAGCCCCGGCCGCGGAGGCGATGTATCTGAAGACCAACCAGTTCCATGTGCGGCAATTCGCCTACCTGCTGAAGCGCATGAAGGAGATTGACGAGAGCGGGCAGTCGCTGCTGGATAGCTCCATGCTTCTGTGCTGCTCCAACCTGTTCGACGGCGATGCGCACAGCGCCGAGCAGATGCCGATGCTGCTCGCGGGCCGCGGCGGCGGCTTGCGGCCGGGCCGCGTGCTCGACTATCTCGACAAGGGCGACGACAACCGCCGGGCGTGCAGCCTCTATTTGTCGCTAATGGACAGGATGGGCGTGCAACTGGAGCGTTTCGGGGATACCGGCCAGCGGCTGACGGATTTGTGAGCTGGGGTTGGAGCGGTAAGGCTGCCAGGCGTGGGATTCTGCGCCTCACCATGAATCGAAATTCCTGAGCTGTGGGCTTCCGGTAAATCGTTGCAGCCGCAACTTCCGCGACAATCCCGTTGCGAGGCACATCTCGTCGTAGGACGTGATAGGGTAACGTGGCGTCCGGTGAGCGGCTCGATGCTGAGTGATGGGGACTAACCCCTTAGGGGTGCCGAGTCAGCCTGCAATCGGCGTTGATGCGCCTGTAACAGAAAAGTGATGGAATGGATACTGATCGATGGCGCACGACGGAACTGTCGAACCGGAACGAAACACCTCAGAGCCGACCTCGTCAGCCGCGGTGATCGGCTCCACCAAAACAGAATTCGCAGCCCCTCAGATTTCACGATACGAAGCCACACCAAATACACCAAAAACGACTGCGGACCAGCCCCACCATTACACGGTGTGGATTTCATGTGCAGCACTGGTGGTCAGCGCCGCATCGGCGCTGTTTTCGGGCCTCCAGTGGATCGATGGTCTATCCGAACGCAGGAAGACGCCTCCTCTGAGAGTCATCGAGCGGCCCCGGCTTTCTTTCGACAGAGTCACTGAGATAAAGATTCTAGCGACGGGCAAGCGCTGGGGCTTCAAGCCCGGATTACCTCCCCAGGCTTTGCCTCGTCGTGATGAATACACCGTTGAGATCACGCTACGCTTGAAGAATACCGGCAGGAGCGCTGCTTCCGTGGCGCTTTCGACCTATGGCTCTGCCTTGGCTAAGGTTTGGCACGCTAGTTCTGGATCGAAATCACCCGTGCCGCCATTTGAGGTTGGCGAGGCTCCGAAGTGTTCTCCCGAGGCCCATAATGACTGGAAAATGCCGGCCATGACCATTCCTATAAACGAGTCTGTCGAGATCTCTGCTTATTCGAGCCAGCTCACCAAGTCTGATATGCAAGCCGTCATCGCAGGCGATAAACAGCTAACTTTCTGTGGAACTGTATCGTATCAAGACGGATTCAACGATACGCTTAAGACCGTATGGCAGGGATTTACACTTCCAGGCGATAGTAGAACTCCAGAATTTGTGATTGCATATGTAGGGTATTCGCCGTGATTGTAGGTCGCCGAACGGGCGGCCTGGGACCGTTCCGCGTGCTCAACTACTTCGACACGGGCGACGACAACCGCCGGGCGTGCAGCCTCTATTTGTCGCTGATGGACAGGATAGGCATGCAACTCGAGCGTTTCGGCGATACCGGCCAGCGGCTGACAGATTTGTGAGTTCGTGTTGGATCGGTAACGCTGCCACGAACGCGATCTTCGGCCTCGCCAACGAATGGGAGTTCTTGAGTTGTGCGGTGCTTCCGGTATGAGACAGGCTGGCTGCCCCGACGCATCGCTATTCACTTCCTACCTTCTCTTCCGCGTCCGATGAGTTCGCCACCGCTTGGTGTGGCAGAACCGGTGGAACGAAATTAACGAAGAACGTGATGTTCAGGGCGTCCGCCGTAATCGAACTGCCCTCACGCGCCAATTCGCCAACGTTAGAAACCGGAACAATGCCAAGGAGGCTGCCGTCATCGAATTCCAAAATAAGCACCTGGGTATCCGCTTGCCCCGCCATCTGTCGGCCGTAACCGCCCCGTACGCAGCTTACCCGTTTGCCTGTGATCTCCCCCGCATCGCAAATAGAATCGGTGATTTGTGGCAGGCGTGTTTCATCGAGCTTCGGCAGTTGTACCATCGCCGCTGCGCGATCTTCGCAGGAGCGAAGATCCACATCCAGTTGCTTGGCAAGGTATTCTCGGAGGGATTCGAGGCCGCGCACCACGGCGGCCATGTCTTTGTTGAATTGATCAAAGGCCGGGAACGACTTAGGCGCAGGGCGCTGCTTGTGGTCGGCCAAACGCCGCTGCTCCGACACCACATCCAAAGGGCCTATCACTTCCGAGTGAAGCGTCTCCGGCAGGAGTTGCTTGAGGGCAGTCACAGTCCATTTGTCACCGGCTCTGACAGGGATGCCGAATTTTGCACCGAGGCCTGTGATCGCATCTTTGTTGATGGCGTCATGGAGGTGCTTGTACGCCTCAGAATGTGCGTCATGGTACCGATGATTGTTCTCTGCGGAGGGAAAGCACAGGCCGCGGATGTCGGTAGAGGAGAACAGGGGTGCATTCAGGGTGTACTGCGTAAGGTCGTTGAGCGATCTAATGACGTTACCGAGCCGGGCAACGGGACCGTCTTCAACCTTCCAGCTTCCGTCAACGTAACGCTGCACCCAATTCTGAAAGCGGAGGTCCGGCGCGTCCGGTAGATCTGCCTCATCCAGTTGAAAGCCGGTCCAAATGCGTTTCTCGTTCTCGGATGCTTTATCGAAGTCGGGACCCCAGACGGCAATGGCACGCTCGCCGCCCCGGCAGGTTCGGAATCCGAACGCCACGCTTAGCCGGCTCTTTTCGTCGGTGCCCTCCTGCGAGACTTGAAAGCTGTCGCGTATACGGACCTCGCCGGAGAAATCATCCGTCCACACTTCGTACTTATCGGGCTCGCCGAGGAACACGGTCAGCACGGTCGCACGGTAGTAGCGCATCAGATGCCACATTAACTCGTCCTTCCTCATACCGATCTCATTGATTGCCGTCAATCTGGAACCCCGCATCGTCAGCGTGACGGCTACCTGAGTCGATTCTACGAGCCTTCGAACACGTCCGCTACTTATTGGCGAGGCGGGCATGACTAACCGTCAGGATGGAGCGTATCTGATCGTCGCGGCGGCGGCCTGCGGCCGGGCCGCGTGCTCGACTATCTCGACAAGGGCGACGACAACCGCCGGGCGTGCAGCCTCTATTTGTCGCTGATGGACAGGATGGGCGTGCAACTGGAGCGTTTCGGGGATACAAGCCAGCGGCTGACGGATTTGTGAGCTGGGGTTGGAGCGGTAACCGGCTGTTCTTCAGGGCGCCGGCGATTGGACGGGGATGTATAGCGTCTGCGGAATATTTTCGCCGCCCACTACAACCTGCAATGGCAGATCGCCATTCGGAGCATCCGCTGGAACAATAACGTTGAATTGATAGACGCCGACCAGACTCGGGGCTAAACCGGAATAAACGATCCGCGCCGCGGACTCTCCGATCTTAATCTGCACATCCGTGGACAGCGTGGTCAACCCCTGGGCAACCTGGCCTGCGATCGGAGTACCGCTCGGGCTCACCGGTCCAAAGCCTACGCCGTAGAGCACGAGCGTCTCTCCGGGCACGGCCGGCGCCGCCTCGAGACCAGGGACATTGCCGTTGCTGACGAAGGCGCCGCTGGCCGCATGAACGGCGAAAAGATACTGCTTGTCTTCCACTTTGAAGCTGGGTGGAGCGAGAAGCCCTGGCGCGAGGGGTTTCATCGCGAGCGAAACAGGCTCGCTGGAGTTGCCCTTGTAACTCACGATAACCGGGACAGACCCGCTGGAGGGGACGTTGGCCGGGATTTGTACGTTCACCTGGGTTGGGCTGATAAAAGTGACGTAAGCCGGTTCGCCGTTCACAGTGACCCTTACTTCGTCGAGAGAGGTAGGGGCGTTTCCGTCCGTGAAGTCGCCTTCGGACCATGACCTGCTGCCTTCCGCCATATTGGACCCGTAGATTTCGATGTAAGAACCCGGCGCGGCCGACAGAAACCCGCCAAAGGCGCTCGCCGTAATCACTCCGTTTTCGGAGATCGCAGGTCTCGGCTCCAGCTGCAACTGGTCTATGGATCTCACCAGCACAAGGTTCTGCTCCAGGACTTGCCCTCCTCTGTAGTTCACCAGTGGCAGCTCATCGAACACACTTACGCCGGCGATCCTATCCATGACGGCCAGGCTGGCGGCGTCGGCGACGCGGCCGAACACGGTGAATCCGCCGTTCTGGCCATCGAGATTTGCGGAATTGTTAACCAGGTTAAAGAACCATTGATTGGTGGCGCTGTTTGGGTTGCCTCCCAGTTTGGCCATGGCAAGAGTGCCGCGGGTATTGGAGACCCTGAACTCGTTGCGCACGGGTGCATCCGGGAGGATTTCCGCTGGACCGCCGTTTATGAACTGGTAACCGCCGCCCTGAAAAATGAAGCCGGGCACGGAACGGTGAATGATGGAATTGTTGTAGGCGCCGCGATTCACGTACCTGAGAAAATTTTCGACCGTCAGGGGAGCGGAGTCGGGAAGCAGGGTGACATCGATATCGCCGAGGGTCGTCCGAAAGCGAACCGTTTGGCACCACAACGTAACGGGTAAGAAAAGAAAGAGACAGAGAACGCCAATGGAACGGGTTTTCATAGAATGTACTCGAATTTTACCGAGAGGCCTGCGACGGTTTAGCTACGCCACGATCTCCTGAATCACCTTCCCCGACACATCCGTCAGCCGCATTTCGCGGCCGTTGTGGCGGTAGGTCAGCTTCTCGTGGTCTAAACCCAGCAGCGCCAGAATTGTTGCGTGCAGGTCGTTGACGGACTTTCGGTTCTCCACCGCGCGGTAGCCGAACTCGTCGGTCGCGCCGACAATCGTGCCGCCTTTGATCCCGCCGCCGGCCAGCCATATGGTGAACCCGAGCGGGTTGTGATCGCGGCCCACCATGCGCTGCGAAATCGGCATGCGGCCGAACTCGCCGTGCCAGACGACTAACGTCGAGTCAAACAGCCCGCGCTGCTTCAGGTCTTTCAACAGCGCCGCGATGGGCTTGTCGGTCTCCCTGGCGTGCAGCTCGTGGTTGTACTTCAGCCCGTAGTGGGCATCCCAGCTCTCGTCGAAGTTGCCCCCGCCGGAGTATACCTGCACGAAGCGCACGCCGCGCTCCACCAGCCGCCGCGCCATCAGGCACTGGCCGCCGAAGTACTCGGTCACCTTGTCGTCGAGGCCATACATCCGGCGCGTGGCCTCCGGCTCCTTGGCGATGTCCACCGCCTCGGGCGCGTGGGACTGCATGCGGTAGGCCAGTTCGTAGGAGGCAATGCGCGCCGACAATTCCGAATCCTCGGGGTTGCGCCTCAGATGCTCGTCGTTCAGTTTACCCACCAGATCCAGCCAGGCGCGCTGGCGCTGGGGCGTTACGTCCTTGGGCGGGCGCATATCCACGATGGGATCGCCCGTGGACCGGAAAGGCGTTCCCTGATATGCCGCGGGCATGTAGCCGTTGCCCCAGTTAGGAGCGCCCCCGATGGGACCGCCGCGCCAGTCCGAAAATACGATGAAGCCCGGCAGATTGCGGTTCTCCGTGCCGAGGCCGTACGCGATCCACGAGCCCATGCTGGGATGGCCCGCCAGCACCGACCCGGTGTTCATCTGAAACAGGGCGGGACCATGATCGTTGCTGATGGCATACATCGAGCGTATGAGGGCGATGTCGTCCGCCATCGATCCCACGTGCGGGAAGATCTCCGAGACGTCCATACCGCACTGGCCATACTTCTTGAAAGACCACGGCGAACCCATCAAAGCGCCAGGATGGCCCTGGGACACGACCACCTCGCCGACCCCGGAGAGCGCTTCACCCTGCCGCCGCGTCAGCTCCGGCTTGGGGTCGAACGTATCCACATGGCTGACGCCGCCGTAACAAAAGATGGAAATCACCGCAGTGGCCTTCGGGGGGAAGTGCGGTCCGCGCATGGGACGCTCGGAGGCCGCCAGCATGTCGGCCAACGCCACGCCCGCAATGCCCGATCCGGCGCGCCAAAGAAGTTCTCTACGCGAGTACAGTCTCTGGCTCATGGTATGTATACGAACTCGTTCAGGTTGAAGATCGCCCGGCAAAAGTCCACCAGGCCATGCGGACCGCTTTCGGCGAACCGCGTGGAACTCACCTTCTCCGCGGGCGATGGCGGCCGGCCAAATGCAAGCTGAAAGGCACGGTCCACCTGCGATCCAACGCTTCCGGCCTCGCGCTGCAAACGCTGCGCGAAGTGACGCGACTGCAAGTCCACAAACGCGCTGTTCATCAGGATCAGCGCCTGCGTCGGTACGGTGGAACGGTTGCGGCGCGCGCAGGAGCCGATGGTGTCGGGCTTGTCGAAGACTTCCAGCATCGGCACCGGAATCGTCCGCTTGGAGTGGATGTAGACGCTGCGGCGCCACGTCTCGGGGTCGTTATCGGGACGTCCGGGCCAGGTGCGGCCGGAACTGGACGACCAGAGAGCGGGGTCGATATAGGGAAAGATTCCCGGCCCGCCCTGCTTCCGGTCCAGCGTGCCGGCGACGGCCAGAATCGAGTCGCGGATCAGCTCGCCTTCGAGCTTCCGGCGCGCCATGCGCCACAGGTAGACATTCGATGGGTCGGCCTGTAATCCGTCGGGCCGGTCGTCGCTCGCCATCTGGTACGCGTTCGACGTCATTATCAGCCGGTGCATGGCCTTGACGCTCCAGCCTCGCTTTACGAACTCGGCGGCCAGCCAGTCCAGCAACTCGGGGTGCGAGGGCCGGCCGCCGCTGTCGCCGAAATTGCTGGGCGTGGCGACAATGCCTTCGCCAAAGTGATGCTGCCAGATGCGGTTCGCCATCACGCGCGCGGTCAGAGGATTTTCAGCAGAGGCGAGCCATTCGGCAAACGCGCGGCGGCGGAGGCTCGATGCGGCGGCCTCGGGAGGCCCGGGGAAGTCGAAGTCGCTCTTCGCGGCTACGGTGAGCACGCCGGGCTTCATCAAGGAACCTTTGTTGCCAGGGCTGCCGCGATGCAGGAAGTAGGAAGGCTCAGGCTTCGGCCCGCTCTCTTTGACCGCCAAGGCCGTGGGAAGCGGCGCGGGCCGCTCTGCATCGAGCGTCTGAATCCGCGAATCGATGTCGCGCAGCGTGGCAAGATCCCCGGCGGACATCGCGGCCAGAAGCTCCTTCTCTTCCACGCGGAGCGTCTTCTCCACCTGCGAGGCGTTCAGCTTCTGGCCGCCGGTACGCTTCTCGGGCGGCGTGCGCAGCGCAAGCTGGATGTAATCGGGCAGCTTGGCCTTCTTCTCCTCCAGCAGCCTCCTCCGGTACGGCTCGCGCAGTTCGTCGCGCTGTTTCTTCCAGGGCGTTTGGAGATCGTCGATGCGCTTCGCCGCGGTTTTGTGCTCCGCGACCCGTTCTTCGGAAACCAGCGGCGCTTGGTTGTACTTGGAGGGAAAGAAGACGGCCTGGATGCGGTAATAATCCTTCTGCGGAATGGGATCGAATTTGTGGTTGTGGCAGCGCGCGCAGCCCACGGTCATGCCAAGGAAGGCGCCGGTAGTCGTGGCGATGATGTCGTCCAGCTCATCCATGCGCGTCTGCTCGGTCTTTATGTTGGCTTCCGGACCGTGCCGCAGGAATCCGGTCGCGACGATGGCCTCGCGCTTCTCTTCCACCGTCGGAAACTCCATCTCGTCGCCCGCAATCTGCTCCCGCAAAAACCGGTCGTACGGCTTGTCCCGATTGAAGGCCCGAATCACATAGTCGCGGTATCGCCAGGCGTTCGGGCGATCGCGGTCGAATTCGTAGCCGGCCGAATCGGCGTAGCGCACCAGGTCCAGCCAGTGCCGTCCCCAGCGCTCGCCGTAGTGCGGCGACGCCAGAAGCTTATCGACCAGCCTGTCCCATGCTTCGGGCGAATTGTCTTGTACGAAGGCCTCCACCTCCGCGGGCTCGGGCGGCAGCCCCAGCAGGTCCAGGTAGGCGCGGCGGACGAGCGCGCGAGGGTCCGCGCGCGGAGACGGCGCCAGGCTTTTCGATTCGAGCGCGGCAAGCACGAAGGCGTCCACCGGATTCCGCACCCATCCCGCGCCGGCAACCGAAGGTGGGACATGCGCGCGCGGAGCCTGGAATGCCCAGAATCGCCGATCCTCATCGGTCACCGGATGCTCTTCGAGCGCCGCCACGGCGGCATGGGCATCCGCCTTTACCGGCTCGGCGAAATTTGCCCCATCCTCAATCCATTCGCGCAGGGTCCGCAGATCTTCGTCCGCAAGCTTCTTGCCCGGCGGCATGGAAGGCTGCTCGATCCCGGCTGCAAAACGGTACAACCGGCTCCGTTCGGCATCGCCGGGAACCAACGCCGGCCCGCGCTCGCCGCCCTTTGCAATCGACTCGCGCGAGCGCAGATCCAGCTTCGACATCCGCATCGGCTCGCCGTGACATGCGATGCAGTTGCGCGACAGCACTTCGATGGCCTTGCGTGCGAGATCGTCCCCCCAGCAAAACGCGGGAAATATCACGAGAATGCGGGGCAGCCAGCGAATCATACCCAGATGCATTCGATTGTACAGGAACAGCGCTCGGCGAACCCAATCGCGCGATACCATGAAGATACATGGCACAATCTTTGCCCCGTCTGAGGTCCAATCTGGACTTCATGCCTTCGCCCGTGCCGGACCGTCCGGGGCTGCTGATTCGCGACCCTTTTCGATACACCGATGCAACCTTGATCGTGCCCCCGCCATTGGTCGAATGTCTGCAATGTTTCGATGGAACTCAGACCGATCTCGACCTGCGCGCCGCGCTGGTGCGGATCACCGGAGACCTTCAAGTCGGCGATCTGGAACTGCGCCTGATTGAAACGCTAAGCGCGAGCGGTTTTTTGGACGACCACGTCTTCGCGGAAATACGAGAGGCGCGGCGCACGGAATTCGCGGATGCGGCGCGGCGCGAGGCGGCACACGCGGGCGCGGCGTATCCGGATGAAGTGGAAGAACTGGCCGATCTCATGAACGCCTACATGGGCGCGCCGGCCGACCCTTTGGCGGACGGCCTCTGCGCCATCGCCGCACCGCACGTCAGCCCCGAGGGAGGCTGGCAGTCGTACAGGGCAGCATACCGGGCGCTGGCGCCGCAATACAAGGAGCGGACTTTCGTGGTGCTCGGCACCTCGCATTACGGCGAGCCGGAGCGCTTCGGCCTTACGTGCAAACCGTTCGTGACGCCGTTCGGAGAGACGCAAGTGAACCTGCCCCTGGCGAACGAACTCGCCGAACGGGCGCCGGAATCTGTGAACATGGAAGATTACTGCCATGCCGTGGAGCACTCCATCGAGTTTCAGGTAGTCTTTCTGCAACACCTCTACGGTCCCGGCATCCGCATTCTTCCCATTCTCTGCGGCTCCTACGCGCGCAGCATCCTCGGCGGCGGAAAGCCGGAAGACGACGAGCGCGTGCGCCGGTTCCTGGACGTGCTGGGCGATGTGGCGGCGCGCGAAGGCGACGGTCTGTTCTGGGTGCTGGGCATCGACATGGCGCACATGGGCCGGCGCTACGGCGATCCGTTTCCCGCCATCGCCGAACGGAACGAGTTGGCCGAGGTGGCCGAGCGCGACCGCGACCGCATCGGCCGCATGATCGCGGGCGACGCCGATGGCTTCTGGGAACTGGTGCGGGAGAACCGCGACGACCTGAAGTGGTGCGGCTCCTCGCCCGTCTATACCTTCATGAAGGCGCAGCCGCAATGCGCGGGCACGCTACTGCGGTACGAGCAGTGGAACATCGACGCCCAGAGCGTGGTGAGCTTCGCCGGAATGTCGTTTACGCGAAAGGAGCGCTGAATGAGCCCGTCGAACCCTTGGCCGGACCTGCCGCTCGAAGCGTGGCAGGATACCTATGCAACACTCCACATGTGGACGCAGATCGTGGGGAAGATTCGGAAGACGCTCACCCCTCTGGTCAATCACTGGTGGAATGTCCCGCTATACGTGAACTCGCGCGGGCTCACGACTTCGCCCATTCCTTACGGTCCCGGAACGTTCGAGATCCAGTTCGACTTTCTCGACCATAATCTCGGGATACACACGAGCGACGGAGCAACGCGAACGATTCAGCTAAAACCGCGCTCGGTCGCCAATTTCTATCGCGAGGTTATGGAAGCGGTACACTCGCTCGGGGTCGACGTGACCATCCACACGAAGCCGGACGAGGTCGCCGATCCGATTCCGTTCGAGGAGGACCACTCCCATGCTTCCTACGATGCGGAGTATGCCAACCGATTCTGGCGCATTCTGGTTTCGACGGATAGCGTGTTCCAGGAATTCCGGTCGCGGTTCCTCGGAAAGAGCAGCCCGGTGCATTTTTTCTGGGGCAGTTTCGACTTGGCCGTGACCCGGTTCTCCGGGCGGCCCGCTCCGGAACGTCCGGGGGCGGACGCCATCACGCGCGAGGCCTATTCGCACGAAGCGATCAGCGCGGGCTTCTGGCCGGGAGGGGGAGAGGTCAAAGGTCCGGCATTTTACTCCTACACGGCGCCTGCGCCGCCCGGTCTCCCGGAGGAACCGATCCGTCCCCGCGAGGCGTTCTATTCCAAGCCGCTTTCGGAATTTCTCCTGATGTACGACGATGTGCGCCGCGCGGAATCCCCGAGAGCCACGCTGATGGACTTCCTGCAAAGCACCTATGAGGCGGGCGCGAACTTAGCAGGGTGGGACCGGGCGGCTCTGGAGAGGTCCGAAACCTCACCGCCGAGACGCCGAGGCACAGAGAAGAAACGATAAGCTTTTCTCGGCGTCTCGGCGGTTGAGAATGCGTCCCGGGCAGTTCATTTCAGCCTCCGGGCGTGGACATTGGCCACGTTCCACATATAGTGCCCCGCGTTCATCCCGTCCGCCAGGCGGATATGTTTACCGGCTTCCTGGGCATTGCCGTGCGCCTCGTGATACAGGCCGATGTAGAGATGGGCATAGAAGAGCGAGTCTTGCCTCGTGTTGCTGCCTTGCGCCGCTCGCATGACCTCCTCGATGCTTCCCTTGCCCTGGAAGAGGGCGTAGATCTGCATCATCGGGATGCGGCTGTCGTGCCGGATCGGGATGAGCGCCTTTAGAGCCTCTTCGGGCTTCCCAAGCCGGGCTTGGCAGAGATAGTGCCAGACGGCGTTCTCGACATCCTGAGGATTCACCGTGCGGTGCAGCTCAAACTGCCTGCGCCCCTCGTCGAACCGGCCCGCATAGTAATACGAGATGCCCCTCTGCCAGTGATGGGGCTCCTGGGCGGGGTCCAGTTGGATCGCCTTATCGAAGTCGGCGATGGATTCGTCGATACGGCCGAGCTTGAAATGGACGCTGCCGCGGCGGTTGTAGTCGCCGGCGCTGCCCGGTCCCAGCTTGAGCAGGCGGTTGAAGTCCTCCAGAGCATTCGCGTACTCGCCGTTGGCATCGTGCTTTACAGCGCGCGCCCGGTACATCTCGCGATCTTGTGCGGACGCGGACCAAGCCATTGACATCACGAGGAAGACGATAACAGGCATGGCCTTATAGTAAAATACTCAAGACGCTAGCCGGCCTCCGGAATACCTGTCGGAGAGCGCGCGCTGTGATATCTTTGATTTGTCTGCCGTCCGCGCCCACTCGATTCCAAAGGAATACTGGATAGTCTTGTGGATCACCTTGTTTCGCGGGCTCTACTCTTCGTCGTTCTCCCGGCCCTTTTCGTTCCTTCTTTGTCTTCAGCCGAGCGGGATGCGCTCGCCATCTCCGCTCGCATCCGAGACGTTCACCTAACCCATGACATCGTGCTCGATCCCATGTTCGCTTCGGCCACCAGCCAGACTGTGATCGGCTATACCCGATGCGGCGACTCGGCCCTGTGGACCGGTCATTACCTCGCGGCCGAGGCGTTCCGATACAACGTGACGCGCTCGCCCGAAGCGCTCGAGCTCGTGGTTCGCGCGCTGAACGGAATCCGGTCTCTGGTGGATGTAACCGGCACCGATCTTCTCGCGCGGTGCCTGGTTCCCATCGCTTCCCCGCACGCCGCGGGCATGATGCGCGAGGAAGCGCACCACGGAATCTACACCGGCAGCATCGGGCAGCTTGGTTATTTCTGGGTGGGCAACACATCGCGGGATCAGTATTCGGGAGCGTTCTTCGGGCTCGCGGCCGCTTACGATCTCGTGGAGGATGCCGCGGTCCGTGCCTCAGTGCGCGAACTGACCGGCCGGCTTCTCGGCTTTCTGATGCGAAACAACTGGGTGGTCGCGATGCCGGATGGAAGAATCAGCACCGTATTCTGGGGCCGCTCGGACCAGCAACTCAGTTTTCTTCAAGTGGGCCGGCGCGCCGATCCGGAGCGCTTTGAAAGAACATACAAAAGCCATGCACTGGCGTATGCCTGGTCCGTAATGCTGCCGATCTCGCTCGAGGTCCTCGACGACCACACGTCCTATTTCAAATTCAATCTGGACGCGATCAACCTGTTCAATCTGATCCGGCTCGAAGACAACTCCCTGTTCGGCCGCTGGTACACGAGCGCATACAACATTTTGCGGCGCACCACCGACGATCACGGCAACGCCTATTTCAATATGATCGACCGCGCGCTCAAGGGACCCGATGAGGCACGCGACGCTCAGACGCGCATTCTGTTGGACGAGTGGCTGCACCGGCCCCTCCGCGACCCTTTCGTGGACCTGCGCGGCGTGCTCCCGGCCTGCGGCGAAGATCGCGCCTGCGCCCCGATTCCCGTATTGCAGCGCGTGCGCACCGACTTCCTCTGGCAGCGAAGCCCGTTCTTGCTGTACGGCGGAGGGGAGGGCAACATCGAAACCTCGGGCATCGACTACATTCTTCCTTACTGGATGGGCCGCTATTATGGAACGGTGGAGTAAATTGCTCTTGAAACTGCAATCAATGCTCCCGAGACGATTGAGATGAGCGATCTAGCCGATAAACATTGCGTACCCTGCCGAGGCGGAGTTCCGCCGCTCAAAGGCAGCGATCTGAAACCCTTCGCCGACCGGCTTCCGGACTGGTCGATCAACGGCGAGCATCATATCGAAAAGACTTTTCAGTTTCCCGACTTCGCGAGCGCGCTCGCATTCGTGAATCGTGTGGGCGCGATTGCCGAAGCCGAGGGTCACCACCCGGACCTGTTTCTTACGTGGGGCCGTGTGGGCGTAAAGACGTACACGCACAAGATCGACGGGCTGACGGAGAGCGACTTCATTCTGGCGGCCAAAATCGATCGGGCTTACCCCGCTAGCTGAGTCACGGATAAGCCAGACATTGTGAACAAGCACCCGCACTTCGCGGCGCGGCGGATCGCTGCGTCCTCGAAAGAACTCGCGGCGGATTTTACCTAACCGGACGGCTGCGGCCTTCCGTCTGGTACTTGTCCAGGAGCGCTGAAAGGCGCTGCACGATTTCCAGTTGTTCTTTATACACATTTTTGGATTCCGCCGGATCGAGCGCGATGTTGTAGAGTTGCCCGGGAACGTCGCCCGGTTTCGTCTCGATGCGGCGCGGCGCGGTGAACCCTCCGGAGCCCCGTCCCAGACAAAGCTTCCATTCGCCCTGACGGATGGAAAACATTCCGTCCGCGGAATGATGGACAATCGCCTCGCGAACCGCTTGTTCCGAGCGGTTCAGAAGCGCCGGCATCAAGCTATAGCTGTCCTCCCCGGCATTGTCCGGAAGTTTGGTTCCGGTGATCTCCGCCGCGGTCGCCATGAGATCCGTCAGACATCCGAGTTGCCCGCTCGTGGAACCCGCCCGAATCCTTCCCGGCCAGCGAGCCAGAAACGGAATGCGATGGCCGCCGTCCCAGATATCCGCCTTCTCGCCGCGCCAATTCGCGTTTGCCATGTGGTTGGGGTAGCGCTTCTTGTCCTCGGGTTTCCAGTCGGCTCCGTTGTCGCTGGTGAAGATTACCAGCGTGTTTTGCGCGAGCTTCGTCTCTTCCAGCGTTTGTAAAACACTGCCGAGCGTGTGGTCCACTTGCGACACAAAATCCCCGTAGATCCCCGCTTTCGACTTGCCCTGGAAGGCGGGCTTCGGCATCCAGGGCGTGTGCGGCGCGGTCAGCGGGAAATAGAGGAAGAACGGCTGCTTGGGCTTCGCGGCGCGGTCGCGGATCAGGCTGACACTCTTCTCCGTGAGCGTGGGCAGAACCTCTTCCATCTTGAACTGCGGCGCGATAGGACCCGGCCGCCAGAACACGCCGCGCGGCTCTTTCCGCCCCTCCGTGTGAGAGACGGGCTTTTCCACCACCCGATCATTCTCAATGTAGACATATGGGTCCATGTCCAGCGAGGCGGGGATGCCGAAGTAGTAGTCGAAGCCGTGGTCGTTGGGGCCAGGCTTCAGCCGTTGGTTGTAGTCCGTCTTGGCGGCATCCCCCAGGCCGAGGTGCCACTTTCCGACTCCGGCCGTGTAATATCCGCGCCGCTTCAGCATCCCGGCGACTGTCATTCGGCCAGGGTCGATCAGATTGGGAGAATAGCCCCACAACACACCGTTCTTCAGGCTGGTTCGCCAGCAGTACCGGCCGGTCATAATCCCGTATCGCGTCGGAGTGCAGACGGCGGAGGGCGAGTGCATGTCGGTGAAGCGAACTCCCTGGCTCGCCAGTCGATCCGTGTTGGGCGTGGGCACGGCGGATTCGCGGTTATAGCAGCCAAGGTCTCCCCAACCAAGGTCGTCGGCCAGGATGTAGACGATATTCGGAAGATCGCCGGCTGTTTGCGGAATGCCCTTTGCGGCGGCAGCGAGCGCGGCCATTCCGCACAGGCTTCTGCGAGTGAGACGGGCCATCCTATCCTTGCACCCTCTTGTCCTTGCCCTCCCAGAATTTCTCGCGCAGACTCCGCTTGACGATCTTGCCCGTGCCGGTCTTGGGCAGCGGCGTGTCGGTGAACTCGAACTTTCGCGGCTGTTTGAAGCGGGCCAGCCGCGTGTCCAGGAACGATTGCAACTCCGCTTCGCTCACCGTTTCGCCGGGCTTGCTCACAACGATCGCCACCGGGATTTCACCCCACTTTTCGTCCGGCGCGGAGACAACGGCGCACTCGAAGACAGCAGGGTGCGCTGAGATGGCCTTCTCCACTTCTATGGAGGAAATGTTCTCGCCGCCGCTGATGATGATGTCCTTCTTCCGGTCGACAATGAGGACGTAGGTCTCTTCGTCCCATACGGCCATGTCGCCGGTGTGGAGCCATCCGCCGGCCATCGCCGCTTCGGTCGCTTCGGGCTCTTTGAAGTAACCGTCCATCACGTGATCGCCGCGAATGAGCACCTCTCCGATGCTCTGGGAATCGCGCGGAACGTCGTTCATCTCCGTGTCGACGACGCGAACCTCGACGCCGGGCAGCGGCCAGCCCGCCGCGGCTTGACGCGCGTAACGGTCGGCATCATCGCGATATTCCACGGTGCTCTTGCGCCGCGCGCTGGTCGCCACCGGAGCGGTTTCGGTCAGCCCGTAGCCTGCCAGACACTCGCAGCCGAGGACTTTCTCCAGGCGGTGGATCAATTCTGGCGAGGAGGCCGCGCCGCCAATGTGGACCCACTTCAAGCTCGAAAGATCGAAATCCTTCGCGTTAGGCGCGTGAATCAGGGCGTTGGCCATGGTGGGAACCAGGGACATCGCCGTGGCCCGCTCCTGCTCGATCAGCCGGAAGACGGCAGTGGGCTCAAAGCGCCGCACCATCACCTGCTTGTTTCCCATCATGGTGCTGGCCTGAGGACGGCCCCACCCGTTGGCATGAAACAGAGGGATGGTGTGCAGTTCCACGGAGTTGTCGTCGTGATTGAAAGTGCCTGCGACGGAGAGCGCGTGCAGATAGAGCGTCCGGTGACTGAGCATCACGCCTTTCGGCGTGCCCGTGCTGCCGCTCGTATAGAAAAGCTCCGCGATGGAGTTCTCGTCGTAGTCGAAGTAATCCGCCCGCTCGGGCCGAGCCGCCGCCAGAAGGTCTTCGTAAGCAACCTCAGCCGGCAGGGCAGGTTCGTCCAGGGTCACGAACATGCGGAGGCACGGGCAGGCAGGCTGCAACTGCTGCACGAGCGGCGCGAAATCGTTTTCGAAAAACAGGGCCTTGGCTTCGGAATGATTGAGAATTGCGATCAACTCGGGCGGCGTCAGGCGAACATTCAGCGGCATCACGATCGCCTTGGCCTGAACGACGCCATAATACCCTTCCAGCAATTTGTGAGTGTTGAAGCTCAAATAGGCGACGCGATCGCCCGGACGAATTCCGTTATCCGTGAGGGCCGTTGCCAGCCGCCCGCAAC
Source organism: Bryobacteraceae bacterium (assembly GCA_040902885.1). Classification (GTDB taxonomy): domain Bacteria; phylum Acidobacteriota; class Terriglobia; order Bryobacterales; family Bryobacteraceae; genus JBBDWK01. Next base: position 23,621 of record JBBDWK010000009.1, on the reverse strand, counting down.
GCTGGGCGAACTCGGAATAGGTGAACCGCTGGTCGCCGCAGACGACGCCAACCTTGTTTCCGTAGAGATCGGCCGCGCGATCAAGGCATCGAATGGGCGTCAGAGGCACTACCATAACCGAAATTGTATCAACCCCTAACATTCAACGATCAGCCGGCCTGTGTTATGTTCGTCTCACAGCGGTGATTCTTCTTGGCTCAAAGCGTACCGGTGACGGTTCACCCCGGCGCGAAAAAGGCGCGCGTAGCGAAGGACGAGGCCGGCACGCTGCATGTGTACGTCAATCAGCCGCCCCTTGATGGCCGGGCGAATCGGGCCGCCGCTGAAGCGCTCGCCGGGCACTTCGGCGTGAGCCGCTCGCGCGTTCAGCTTGTGCGAGGCGCTAAGTCGAGGCAAAAGGTATTCCACATCGATGATTGAAAAATTGGATTCGGGCATTTCACGCAGGAGGCTCTTTCGCAATTTCGCTCTTCTGGTGGGAGCGGCGCCGCTGCTCTCGCAGGAGCAAAAAGTAAACATGGTGGTCCGCTCGGTGCGGCCCCGGGATCTGGAGATGCCTCTGGATGGATTCGGGACGTGGATCACTCCCGTCGAGCGGTTCTTCGTTCGGACCCACGTGTACGAGCCGCAAATCGACGTGGAATCCTGGAAGCTGCGAATCGATGGGGAGGTGGAAACGCCCCTTACTCTCACGCTGGACGATCTGCGGCAACTTCCGAAGGCCGAGGTGGTCGGCGTCCTCGAGTGCGCGGGCAACGGACGCAGCTTTTTCGAGCCAACGGTTATCGGCATGCAGTGGACTCACGGCGGGGTCGGCAATGGCCGGTGGGCGGGCGCGCGGCTGGGCGATGTTCTGAAGAAAGCGGGAATCAAATCGTCGGCGAAACACATCCTGTTCGATGGCGCCGACGTGCCGATTGGAACCATGCCGGACTTCACGCGCACCGTGCCGCTGAAGAAATCGCTCGATCCCTCCACGCTGTTGGCCTATGAGATGAACGGGCAGCCTCTGCCCGCTGCCCACGGCTTCCCGCTGCGCGTCGTGGCGCCGGGATGGGCCGGCGACTCGTGGGTCAAGTGGATCACTCACATTCAAGCGCTCGACCGCGAGCACGACGGCTTCTTTATGAAGACGGCCTACCGCTACCCCGTGCGCCCGGTCGCGCCAGGGGAGGCGGTGGACGCCGCGAACCTGTCGCCGGTGGAGGCGTTGCGGCCCAAGTCGGTGATCGCATCGCCGGTCGAAAATGCCCGGCTGCCCAACGGGCCGGTGCGCATTCAAGGCGCGGCCTGGTCGGGCGAGTCTCCTATCGTAAAGGTGGAGGTTTCCACGGACAGCGGCCGCACATGGCGTGCGGCCCAACTCGGCCCGGATCGAGCCAAGTACGCGTGGCGGCTGTGGGAGGCGCGCTGGTCTCCGCCCGGACCCGGCTCCTATCTCCTGATGGCACGCGCCACGGACGCTTCCGGCCAGACGCAGCCCTTCGCGCAGGACTGGAATCCCTCGGGCTATCTTTGGAATGTGGTCGCGCAAACGCGGGTGGAAGTGGGCGGTTCCGGTGCGGTGGCAAAGGCGCCCGAGGCGGGCAAAATCCCGCCGTTTCCCGATAGCGCGAAGGCCTCCTGCATCGGGTGCCATGAGGCGGACATTATCGCCGGGCAGCGTCTGACCCGCGCGCAGTGGGAGCGCGAAGTGAACAAGATGGTCGGCTGGGGCGCGAAGGTGAAGCCGGAAGACCGGAGCGCGCTGCTGGACTTCCTCACCGGGAACTTTGGGCCGCGCCGGTGAAGTGCACCGGCAACTCGGCAACCGCTCCCTCCGGTCGCGGCTCCGAAAGCAGTTACCGAGCCGCGACCGGAGGGAGCGGTTGTGGATCGGTGAACGGTATCCGCCCCGGCGTGGTCACCGGAATGCTCCAAAGCGTGCCGCCCGCGGTGATGAAGAGCGTCTTGAGATCCGCTCCCCCGAACGCGCAGTTGGTAACCTCATCCACCGGGATTGCGATGAAGTCCAGCAGCTTCCCTTCCGGGGACAGGATGTAGACGCCGCCTTTGAACTTGTCCGCCGATTCGTATGGCGGGTGCGGCTTATTCAGCCCGCCGGCCACGTACAGTCTTCCTTTCCGGTCCATCTTCACCCCGTCGGGACCGCGGCCGTTCTCCCAGTCGAAAATCAGTTTCCGGCTTGCGGCGTCAATCGTGCCGTCCGGCTTCAGGCCAAAGCGCCATAGCTTGCGCGCGCCGCCCACGGTGTTGTTGTTGTTGTCGGCGATGTACAGAAACTCGTCTTTCGGCGAGACCAGAATTCCATTCGGGCGGTCCACCTCATGGGTGACGATGCGCGCGACCTTGCCGGGCGCATCAATGCGGTAGACGCCCTCAATCAGACGGCCCTGGCCGTCGCGCATTTCCATATCGTCGCGGTTCCCGTAGCGCGGATCGGTGAAGTAGATTCTGCCCCTGGAGTCCATGGTCAGGTCGTTCGGAGTATTGAAGCGCTTGCCCTCGAAGCCCTCCGCCAGAACGGTGATGCTGCCGTCGGGCTCCGTCCGCGCGATGCGCCGGCCCCCGCTTTCGCAAACCACCAGGCGTCCCTGGAGATCGAAGAGCAGCCCGTTGGAGCCGGAAGGCTCGCGAAAGATGTGAATGCCGCCGGCCGCATCGCGGCGGGTGATGCGGTTGCGTCCGCTGAAATAGAGGTTTCCGCTGGGATGCCAGACGGGGCCTTCGCCCGCTCCGACGGAGCCTTCATTTTTCGGCTTAGCCCCCGCGGGCAGCGCCGGGTCCGCCGCGAACTGCAAGGGAGCAAAAAGAAGAGCGATGCAAACCAATCGAGTCATGACCATCACCGTCCTTGAAATACCGCCTTGCGCTTCTCCCGGAACGCGGCAACTCCTTCCCGGAAATCGTCGGACGCCGCGCAGGCCCTTTGTGTGATGGCCTCGAAGTCGAGAGCTTCGGAAAGCGTGTGCGCCTCGCCGTAGTGCAGCGCGCGCTTGATCCCAGCTATCGCCAGAGCGGGGCCGGAACACAGGCGAGTGACCCAATCATCGACGATCTTGTCCAGTTCGTCGAGAAGCGCCACCTGGTTGACCATGCCCAGAGCGAGCGCTGTCCGGGCATCGACGATCTCGCCGGTCGCCATCAGCTCGAATGCTTTGGCATAGCCGATCATCCTCGGAAGAAAGTAGGTGCTGCCGCCGTCGGGAATCAGCCCGATTTTGGAGAACACCTGTCCGAACTTCGCCTGCGTGCTCGCGATGCGAATGTCGGCGGCGAGAGCGTAGTTGCATCCCACTCCCACGGCCGCTCCGTGCACGCGAGCGATGACCGGCTTGCTCATCTCGCGCAGGGCGAGGATGGTCGGGTTCACCACCTGGCGCAGAAACTCCATCACCTCGTCTCCCGATCCGGAGGCCATCGCCTGGGTTTGCAGGTCCGCTCCGGCGCAGAACGCGTCGCCCGTTCCGGTCAGCACCAGGACGCGGCTTTCGTCGCCCGCCGTCTCCCGGACGGCCTCCAGCAGCAGCCGCGAAGTTTCGCGGTCCACGGCGTTCCGCCGTTCGGGCGCGTTGAAGGTAATTCGTTTGACGCCGTTCTCGAGTGTCACAATCAGTCGATCGTCTGCGCGCATAGGCTTTCGAGTCTAGAGTATCATCGGTTTTTATGGTCCCTCGATTCCGCACTGCCGCGGCGCTCGGCATCCTCCTGGCGCTAAGCGGCTGCAAGCCTCCGGAAGAAGCCAATGTTACGGCGATTATCGGCGCCGTCCTGATTGACGGAAACGGCGGAGCGCCCATCTCGGACTCCGTGGTGGTCGTCGCCGGATCGCGCATCGTGGCGGCCGGATCGCGCACCAACGTGACCATTCCGGCCAGCTCGGAGAAGATCGACGGCCGCGGGAAATTCCTCCTTCCCGGGCTCGTCGATATGCACGTGCATCTCGGAACTTCGGCAAAGCCTGCCTTCAGCGCGGCCGAGTACACGAAGGAGCGTATCGAGCAGAACCTAAGAGCCTACCTCTACTACGGAATCACCACGGTGCGTAGCGTGGGCACCGAGCGGGACGCCGGCTTTGCCGTTCGCAAGGCACAGCGCGAGGGGCTTCTGGACGGCGCGCGTCTCTTCACCGCCGGACGCGGCTTCACGGCGCCGGGCGGGCATCCCCGCATCCCGGGACTTGGGGAGATCCTGCGCCAGCCCGCGACGCCCGAGGACGCCCGCCGGGAGGTCGGCGAGCTGGCGTCTCAGAACGCCGATCTGATCAAGATATGGGTGGATGACATCGGCGGCAGCCGCCCCAAGATCAAGCGCGAAGTGATCGAAGCCATTCTGGAAGAGGCGCGCGTCCATAAGATCCCCGTGGTCGCTCACATCCAGTCGCTTGCGGACACCGAACATCTGGTTCAGAACGGCGCCGCGGGCATCCTGCACATGGTGCGCGATACGGAAAACATCGACCCGTCCTTTCTTAGCAGGCTGAGGGATCTGAAGATCGTCTTCACTCCGACGCTGGTTCGCCAGGAGCTGGCGTGGCTTTACACTGACCATCCCGAGCGGCTGGACGATCCGGACGTGAAGCGGACCATCGAAGATAGCGTGATTGAGGAGGTCCGGAAAGTCGCGCGCGAGGCGAAGCCCAGCCCCGGCGGCCGGGAGGATTTTGCGATCGCGATGCGCAACACGAAGAGGTTCGCTGCCGCCGGCGTGCCGATAGCGGTGGGGTCGGACGGCGGCTCCTCCATCGACTTTCCCGGTTCCATGACCCATCGGGAGATCGAATTGCTCGTGGAGGCCGGACTTTCGCCCATGGACGTTATCGTGGCCGCTACACGGAATGGCGGGCTCGGGCTTGGCAAGCTGGACGAATTTGGAACTGTCGAGCCGGGCAAGCGCGCCGACGTGCTTTTAGTGACGGCCAACCCCCTGGAAGACGTGCGCAATCTACGCAGGATCGAGCGTCTGATGCAGAATGGCGTCTGGGTTGACCGGGATGCGCTGAGGATGAAGTGAGCTACTTCCGGTTTTTCCCCGTGGCCGATAGCTGAATGGCTGCGGGTTCCCGATTCTGATTCAAGCGGTCGGTCAGCTCGCGGTCGATCAAATTCAACGAAGCCTGATTGCGCCGGCCGTGGGGGGTTACATAGTGAAGCGTGTCGCCTTCCACCCAGTAGGCGAGCGAGGAATAGATGGAGTGATCCTTAAATGCGATCAGGTACGTTCGCACCTCGTCGTCCTGGCCGGCCATAGCAGGCCGTGTGGGCGAATCGTAATAACTCACGGTGTCGGCGGGCCTGGCGGGGATCGCGTTGAACGTCTGATTAATAACGACCGGAGGCGCTGGCTGCTGCGGCGGCGCAACCACCACTACTGCTGGGGAAGAGGGCTCGGAGTACGGTACCGGATACGGAATGGGAGCGTATATAAAAGGCTGAGGGGTGATAAACGCCCTGGAATGCCCAAAGCCGCGGTGCCTGGGAAAGAATGGCGCTCCAGTGAACGCCGGAAATCCACCCACGGTGGCGCCCAAACGGTCTGCAAACGACGCCTGGGGACCAACCGACAGCGGCGACGGAGGTACTATCGGTGTGCCAGGAAATACTATGTTTCCGCGGGGCTGCCGCACCACGCCGGAGCCGAATCCGAACGCCCTAAAACCGCCCCCACCCCGAAAACCACCCCCACGGTGTTGGGCGAAGGCCACCTCCGCCACCAGGATCAAAAGCGTGATCTGAGCAATGGCCCTCATACCTTCCAGCTTACTCCCATTCAGGCCCTTTTGGGCGGCCTGCTTGCGAAGCCGTTAACGTTTGATTTACTTAGGCGTTCCAGGCTGCTGCTTAGCCGGAGGCGTTGCCGCCGGACGGGGCGCCGCCGTTCCGGACGGCGCGGCAGCCGCGGCAGCCGGGGGGACGGCGTTTTTGTCGTACAGCGCCACCACCTCGTTTGTGATGTCGATGCCGTTTGCCGCATACAGCACGGGAGTCTGCTGCGAGCTTACATCCAGAATGAGGCTATAGCTGTTATCTTTGGCGTACTTGTCGATAACGGCAATCATCTTCTGGCCGAGGTTCTGCATGATCCGGCCCTGCTCCTGATCGAGATCGGCCTGCGCATCTTCGGTATCGCGGTTGATCTCCTTCGTCTTCTGGTCGATGTCCCGCATGAGCTTCTGCTTCATCTCCTCGGCCATGGTGTTGCTGCCCTTGCTCAACGTGTCGCGGAGACCCTGGATCTCGGTCTGCAGCTTCTCCAGCGCGGCCTTCTTGGGATTGAACTTGGCCTGAAGTTCGTTCAATGCCTTTTTGCCGTCACTGGTGGAGAGCAGCGCGTTTTGGATGTGGATAATACCCACCTTACTTGGCGGGGTAGTGCTTTGGGCGGTGGCTGGCGTGCCCATCAGCATGCTGACGCCAAGCGCCAGGGCGGGCACACAGATCGCGGTGTGTTTCACAAATAAACTCCTTTTCAAAATGTGCGACTGATGGTGAACCGGAAGGTTCGCCTTTTTTCGAAAAACGGAAACGCCTGTCCGAACTGCGCGACCGAATTGGCAAAGGTCGCCTGGTTCGGGAAAAACGATCTGTCAGCCACGATGGGAGGCTGCAGAAATTGCCGGACAATGGTCGGATTGTACGCCCAGTAGAGCCGGAAGGGCGCATTCACAACCGGCAGCATCACTTGCAATTCCAGGCCCGTCGACGAACGGACCTTTTGGGTTCCCGGCGCGATGACGGCACGTCCGTCGAAACCCGCCTGCGGGAACAGACCATTAAGTTCATCAACGCGGCTCGGATTCATGGTGAGCTGATTCGGGCGCGTGATCTTGTTGAAGCCCACGTCGAAAAAGTAGGCCAGGGTAACCGGGCCGACGATGGGAATGCGATATTCGAAGTTCCCGACAACCTGGGTGTCGCCGCCGGGGAAGACGAGCTGATAGATCGGGATGCGCTGCGTCGTCGGCACGAACTGTTCCACGCCGTTGACGAAGGTCTTTTGCAGACGCGCACTGCCGTCGTCGTTCAGCACGTTAATCGTGGCCTCGCTGGCCACAAAGGCGATCGGGCTGACTCCCCAGATGTCAAAACCGCGAATGTCCTGCTCGCCGCCGATGTACATGCGCGAGAAGGGAGGCGCCACCTTGCCGCCGTAACCGCTGAGGAACGATGCGGAGAGGTGAAAGCCCAGGACATGGCCTTTCTTAAGCGCCGGCCGGAAATACTTCGCGTCCAGCGCGGGGCGGATCATGTTCACGTTTCCACCCAGAAGACTGCCCGCGAACTCCGTGGATATGTAGAGACTCTTGCCGCCCGTGGGATTGATGGGGTGGTTGACCGTGTTATACGAATACGAGGGAACCACCTTGCTGGTCTTGATCCCCTGGAGCGAGTTGGGACCGCCGATGCCCTGGAAGTTGATGTACTCGAAGTACTGCTTGGACGCCGTGCTGTTGACGGTGATATTGGAATTATCGTATCCGTAGGTCAGGCCCAGGCGGGCGAAGCTCCGTCGCAGCGGATAGCTGCTCGATACATTGAAGCCGTAACCGTTCTGGACGTAGTTGAGCAGGTTGTCCCGCCCTAACTGGTCGAAGTAGGGAAGGAAGTTGCGTCCGCTCAGCAGCGAGATCTCGCGTCCCTGATCGAAGTTGAAGCGGCTGAGATAAACCAGGAAGCCGAGCTGGATGGGCCGGTCCATGAAGTAGGGTTCGGTGAACCCGAAACTCAGCTGCCGCATGCGGCTGCCAACCTGCGAGTCGATCGAAAGAGTCTCGCCAAGCCCCAGAAAATTGTTTGTGGAGTAATTGAAGCCCACGAAGCTGCCGGCGATGCCCGAAACGCCGCCCGTCAAGCCGACCGAGTTCTTGCCGCGTTCCTTCACGTTGAGCGTGACATCCACGGTGTTGCTCTGCGGATTGCGCCTGATGTCGGCCGACTCGTTCTCCTTCAGCGCTTCGAAGTACCCGAGCTGGTTCAGGCGCAGAACGCTCAACTCCCAGAGCCGCGTGTTATAAATGTCGCCTTCGTCCAGAAGCAGCTCGCGGCGGATGACCTTGTCGCGCGTGGTCGTGTTGCCCGAAAAATCGATGCGCCGCACGAAAAACTGTTTGCCTTCGTCGGCAGTCAGGGTGAGGTCGATCTTGTCGCTATTGGGAAGAGGATCGAAGGACGGCTCCGGAACGAAGTCGATGTAGCCGAATTCGCCGTAGAGCTTGCGCATGTTCTCCAGGCCCTTACGAAGCTTTTCGGTGGAGAACACATCGCCCTCCTGCATCTGAAACAGCGGAAACATGAGCGTCTCGGGCGTGCGGAACAGCTTCACTCCGGCGAAGTTGATCTTGTTCAGATGGTACAGGCGGCCTTCCTCGACCGGCACCGTGAGGTCCGCGCGCTTGCCCGGCTTGTTGGGATAGAACAGCGGGATTTTAAACTTTCCGCCGCCTACATCGCGCATCTCCACGTTGTGATCGAGCACCCGCGCCGTGAAGTATCCCTGCTCCTGATAGGCGTTGCGGAGGCGGTCCTTGTCCTCTTCAAGCTTGGTGGAATCGTAGGTTTTAGAGAAGATGTCTTCGAGGATGATGCTGCGCGGAATTCCGATGGGCCGCAGGTTCTTCATGGCGCGAATCGCCACGCGGTCGCTGAAGACTTGGTTGCCCTCGATCTCAATCTTCCCGACCTTCACCTTCGGGCCTTCCTTCACATTGAAAGTAATCTCGAGTGAGGATGGCGGAATCTGCCGCACGTCCGGCTCCACCGTGGCGAACTGCCGGCCGCGCTCCGACAGAAACTCCTGCAAAACCAGGCGCGCGCGCTGCACCCGGTTGGGATCGTACTGCGATTCGACCGAAAGGCCGACCTTGCGCTCCTTGAACTTGTCCAGAATTTCGGAGATGGTGACGGATTTGATGCCTTCGTACTTGATCGACCGCACCACGCGGCGCTCGGTCAGCATGAAACGTAAAATCAGGCCCGTAGCGCCCTCTTCGCTCTCCAGACGGATATCGTCGAACCTGCCCGTGTTCCACAGCGCCATGAAATCCCGAACCAGCGTGACCTTGTTATATATGTCGCCACGCTTGGTGAAGATCATGGCCCGCAGGGTATCGGCTGGAATGCGCCGCGCTCCCCGAAAGTCGATGGCCTCTATGACGTCCGTCGAGGGCGCCGGCTTGGGGGCCTCAGCCGGTTTGGGAGCTTCGAGCTGCGGCGTTCCCGGAGGCGTTGGCGTAGCGGGCTTTGGAGCATCCGGCTTAGGCGGCTCCGCCGTGGGCCGCACGTCTTCAAAAGGATTCACTTTCTTAGGTTCGGCCGGCTTGGCCGGCTGCGATTCCGCGGCAGGCTTGGGTGGCTGCGCCTGCTGCGCGAAGGCTGATACCAGAGTGCCGTAGAGGACAATGCCAGGGAGACACAGGAAGGTACTATTCAGGCGACGCCGCCTGCAAAAACTCATGAAAACCCGATTCCTTTCCACTCTGCGCCTCACTAGTGACGTACTCGTCCTCTGGTGAGTTTCACGAGCCAAACGCAAGCGTGAACGACTAACCGTCCATTGTAGCCGAATTTCTGGAGTAGTGCCGAAGGGCACGAGAGCGCTTTAACCGCCGAGACGCCGAGGCACAGAGAAAACCTTATAGCGTGGCCGGATGGGTCTCCACGGGGCTGTGGATGGGTTTCTGTGTCTTCAGATAGACGAAGACCGCTCCCAGGTCCTCCGGGGGCCATTGCGAGTAGGCCAGCCAAGGCATCAGCGTGAAACCTTCCGGTCCCACCTTCGGCGAGCCCTGCTCCGCGTACTCCCGGTACTGATAAAACTTCTCCAGAAACTGCTGCTCCGCCCAGCGGCCGATGCCGGTCTCCGGGTCCGGTGTGATGTTGGCGCTCACCGCGGTGGCGTTGCCAATAGTGAAGCGGCGTCCGCCGGCCAGATACCGCTCCATCGCCGGCTCTCCCTTTTCCATGGGCGTATGACATTCCCCGCAGGCGGCTATCCGGAAGAGGTACTCTCCGTACTTCAGTCTTTCGCCGCGGTCGGGCGGAGGCACGCTTCCGGCGGGTTGCGGAGCGCTCTTGATGAGCAGATTTACCGGGAAATTGAGTTGCGTTCGGGGTTGCACGATGCGAATGGGCGGCAGCCCATTCATGTAGGCCACCAGAGCTTGCACGTCTTCGTCGCCGAGATGACGGAAGTACTGGTAGGGCATCATGGGGAACAGCGCGCGTCCGTCACGCCCGATTCCCTCGCGGATCGCGCGGATCTTCTCGCCATCGGTCCAGTTTCCGATTCCGGTTTCCTTGTCCGGCGTTATGTTCGAGGCCGCCACAGTCCCGGGCAAACCCATCTCGGGAGGAAAGACCCACCCGGCTCCGCGTCCGCCGGCGATCACCGGCCCGCCGAAACGGGTAAAATCGCGCTGCGAATGGCAGCCGTCGCAATCCAGAACCTTTTCAAAGAGGTACCTGCCCCGAACCAGACGCTCCTCGGTGGCTTCAACTTTGATGGAAAGAGGAGGGGCCGACGCCGGGAGGCGGGCGTAAAGATATGCCACGAGACCGCCCCCACCTAAGAAGAACAGTACAAACAAAACCAGGAACCCGCGCTTCAACATAGAAAGACGCAGTTTACTTCACCGAAACGCTGTGATGCGAAAGTGTCGCGCCGAGCGACTGCCGCAGACGGGCCACCGCCTTGTTGAAATCCAGACTGGCGACTACCGCGCGGCGGCGCGAGTCGGAGTATTCGTTCTGGCGGGTGAGCACCAGAAAGTTGGTGGATTCCCCGGTCTGGAATAGCCGCTGCTCGCTCTCCAGCTTTTCCCGCGCCGCCCGCTCGCTGGCTTCCGCCGCCTGAATGCGCTGTTGCGCGGTCTGGATGGCCTGCAACGCATTGCGCACCTGCGCTTCGATGGCCTGTTCGAGCTGCGCCTGCTGGAGCTTCAAGCGGCGCTCCCCGATGGCCGTCTGCGCAAGATTCGCTTCCGCGGTCTGGTTGCGAAAGTTGAAGTCGATCGCCAACCCTACCTGCGCGGTTTGAAAGCGGCCGCTGAAGAGGTTGGAGAGGGTGGTCCCATATCCGCCGACGAGAATATCCGGCAGAGCGCCCGTATTCGGAAGCGGAATGGGCGCAAGGCCGGCTTGGGTGGAGAGCCGGTTGATGCGGTCGTACAACGCCACGTTGGAAGCGGTGAAGGGATTATCGCCGGCCCGGATAGTGCCGCCCAAGCCCGTGTTCCCGTATGCCGCCACAAGATTCACCTGCGGCTTGACCTGGTCGGCGTTCTGTTCCGTCTGGATGCGATTGATTTCCTGCCGCGCGGCTACTACGCGCAACTCGGGCCGGGCCATTACCGCCTGGGTCACCAGCTCGCGGAGATCCGGCAGCTCGGGCGGCGCCGCCGGACGCTGCTCGACGGGCACGATCTCTTCGGCCCAGATAGGCATCTCGCGGCCCGAGGCGAGGAGCTGCTTGAGCGCGTTCTCCACTTCGGTGAGCACATCCAGACTCGCGTACCACGTATCGAGACGCCGCTGCAGCTCGGCTTCGGAAGCCGAAAGCTCGACAGGCGCCAGAGACCCGGCCTCGATCATCCGCTTGTTGCGCTCGAGCTGCTCCTGGGCCCAGACCACGTTGTCGGCCTTGACCTTCACGTCCTGGCGCGCCGCCACCAGGTCCCAATAAGACTGTTCCACGCGGCTGACCACGTCAATGGCGCGCAACTCAAACTCGGTATCGGAGACGTCCACCTCCTTCTTCCGGATCTTGATCCCGGCGCGCCCTGGATCGATCGTCCGGCCGCGCAGCAGCGGCTGGGTAAAGCTCACGATCAGCCGGGACGTAATCAGGGGATTCAGCGAAAGGAACGGATTGGTGCTCGATTGGCGGCTGTTCTCGAAGTCGAAGTTGAGCGACGCCCCCATGCGCGGCAGCTTCTGCTGGAAGTAAAAGTTCTGCGAGTGAAAGCGCTCGCTGAGCTTGCCATCGGCCCCCTGCAGCACGGAGCCGGCCGGAAGCGCGCGGCTTTCGAGGGCGGGAAGCCAGCGGAAAGTCGGGTCGAAGAAGCCGCGTGCGGCGCGGACCGCCTGAGCGGCCGTAGCGGTGTTGGTCTTCTCAATCTCGATTTCGAGATTCTCCTCCAAGGCCATCTCGACGGCCTCGCTCAGCGAAAGCTCGCGCTGGATCACGCCCACGCCGACGCGCGCGGGCTGTTGCAGCGTGTCGGCGGGCGATGCGGGGGCCGCGAAAACGAGGAGCAGCAGAAAAAGACTGCCGATGCCCGTGCGCAGACGCCGGAAGTTGAACCCGCCGAACATACGCGACCATAACCTTGCGTGCGCCAGATCGTCCGCGATGGAATAGGCTACCGGAGTAAGCAGCAAGGTCAGCAGCAGGCAAAGACTCTGGCCGCCGATTACCGCGATGGCCACCGTTCTGCGCGTTCCCGAGCCTGCGCCGGTTCCGAGCGCGAGCGGAATCATGCCGGCGACCAGAGCGGCGGTGGTCATCAGGATCGGCCGGAGCCGGTCTTCGCATCCGCGGAGGATCGCCTCCGCCCGCGGAACGCCGCTGGCGCGCAGGGATTTGATGTGATCGATCTGGAGAATCGAGTTCTTCTTCACGATGCCGAAGAGGATCAGAATGCCGAGCGAGCTGTAAATGATCGAGAAGTTCTCTCCCGCCAGCAACAACGAGAGCAAGGCGAATGGGACGGATAAAGGCAAGCTGATCAGAATGGTTATCGGATCGATGAAGCTTTCAAACTGTGCAGCCAAAACCATATACATAAAAGTGATTGACAAGACGAAGGCCAGGACGAAACTCGCTGTCGCCTTTCCGAACTCCTTGGTCCTCCCGATGAGGCCGGAAGTGTAGTCCGGAGGCAGATTCAGATCGGCGATGGTCGCGTTCAAGACGTCCAGTACGTGGCTGAGAGATTGTCCCTCCGACAGATTGGCCGAAATCAGGATCTGCCGCTGCCGGTTGTAGCGCTCGATCTGGCTCGGGCCGGTAGCCTCTTCGAGGGATGCGATGCTCGATACCTGCACATTGCCCAGCGTGGCCGAAGGCACGAACAGACGCTCAAGCGCGGCGGGCGAATCGCGGAAGCTTTTGGCCACGCGCAACTGCACGTCATAGCGGTCGTCACCGTCCCGAAAGGTCGAGACCTGCTCATCGCCGCCCACCAGGGTGCGGAGGGCGGTGGCCACTGAAGACACGCTCACGCGCAGATCCGCGGCTTTGTCGCGATTGATGTGCACGCGAATCTCCGGCTTGCCCTGTTCGTAAGAGGAATCGATATCGTCCACGCCGCGCTCCTGCGCGAGGCGCTCCTTGATGCGCGTGGCGTATTGGTCCAACTGCGTCAAATCCGGACCTTGCAGGAAGAACGTGACGTCCTGGTTCTGTCCGCCCGCGACGATCGCCGGAAGCTGAACTCCGGTGACCAGGTCTCGAAACCGGGCCAGCCGCTTGCGGGCCAGTTCCATCAGCTCGGTCTGGCTTTCGGGGCGCTCCGTGGGGGGCACCAGTTCCACGGTGATGGCGCCACGGTCCACGCGTTTTTGCACGTCCGCGCCGATCGTCGCGAGCACGTGCTTCACGCCCGGCAGCTTGGCAACCTCCTCCTCGACTTCTCTCATCGCCGCGGAGCTGCCCTCGAACGAGGAGCCGAGCGGCATCTTGACAGTGATCTCGAACTCGCTCTGGTCGTCCTGCGGCAGGAAGTCCTTCCCGATGGCCATGAATAAGGGCGCGGTGGAAAGGAAAACCAGCAGAGAGACGCAGACAATCACCCATCGGTGGTTCATCGACCAGCGCAGCAGGGCGCGGTACGGGACATCGAGGATGCGGAACAGCCACGATTCGCGCGATGCCTGCTTGCGGCCGGAATGATCCACCTTCAAAAAGCGGGAGCAGAGCATCGGAGTGAGCGAGAAGCTCACGAACATGGACACCATGATGGCGAAGGCGGCCGTGTAACCGAAGCTGGACATGAACCGGCCCACGATGCCGCCCATCAGCGCCACCGGGATAAAGATGATCACCAGGCTCAATGTGGTCGCGAGCACCGCCAGACTGATATCGTTCGTGCCCTGCAGGGCCGCCTGGACGGGAGACAGTTTCTTCTCCTCGGCGAAGCGGAAAATGTTCTCGAGAACCACAATGGCGTCGTCGATCACGATGCCCACCACCAGCGTCAGGGCCAGCATGGTGATCTGGTTCAACGTGAAGCCCATCAGGTACATCAACGTGTAAGTGGAGATGATGGAGGTGGGAATGGCGATCGCGGCGATCAAAGTGGAGCGCCAGTTCCGCATAAACAGCAGAACTACCAGCGAAGCGAAGATGCCGCCCAAAACGAGGTGCTCCTGCACCGCCTCGAACGAGTCTTCTATAAAGAGGGACTGGTCGCGCGTATAGGTGAGCTTGAAGTCCGGCGGCAGCGTCTTCTCCAGCTCGGCGATGCGCTCCTTCACCCCATGAATCACTTCCACCGTGTTGGTGCCGGATTGCTTGCGGACCTCCAACACAACGGCGGGAGCGCCATCCAGGCGCGCGCCCGAGCGCGGCTCTTCCACGCTATCCTCCACCCACCCGATGTCCTTGATCCGGACGGGCGCGGAGCCGACCGTAGCCACGACGATGTTGTTGTAGTCCTCCGGCCGCTCGACGCGTCCCAGCGTGCGCAGCGAAAGCTCGCGCCGTCCCTGATCCACGCGGCCGCCGGGAATCTCGACGTCCTGCGCGGCCAGCGCGGCCCGGACCTGATCGACGTTCAGGTTGTAGGCGTACAGCTTGTCGCCGTCCAGCCAGACCTGAATCTGGCGGATGCGCTCGCCGACGAAACGAACCTGGCCGACGCCGGACAGCGACTCGATGTTCTTCTTGATCCGGTCGTCCACCAGCTTGGTGGTCTCCCGCAAATCGCGCGGGGAAGACACCACGACGTTGATTACCGGCGCCGCATCCGTTGAAATCTTCTCCACTACCGGCGGGTCCACGTCTCTGGGAAGATCGCGCAGGATCGCCGAAACTTTATCGCGAATCTCCTGGGAGGCGATATCCCCGTCCTTCTCGAGCACGAACTGTATGAAAACCTGGGAGATGCCTTCGGCGGAGATGGAGCGCAGCTCGTCGATGCCGCTCACCGTATTGACGGCTTCCTCGATTCTGCGCGTGACCTGGGTTTCGATTTCTTCCGGCGCCGCTCCCCGCAGAGTCGTGGTGACAGTCACCAGCGGGAACTCGATTTTGGGAAACAGGTCAACGCCCAGGTTTCCGTAAGCGGCGAATCCCATCACTACCAGCGCAAACACCAGCATGGTGGCGAAGACGGGACGCTGGATGCAGACTTCAGCCAGCCTGCGCATGCTACTGCCTCACCTGAACCGTGCGTCCCTCGGTCAGCAAGGCGAGATTGCTCAAAGCCACTTGCTGTCCGGGACGCACCGATTTCTCGGGGACCTCCACCCAGCCGCCAATCGGCTGGCCGGGCGGAACATGCCGCTCCGCGGCCTTTCCGTTCTCGATGACGAACACCTTAGTCAGGCCGGCGACGGCGTAGACGGCGCCGCTTGGAACCACCACAATGCTGGCGTTCTGCGATGTGACCACCTTGGCCTGCACGAACATGCCGGGTTTCAGCCGCGCGTCGGACTGGAGCAGCCGCGCTTCCGCGGTGAGCGAGCGCGAGCGCGCATCGAGCGACGGATTCAGCTCGCGCACCACAGCGCGAAAGACGGCGTTGGGCGCCGCGTCCGTGGTGAATGTGAGCGGCGTTCCGATGCGGACGCCGGCCACCGCGGACTCGGGGATCTCCGCCCGCAGCCGCAGCGGACTCGACTTCACCAGGGTCGCGACGGGCGTGTTCTCCTTCAAGAACTGGCCCGGCGAGGCGAGACGCGCTGAAATTGCGCCGTCGAAGGGAGCGCGGATGGCAGTGTCCTGGAGCCGCTTCATGGCCAGCTTCACTTCGGCGCGCAGCGCCTGGATACCCGCAAGCTGTGTGCGCAGATCGTCGCGCGCGGCCTGCACTGCCGCCTCGCGCGCCAGATGCGCTTTTTCGAGCTCGACGTAGCGCTCGCGCGCGATGTCCCCGGAAGCGACCAGACGCTTGGCGGTATCGAACTTGGATCGGGCGTCTTCGTATTGCGCGACGGCCTGCCGGATCGCCGGCGTCGAATCCGGGTTGATCTCCTCCTGGCCGGGATTCAAACCAATGCGGGCAAGCGCCTGGGAAAGCGCCGCGCGGCTGCGCTCCACCTGCCAGCTAAACTCACGCTGGTCGAGTTGCGCCACAACGTCGCCTTTACGCACATTCTGCCCGAAGTCGACGTTGATGGAGGAGAGCGTGCCTGGAACCTCGGCGGCAAGATCGACGGTCTCGTCCGGCAGCAGGGAGCCGGTCAACGCAACCGACCTTTCCACGCGGCGCGTCTCGGCCACTCCGGCTTTCACCTCCAGCGGGGCTGGTTCGGCGTTCGCGGGAGCGGCGGCCTTTGCGGCTTCTGCATTCTGCCGCGAACACCCCAGCCCGCCCAGACAGAGCAACGGAAACAATAACAAACAATAGGATTGCCACTTCATGATCCGCGGATTCCTTCCAGGAACACTCCCACCATGGAGTCGATTACCTTCTTGCGGCTCGCCTTTACGAACCGGTCGCCAAAAATGAGACCCACCAAGCCGTGATGGCTTACCATACCGACAAAGATGCGGGCAGCGACGTTAGGATTCAGCTTTTGAAAATCCCCGTCCTTGATACGCCGCTTGATGTAGCTTGAAACGAGAGCGTAGAAATCGACGATTTCGCGGTCGATGAACAGTTGCGCCATCTCGTGCCGCTCCAACCCGCTGAATAGCAGAAGGCGCATATACTCGGGGTCGCGCTCATAGCATGCGAGCATGGCATTCGCGAGGACCCCGAAGAACTTCCGGTCGTCGCGCGCCTCATAATAAGCCTGCAAACGCTTGACGACGGGGTGCCCTTCGCGCGCTTTGCTCTCGATGATGGCGGCATAGAGATCCCGCTTAGTCTTGAAGTGCTGGTAAAGGATGGGTTCGGTGATGCCGGCGGCGGTGGCGAGTTCGCGCGTGGTTACGCCGCGAAAACCCTTCTCCGCGAAGAGACGCAGCGCAACCCCGATGATCGCCTCCCTCCGCTGGCCGCCTTTCATGCGGGTCTTCATAAGCTAGCATCCGCTAGGATAGCGTTTACTAATATAACAGAGGAAAATGTTGCGATCACCGCCGAGATGCCGAGGCGCCGACTGATGGAATCCAGTGGAGGAGCGGCGGCCGGCCCCGTGGCTGGCCACCGCCATTTTTAGAAGTGGTACTTGAGGCCGAACTGCATCTCGCGGCTGTTGATTAGCGTGCTGTTGATGCGCCCGAAGGTCGCGCTTCCGAGCGTCGCATCCGGCGCCGAGAACTGAGGCGTATTGAGGAGATTGAAGGCCTCCCAACGGAACTGCACACGGTGCCGTTCCTTAATGCGGAACTCCTTGAACAAGCCGAAATCCCACGTCTTTTGCGCAGGAGAATCAAAGAGACTCCTGCCGGCGTTACCGTAACCCAGCGGACCCAGGAACAGACCTTCGCCCGTGCATCCGTCACACTTCGAGCGGACGAACGCATTGGTGTTGAACCAGCGGTCTACGCTCCGTTCCGCTTCCACGCGGCTTATCGCCTGACCTGCGACGATATGCGGACGCGGCGCTCCTCCGCCCGTGTTCTGCGAATCGCCGTTCTGTCCCACCGTCACCGGCAACCCCGAGGTGAGCTGGATTATGCCGTTCACCGCCCACCCTCCGAGCACCAACCCCTGCCAACCTCGCGCGCTACGCAGCCATGGGATTTCCCAGACGTGGCTGAACACAAACCGGAACCGCTGATCTATGTTCGACCGGCCCCAGTCTGCCTGCCGGTTCCTCGGATTCTGAAGAGTGCCTGGTCCGAAGCCCCCGCCCTCGTTCAAGCCATACGCAATCGACATCGCTTTCTGGTAATTGAACGACCCGGAGAAAGTCAGGCCATGCGAGTAACGCTTCTCACCGCGAAGCTGCAGGGCGTGATAGGTGGAGGGTATCCACGTTTCCAGACGCCGGATTGTCCCGAGCGACAGCGGGGTATTCGGATCCCTTGAGTCGACATAAACCTGGAATGGCCTTCTCCCCTGAATCGCCCCGGTGCCCGGATCGGGATTATTGTAGTTGCCGAGCGACATATCGATGTGCGAGCCCCGGCTGCCCACGTAAGCGATGCCGGTCACGAAGTCCGCGCCGATACTGCGCTCGAGCTCCGCAGTCCATTGGACGATGCTGTTGTTCCGAAAGAACGAACGATTTCCGCGCCCGGCATCCAGATTGCCGAGCATCACCAGAGCCGCCGGCGAGGTCCGCGCCGATCCGGCGAAGGGATTGCCGATGGTGCCCTGCGGATTGGTGCGGTCATTCTCAATTACGGCCGAGCCGGAGAACGGGGGCTGGAGACTCATGACCGTAAAGTTATTGGTCTGCTGCGCGTTATAGAACAGACCCGAGCCCATCCGCAGGACCGTGCGGTCTCCAAACCGGTATGCCAGGCCGGCACGCGGCATAATCTGCTTCTTGTCGATGTCATAGAGCTGCGCCCGCTGGCCAGGTTCGGGAATCAGCATGGGAGTGAAAACCCCGTCAATCGTCCGTGCATTGCCGTCCGCGAACGAGAGAGACCGGAAGCGCCCTTGCGTATCCTCCACGGGAGTGAACAGGTCGTAACGGACCCCGAGGTTCAAAGTCAGGCGCGAAGTCACCTTCCAGTCATCCAGCGCGTAGAAGCCGAACTTGTCCTGCCGTGCGAGCAAATTCGGAATTCCTTCGGCGGAGTTGGCCGAGGTTGGAATGCCCAGCATGAAGGCGGAAAAGCCATCCGGAATTCCGGCAATATCGGCCGTGAAGCTCATGGAGCCGCGCTGGATGTTCGCCGCGGAACTCTTCACCGAAACATATTGGTACAAGCCGCCGAACTTGAGGTTATGCGTTCCGCGGCTGACGCTGAGGTTGTCCGAAACTTCATGGGTCTGCCTTAAGATCAATGCCGCGCGGCCGACATTGATGCCGGAGTAACCAGCGATGCCGATGGTTGGAATTCCTTCTTCGAAATCCGTGAGCGTGCGGTTGCCGTCGCCCGCAACGCGAAAGTCCAGCCCCAGGTCCCGCTGGGTGAAGCCTACGTTGGTCTGTATGCCGTCCGTCTGCTGCCTGGGGCGGTTGAAGCCGTAGCGCAAATCGTTAAACACGGTTGGGCTGAGGATCTTGCTATATCCTGCGCCCAGGTTCTGCGACCGGTATCCGGAATTCTGACGGCTGACGCGGTCGAGCGGTACGCGGTCCCAGGTAGCTTCAACGATAATGTAGCGCACGAAGACACGGTCGTTGTCGCCGAAGCGGTGGTCGAACCGCCCGAGATACTGATCCGTGTCGATCACCTGGCGGTCCGTGCCCGCGAGGTTGATGGGGCTGTTCTGGGAGAGCGCGAGCGCGTCCTGATTAGGAAGGGCCAGGAAACCTCCTTCCGGGAATGGGCTGGACTTCTGGAACGTGAGGATGTTTAGCGAGACGGGGTTCAAGAGGCTGAGGGGGATTACGTTATTCACGAACGGAAGGGCGCTTCCCGGGGGGCGGATGGCCCTCACCGAAGGACTCGCATCGCGCGGATACCAGCGGTTGCCCGGCTGCAGGATTTCCGAAAAGTCGCCGCCCCGCATAGCCAGCGTCGGCACTGCGGCCCGGGATGGGTTTGCGCGCCGTTCGCGCCGGGCTTCCCAATCGAAAAGCCAGAACGTCTTGTCCTTTACCAGCGGGCCGGATATCACGGTTCCGTACTGGTTCCTGCGGAGCGAGTTCTTCGGCTGGTTCGCCGGCAGGAAGAAGCCGCGCGCATCGAATTGGTCGTTGCGCACGAACTCGAAGATCGTGCCGTGCAACTGGTTG
The DNA here is from genome assembly GCA_040902885.1 of Bryobacteraceae bacterium. Taxonomy (GTDB): domain Bacteria; phylum Acidobacteriota; class Terriglobia; order Bryobacterales; family Bryobacteraceae; genus JBBDWK01. The sequence continues at coordinate 3,651 of JBBDWK010000009.1, read as the reverse complement.
GTGCCGGATTTAATTGCCAGATTGATCTGTGCCCCGGAGTTCATCCCGTACTCGGCGGAATACACCGCGCTCTGAACTTTGAACTCCTCCACGGCTTCGACGGACGGAGTGTAGAGCATCGCGCTATGGTGCGGGTCGGTGGCGACAACGCCGTCCATGGTGATTCGCTGGTTGGCGTCGCGCTGCCCGTTGGCCGAGATTCCAACCATCTGGCCGGGGGGAGCGAGGTCGGCGAGGGTCCCCTGGCCGTTTGCCCCCATGCGGCTCAGGCCGTACACCACTCCCGGCGAAAGCGTGGCTAACTGACCGAAATTGCGGCCGTTCAACGGGAGTTCCACAATCCGCCTGGCTTCGATGACGGAGCCCAGGGTTGCGTCTTCACTGCGAAGCAAGGGAGCGAGGGCGGTCACTTCAATGCGCTCGACCTGCTGGCCCACCTGCAACTGAAAATCGAGGCGAGCCTTCTGCTGCAACTGGAGCTCTATTCCGCGCCGGACTTCGGTCTTGAAGCCGGGCGCCGTGCAGCTTACTTCATAAGCGCCGACCTCAAGCGCCGGGAAGATATAATAGCCGGTCTCGTTGCTTGCCGCAGCGCGGATGTCGCCGGTTGCCAGACGCTTAGCGGTCACATTAGCGCCCGCAACCACTGCGCCTGTGGCATCGGTGACCAGTCCTAGAATCTGTGTGGACACCGTTTGTGCCGAAAGTTGAAAGGTTGCCAGAACCCCCAAAAAAAGATGGACTGCAATATATTTACGCAAGACCAAACCTCCTAGGCGATGTCACCAGTGTAGTAACGCCCTGGGAACAAAGCGAGAGTATCCGCGCGTGCTGTCCAATACTGTGAACCGCGCTTTGGCCGCTGTGCGAAGAACCTGCTACGGGCGTGCTGGAACGGCGGCAGTTCGCTGCTGCCATGCGCCTTCGAGTCGCGCGATGGCTCGCTCGCGCACGCACAATAGCAGCGCGGCTGCCGAGATCAGGGGGCAGAACCCGGCCACCAGAATGGCGGTGCGGAAGTCCTGCTGTGGTCCAAGCAAAATTCCGGTGAGCAGCGGAGCGCAGGCGCCGGCTAGCTGGGCGATCATGTTCTGAAAACCCAGGGCGCGTCCGATCAGCTCGCGTGGCGCGGCGGCCTGCGATAGGGCCCAATAATTGCCAGCCCCAATGCCCACGCCCATCAGGGAACCGAGCAATACCAGCAGAACCGGGCCGCCCTTATCGATCCAGACAAGCGCCATCAGCAGGGAAGCGCAACAGAAGCCGATGCACACGAATACCTTGCGTACCTGCAGGGGCGCGGAGGACTTGCGGAGCAGTCTGTCCGCCAGAGCTCCGCCAGCCAGATTCACGACCGCCATTCCGGCGAGCGGCGCTGCCATGGTCATTCCCATCTTCAAATTGGGAAATCCGTGCGCCAGAACCAGGTAGGCGGGTATCCAGCTCAGGACGAAATACCAGTAGTAAGAATAAAAGAAGACGCTCGAGGCGAGCCCCCAAGCCACGGGATTGGACAAGAATAGCCGCATGGAAGGCGCGGCCTCCCGCCGGGCCGGGGCCAGCCTGGATCGACCGGCCTCCCTGGGCGCCAGCAGCCACCAGGGAACCAGCCACACGCAACCCGCCACACCCGTGACGACGAACATGTACCGCCATCCAAACCATTCCAGCAGGGAAGTTCCGATCACCGCGCCGGCGGCCGGTCCGAGCGTCAGACCGGAAACGTAGATCGCAGTCGGCAGCCCCTGCTCGCGCTCATCGAAATTCTGCTTGATGAATGCCATGCTGGCGAGCGGCGAGATGGCTTCTCCCATGCCCAACACCAGCCGCAGGATCATGAGCTCGTTGAAGTTGCGCGCCAGGCCCATAACCGCTGCGGCCACGCACCAGAGCAAAAAAGCCGCGGCATAAATGCGCCGGATTCCGAACCGGTCGATCAGAGAACCGCCGGGAACCTGAAAGAGCGCATATGTCCAGAAGAAACTGGACATGAGTAGTCCCATTTGTGAAGCGGAAAATCCGAACTCCTGCATGAGCGGCACCGCGGCAATGCTCAGATTGCCGCGGTCCATGTAACTGATCACCATGCCGAAAAACAGCAGTCCGACGATTGCCCACCTTCGGCGATCGCGTGGAGGCGAAATCATGCGACGCGGAAACGCTTGAGGGCCGCTTCGTCCAGGTCTACCCCGAGACCAGGCGTGGTCGGCACTGTGATGAATCCGTTGACCACTCTAAATGGTGTGGCCAGCAGGTCGCTTTCGCGCATATAGCACAGTGTGTCCGATGGAATCGTGCAACTTCGCGTTGCTGCCGCTGCCTGAATGAACGACATGTCCCGGATGCCGAGTTCCACGCCGGAGCCATGCCAGACGGGCAGGCCCGCAAGTTCCGCGAAGTAGCAACTGCGGACAAAACTGCGCATGTTACCGCCCAGATTCAAGACATCGCAAGCTTTCGCCCGCACGGCTTCAAACATCTGCTGCCCGCCGCCGGGGGTGATCGCAAACGGAATCGTGAGGCGCTCCCGCAGTTGCCGGAACCACTCCAGACGTTTGGGCACCGGGTCTTCAATGATCAGGTTATAGCCTTGCAGCCGCTGCGCCATCTGTAGAAAGCTGGCTGGGTTGGGATACGAAGAGTTGAAATCTACGATGAAGCTCAAGCCGGGATTAGCTGTGGCTACGGCGGCTAACTGCTTGTCGATCGGATCGCCGAGGCGTGCTTTAAACTTCAGATTCTTGAATCCCAGTTCGACAGCGCGCTGGCCTACACGGACGAGATCGGCGTCAGTACGCTGCCCCGTCCAGTACGAAACGGCAACTTTGTCCTGCATCCTTCCGCCGAGGAGCGCGTGCACCGGCAAACCGAGGACTTTGCCCATCAAGTCGTAAATGGCGATCTCAAAGGCGTCCGCTGTACGCGCATCAGGCAGCCCTAGCGATGGCGAGGCGAGGTCCAACTGTGCAAGGTTCTTGCCCATCAGGTGGGCGATGTTGGCCTTGACGCCCGCTTCAGGCACCTCCCGGCCGGTCTCGCCGAGGCCCAGCAGCCCGTCTCCGGCGTACATCTTCAGAATGAACTTCGGATACTTATCAAAATCGCGCAGCCGGATGTCCATATTTGGGTAGTTCTCACTCATGACCACCCCGGGGCGCATCGGCACCACCACTTTGATTGCTTCAATGCGTTCGATCTTTAGCGGCGGCACAGCCGCCGCGGCCCGCGTCGTCCGCGCCAGACCGGCCGCCGACAGCGCGGCGAGCGATTTCAGAAAGCCCCTGCGGGCTGGAAGAGCATGCGTTCGTGCCATATCAAAGTCCTCCTATGCCACGGCACCCCAGTTTACAGGGAACGCCCGGACAGTGAAGCCGCTCTACGAGGATGGGCCCGCATTCGGTTCAGCCGTCTGCACACCGGATGCTTCTTTTGCTGGTTGTCCAAGTACCGTCGAGATGGAATGCGCGGCGGACAAAACGTATGCTGCGAGGGTTGCCATATTCTCGGAGTGAATCTCCAGTGTATTGCCAGAAATACTGACGGCCGCCACGGGTGTACCACACCCGTCAAAGACAGGTGCGCCCAGGCAGCGCAGTCCCAGCGATTCCGCAACCGAGAGTGAGCCGAAGCGGGAACTGCTTGTCTCGGCTC
>JBBDWK010000008.1:0-49620 GCA_040902885.1 Bryobacteraceae bacterium | reverse complement strand
GGCTAAAGTCACCATGAGAAAATCCTACGGCTTTCGCACCTACCGGGTACTCGAACTGGCCCTCTATCACTCACTTGGCAAGCTGCCCGAGCCGGAATTAACCCACGATTTCTTCTGACGAGTCAAAAGTTTAGGAGTTGACCGGTCTGAACGCCCCGGCGGGCAGCCTCTCCGCCCGCCAGCTCCAGGACGTATCGTGCGTCGGCCCCTCCTCCATACAACGGGCACTCGCTGGCCTTGGACTTGTCGCAGGGCGGCGTCGCGGCCGAGATCTCGACGATGCGCCGGTTGGCATCCAGCCAGATGATATCGAGCGGAACCTTCACCTGGTACATCCAGTAGCGGTGACGTCCCGGCGTGGGATGGATGAAGAGCATTCCCCGATCCCGCGGCAGCGAGTCCCGGAACATCATCCCGCGCGCCATGTCCTCCGGGCGGGTCATCACTTCCGCGACGATGCGGTCTCCTCCCGGCAGCGTTACCGTGCGGACGCCGAACTCCTGCACAACGTCGGGATCGCCTCCGCAACCCGCCAGCAGGAAAAGACACCCCACGAAAGACGGAAGAAACAAACGCATGAGATAAAATGGTAACTCTTTCCAGGAGTTCCTTGCCGCTGAAGCGTTTGATTCTGACGCTGGAGATGATCAAGTTCGAGCACTCCGTGTTCGCGCTGCCATTCGCGCTCACCGGAGCGCTGCTGGCCATTCGCGAGACTGGCGGAGGGCCGCCGTGGGCCAAGCTCGGCTGGATTGTGCTGGCGATGGTTGCAGCGCGCTCGGCGGCCATGGCGTTCAACCGGCTGGTGGATGCGGGCATCGACGCGCGCAATCCGCGCACGCAAACTCGTCATATTCCCGCCGGGCTGCTCTCCCGCACCTTCGCCTGGGGCTTCGTCGCCGTCTCGTCGCTCCTGTTTCTGCTCGCCGCCCGGGCGCTCAATCCTCTCTGTTTCCGGCTGGCGCCCGTGGCCCTGGCGATCGTCTTCTGCTACTCCTACACCAAACGCTTCACGGCCCTCTCCCACCTGGTGCTGGGCCTCGCGCTCGGCATTGCACCCGCGGCGGCGTGGATCGCCATTACCGGCTCGCTCGATCCCCGCATCCTCTGGCTCACGGCGGCGGTTACCTTCTGGACCGCCGGATTCGACATCATCTATGCCTGCCAGGACTACGAATTCGACTCGCACGAAGGGCTCTTCAGCATCCCCAAAGCGCTTGGATTGCGCGGAGCGCTCCTGGTCTCCAAGCTGTTTCATGCCGCCATGGTGGCGGCGCTGTTCGTGCTGGTGCGCTCGCTCGACTTAGGCTCGCTCAGCGTGGCGGGCATCGGCGTTGTGGCGGCGCTTCTGATCTATGAGCACAGCCTGGTTCGCGCCGACGATTTCTCGCGGGTGAACGCGGCCTTCTTCACCATGAACGGGTATGTCAGCATGTTATTCTTTTTATTCTGGGCAGCGGATGTCCTGCTTTCCTGACATGCAAGTTCACATTGAAGACGCACGGCTGAAGCCCATTCTGGAGAAGGTTCAGGCGGACGCGCGGCTTACTTACGAGGACGGCCTGGCGCTGTACCGCAGCCACGACATTCTCGCTCTCGGCTACATGGCCAACCTGGTGCGCGAGCGCCTGCACGGCTCGCTCACTTACTTCAATGTGAATCGCCATATCAATCCCACCGATGTCTGCGTGGCCAGTTGCCGGCTGTGCGCATTCGGCAAAAAGGCGAAAGACCCCAAGGCGTACACCATGTCGCACGAAGAAGTGTGGCAAAGGGCCGGCGAAGGCTGGAGCGAGGCGATTACCGAGTTTCACATCGTCGGCGGCTTACATCCCGAGTTGACGCTCGAGTGGTATTGCGATATGCTGCGCGGCCTCAAGCAGCGCTTCCCGGCCGTACACCTGAAGGCCTTCACCATGGTGGAGGTCGGCTACCTCGCGGCGCGCGCGAAGATCTCCGTTCGGGAAACATTGGAGCGCCTGAAGGACGCGGGCGTCGATTCCCTGCCCGGCGGCGGCGCCGAAATCTTCCACGACCGGGTGCGCCGCATCATCTGCGATCACAAAATCACCGGCGAGGAGTGGATCGAGACCGCGCGCGTCGCCCATCGGCTCGGTCTGCACTCGAACTGCACCATGCTCTACGGGCACATCGAGAACGAAGAGGACCGCGTGGACCATCTTCTGAAGCTGCGCGAACTGCAGGACGATACGGGCGGCTTCATGACCTTCATCCCCCTGGCCTTTCACCCCGATAACACGCCCCTGGCGCACATTCTCAAAACCACGGGGTTCATGGACATCAAGAACATCGCGGTGTCGCGACTGATGCTGGACAACATTCCGCACATCAAGGCTTACTGGATCATGATGACGCCGAAGATCGCGCAGATCGCGCAACGTTTCGGCGCGGACGACATCGACGGGACCGTGGTGGAAGAAAAGATTTACCACGACGCGGGCGCGACCACCAGCCAGAGCCTGCGCCGCGCCGAGCTGCTCCAACTCATCCGCAAAGCGGGCCGCGAGCCGGTGGAGCGCGACACGCTCTACCGGCCGGTGAGCCGAACCGAAGCGGCCTTCACCGTTCTGGTGTAACTACAGCGACAATCGCGGTTTAGCGCGGTTCGAAAATCACTCGTTCTTCGCGGCGCCCACCAGTGAGGACTTCTGCTGCGCGGCGCCGCCGGCCTTGCCCGTCGCGGGAGGCGGGCCCTTTACCTCTTCCAGCGTGCGCCGGATAAGGAAAACCAGGTAGAGCCCAAAGGCCAAAGCCACAAGCAAACAGGTCAGCGTCAGGAAGAGGCCGTCGAACGACCCGACGTTCCCCGTCGCCACCTGCCACCCCGTCACTGCGAGAGACACGAGAATTACTACGATGCTAAACAGAAATAGAATGCCCCGATCGGACATGCGCTCGGTTATCCTCCAAAAAAATACGGCAAAACGATCATAACAGGACTTGCCGCATAAATCAGGCTCCAGCCGCGGAACCGGCAAGCTGCCGCAACACGTACGGCAGAATTCCCCCGTGGCGGAAGTACTCAACCTCCTGGGGCGTGTCCACGCGGACCACGGCGCGGAACTGCTTTTCGGCGCCATCCAGTCCCACCGCGAAAACATTGGCCTCCGGCTTGCCGTTCCGTTCCAGAGCGGCGGCGATGCCCTCCACGCGGAAAATCTCCTTGCCGGTAAGGCCCAGGGATTGAAGATTCTCGCCCGACAGGAACTGAAGCGGCAGCACCCCCATGCCCACCAGATTCGTGCGGTGGATGCGCTCGTAAGATTCCGCGAGCACCGCCTTGACGCCGAGCAGCAGCACGCCCTTTGCGGCCCAGTCGCGCGACGATCCCGAGCCGTACTCCTTGCCCGCGATGATCAGCAGCGGAACGCCTTCCGCCTGATACTTCATGGAGGCATCGTAGATGGTCATCTGCTTGCCGCCCGGCTCGTGGACCGTCCAGCCGCCCTCCGTCCCCGGCGCAAGCTGATTGCGCAACCGGATGTTGGCCAGCGTCCCCCGCACCATCACCTCATGATTGCCGCGCCGGGAGCCGTATGAGTTGAAATCCCTCGGGTGTACGCCTTCGCCGATCAGATACTTTCCGGCAGGGCTGTCCACGGGAATCGAACCGGCGGGCGAGATGTGGTCCGTGGTGACGGAGTCTCCTAACACCGCGAGAGCACGTAATCCGGCGAGATCGGAGAACGCGCGCTGCGGGTCCACCATCTGGTCGAAGTATGGCGGCTTCTTGATGTAGGTCGATTTGGCGCTCCAGGCGTAGCGGTCGCCGGCCGGAATCGGCATGCCCTTCCAATTTTCGTCGCCCTCGAATGCCCGGCTGTACTGATTCCGGAACATCTCCGGCTTCTGGTGGCGCCGCACTGCCTCTTCAATTTCCTCACTCGACGGCCAGATATCGCGCAGGTACACCGGCTGCCCGTCGCGCCCGATCCCCAATGGCTCGGTCTCCATATCGATATCGATCGTACCGGCCAGTGCATATGCCACCACCAGCGGCGGCGAAGCCAGATAGTTCGCCTTTACCTGTGAGTTGATGCGCCCTTCGAAATTGCGATTGCCGCTTAGAACGGCGGCGACGGTGAGGTCGTTCTTGGCTACCGCTTGGGCGACCGGCTCGGGCAGCGGGCCGCTATTGCCAATGCACGTGGTGCAGCCATAACCCACCAGATGGAAGTTGAGAGCCTCCAGGTACTTGATGAGGCCCGAATCGGCGTAGTAGTCGGTGACTACTTTCGATCCCGGCGCCAGGCTCGTCTTCACCCACGGCTGCACGTTCAACCCGCGCTCGACCGCCTTCTTCGCCAGCAGGCCAGCGCCCATCATTACCGAGGGATTCGAGGTGTTGGTGCAGCTCGTAATGGCCGCGATCACCACTGCGCCGTTGTTCAGCGTGTGGTCCTCGCCGTTCATGCGCACCGTGGCGCACTTAATTTCCGGGCGCCCGAAGGCCGCCACGAAATTGCTCCGAACGTCCGGCAAATTCACACGATCCTGCGGCCGCTTCGGGCCGGCCAGGGAGGGAACAACCGTGGAGAGATCCAGTTCCAAGGCGTCCGAGAAGATCGGGTCGGGCGTCTGGTCCGTCCGGAACATGCCTTGTTCCTTGTGATACGCCTCCACCAGATCCACCAGCGCCGGGTCCCGATTGGTGAACCCAAGGTACTTCAGCGTCTCCTCGTCCACCGGGAAGAAACCGATGGTGGCCCCATACTCCGGAGCCATGTTGGCCACCGTGGCGCGGTCGGCCAAGGCCAGCTTCCCGACGCCCGCGCCGTAAAACTCCACAAACTTGCCAACCACGCCCTTCTTCCGCAGCATCTGGGTCACAGTCAGCACGAGATCGGTGGCGGTGGCGCCTTCCCGCAGGCGGCCGTGCAGTTTGAATCCCACCACATCCGGCAGCAGCATCGAGATGGGCTGGCCTAGCATGCACGCCTCGGCTTCGATGCCGCCCACGCCCCAGCCAACCACGCCCAAGCCGTTGATCATCGTGGTGTGCGAATCCGTGCCCACGAGTGTGTCGGGATAAGCGAACGTGGCGCCGTCCGCCTCCCTGCGAAAAACCACCTGGGCGAGGTACTCCAAATTCACCTGGTGGACGATGCCGGTATCCGGCGGCACAACCCGGAAATTGCGGAAGGCGGTCTGGGACCATCGCAGGAAGGCATAGCGCTCGCGGTTGCGCTGATACTCGAGAAGAGCGTTCTCGGCGAACGCCTGCTGCGTTCCGTAGGAGTCCACCTGCACGGAATGGTCGATCACCAGTTCGGCGGGCAGCAGAGGATTGGCTCGCGCCGGGTCGGCGCCCAGTTCGCCCAGCGCGTCGCGCATGGCCGCCAGATCCACAGCCGCGGGAACGCCTGTGAAGTCCTGCAAGAGCACGCGGGCCGGCATGAAGTTGATCTCCTTGCTGTTCCCTCGCGCGGCGTTCGCGACGTATTCGATGTCCGCCGGACTCACCCGCCGCCCATCTTCATGACGCAGCAGATTCTCGAGCAGGATTCGTATGGAGACCGGCAGCCGGGAAACGTCCGGGAGACCGGCCCGATCGAGAGCCGACAGGCGATAGATTCGATAGGTGGCCCCGCCTATACGCAGATCGGACTCTGCGCCGAAACTGTTGGATTTTGCCATGTTATTCAAATTTTACATGTACTCCGGAACGGTGATTCCCAGGATGGAAAGCGTCCGCTCCAGTTGCGAGCGGAAAAATTCCGTCATCCAGAGAAGAAAGACCTTTTTCTCACGCACCTCTTCATTCAAGATATGGTGCCGGTGATAGAAATTGTTGAACTCCTGAGCTAGCTGGAACGCGAACCGGGCCACGTGCGCGGGTTCCCCGGAAGCCACGGCACGGGAAAGCGTTGCGTCGCTCTTCGAAGCCGCCAGCAGAATTTGCCAGAAGTCTTCCGCCGCAAGCTGCCGTTCCAGAACTTCGAGGGTCAGTTCTTTGCGGAAATCGGGCAGCGCTTCGCCCTTTTCCGCCAGCTTGCGCAAGATGTTGCGTGCGCGAACGGCGGCGTACTGCACATAAGGTCCGGTCTCGCCCTCGAAACTGAGCGCCTCCTGAAAATCGAAAGCGATCACCGAATTGCGCGTAAACTTCAGCAGAAAGTAGCGCAGCGCGCCGATGGCAATCTGTTCGGCTACGCACTGCCGGACCGTAACCGGCTCGTCCGCGTGGCGCGCATCCACCTCCGCGAGCGCCTTCTCAATCAGCGCATCCATCAGGTCGTCGGCCTTCACGCCGAGCCCCTTGCGGCCGGAAACTTCGACGTAGGGCCGGCGGCGGTCTTCTTCCGAAAGCGGAATCCCGAGTTCGACGCAGCAGCCGGGCGAGAGCGCCACCATCTCGTAGGAGAAGTGGATGGAGCGGCTGGCCTGCTCCTCAAATCCGAGCGCGCGCAAACCCGCGACCACCACGTCCTGAAGATACGACTGCCGCGCGTCAATCACGTTGTAGACCCATGTCGCGTGTCCGAACGAGGGCGCTTTGCCGGCCTGCGGCTCCGATGTGGTCACCCACAACTCGCGACGGTCCTCGTACCGCATCAGCGGACGGTAATAAAAATCCTTGCCCAGAAGTCCGAACTTCCAAAGCTGATAGGCAATGTCTTTGCCCACGTACGTCACCGTGCCGTTGGATCGCACGATCACCTTGTTGTCTTCGGAATCGTCCGAGAACGCCGCGGCGGGCATCACCCAGCAGCCGCTGTTCTTGCCCTGCGTCTCCAAATGGATGGCACCTCGCCCTCGAAGCAGATCGAAGGCCGACGCCCAGAACTTCAGGTGCAGAATTTCGCTCTCGCGCGGCAGGACATCGTATTCGACGTCCAGGCGCAACATAGTCTTCAAGTGCGCTTGAACGATCGCATCGGCCACCAGATGTGCCATCTCGGCCAGCTCGCCTTCGTCGGCCTCAATGGCGTGCAGCGTTGCGGCTCGCCACTCCAGGGCTTCCGGCGACTCCTTGTAATACGCCGAGATGCGCGCATAGAGGTCCCAGCACAGGTAATCGAAACGAACGGCGGGATCTTTAACGATTGCGGCGATCGCGGCAGGCGTCTTGTTCTCGAGGAAGTGAAATCCCGCCACGACATCGGCCACCTGAACGCCCGTATTGTCGATATAGTTCTGCGCCTCGACGCGGCGTCCCAGAGCGCGCAGCATGCGCACGAATGTGTCGCCCAGCACCGCGTTGCGCAAGTGCCCGATGTGCGCGGCCTTGTTGGGGTTGATATTGGTGTGCTCGACGACTATCTTTTCGCCGCTCAGCGCTACGGGCGGAGGCTCGGGGATCAGCAAACCGGACGTGTAGGAGGCCCGGTCGATCCGGATATTGATGTAGCCGTTGCCGGCAATCTCCATGGCGGCGATGCCGTCAACCGGGCCTACGGCTTCCACCAGTTCGGCGGCGATCTGCTTCGGCGCCCGCTTCAGAGCGCGAGCCAGGGCGAAGGCCGCTGGAACGGCGATCTCGCCGTATTCGCTCTGCTTCGGCTGCTCGAGCGTGACCGGCTGATCGATCCCGAAACGAGCCTCGATGGCCTCCCGAAACACATATTGAATTCGCTCTTCGATCAGATGAAACACTAATTTAGTTCCTGGATTTAGGGCGTGACGAGACCCTGGCCGTACTCAGAGGTTTGCCGCTAATCGGATTATAGCGTGAGAGCCGGGCGGATGATCGAATTCGGCTGGAAGTGGAATTAGCGCTGCGCGAGCGCATCAAGCTTCACATCGGCTTCAAACTGACGGTCCCACGACCTTGTCGTACTCAGCGTGCGTGCCAATGGATGTCGTGGTCGGTTCAACTCGCACAGGATTTTATTCCTCCATTCACAGAACAAAACGCGTGATTTACCGCACGGAAAACAGCAATTCATCACCACATGGCTATGGGTTTTAGTACGAGAATTTCCAAGTTTCATACATTTTGTCGATTCATAGCACTCTTCATCCTCGGCATAACGCTATGACTCGATGGCAGATTTCCCGAATATGACGGGTTAGGACGTGAAAATGCTGTGACAGTTTACAAGTGTTAACAACCACGGACTAAGCGGTCATAGCGCCGAAAGGTTATGCAAAACACCTGTGTTTTACAACACGCCCCCGGGAGGAAACAACAATGAGATTTGCGATCAACAAAGGAACAACCTGGCTTGCGGCCTGCTTTCTGGCAGCGGTTATCCCGCTGGCCGCTCAGGAAACGACCGGCACGCTGACAGGCGTGGTTCAGGACGAGAGCAAGAGCCCGATGCCGAACGTAACGGTTACAGTGACGAACCTTGCGACGGACCGCGCGTTTTCGATCAAGACCGATGCGGCCGGAACCTTCTTCGCGCGCGCATTGCCCCCCGGGCGTTATGCGGTGCGTTTTGAGCAGACCGGATTCGGCCCGCACGAAGTAACGGACGTGAACATGATGGTTGGAAAGACGCTGCGGGTCGACGCGACCCTGCGGGTCGGGGCGGTACAGCAAACGGTGGAGGTGACCTCGGCTTCGCCCCTGATCGATCTGTCTCGCACCACAATTGCGAACAACGTTACGGCCGAGGAGATCGACCGTTTGCCGAAGGGCCGCTCCTTCCAGAGCCTCGTACTGACGACCCCGTCGGTGAACGCCGGCGACATAGAAGGCGGTTTCCAGGTGAACGGCGCCAGCGGCGCGGAGAACCAGTTTAATATCGACGGCGTTTCGACTACCAGCCTCGTCAACGGGAAGTCCCGGCAAAGCGCGGTATTCGAGATCCTGCAGGAAGTTCAAATCAAGACGACCGGCATCGACGCCGAGTATGGCGGCGCGCTGGGAGGGGTGGTCAGCGCGGTCACGAAATCGGGCGGCAACGAGTTCCATGGCGACCTGCACTACTACTATTCCGGGAGTGCGCTCAACAGCGGCCCGGAGAAGCGCTTGCTCATCGATCCTCGAACCGAGAAAGATATCCGGTACGTGCAGGACTATAAGCATCCCGACTCCAGTCACGAGATTGGCGGATCCCTGGGCGGCTACCTCATCAAGAATCAACTCTACTTCTTCTCCGCGCTCTCGCCGCGGTGGCGCGATACGGAAATTCCGTACATCTTCTCCGATGGCGCGCGCGATACGTTCCGGCGCGATCAAACCTACCATCAGATGTTCAACAAGCTCTCCTGGGATCCGGTACAGCGCATCAGAGCCAACTTCTCCTGGCTGTGGTCGCCCACCAAGTCCAAAGGATCGCTGCCCAGCTTCGACGCCGACGGGAACACCCTCACTCAGTCGCTCGCGGCGAGCGCAATTCGGAAGAACATCGGCTACTTCTCGCCGCAGAGCAGCTATACGGGCCAGGTCGACTTTACCTTGTCGAACAGCACCCTGCTCACGGTGCGCGGCGGCCGCTTTTGGGATAACTACAAGACCACCGGTATTCCGGCCTTCAGCGCGGTGGAGTATTCCGCCTCCGCCGTGGATCTGCCCTTCGAGATACCTGCGGCCTTACGGCAGGCTACCGGGTTCAACAACACCCCGCGGCTGCAGAACGCGTACCACGATCTGGTCACGAGAACCTTCGTACAGACGGACGCCAGCAAGTTTCTCAACTTCTGGGGCCAGCACAATATCAAAGGAGGGTGGGGCTACAGCAAGACGGTCAACAAGGTCGATGAGACCTATCCGGGTGGCGGCTACGTGCGCGTCTTCTGGAACAGCGCGTTGACCACTCCACTTGGCGCGGGGCAGCGCGGACAATACGGCTACTATGAAGTCAACGACTTTGGCACGCGCGGCGTCACCGGCGGCACCATGCACAACCTGTTCTTGCAGGATCAGTGGCGGGTGCTTCCGAGGTTGAGTCTTTCGCTGGGTCTGCGTGTTGAGAACGAGAATGTTCCCACCTTCCGCCGCGACGTCCGGGACAACGCATTTTCTTTCGGCTTCCAGGACAAGATCGCCCCGCGCCTGGGCGCCAGCTTCGATCTGTTTGGCGACGGCAAAGTGAAGCTGTTTGGCGGGTGGGGGCGCTACTACGATTGGGTGAAGTACGAACTCTCGCGAGGAACCTTCGGCGGCCAGGTATGGAAGATCCAATATCGCGCGCTGGATACCACGGACGTATTCTCGCTGAGCGGAACCAACGCCCCGGGCCGAAACCTGTGGGGCGCCGATCCAAACGCGGTTCGCGACCGCCGCGTTCCGGCCTTCGATTTGGTTGGCTCCAACATCAAGCCGATGAGCCAGGACAGCATGAATGCCGGAGCTGAGTTCCAGATCGGAGCGCAATCGGTCTTCCGCGCCAGCTATGTCCATACCAATCTTCGCCGGACCATTGAAGACCTCGGCGCCCTGAACGCCGCGGGCGACGAGGTCTATATCTACGCGAATCCGGGCGAAGGCGATGCGACGATCCAGCCCACCACCGGTTTGACCGAATCGTTTGCCATGCCCAAGCCGGTTCGCAGGTACGATGCCATGGAACTGGTCTTCACGCGCCGCTTCTCACGCGGCTTCTTCGCCAACGTGAGCTACGTCTACAGCCGCCTCTATGGCAACTACGCCGGCATCGCCAACTCCGACGAAATCACCAGCCCATCCACCAATCGCGTCTCCTCCTCGGCCCAGCAATCCGGAGGCGCGGTTGCTCGGCAGGGCGGGAACGCCAACCGCTCCTGGGACCTCGACGAGATCCTCTTCGATGCGCATGGGAACCTGGATGTGAAGGGTCGTTTGGCCACGGACCGGCCGCATGTGTTCAAGGTGTACGGCAACAAAGAGTTCAACTTTGGTTCGTCCAACACAACCAGTGTCGGTCTCTTCTTCTATGCTGGCAGCGGCACCCCGCTCACCACGCAGGTATACACCACCAATCAAATCCCCGTTTTCGCTGAAGGCCGCGGCGACCTCGGCCGTACGCCCTTCCTCACTCAGACCGATCTCATTCTCTACCACGATCTGAAGTTTGGAGAGGTCAAGCGCGTTCGTTTCGAGTTCAACGCGCTCAACCTCTTTAACCAGAAGACTGCCCGGAATGTCTTCATGTGGCTGAACCGCGGCGCCGGCGGTGCGCAGCCGGGATCGGCAATCGACCTGCACAATGTCGACCTGTTTCAGGGTTACGACTATCGGGCGCTTCTCAGCCAGACCGCTGACCAGCTCAGCGGACGCGGCGCATACGATCCGCGCTTTGGGCAGGCCGATCTGTTCAACACCGGCTTCACGGGGCGGTTCGGCGTGAAGTTCATCTTCTGAGAGCCAGCGGCATCGCCGCTAACCTGGATGGACGGGGCCTTCGGGCTCCGTCCTCTGGGACATTCTACATTCTGGACTCGGCGAGATAGAACATTTTACTTCACATTTGATCAGACGTTTTAGCCCGTCAAAAATCACGTTTGCGGAATCGCTGGTTAGCTGACGATCTTGTCGTACTCAGCGTGCGTGCCAAGCCAGAACCACAGCACGCCATCCGGAACCTGCATTCCTACGGCACGGTGGCGCATACCGACCCGTGCAGACCAGAACGCGCCAACCTTTTTGAAATGTAGTGATGGATGTCGTGGGGTCGGCTCTTAATAAAGCAAACGCTTTGTCCGCGGCCTCTCTGACCGAAACAGGAAGATCTTGATAGCAAGCCCAGAAGTCGGGGGCCGCGTAATGATTCAAAGTTTCGTAGACCGCCCGGCTCGGTGGTCCTGTAGCGCACGCTGCGCGAGCGCGTCAAGCTTACCAGCCTTCACATCGGCTTCAAACTGACGGTCCCACGCCTCGGAGTCGAACGTTGCGAACCACTCGCGGAGTGCTGCCAGCTCTTCAGAAGAAAGCTCCTGAATCTGGCTTTCGATGCTTTCCACTCTGCTCATATGCCACTCCGTTCCTCATCCTGCCTGCGGAACTGTTTGGATCGGATGAATCTGTCCGAACGACCAACTCTATGTCTATTCTACCGCCAGTTAGCCTCATTCCGGCCCTGGTGGGCTAAGGAGCGGCGTTCATCTGCGGGCCGCGAGCGGGCCGCAGATGCCTTGTTAGCCGCCGCTCGCTCAATGCTTCGAACCGTCCTGGAGGCTTCAATGCTATCGAAGCGGCGACCGAACGCGGACTTCTTCTCGAACATAACCCCGATAAAGTTATCTCATCCGCCCTGACTGCGGCTTCAATCCGTGCCGTAGTTGATCTCGAGCTTGCGCACCGCCCGCGATGCGCTCCAAAGAACCAGCGCGGTCACGCCGAGCAAGCCCAGGATCGCCGTCCCCGCCGAAGCGGGCTCCGCCGGGGCGAGCAGCAGCCGCATCAGCGCCGGAACATCGGAGTCCATCGGTGGAGGAACCGGGCACAGCGACTGCACGTAATAGAGAACGCTCAGCTTCTGCAGCATCGCGGGAAGGAAGCCGTTGATGCCCTCCCACAACAGCAGGACGACGGCCGGAACGATCGGATTGCGCAGCAGCAGCCCCGCCGCCAGGAACACGCTGCCATACCCGACGCAGCCGAGAGCCGCCGCCGCTCCGTACCAGAACAGATGCGAAGGCCCGTTCTGCTGCCAGTACGCCTGCACCTCCGCCGGGTCCTGCGGCCACAGCATTGCGCCAAAACAGATCGTCGCGCCGATGGTGAAGATGAGCGTCGCCGCGATCAGGCCGGCCAGGTACTTGCCCGCCAGTAGCACTTCCCGCCGCGCGGGAACCAGGAACCAGAAGTGCAGCGTCTTATCCAGCATCTCGCCGCGGAACAGATTCATGAAGATGCCCAGGCATCCAAAGAAGATCGCAAGCCGCAGATAGAAGTACTGGAAGACGCCCGCGTATACCAACCGGTCCTCCTCAAAGTCGATCAGCGTCCTGGCGCTCCTGCCCTGGAGGATGCCCGACTCGAATGACAGGTTCACGCGGCGCTTGCCGTCGTAGTACATCAGGTACCGGTGCTCGCGGTCTTCCTCCCGGTGGCGCCATCGGCGATCGTTGATCGGCGTGCCTGCGCGCGCCAGAACCGCTTCGTCGGTCTCCCCGGTCTGGATGGAGTCGAGCACCGCCGCGGGGGTGATGCGAGAGGCCCACCGGTTCTTGTCCAACGTGGCGTCGATGCCGTGCCCGATGAAGATGACGCTCGGGAAGAGCGCCAGCAGGTAGACCCACAGCGAGCGCTTGGCGAAAAACACCCGCCGCAGTTGCAGTTTGGCGATCGTCCACACTTGCCGCAGCGTCGCGGTGTTCACCGTCCGCCCCCTATCAGGTATTCGTATAAGGCATCCACGTTCTCGTCGCCCGCAAGGACGCTCTCTATGCTGTGGCCGTCCAGCGCGATCCGCGTCAGGGCGCGCGAGAATTCCTGGCGGCTGCGGGTCCAGACCAGCAGCCCGAGGCGGTCTTGGTTGAGCTTGATCTCGGTGATGTAGTCTTCCTCAAACAGCAGCGACGCGATTCGCGAGGCGTCCCGGCAGCGGATCAGGAACTGGCTCGGATGCTCGTGGATCTCCTCGCGTACGCTCCGGATCTGCCCTTCGGCGATGATCGTGCCGTTGGCGATGAGGATCACCTGATCGGAGATGACGTCCACCTCTTGCAGCACATGGCTCGAAAGGACCACGTGGCGGCCCTGCCCCGCGAACTCCCGAAACAGGGCGATGGTCTCCGCGCGGACCAGCGGATCCAAACCGTTCAGCGGCTCGTCCAGCACCAGCACTTCGGGATCGTGGGCGATGGCGTGAGCCAGGCGGACGCGCTGCCGCATGCCTTTCGAGTAGGCGGCCACCTTGCGATCCGCGGCCTCCGTCAGGCTGACGCGCTCCAGCGCCTTCCATGCCCGCCGCTCTGCTTCAGTCTGCGAATAGCCATAGAGCAGCAGGCCGGTCGAGACGAACTGGAAACCGGTGGTCCCGCGCGGTGCCGCGTCGTACTGCGTCGCGTAGCCGGTGATGCGCATCAGACGCTCCGGATCGCGCGGCGACAAGCCGCGCACGGTAATGGCGCCGCGACCTGGGTGAATGAGCCCGGTCATCAGGTTCATCAGGGTCGTCTTGCCCGAACCGTTGGGACCTACGAGGCTCGTGATGCCGGGCGGGATGCGCAGCGTCACCCGGTTTACGCCGAGCACGTCGCCGTAAAACTTCGACACTTCCTCGAAGACGATTTCCGGAGACGTCACGACACCACCTCCACTGCGCGCAGCTTCCGCTCGAGCACCAGAAGAAGTATGCCCGTCATGACCGCTATCGCAATCAGGCACTCAGCGGTCTCCGGACCGCGCATCGGTTCCGCGCCGAGCATCGACCGCCAGATCTGGTTCATCGCCTGCCCCGGGTTCAATGCCCGGCCCCAATCGACCCGCAGGATCTCGTTAATCAGCTCGGCCGCGCCCGCCGTCACAAAAAAGAACGCGAGCACCAGGGCTCCGGCTACGATGCGCCACTTGACGTAGGCCGAACTGGCCAGCGCAACCAGCCCGACGAACACGATCCACAGCAGAAACCCGAGAAAAACCCCCGCCCCGAGCCGCCAGTTGTCCACTATCCAGCTCCCGCCGGCCATTCCGGATTGCATCGCAAACAACAGCACGCCCGGCACCCACGTAACCGGCGATAACAGGCCTACCAGCACCAGCATCCGCGCCAATACGTAGTCCAACCGAGTCAATGGACGGCTGAAGTACAGCGGCAAGGCGCCGTTGGCCAGGTCCGGGGCGATTAGGCTGGGTCCGGCGAAAGCCGCGAGAACGATTGCGAACACGGCCTGGATGTTCATGAAGATCACGAAGAACTGCCCGTCGATCTGCAGCATCTTCGCGAAATCGCGGTCCAGGCCAGGCCACAACTCGCTGTGATTGGAAACGTAGATGAAAGCGGCGCAGGCCAGCGGCCAGAACAAGGCGGCGACCAGGATGATCACCACCAGCCTTTGCTCCAGCAGCCGTTTCCACGCGAAGCGCGGCAGAACCATCAACCGTGCCCAACGTCCGGTCAAGTCTCCCCGATACCGCTGATATCCGCGCCTATAAACGGCCATGGCTGGCGACCTCCGGCTCCACCGCTGCTGCCTCTCCGGGCGTGTGCTTCAGATGCCCCACCGCCTTCAGGAAAATCTCTTCCAGCGAGTCGCGGCGGTGCGTCATGCGGTGTACGCCCAGATTCTGCCGGGCGACCACGCGCCACAGCACGTCCAGTTCGGTGGCGGGCGGAAGCACCAGGCGCCACTTGCCGTTGCCTTCACTCACACCGTCCACGCCCTGCTCCCGCAGCGCGGCGGCGAAATCGCGGTCGTCTCCGGTAACCTCGAGTTCAACAAAACGGCGATTGGAGCGCCGCTCCGCCTCCAGATCCGCATGATGCACGATCCGCCCCGACTTCATAATCACCACCTCGTCGCAAACCTCTTCGACATCGCGGAGCAGGTGGGAGCACAGCACGACGTTCATTCCGTGATCGTCCTTCATTTCCCGGATCAGCTTGAGCATGCGAGCGCGCGCCGCCGGGTCGAGCCCATTGGTCGGCTCGTCGAGGACCACCAGCTCCGGCCCGTGCATGACCGCCTGGGCGAGCTTGGCCATCTGCTTCATCCCCAGCGAATACGTTCCCAGCGAACGGTAGCGGGCTTCGCCGAGGCCCACGTGGAACAGAACCTCGTGGGCCTTTTCAAGCGCCACGCCGCTCGGCAGCCCGGAGAGTTCCCCCATCACCCGGAGGAACGCGACCGCGCTCAGCTCCGCGATGAACGCCTCGTTCTCCGGCATGTACCCGACCCGTGCTTTCACCTGGCGCGGTTGCGCATGGCAGTCCAGCCCCAGGATCCTCGCGCTGCCCGCCGAGGGCCGGTGAAATCCGAGCAGAGTCTGGATCAGCGTAGATTTGCCCGCGCCGTTCGGCCCAAGCAGGCCGATCGCCTTCCCCTTGCCGGAAACGCCGAGGCGGCAGGACAATCCTTGGAGGATCTCCCGCCGGCCCAGCTTCACTCTCAGGTCTTGCAGCTCGATAACTGGCGTCATATCGAAGTTTATCTCGCCGATCGACAACCGCTCCCTCTGGTCGCGGCTCAGAGGCGCTTACCGAGCCGCGACCGTCAGGGAGCGGTTGCATTTACATTCTCTTTCCATCCGCGCCGGGTTTGGGCCCGGACACGACCATCAGGTCCAGAATGAGGCTCGTTAAACGAGTACGACTTGCCACGTGAATTCGTTCCGTTTCTCCGTTGAGCACGATCAGCGCCGGATCCCGGGTCTCCAGCAGCAGCTTCAACGACGGATGCTGGATCAGCCCCGCCAAATCCCTCAGCGCTCCCTGTACGTTGATCCAGATAAACCCGGAGTTGTGAGCGCTACCCGACCCCGGCAGCTGCGCCCGGAAGCGCGCGGAATGGATCATCGGCGTCCCGTTCGCGCGCGTCGCGATGGCGCGCGCCGCCGCCGCGCGGTCCGTGCTCGCGACGACGTAGCCCCGATCATAGGTCCAGTACAGCGTGGTCGGATTGTCGGCCTCCCTCAAAGCCGTCCACATCCGTCCGTTCACCGTTTCCTCGCTCAAAATGAGCCGCTCGCCCGCCTTGCGATTGACCGCATCCACCAGCCGGCGGATGGTGCTGTCGAGGAGCGCCGGATGAAGGACCTCGATCGCCCCGAACCACGCGGGAATCGGGATCGAAGGCCGTTCCACCGCCAACGTGAAATCCGCGCCCAGGGCGACCGCGATATCGTTGCCCACGTTGATTCCCGTCTCCGCCTCGAACTGGCGCAAGTCCGCCGCGAGGTCCCCCGCTCCCTGGCCGAGCATTCCGAGCAGCTCGTCGAAGGCCTGCCGCGGATTGCGCGTGGATGCGGAGAGCGCAAAGACCGACTCGCTCGGGACATACTCCGCCGAGCCCGCCGAACCGGGTGTCGCCAGCCAGGAAGCGATGCCCGTACGCGCCCCTTGAAACGTGAGAGTCGCTTCATTGTCGCGCGTGCCGTGCGCCGACTGCTGCTCAAAGAAGAGGTGGCGCATGCGGGAGACGCCCAAGAGCCTCGCCGCCTCGTTCGTATCCGTCTGTCCGATGGCTTCCATTTTGCCGGCCAGCGCGGGCACATCGAGCCCCAGGATCCAGCCCGCGCCTCGCTCGTAGCGCCTCTGGATCTCTGCCGCGAAGGAACTGTTCGCACCGCTTCCCAGCAATCCCTGAGCGATGCCCAGCTTCGCGGCCGAATCCGAGATCAGGAGCAGTTCGTCCGTGAGCCGGTAGTGGATCGGATGGCCGTCCTCCTGCGCGATTTTGTCCAGCCCCTGTTGCAGCGCGGCGCGCCGGCCGGGCTGCACTTCGGCCAGCATCATCGGCACTTCGTCGCCTAGTTGGGTGGGATGCTTCGCCAGCACGAACACCACCTCCTCGCCGAGCAGCGGAGTTACAACCTGCGCGCTGTCGAGAAGTTTCTTCATCTTCTGCCCGTCCGGCGACGTCCACCACTCATTGAGCGCGGCGTTCTCCCTCGCGCGCTGCTCCACCAGCCACACGGCGTGCCGAATCGTGCCGCTCAAGTTCGGAATCGCGCCATAGATAAAACTCCCGGCCGGCAGGTACCGCAGCAGTCTGGCCTGCGTGCGTGGTGCGGGACCCGGCATCTCCGCTACCTGTTTCTCAATGTTGATGAGTTCCGCCAGAAGCGCGTAATACTTATCGGCGTTCTCGCTCCACGAGACCGCTTCCCGCACCGGCACCGAGGCGAGCGCCTGAGTCGTCGCCGCCTGGCCGCCCGCCTGCAGCACCCGTTCCGCGCCAAGCTGCGACACCGCCACCCGGCCTTCCACCACCGATACGAGCGAACCCGCGGAGCCGCTCGAAACCGCGAAAATCGTCCCCTTCACTGCGACCACGGCCTCGCGCGTGGCCACTCGCAGATGCCCCCGGCGCTGCCTGGCCGCTTGAACAATCACGTCGCCGCGCTCCAATCGCACCCGCTGGCCGCTCCAGGCCGCATGTACCGCGAGCTCGGTCCGCTCGTTCATTTCCATCAGCGAGCCGTCCATGAGTTTGAGGACCGCCCGGGCTCCGGGTCCGGTACGCACCGTTTCTCCCTCGGACAACGCCGCCCCCTGGTGCAAGACTCCCTGCGGGACGCGGTAAAGATTGCCCTGAACCGAGACCACCGTCGCCCGCGGTTCTCCGGGGGCCAGGGCCGAGTCGATCCGATCGCGGCCGGAGTATATAGCCAGCGCGGCCACGCCTGCCGCCACCGCCCATTTAGCCCAAACCGGCAGGGGGCGGCGGCGGCTCCCCGGCATCGCAACCACTTTGCGTTCGCCCTTCACCTCCGCAAACACGCGCCGGCACTCGGCGCATCGGCTCAGGTGGTCCTCCAGCAGCAGGCGGCGCGGCTCGGACAGGCGTCCGGCCAGGTAATCGTCGAGCTGCGGCCGGAACTCCGGGCAGACTGGGGCAGCCCGGCCGGCCAGTTTTCGCCACACGCGGTCTTTCGCCTCCACCACCTGTTCGGCGGTGGCCGTCTCCTCGCGCATTTCCTGCAATAGTTCGTCGAAGCGGTCTTCCGGCATACGATGACTCCTCTTATTTCTCGATTTCCTTTTGCAATACCGCCCGAATGCGATAGAGCCGGCTGGCGACTGTGCCTCGTTCCATGTCGAACTGTTCAGCCAGTTCTTCATAGGTCAACCCTTCCAGGTAGCACAGCACGAACAGCTCCGCGTCGGCGTGCGGCAGGCGCGACAGAGCGCGCCGCAGACGTTCCTTCAGCAGCGGGTTGGTCTCCGGCGCCGGGAATTCGCGGCCCTCCTCCATCGGGCGCTCCGCCTGGCTGCTCTTCTTGCGCAGCAGATCGATGGAGGCATTGGTCGCGGCGCGGCGGAGGTATCGTTCGGGGGACCGTAGCGGGTTGACGGCGAGCTGGTGATCAAGAATGCGGAGGAAGACGGTCTGGAGAACGTCTTCGGCATCCGCGGGATTCCCTGTCACCCGGAGCGCCGTTCGGTACACAGCCTCCGCGTGCTGCTGGTAGAGATCCTGAAATCCGCGCGGTGGAATCACATGGTTCGCGATACTGTTGATCGCCAGGCTTCCGGTTGCCATCTGCATCGTCCCATCTGGCTATACGGAAGCCCGGGGCCGATTATTGCATAAGGACTTTAGTTTTTTTTGCACAAGCAGCAGCCTTCCCCGCCTCGAAACTCAAACCGCCTAGCGTATAATGGTATTGACTGATGGGTCAACCCACAGTATTTTGCCATGAACACCCGTCTCATCATTGACAAAGCAGGTCGCGTGGTGATCCCGAAGCCGCTACGGGAAGAACTGCAACTGGAGCCCGGCGATGCGCTCGAGATGGAGAGTGCCGGGGAGCAGATCACCCTTCGTCCGGTCCGCGGCACGGGTCCGCTGATGAAAGAGCACGGGGTTTGGGTATTTCACGCCGGGCAGCCCCTGCCCGCGTCGGCCACCGATGAAATACTGCAACAGACCCGCAAGGAACGCGACCTGGCAAACCTCGGCAAGGGTGAATGAGGGCATTCTTTGATACGTCGGTGCTGGTGCCAGTCTTCTACGGCGATCATGTGCACCACAAGGCCAGCCTGGCTCGTTTTATCCAATTCGACAGAACAAGCGGCAGCTGCGGAGCTCACAGCCTGGCCGAGGTCTATTCTACGCTGACCCGAATGCCGGGCAAACACCGGATCAGTGGAGAACAAGCGATGCTGTTCATCGGAAGCATCCGGGAGCGACTCACAATCATCGCTCTTAGCGGGGACGAATACGCCGACGCCCTATCGGCGTCCGCCACTCGCGGTATCGTCGGAGGCGGGATCTATGATGCGATGCTCGCGCATTGCGCTTTAAAAGCCAAGGCGGAAACGATCTACTCGTGGAACGCTCGGCATTATTCACAATGCGGGGCGGATGTCGTGAGCCGCTTGAAGTCGCCATAGGCAGACTTTTTTGAAAGCCGATCACCGCCGAGACGCCGAGACGCGGAGAAAAACTACCGGTCTCGGCGACTGTTCCGCTCGGACCGCGGAATGGGCGCTTCGTTACGCTCCGTTTGCGGTGGCGGCTGCGGTATGGGCTGAGCCCGCTGCGTCCGGTTCTCGCCACGGGGAACGCGATTGGTTGGCTGCGCCGCGGGCGGCGGGGGCTCGGGAGGTTTGGCCGGCACGACGGGAGCGGGCGGTCGGCGTGGCTTTTTCGGCTTGGGCGGAGGATTCACCACCACGATTCCGGTATACACTGGCGTGACGTAATACGTTTCGACCGGCGCAGTGGGCACGGGAACCGTAACGATCACCGGCGGAGCTTGCGGTTGCAGGTCGGCTACGGGCGGCGGAATTTCCGGAGCGGGCAACACTTCCAAAGGCGGCCGTACGACGGGTTGCGGCTGCGTCACCGCAAGCTCCACCGGCTGGACACGCAGGGGCGCGCGCACGGCTTCCAAACGGGATGCGGGTAGCGCGGGCGAAGGCAAGGCGGCCTGGAACACCGTTGCCGAAAGCGGATCTTTGGGCCGCCCCGCGAATCCCTCGGGATTGATCTCCCGATCGTCCTGAGCGAATTTGGCGAACGTCACATAGGCACTCAAATAGAGCGATGGGACGTTGCGCGCGTTCCAGTCTTCACCCGGCGCGAGCGGTCCCCACCCAACCAGACCCGGGCCCCGCAGCCAGAAAACCTCGCCCGGCTTAAAAACGGCTGTTCGGCCCGGAGACCAGACCCAGCCGGTCTGCCCCGAGCGGTTCCATCGCCCATAGTGATAAGGCAGCCAGCCCCAAGGCTCGGCGGCGATCCAGGTGTAGCCCAGCCGCCGATACCAGACCCACCGGCCTTTCGCGAAAGGGGTCCACTCCGGTGGAACGGACGGCTTCCAGATCGGACCTTGACCCGTTTCAATCCATGCGCCATAGCGGTCCAGATCCGAAAGCCCGTAGCGCAGCGCCGGCAGGTATCGCGAGGAGTGCGATTGCGCCAGCCACTGGTCGCGCGACTCGCTCCAATCGTCGCCCTCGTGCGAAATCGTCTCCTGATGCAGAAAGAAGCGCTCCTTTTCGGCGGGATTCACACGCGCCATCTGCCCCTCGGAGAGTTCCAGCTCGGCGGATACGGAGAGAAACTGGACCCGTCCTTCAATCACCGTCATGGAAGTGAACTCGTCCGCGACTTCTATCCGCACGCGGGCGCCTTCACGGATGGTGAGCTGCGCGCCGGGCATGGCCAGCACGAGCGAATCGCGTGCGGCCGCTTCTCCCGTGAACCAGGCAACTCCCCGGTCGAGCGAGATGCGGGTAATGCGCGGGCCGGTCGAGAGGCGCGCGTAATCGGACAGCTCGCAGAGTGCATCGCCGCCCAGGCGAAAGGCGCTGCCTTCGTCCAGCTCAATCTCGACGCGCGAGTCGGGGCCGGTTCGAATGCGGAAGCCTTCCGAAGCCGGCGCATTGTTCAGCGCCTGCCGCCATCCATCGGGGGCATCGGCCTCTACTTCGACGCGGCCCTCCAGCTGTCCGATTCTTGCGTACCGTACATCCGCTCCCAGAGCCACGGCTCCGGCAAGCAGCAGCGTAGCGCTCCTCATAAGAAAGGGCCAGGTCCCGCTCGTTGGATGTCTTACTCTGGAAACTGGTTTCAATATGTTTTCCTCGCGCGCGCCCTGGGAGCTGCGGCCCAACCGTATATCCTCCACTGTGGAGAGCCTGCGCCGCAGCGGCGTTCCCCTCCTGGATCTCACCGAATCCAATCCCACGCGTGCCGGCTTCGAGTATCCCGCGAGCGTCATCCTTGGCGCGCTCTCCGACGCCCGCTCCCTGCGCTACGATCCCATGCCGGCCGGATTGCCCGAAGCGCGCGCCCGGATCGCCGATTACTACGCATCCCGCGGCTATGCAGTCGCGGAGAACCGTATCCTGCTGACTTCCAGCACCAGCGAGTCTTACTCCTGGCTCTTCAAACTCCTCTGCAACCCGAACGACGAGATCCTGGTTCCCCGCCCTTCTTACCCGCTGTTTGAGTTTCTCGCGGCGCTCGAGTGCGTCCGCGCCGTACAGTACCCCCTTTCCTATCACGGCCGATGGTCGCTTGATGTGGATGTGCTCGAAGACCTCATCACGCCCCGCACGCGCGCTATCCTGCTGGTGAACCCCAACAACCCGACCGGTTCGTTCCTCAAACAGTCCGAGCTGGCCGGCCTTGCCTCCCTCTGCGGCGAGCACGGTCTCGCTCTTGTATCGGATGAAGTCTTCGCGGACTATACCTTCGGCCCGGACGCGAACCGCGTCTCATCGCTGGTCTCGCTCGACGAAGTGCCCGCATTCTGCCTCAGCGGCCTGTCGAAAGTCTGTGGGCTGCCGCAGATGAAGCTGGGCTGGATGGTAGTGGCCGGTCCGCAACCGCTGCGCCCCCAAGCCCTGGAGCGTCTGGAGCTGATCGCCGACACCTATCTTTCCGTGGGCACGCCGGTTCAGCACGCCGCGCCGGCGCTGCTCGAAGCGGGAGCGGCGGTACGCGAAGGCATTTGCAAGCGCGTCCGGCAAAATCGCGACGTTCTGCAAGAGTCATTGGCGAAGGAGTCGGCCCTTCGGCTGTTGGACGTTGAAGGCGGGTGGTATGGCGTTCTGCAGGCGCCGCGGACGCGCAGCGAGGAGGAATGGACCCTCGAGCTGCTGGAGCGCGACTCCGTTCTGGTCCAGCCCGGCTACTTCTACGACTTCACGTCTGAGGCCTATCTAATCCTGAGTTTTCTCACGCCGCCGGACGTCTTTGGCGAGGGCGTGAGACGCATTCTTGCGCGATGCGAGGGTCGACTTTTCCGGTAAGGCTTGAGCAAATTGCATGGCCTGTTCCAGCCAGCCCTGCAAGCCTGCCTCGGTGCGGACGCCTTCCGGCTGGACGTAAACCATGCCCTTCATTGGCTTGCCGGTGAAGTCCATTTCCCGGGTGTGCTTCCTTCGTAAAGCAAGCTCGGCTCCCTGAGGGCCGAGCCGCAGCACGAGCAGGTCTTTGGTCACGCCGCAACACATGTTCCCGTTCAGCAGGAAGGCGATTCCGCCAAACATGCGCCGTTCCTCGAAGCCCTTCCATCCGGAGAGCGCGCTCCGAACCCGCTCAGCCAATCGCTCGTCGTATGGCATCAGGCGGATTGCTTCTGCTGGAGGAATTCCGGCAGTTCGTCCGCGCTCGGCCCATAGCTGGCGGGAACCTTCTGCCCCAACAGCCGAAGGTAGACACTAAACTGTCCCCGATGTTGATACCAGTGATTGAGCAGGATACTCCGGAGAACCACCGCCCGCGGCATAGCGACAATTTCCTGACCATCCTTCATGGCACGCCACGTCTTCTGCATACTCGCGTCGTCGAGATTCTGCAGAATGCCTTTTACGGTCCGAACGCTCTGATCGAGGGCTTCCAGAACTTCGCGCACGCTCTCGGGCTGCGGGTTGGGCTGATTGAATTCCGGAACGGGGACTGAATCCTGGCGAGCCAGCTCGACCACTTGACCTGGCACAAGCGCAAGGTGAAGGGCGAGTTGTCCGGCGGACATGGATCTTTCGTGTGGCTTCCAGGTGAGCTTGTCTTCGGGCAATCGCTCGAGAAATCTCCGGGTGACGATTGACTCCTGCTCGAATTCCGCAAGGAGTGCTTGGGCGATTTGCATGATCTGTTCTCCTTTTAATGTTGTGATGGTTTGGACGGCGTCCTGCCTTGCGGCAAGAAACCGGCGATGTACTGTTTCACGTGTTCGAGATTCTTGCGAATCACGGACCCGTCCTCTGAAGCCTTCGAGAGAATGAGTGAGCCTTGCATAGTGGCAATCCATAACCTCGCCAACGAGGCTGTGTCGACCGGCTTGCGAGCGGTCGCGCAGGCGTCGTCCAGCAGGGCCTGGAACCGCTTCTCGGCATTCCGGAAGCATACGTTGGCAGCATCCCGCAGCGGTGGGTTCGTATCGGCGACCTCCTGAGCGGTCGTTCCCGCCAGGCAGGACTTGAGGATCTTGGGATTGTCGAATACGTCCGCGAAGAATTTCATGTAGCCCAAAACCTTCTTCCGGGGATTCCTGATCGCCTGAAACGGGGCGGCCTCCTCCATGGCTGCCGCCTGGCAGTCCCACGCTGCCAGACAAGCTTCCGCGAGATCTTCCTTCGTTTTGAAATGATGGAAAAAGGCTCCCTTGGTAACGCCCGATTGCTCGCAGACGTGGTCGATCGAGGTGGCGGCGTAGCCTTTTCTCCGGATCAACTCCGTCGCCGCGCGGATGAGCTTTTGCCGGGTAGCGACTGCGCGCTCTTGAGCCATGTCAAAAAAATACCAACTGAATGGTATGTTCGTCAAGAGCGAGTGGGGCGGGCTTCAGCCCAATGTCACTTAGTTTTTTGTGTCTGAAACATAAGCTTTGCTTTATGTTTGACTTATGGCCTTCCCCGACCTGTTTGATGTCTTCCGTCTTTACCAACAAGTGGCGCCGGCGGGTGTGCTGGAATATCTGCAGCTACAAGCGGGCCAGCGGCCCCGCAGTGGGATCTACTCGCTGGCAGTCGTGTTTTGGTTGATGATCGTGCAGCGGCTGCAGCCCAATGGCACCTTGGCCAGTACCGTACAGCATCTGGTGCAAGGGATTGCCGATCCCCTGCTCGCGAACTGCAAGCGCGTTCGGGAAAGGAAGATTTCGCCGCGGACGGGCGGGTATTGCCAAGCCCGGCAGAAAATGCCGACACTGGTAGCCGAACGTGTGACCGAGGAGATTGTCGAACGGCTCCGGCAGCAGATCAGTGAGCCCTTTCCCGGATTAGATCGGGCGGTCTTCCTGCTGGACGGCTCCTCGCTCCAGTTGGAGCACAGCCGGGACTTGGTGCGTGCCTACCCGCCGGGCGGCAACCAACACGGACCGAATCACTGGCCCCTGTTGCGAATCGTGGTGCTGCATGACGTGGGCAGCGGCCTGGCTCAGCGTCCTTACTGGGGTCCACTGAACGGCCCCCAGGCGGTAAGCGAACAGGCTCTGGCAGAACAGGCGATCGCGGCATTGCCGTCGGGAGCGGTGGTGATGGGGGACCGAAATTTCGGAATATTCTCTGTGGCCCATGCCGCCCAACAATCGGATCATCCAATGGTGTTGCGGCTGACGGATGTGCGGGCGCGGAAGTTGGGAGGGTGTCTCTCGCAAGCCGGTGCTTACCCGGTAGTGTGGAAGCCGAGCCGTTGGGACGGGAAGAAGAAGCAGGGAAACAAGGACCAGGGCTGGCCGCCCAAGGCGGCGGTGAGCGGATGGTTGATTGCCTGGCGGATCGGGCGTGGCAAGTCCAAAAGTTGGTTGTATTTGTTCAGTACCGTGGAACTGTCCGCCGCAGAGGTGGTGAAACTGTACGGCCGCCGGTGGAACATAGAAACCGACCTGCGTTCGCTGAAACGTACCGTGCGCCTCCATCATCTGACGTCTCAAACGGTGGACACGATGGAAAAGGAACTCCTGGTCGCCGTCTCCGCCTACAACTTGGTGCGTGCGGTCATGTGCCTGGCCGCGCGGCGCAGTGGTATCGATCCCCGGCAACTCAGCTTCACTCAAGTGTTGAACGTCGTGAACTGTGCATGGCCTCGCTTGATGGCGGCAAGCACGATGCAGGAACATCATCGAGAGTTCGAACGAGTGCTCGATCTCGCAGCGCTCTGCACGCTACCCAAACGTCGGAAACGGCGATCCTATCCAAGAGAAGTCTGGGGCCGCGGCTTCCACTTCCCCACCAGAAAGACAGGAAAAACTAAGTGACATTGGGCTTCAGCCTGCCAGGGGACTTCAGTCCCCTTTATCCGTGCACCGGTGGAAACCGGTGCACGGGCTGAATCCCGATATCGGGGCATCGCAGGCCGGATCGTAAACCCTGCGGGGTTGTTGGGGAGCAATCATAGCGTGCGCAAATACAGGTGCGTATCCGAGTCCGCCAGACGTTCATGCTGCCTGGATTGGGTGTGGCACAGTTCGGACGGGCGCGGCAAGGCCCATCCCGGCGTTGAAGGTCGGGACCTTCAATTAAAACGCAGCCATCAGCGCACGCGTGTGCCATATCGGCATCGATACGCGCCGCTCCGCCGGCCTCACGGGGAGGCTGCCGATACTCAACCCCGCGGCAATCACCGCGGCACACTCGAGGAACTCGCGTCGATCGGAAGACATAGGAGCTCCTGAAGATGGGCCAAGACGGCGGATGAGCGCATTACATGGCTTCGCTCGAGATGAAGCAAAGCGTCAAAACCACTGTCGATTTCAGGCTGGCCCGTTCGACTACCTAGAGAAGATCGACGACAATCGAATTCAGCAGCAAGAGATGAACATGATGAAGATGCACACGTATGTAAATTTCTCTGGCAAATGTGCCGAGGCGTTCCGCTTCTATGAGAACCATCTGGGCGGAAAGATCAGCTTTATAATGACGCACGGCCAGGCGCCGGACCAGAGCAGAGTCAATCCCGACTTGAAGGACGCCATCCTGCACGCGCGCATCTCGATCGGCGGTACCGAGCTGATGGGGGCGGATATTCCGAATGCCCAACCGATGCGGAGCGCCTATCTGTCGCTGAACGTCGAGACCGATGCCGACGCGGAACGCATCTTTTCGGCGCTGGCCGACGGCGGCGAAGTTTTCATGCCGATACAGGAGACGTTCTTCGCCACCCGTTTCGGTCAGCTGCGCGATCGGTTCGGCATCAACTGGATGATCATCCACGAGCGGCCGACGGCTCCGCGTTTGTAGAATTTTTGACGATCGGCTATCATCGCATCGGTTGAGACTATTCTCTGCCGAGGCAAAAGAAATCGTGAGCGACCGGCTTGGTTGCCCAGCATCGCCTCTGTTCTTGGCAGCGGCCATGGTGCTGGCGCAGAATCCAGGGCCACGGCCTAGGATTCAATTTGTTGAGGTGGAGCCTGGTGTCCACCTCGAAGTTGTGGATTGGGGAGGAAAAGGCCGCCCCGTCGTGCTACTGGCAGGCCTCGGGGAAACCGCCCATGTTTACGATCAGTTCGCTCCGAAGCTCACTGATGCCTACTACGTTTACGGCATCACGCGACGTGGATTTGGCGCTTCAAGCGTCCCAAGATTCGGCTACACGGCCGCACGTTTGGCGCATGATGTACTCCGGGTGCTGGAAGCGCTGAAACTCGACCGGGCTGTCTTGGTCGGGCACTCGGTTGCAGGTGAGGAATTGAGCACGATTGGTGCGCGGCACTCGGATCGGATCGCGGGACTGATCTATTTGGACGCAGCTGGGGACCGCACATATTCATCGCCAAAGGAAATTCAGGACCGAGCGGCAAAGATGGGGTTCGTCGGACAGCCCAAAGCCGTTGCAGGAGAATTCGACCCTGCTCACGAAGTGAGAGCTGGAGTGCAGAAACCTGACTATGGGCGCATACGCGTGCCTGCGTTGGCCTTTTACCCGGTTTCGAGATCGTGGCAGGAACTGATGCCTGGATCTCCCGAAATTACTGACCCGGAGAGGCGGGCTCTCGCGGAACAAGTTCTAGCAGACGTAGCTCGGGTGAGGAAACTCATGGCGGAAGCATTTCGATCCGGTGTAGCGAACTCACGTGTGGTTGAACTCCCAGGCGCTGGTCACTATGTCTTTCGAACCAATGAAGCGGACGTCCTGCGCGAGATGCGTATCTTTCTCGAAGGTTTGAATTGAACTGCGCATCCGCCCCGTCTCCGCACCGGGAGTGGAAGTTCCTGTCCCTGGCGATTTCTCTAATCGCCTACGGCGTCCGTCGCGGGTAAATCGACGGCGGCTTCTCCGGGGGTACAACTCATTAGCGGCCGCCAGGGCGCGCACCGCGTCCGTCAGGCCGCTGGAAGCTCGCACCAGGACCCGGTGACACAGTGCTCGAGCTTGCAGCCGGGGCGGGCGACACCGGATTCGAAGCGGCCGCGATGATCGGCGAGCACGGCCGCCTGATCTCGACTGACTTCTCCCCGGAGATGGTGGATGTCGCCCGCCGCCGTGGCGCCGCACTCGGGCTCCGGAATGTGGACTATCGGGTGATGGACGCCGAGCGCATTGAGCTCGACGCCGCATCGGTCGACAGCGTGCTCTGCCGATTCGGATATATGCTGATGGCGGACCCCGCCGTGGCGCTATCGGAGACCCGCCGTGTGCTGCGCCCTGGCGGACGCCTTGCGCTCTCGGTGTGGAGTGCCCCCGAGCGCAACCTGTGGATAACGATCCTCGCGCGGGTTCTTGTCGAGCGTGGCCACATGCCGCCACCGGAGCCCGGTGCGCCGGACCCGTTCAGCATGGCGAGCGATGAGCGCACGCGGGCTCTGCTCACGGGGGCGGGTTTCACTGCTGTGCGCACCGAAGAGGTATCTGTGCGCTTTGCCTTCCGCGACCTCGACGATTACGTGAGCTACGCAAGCGACACGGCCGGCCCATTCGCGATCGTGCTCCGCGGGTTGTCGGATGGTGAGCGCGCAGCGCTCAAGACGCAGCTCGCCGAGGCCTTCGCCGGGTTTGTCGCTAACGGAGGCTACGAACTCCCGGGCGTCTCTCTCGCCGCAGTAGCGAACTGACGGTCCCGACCGACCGGTGAAAAGGCACTTCGATGCGGCAGGGAAACAACAGCCTCGCATTGTCATCACCCGGACCCGCGCCCGGAACGTCTGCGGGTCGAGAACGACCGCTCGCCAATTGCTCTGTTGTTTTTCGTTAAAACGACCATGGCATAGACTTGGTACGAGCTGCGATCAGTCCGGGAAGAATGTAACTGGTGTCATTCATTCCCAGCGGCTTCAGGATCTTCTCCTGGAAGTAATCCTCAAGCGTGGCACCGGTAAGGGCCTCGACTAAACGCCCCGCCCAATCCACCCCCTTGGCCGTATTGCCAGCGCGTACCCGGCTCGAACATCAAAGGATCCGGTTCTATGGGTATAAACCATGGTGATGGACGTCGATCTGGGCGGCTGTCGAGTTTCAGCGATGCATACCGGAACATCTGTTCGTCCCACGTGCTGTAACAGAAGCCGCAGGTGTGGGTCAGCAAGTGATGCAATGTGATCTGTGTCCTTGCGGGACGCAGGGAAGGCTTGCCGCTGGTGTCAAATCCCTCCAGAACATCGACGTTAGCCAGTTTCGGAAGGTGCTTCGCGATGGGCTCCCCAAGATCCACTTTGCCCTGATCTACGAGTTGTAGCGCGGCGACCGTGGTTATCGCCTTTGTCATGGACGCAATCCGGAACATGCTGTCGACTCGCATCGGGACTCCCGAACTGTCGCGCGTGCCAAAGGCGCCAGCGTAGAGGGTCTTTCGTTGGTCGGCCACCATGCTGACGGCCGCAGGAAGCTTGCGGCGAGCAATTCCCGATCGAACGTACCATAGATCTCGAAAGCAGAAAGTTGGAACGACGATGAGAGCGCAATTGCTGCGATTCAACGGCGGTGTCGAGCGGGATCCCGCCATCGATGCGTGGATGAAAGAGCATGCAGGTGAATTGGGAGCCATGGCGCATCAGTGGTTTGAGGTGATGCGAAAATGCGGGGACGAAGTCCGGGAGCTTTTGCATGACGGCTATCCGGTTGCATGTTTGGGAGATGCGCCCTTCGGCTACGTCAATGTATTCACTTCGCACGTAAACGTGGGGTTCTTTCACGGCGCAGCGCTGCCGGATCCGGCCCGCTTGTTGCAAGGTACCGGCAAGTTCATGCGCCATGTGAAGGTGAGACCGGGAACGGCCACAAACGCTGCAGCGCTAAGCAGGCTCATCAATACGGCGTACTCGCATATAAAGGCGCGCGTCGAAAACGGCTAGCTTAGAGAAACGCCTTGGGAGGCCGACGCGGATGGGAACCGCCAGATTAGTAACGATATGTCCCAGCGTTTACAGATAGCGATTGAAGGCACGGCGCTATCGGGAAACCACCCTTTTGCCCCGAGCAACGCCCACGACTGACATTCGCAAAGCGTTAAGTTAACGCTTATGGGCTGAAACCCGCCCCACCTGCTCACCGAAACCAGGGCACATTTTCTTCCCGTTACTGACTGCTAAACTGCACTGCATAGCTGGAGAAACGCCGATGAGAACGCCGCTTCACACACTGATTCGGATAACGCTCGTGGGCGCGCTTGCGATGGTCGTTTGGGGAATGGTGTTCTGGGGTCTGTTAGCCGGACCGATAGGCGTGTTCCGCCAACTGCCGGATGCGCCGGCGGTAACGCAAGCGTTGACCGGCTCCCAAACTCAGACCGGAACCTACTTTATGCCGTGGCCGCGCGATACGGCCGAAACCAGCCAGCGTTTTCTGGAGCAGCACCGGCTGGGTCCGTTTTTTCGGCTGAGCTACGTGCGCGAGGGAGTGGACCCTCAGAGTCCCCGCAAACTGCTGCTGGGTGTTGTTCACGACTTGAGCGTCGCGCTCATCGCGGCTCTGCTGCTGTGGGTTGCGAATCCGGCATCACGGCTCCGAAGCTTTGCGATCGTATTTCTGGCGGGCTTATTGGGATCCAACTTCCACATGGTCGGCGATCCCGTCTGGTTTCACATGCCGTGGGATTATTCCATGGGCGTTCTGTTTTACGACGTAGTTTCGTGGGGGCTTCTCGGGCTCACCGGCAGTTTGCTTTGGAGGCCACTCCCAAAGCGATAAACGCGCCGGCTGCGTTATCATCGAAACTCAGGCAGATTCAGCGGAATGACCGGCTCATCCATAGCACATTACGAGGTATTGGACAAACTCGGCGAAGGCGGCATGGGTGTGGTCTACAAGGCCTTCGACACTCGTCTGGAGCGGCATGTCGCGCTCAAAGTGCTGCCCGCCGACCGCGTCCTGAAACCCGAGCACAAGCTGCGGTTCGTGCAGGAGGCCAGGGCGGCGTCCTCCCTCAACCACCCCAACATCATCACCGTCTACGACATTTCGGCGTTTGAAGGCGGGGACTACATCTGCATGGAGCTGGTTCAGGGCAAGACCCTGGACGAGATGCTGGCCTCGGGACCGCTTCCGGTCGCCCAGGCGCTGGATCTCGCCCGCCAGATTGCGGACGGGCTGGCCGCCGCGCACGCACACGGCATTGTCCATCGCGACCTCAAGCCGGGCAACGTCATGGTGACCGAAGACGGCCGCGCGAAGTTGCTCGATTTCGGTCTCGCCAAGCTGTCATCGGCGTCGGATTCGACCATGGAAGAGCCTCAGAACACGCGTTCCATTCATCCCGCCGCGCCCAATACAGTGGCCGGGACTTTGCTCGGAACGCTTTGCTATATGTCGCCGGAACAGGCGGAGTGCCGGCCCGTGGATCGCCGTTCGGACATCTTTTCTTATGGCGCCGTGCTCTACGAGATGCTGACGGGTTCTCGCGCTTTCGAGCGGCCCTCCATGGTAGCCACGCTGCTCGCGGTCGTCCGTGAAGAGCCGGAGCCGATCGCCCGATACGCCCCAGCCGCTCCCGAAGGTCTGGAGCCGATCGTCCGGGCCTGTCTGCACAAGGACCCGGCGCAACGCTTCCAGCAGATGGGTGAAGTCCGGCAGGCGCTCGACGAATTGGGCGCGCCCGGCGCACGGAGAAGCGTCTCTTTGCCCGCGCCACCGCTCGCCGCGGCGCTCTCTGTTCCTTCCATCGCCGTCCTGCCCTTCGCGAACCTCAGCGCGGACAAGGACAACGAGTATTTCGGCGACGGCCTCACCGAGGAGATCATCAGCGCCCTGTCGCGCCTCCAAGGCCTGCGTGTGACGGCGCGCACGTCGGCCTTTGCCATGCGCGGCAAGGATCAGGATGTCCGCACCATCGGCCATACTTTGAATGTCTCGAGCGTCCTCGAAGGCAGTGTCCGCAAGAGCGGGAAGCGGCTGCGGATCAATGTGCAGCTCGTGGACGTGGAAGGAGGCTTCCACCTCTGGTCGGAACGTTACGACCGGGAGATGACCGACGTGTTCGCCATTCAGGACGAAATCTCGCAGTCCATCGTCGACACGTTACGCGTCAAACTGCTGCGGGATGCCCGGGTGGAGGTCCGGCGGGCGGACAACCTGGAAGCTTACAATCTCTACCTCAAGGGCCGCTACCAATACTTCAAGTACACGGGCCAGGCGCTGAAACAAGCCGTCGGCTGCTTCGAGGAGGCCATCGCGCTCGATCCGAATTACGCTTTGGCGCATTCGGGCCTCGCCGAGGTCTTCTGGGCCGTGGCCTTTGCCGGCTGGGAACCGGCTTCGTCCATACTGCCTCAAGCGACGGCCGCTGTTTCCAGGGCGCTGGAATTGGACGACACACTCGCTGAGGCTCACGTCACCATGGCGCAGCTGAAGGTCTGTTCCTGGGACTGGGATACAGTCGGCCGCGAACTGCGGCGCGCCCGCGAGCTGAACCCGGGCTTCTCGCATGTGGCTTTCGTTCGGGCCTACTACTACCTGCGCCCGCTGGGCCGGCTGGATGAGGGCATTGAAGAAGTGAAGCGCGCCATGCTGGTGGACCCGCTCTCCCTGCTGCTGCATTTCGGACTGGCATCGCTGCTCTATACCGCCCGCCGCTACGATGAAGCGCTCGCGGTCTGCCGCAAGATGACAGACATGGAGCCGGGTTACTGGTTCGCCTACTACGTCGGCGGCATGGTTCACATTCAGCAGGGGAAGTTCTCCGAGGCCATCGAGGCTGCGGGAAAGATGACCGCCCTGGGCGCGAGCCGCTCGGTCAGCTCCCGCCTCGTCGGCACGGCCTACACTTACTCCGGCCGCCAGGACGAGGCGCGCCAATTGCTCGCCGAATTGCGGGACGCCGGGCGCTCCGGTTACGTCTCCCCCACCAGCATCGCCGAGATTCATCACAACCTGGGCGAGAACGACGAAGCGTTCATATGGCTCGAGCGGGCCCGCGAAGAGATGGACCCCCTGCTGCTGCGCGTGGTGGGCGATCCGACTTTCGACAGTCTGCGCTCCGACCCGCGCTATCAAACTCTCCTTCGCCACATCCACCTCGCCCCATGACCGCCGCCGATCACTTCGTCCGGCGCTTGCGGCGCCACGGGATCGACTGGATGGCAGGGCTGTGCGGACATGGCCTCGACCCGCTGTTTCACGCCGCGAAACAGGCCGGCCTGCGCATAGTCGATACGCGCAACGAGCAGACTGCGGCCTATATCGCGGAGGCGGCGGGACGGCTCTCGCGCCGTCCGGGCGTGTGCGCCGTTTCGAGCGGCGTGGCCGTCGCTAACGCTCTGACCGGCGTGGTGAACGCCTGGTTCGACGGCGCGCCCATGCTGCTGGTCAGCGGAGCGGCGGCCACGCGCACGGCAGGGCTGGGGCACTTCCAGGACCTCGACCAGGTATCGCTTGCGAGGCCCGTCGTGAAGGATTCGCGCTCCATCGACCATGCCGCGCGCACGGTCCAGATGCTCGATGAGGCCCTGCAAATCGCGACCGCGCCGCAACCCGGCCCGGTACACCTCATGTTTCCGATGGACGTTCAGACCACGGAGATCGCCGCGGAGCAGATGATCCGGTCCGTGCCGCCTGCCGCGTCCGCTGAGACGGACGACGATCCAGCCGAAATCGCAGATGCGCTGGCCGAATCTTCCCGCCCGCTGATTGTCGCCGGAAGCGGCGTATACTACGCCCAAACCGGTCCGGATCTGATGCAGTTCTCCGAAGCGTGCGCGATTCCCGTGGTGACTCCGATCTGGGATCGGGGATCGATCGACCGCCGCCTCGAAACCTTCATGAGCGTGATCGGCGCGGCCACCGGCGGTCCTGACCTCTTACAGGACGCCGACTGCATCCTGCTGGCCGGATGCGCTTCGGATTACCGGCTGGGCTACCTGCAGTCGGGCGCGCGAACCTTTCGTGTCACCCGCGCATGGCGGCAGCTCTTGGAACGGCGCCGGCGCCAGCATACGGAATGGCTGGAAGAAGCGCGCGCGCGGAATGAGCGCTTTCGGTGCGGGATAGAAGCCACTGCGGCGAAGCAGGCCGAAGCAGGCACTCACGCATCGCACATCGTCTCCGCAATGCGAGAAGTCTTGCCGGACGAGGCCGCGGTGCTCGTGGATGGCGGCAGTGTCGGCCAGTGGTTTCACCAGCTTTTCCGCGACCGTTATCCCGGACACTGGCTCACTTGCGGCAGAAGCGGCGTGGTGGGCTGGGGGCTGGGCGGCGCGATGGCGGCCCGCCTGGTCTTCCCGGACCGGCCCGTGGTGTTGCTCTCAGGCGATGGCGCTTTTACCTTCACCGTTACGGAAATTGAATGCGCCGTGCGCCAGAATCTTCCCTTTGTGGCTGTCGTCGCCGACGATCAAGCCTGGGGGATTACTCAGACCGGCCATGTTCGGCAGTTCGGGGAACCGATCAGCAGCGGGCTCGGCCCCATTGCCTTCGACCGGCTGGCCGGGTCGCTGGGGGCGCAAGGCGTGGTCGCCTCGCACCCGGAAGACATCGCTCCGGCCCTCAAGAAGGCACTTCAGCAGCGGGCCGTTACGGTTATCCACGTCCCGATCGTGGGCGGCCTTCCTTCGGCCTGAGGCTCAGGCACGGGCGCAGGGCATATCCCGCGATCTTAAGCGGTCCCCTCGACGGGAGCTCGCCATCGAAACAGGAAAAAGTGACGTCCGCAAAGAGAGCACCGGTAGGGCAGAAGAATCCAGTGGAGAGCGCTCTCGACAGCGTTTCGGGCGCCCACTCCTCTAAACTCGACAGATTTGCAATGTGGACAGCGTACGGAGAACACAGGTTTCTGAGCCTCATTCATCACGAGCATGCCCTAAACGTCGGTTTTCGCCGCACTCCCGCTCCCACGGGCGTGGCTATTTCTGAATGACGGCGCGGAGTTTTGTACATTGGCATTGCTGCCACGGCCGCCAGCCGGGCGGCTTGCCGCCCGGGCGGCCTTAATCTGTTCCGGTGTCCTCACGTCAGGCTCTGAAAGCCTTACCTGTTCTCTCGCGCGGGAAACCTGACGCTTGTGCCGCTTTGCCAATCTTTTATTCATCCATACCCTTCCG
Source organism: Bryobacteraceae bacterium (assembly GCA_040902885.1). Classification (GTDB taxonomy): domain Bacteria; phylum Acidobacteriota; class Terriglobia; order Bryobacterales; family Bryobacteraceae; genus JBBDWK01. The sequence continues at coordinate 14,695 of JBBDWK010000008.1, read as the reverse complement.
CACATCCACTACCGCTGTGGAACTCTCCAACCAGATCCGGTCTGGCTGGTGGGAGGAGGCCTGCGCGCTGGCTTCCGTTTCTTCGCCGCATCTCGTTCCGCTGCGCAGTTGTCCGCATGCAGACGCATCCCCTCTTCGGTGAAAGTCATTGTGCGCTCCTGCTCGCCTTCGTCACGTTGCTCCAGGAGCCTCCGGCACAACAGCGGAAGCTCCTGTATGCGAATGCCATATCTCCGAATGAGCGCAAGATCCGTCCTAACCGTAAATGGCGTCCGCGTTCGATCCCCGGCAATGCCCTGAAAAGCGAACACGCGGAATCCTGTATTGTGAGTGAACCCTGTGAGAATGAACTGCATCTTTACGCTCCTTCCGGAGATTCAATACCGCCGGGCTTCGCCTTCCAACTCCTCGACAACCCCGCAAACCATGGCTTCAGTCGTAAGCATGAGAGAGGCTATGGAAGAGGCATTCTGCAGAGCCGTGCGAGTTACTTTCGCGGGATCGATGACACCGGCTTTCACCAGATCCTCATACTCGCCGGTCGCGGCGTTGAAGCCGAAATTCGCATCGTGCTGGGTCTTGATCTTCTCGACCACGATGGCGCCCTCGGTTCCGCCGTTGAGCACGATCTGGCGGATAGGCTCTTCGCAAGCGCGGCGCACGATGGCGACGCCGAATTGCTCGTCGCCTTCGAGCTTCAGCTTCTCGAGTGCGATGGAGGCTCGTAGCAGCGAAACGCCGCCGCCCGGTACGATGCCTTCCTCGACCGCCGCGCGTGTGGCATGCAGAGCGTCCTCCACTCGCGCCTTCTTTTCCTTCATTTCGGTCTCGGTTGCGGCGCCTACTTTGATGATCGCCACGCCGCCGGCCAGCTTCGCCAGCCGCTCCTGCAATTTCTCGCGATCATAATCCGAGGTGGTCTCCTCGACCTGGGTCCGGAGTTGCTTGATCCGGCCTTCGATGTTCTTCTGGATTCCAGCGCCGTCGATGATGGTGGTGTTGTCTTTGTCCACGGTAACGCGCTTGGCGCGGCCCAGATCGGCCAACTGAACGCCTTCGAGCTTGATGCCGGTCTCTTCCATAATGGCCTTGCCGCCAGTCAGGATCGAAATATCTTCCAGCATCGCCTTGCGGCGGTCGCCAAAGCCCGGCGCCTTCACCGCGCAGACGTTTAGCGTTCCCCGGAGCTTGTTGACTACGAGCGTGGCCAAGGCTTCGCCCTCCACTTCCTCGGAGATCACCAGTAACGGCTTGCCCGCGCGAGCGATTTGCTCAAGAATCGGAAGCACGTCCTTCATGCTGTTGATCTTCTTTTCGTGGATCAGGATGTAAGGATCTTCCAGAACGCATTCCATGCGCTCGGGGTCGGTCACAAAGTACGGTGAAAGGTAGCCGCGATCGAATTGCATGCCATCCACGGTCGCGAGCTCGGTGGTCATGGTCTTGGATTCTTCGACTGTGATCACGCCGTCCTTGCCCACCTTCTTCATCGCTTCGGCGATGACGTCGCCGATGGTGGAATCGCTATTGGCGGAAATACGGCCCACCTGGGCGATCATGTCGCCGGAGACGGGCTTGGAGAGCTTCTTGATTTCCTCGACGGCCACTTCGACCGCCTTATCGATGCCGCGCTTGACGGCCATCGGGTTCGCGCCCGCGGTCACCGCTTTGACGCCCTCGCGGAAGATCGCCTGGGCCAGAATCGTGGCCGTGGTGGTGCCGTCGCCGGCAACGTCAGACGTCTTCGACGCGACCTCGCGCACCATCTGGGCGCCCATATTCTCGAGCGGATCTTTCAGCTCGATCTCCTTCGCCACCGTTACACCGTCTTTGGTGATCGAGGGTCCGCCGAACTTCTTTTCGAGAACAACATTTCGCCCCTTGGGGCCGAGTGTTACTTTGACTGCTTCCGCGAGTTGGTTGACGCCGCGCAAGATCGCCTGACGGGACTCGTCACTATAAATAATCTGCTTTGCCATAGGTGGTTTCCTTGTGAGTCGAATTTGAATTAGCCAGCTTTCTTAGCCTGGGCAGCCGAATCCAGAACGCCGAGGACATCGTCCTCGCGCATGATGATGTACTCAGTGCCATCCAGCTTGGTGTCGCTGCCGGAGTACTTGCCAAAGAGGACACGGTCGCCGACTTTGACGTCGAGGGCAACCAAGTTGCCGTCCTCGAGCCTCTTGCCATGGCCGACGGCAATGACCTCGCCCTCTTGCGGTTTCTCCTTGGCGGAATCGGGGATGACGATGCCGTTCCGCGTGGTTTCCTGTTCCTCGATCCGCTTCACCACGATGCGGTCGTATAAGGGTCGAATCTTCATGTTCCTAGCCTCCATTTAAATCTGCGCGTAATCATCGTCGCGCTGCTTTCCTAGCCCTTGATCGCAACTACTCAGTCGCGATCGAAGGGATGGTCAGTTCCGAGTACTTTTTCCAATTGACCCAGGCCAAGGCCGCACACAACGAACTGCAAGCGATGGCAAACGAAATGGAAGCGTACCCAACCGGGCGGGACGCGATCAGTACGGCGGGACTGAAGATGAAGGCCAGGATGAGCAACGCGACCGTCATGGTGTACTGGGTCCCTGTGGACTTCTGGGGGGAATCGAACATCGCAACCTCCTCGGTTGTCGGGGTGACCTAAGGGAACGGGATCAGATCTCCTGACTTAGTTCAGATGATCTGCGAGTGGGCAGAAGCGCTCAGACGTTAACTATTATCAGTTAAGTACACTTGCTTGTCAAGGGCGTTTGTGGCAAAATAATACTGTCTGGTTGACCAATTACAGTTAAGTACAAGCAAACAGGACGCTCCAGTGGATGTTTCCCTATTGATTCGGCACCGTTTAAAGGAACTTGGCCTTGAGCAGAAGGATCTCGCTGCTGCCGCTCAAGTGACCGAATCGTACATCTCACAGCTGCTGGCCCGGAAGAAGGCCCCTCCCGCGCCTGGGCGCACCGACATCTACGAGAAAATCGGCCGGGTCCTGAGGCTCCCAAGCGGTGAACTTTCGAATCTGGCGGACCTGCAGCGGAAGGAGGAATTGAGGAAAAAAGCGGCGGAGCCCCCGCAGCCTCTATTCAAAGAGTGTCGAGAGCTAATTCTGCGCAAATGCGATCCCGCCAGGCAAAAAGAACTGCGCAGGATCTTTGAGAAGGAGCCGTTCGGCGAACTCGAACGCCTGGTCACTCAAAAGCTCCTGGATGTTGCCCACGGAGTTGCCAAAGAGGAATTGCGGAGCGAAGAATGGCTGCGCCTGATGGCCCAACTCAGCCATCGCAGCTACGAGCAAATGCGCGTTGCCATTCTCGAGTTCCTGGACACAGACGTCTTCAACGTCTCTGTTGAAAACTGCATCTCCTTCCTGGATCCGATGATCGACTCCTGGGATATCGATCTTAGGACCTTCGGCATGGAAGTTGTCCTAAACCACCGGCTTGCGGCTGCCAGCCTGAAGCGACTAGAGTTTGCCGAACAGGAGCCTCAACAGCCTTTCGCCGTAGAACCAGGGCTTGAGCAATTCCTAAAGGATGCGTCCTTAAGCGGCGATGCCACCGAGGAGGAAATCGAGTTTCTGAAGGCGCTGAAGTTCAGAGGAAAGCAACCTTCCCCAATCTATTATTACCGGGAGCTGCAAAACCTGAGGGATCCGCTTCATTTCCCGCCCGCAGCGCAATCCGGAGAATCGGATTGATCGAAGCAGGGCGGGGCCCGCTCGGCCGCAAAGGAATGCTTCATGAAAGAAACGTCTAAAGTTCGAAAAATCGCTTTCGTCGGCGACCATTTGCCGCGCAAATGCGGTATCGCCACGTTCACGTCCGACCTGCTGGCGGCCGTCGCGGCCGCGCATCCCCAAAGCCAGTGTTTCTCAGTGTCGGTGAACGACATCAAGGGCGGCTACGAGTACCCGGAAGTAGTTCGCTTTGAGATTGAGGAGCAGGACTTGCCGTCCTATCTACGTGCCGCGGACTTCCTCAACATCAGCAACGTAGACATGGTCTGCTTGCAGCACGAGTTCGGTATTTTCGGCGGGCCTGCCGGCGGCCACATCCTGGCATTCCTGCGCGAACTGAGGATGCCTGTCGTCACGACGCTTCATACCGTCTTGCGCGAGCCGAGAACCGATCAACGGCGCGTCATGCAGGAGCTGATCTCCCTCTCGACACGGGTCGTGGTCATGACTGAGCGCGGGCGACGGATGTTGCAGGACATCTACGAAGCGCCATTGGCGAAAATCGATCTGATCGCGCATGGGATTCCCGATGTAGGATTCGTCGATCCGACGTATTTCAAGGACCAGTTCGGCGTGGAAGGACGAGTCGTGCTTCTCACGTTTGGCCTGCTTTCACCGAACAAGGGAATCGAATATGTGCTCAACGCACTGCCCGATGTTCTGGCGGAGTTTCCCGACGTGGTTTACATTATCCTGGGCGCTACGCATCCCAACGAGCTGCGCGAGCAGGGCGAAGCCTACCGGCTCAGTCTCGAAATCCTCGCCAAAAAGAACAGGATCGAGAAGAATGTCATTTTCTATAACCAGTTCGTGGACCTTGAAAACCTAAAGGAGTTCATCGGCGCCGCGGACCTATACATCACGCCTTACCTCAACGAAGCGCAGATCACGTCGGGCACACTAGCCTACACGTTCGGCTCCGGCAAAGCGGTGATTTCCACGCCATATTGGCACGCTGCGGAATTGTTGGCGGAGGACCGAGGCGTGTTGGTGCCGTTCGGGGATGCGGCGGCCATCGCACGCGAGGTGATTGGCTTGCTCCGCGACGATACGCGCCGGCACGCCATGCGTAAGAACGCCTATCGGATTGGCCGCGACATGGTGTGGAGCAACGTCGCAGAACAGTACATGCGTTCGTTCGAGTCGTCGCGGCTGGAAGGAGCGGCGCGGTCTCGAAAGTCTCTCGCCACCAAGACACTCGACCGGAAGCCGCGCGAACTGCCTGAGCTTAAGTTGAGTCATCTCTCCCGAATGACTGATTCCACGGGAGTCTTTCAACACGCCGTTTTCAGCGTTCCCAATTTTTCCGAAGGCTATTGCACCGACGATAATGCGCGGGCGTTCGTTCTCGCGATGCAACTGGGTGAATTGGGAGGGGACCCCGAAGGCGTGCGGAGCGTCGCTACTACGTGCGCGGCGTTTCTCCATCACGCGTTCAATTTCGAGACGAAGCGCTTTCACAACCACATGAGCTTTGACCGCCGCTGGCTCGATGAACAAGGGTCCGAGGACTGTCACGGCCGGGCACTCTGGGCGCTGGGCGCCGGGGTGGGCAGGTCGCCCCTGCGGAGCTTCCAGATGATGACTGGACAACTCTTCGCGCTGGCATTGCCGGGGATGACGGAGTTCACGTCGCCGCGAGCCTGGGCGTTCTGCCTGATCGGTATCCACGAATACCTGCGCCGCTTGAGGGGTGACAGCCTCGTCAACCAGACCCGCGAGATACTCACTTGCCGTCTCATGGAACTTTTCGAAAGGAATGCCAAGCCGGGCTGGTGCTGGTTTGAAGAGGAACTATCTTACGATAATGCGAAGCTCGCCCATGCCTTGATTCTGAGCGGACGCGCGACCGGACAACCGGCGGCCTTTGAGCAAGGCTTGCGCGCATTACGCTGGCTGAACGAGTTACAAATCTCCGAGAAGGGTCACTTTCGGCCCATTGGCAGCAACGGGTTCTACCATCATGGCGGCACGCGCGCGAATTTTGACCAGCAGCCCGTCGAGGCACAAGCCATGGTCTCAGCTTGCCTCGAAGCCTATCGCACCACATCGGACTTCTGGTGGTACGAACAGGCGCAACGCGCCTTCGACTGGTTCATCGGCTGGAACGATCTCGGCTTGGATCTCTACTCGCCCGAGAGCGGCGGCTGTCGCGATGGATTGCACGTGGATCGGGTCAATGGGAATCAGGGAGCGGAATCCACCTTGGCCTTTCTGCTTTCATTGGCGGAAATGCGCCTGGCGCAAAACATGGTGACGAGTTTTAAGGAACCCATCGCTATCGGGGCCCAATGAAGACTTCCGGTTTTCCGCTTAAAACAACCTGCCCATGAACACCAACCCAATTCACGTCAGCCGCGATTCAGCGATTCTCAGACCCGATCAGTCGCGCGTGCTTCTACGGCCGTTCAGTCCGGGAGATTCGCAACGGGTCGGCAGCATCGTCGCCAGAATCATGTCGCTTCCGGAGGAGCGGGTCGGCGTCCTCCTGAACGAGATCTCCGCCGAGTTCTCCCAGAGGCACCAGCACATCCGCCGCCGCTTTCTGGAACGCTTTGAACAAGTCCGCGAGATGCTATTGACGGATGAGGGACTCTCCGAACAAAGACGGCTGTTGATCGGCTCCTATTTTCTGGCCGAATATTCTTTGGAATCCGCTGCGCTGTTCAATCCGTCGATCGTGCCGCACCCCGATCAAACCGGGCTGCCAACTGGCTCCCTGCGGTTCATTCTCAGCCTGCGCGCCACCGGAGAAGGGCACATTTCTTCCATCACGTTCCGAACCGGTGTCATCCATCCCGATCGTCGGATCGAGGTATGCCCACCCACCGGCTTCCTCACCGAGCCTTGTCAAATCCCAAACCCTCTTTATGAGAAGGAACTGTTCGCGCGGAAACTCATTGAGCTTGGATTGACTCGCGAATTTACGCGCCGGGTCATGAGCAAACTCGGGAACTCGTTCGCGCTGGAAGAGCTTCGCGCCCGTCTCCAAGCCGAACAGTTCCGCTTGCCGGATGGGATGACGCAGAAAGATCAAGACGAAGCACAGGGGATTTGGATGCTGGCCCGGTCCAACTACCAGGTCCAGTTCCAGCCGGAGCAGCGGTTGTGTGAGCGCATACTATTCCCAGCCACGCCCTCGCAGCGCAACGGCATCGAGGACGCGCGGTTCGTTTGTTTCCAGGATGAAGACGGCACTCACAGCTACTATGCAACCTTCACAGCCTACGATGGCAAGGTGGTAATGCCGGAGCTGGTGGAGACCTCCGATTTCCTCCGATTTCGATTCATTACCCTGAATGGTCCGGCCGCGCAAAACAAAGGCATGGCCCTCTTCCCCAGGAAAATCAATGGCCTCTATGCCATGCTCTCCCGCCAGGACAATGAGAACATCTCCCTCATGTTTTCCGACAACGTCCACTTCTGGAATGAGCGGAAGGTGCTCCTTAAACCTGCGTTTTCGTGGGAATTGGTCCAGCTTGGGAACTGTGGGTCCCCCATTGAAACCGATGCAGGCTGGCTGGTGCTCAGCCATGGCGTCGGCCCGATGCGAAAGTACTGCATTGGCGCGTTCTTGTTGGATCGCGACGATCCCGGCAAGGTTATCGGCCGTCTTCGCGAGCCCTTGCTCAAACCCGATCAAAGCGAGCGCGAGGGCTACGTGCCCAACGTCGTCTATACATGTGGCGCCCTCCTCCATAACGGCGAACTGATCATCCCGTATGGCCTGGCCGATCAGGCCACGCGTTTCGCTACCGTCCAGCTCGATGAGGTTCTGGCTGCAATGCATTCCGAAGACGGCTGAACCCCGCATGCCGATTTCTCGTAAAAGAGTAGCGGTCTTATCACCGGTGGCCTGGAGAACTCCTCCGCGACAATACGGCGCCTGGGAAACGGTCGCGAGCAACATCGCCGAAGGACTCGTAGCTCGGGGCTGGGACGTCACATTGTTCGCCAGCAGGGATTCTCTGACCCGCGCTCACCTGCATGCTGTGGTGGAAAAGGGATATGAAGAGGATTCCGCCATCGATCCCAAAGTAGCCGAATACCTTCACATCTCCGAAACGTTCGAGCATGCTGCCGATTTCGACCTGATCCACAGCCACTACGACTTCATGGCGCTGTCCTACACTCGGCTGGTCAAGACGCCGGTCCTCACCACCATCCACGGATTCTCGTCTCCCCAGATCATGCCGGTCTATCGGAAGTACCGCGACGGGTATTTTGTTTCCGTCAGCGACTCGGATCGCGCGCCCGGGCTGAACTATCTGGCGACAGTGCACAACGGGATCGACCTCGCGTTGTACCCGTTTCAGGAATCCGCCGGTAACGACCTGATTTTTCTGGGGCGAATTCACCGCGACAAGGGCGTCCATTTGGCGATCGAGGTTGCCCGCATGAGCGGGCTGCCACTGCTCATCGCGGGAATCATCCAGGATGAACGGTACTTCCGGGAGCAGGTGGAACCCTACCTTGACGATCGACAGATCCGTTATATCGGACCCGTGGACGTGCAGGGCAAGAACGAATTGTTCGCCCGGGGTCGGGCGCTGCTGCACCTGAACACCATCCCGGAACGATTCGGCCTTGTCCTGGCAGAAGCCAACGCCGCGGGCGTGCCGGTAATAGCCATGAATCTAGGCTCGTGCCGCGAGGTCGTCAAAGAGGGGCAGACCGGATTTCTGGTCAACAATGCCAATGAGGCGGCGCGGGCATTGGAACGCCTTTCTGAAATCGATCGCGGCGAATGCCGCAAACGCGTCCGGCAGTGTTTTTCTATCGAGACGATGGTGGAGGCGTACGAGCGGGTTTACTCCACTATTTTCGATCTGGAGAAGAAGAGACAGTCATGAAGAGGGACATCGTCAGACGATATGGCCACAACCCGATCCTTACCAAGGCGGAAATCCCCTACCCGGTGGAGACTGTTCACAACGCGGCGGTAGTGAAGCATGGGGACGAGTACATCATGCTCTTCCGCTCCCATCTCCGCACGGGACGATCCATTATCGGGTTGGCGCGCAGTCCCGATGGATTCCACTTCACCGCCGCGCCGGCTCCCTTTCTGATTCCTGAGAGAGATGGCCCTTTTGCCGCCTATGAGGAGTTCGGCGTGGAGGACCCACGCGTGACCCCGCTGGAAGGGCAGTACGTCATCACATACAGCGCCTACTCGCGAAATGGCGTGCGGATCGCGCTTGCTATGACGAAGGACTTCGATCGCGTGGAAAAAGTCTCCCTCATAACGCAAGCGGATTATCGGAACGTGGTGATTTTCCCGGAGAAGTTTGACGGGCTTTATGCCCGGCTTGACCGTCCTCATTCGGAAATCGCTCCCTGGTCCATCTGGATTTCCTACTCTCCAGATCTGCGCTTTTGGGGCGAGTCCCAGCTCATCATGAAGCCTGAACAATATCACTGGGACGAAATGAAGATCGGTCCCGGTGCGCCGCCGATCAAAACCGGCCATGGATGGCTCTCCATCTATCACGGAGTTTTCCAGACAATGGATGGATCGGTCTATCGTTTGGGGGTTGCTCTTCATGACCTACGGAATCCCGCGAACGTTATCGGTGTGGGCGAGTCATGGATTTTGCAACCTGAGGACCCCTGGGAAATCACGGGATATGTGCACAACGTGGTCTTCACGTGCGGCGCGGTTCCGGAGTCCGATGGAACCGTAAAGATCTATTGGGGCGCCGCGGATACTGTCATGTGCGTGGGCGAAGCAAACGTCTCGGACCTGGTTGCCCTATGCTTGGAACGCGGAAGACCGGCCAAGTAGGCGCCGGGACATCAGGCGGCCCGCTCCAGCAACCCAAGCCTCTGTACGGCTTCGAGCGATAGTTTCTTGGAACCCACCTGTTCGAAGACCACCTGAATTTTCGGCCCATCGTAACCTTCCACCACTCCCTTTCCCCATTGTTTGTGCAAAACGCGACTTTTGATTGGGAAGGGCTGGTCCTCGACGAGCCGCAGGCTCCGCCGTCCGCGCCGTCCGGGTTGTGTGGATTCCCGCTTGGGGTTTTCGCGACGCAAGGGGGGCCGGGGGGGATCGCTGCTGCCGCTTTCCGGAGCGGCATTGAGCGTCCGCGAGCCATCGGGCGTTTCGGCATCGGTACGCACGCTCAAGGGGGTGCAAGTCAGGGGCCATTGTGACGGCCGGCCGCGAACCGGGGGCCTACCGTGTGCCGAGCGGGGAAAAGAGCGACTCCACGAACCGGGTGCAGGCCTGCCATACCGGATTCGTCGCCGGCTCGGGGGGCGGCTCCGGCCTGGGAGCGGCTTCCCGGTACGATTCGAAGGCGGCAATAATAGGAGCTTCGTCCAGGCCGACTGCCCGCGCATAGTGGCGGATGTGGTGGAGCGCGTACACCCCCTCCGGAAGCGCACCGAAGGCTTCATTCTCTATGGCCTCCAGAAAGTGCAGCTTAATCTTGGTGGTCCGGCCGATCGCCTCGAGCGAGAGGCCGGCGCGGGCACGAGCATCGGCAAGGTTGAGACCGTAAGCCGGCGCGGGGGACATCCCGAGGCCGACGGAAGGGCCGGAGGCGGCAGAGTGGCGATCTATCTCCATCACGGTTGCAATCGGCGATGGGGCTGCAAGCGTCCCCCCGCCGCTCCTGAATGAAGTCTCCAACATAGTGCCGTAATCGGCTGCGGTCTCTCCACACTTTAGGACTAATTTGTTTCGGATATCACCGCCACAAGGCTACCACTTCCGAGTGGTGTTTTATGCCCGGCGGCTGTGAGAAAACCGCACGGACGCTGCGCTCAATCCGCACAACCTTCGCTGCCCGCTCCGCGCATCTTCTTGATTTATAGGGCTTGAGAGACGGCCAGGAGATTGCGTTCCTGATGGCTGCGATGCCCGCAAGATTGGTCCTTTCCGCCCTGATTCTGGCTACCGTAATTCCAGCGGCTGAACGTCACACGGTCACCGGGACGGTTCTCGATCCTGCCAAGACGCCGATTCCGGCCGCCAAAGTCGCCATTCAAGGGGGCGGCACGCCGCGGCGGGAAGTACAGACGAACGCCGACGGAAGCTTTCGGATCCCGGACGTTCCCCAAGGGCGAGGGCGCATTGAGGTAACCGCGCCGGGCTTCAAGGCGCTGACTCGCGAAATATCCATCCCGGCGCCCCAGGCCCTTCGCTTTGAACTCTCCGTGGCGGATCTCCAGCAGGAGATTACGGTGACTGGGGAGACCCTTCAGGCGAGTGTGGAGCCTGCCGAGAACCTCGACGTGGTTCAGATTGACGCCGAAGACCTGGAAACCCTTCCGGTTCTGGGAAATGACATTCTGGGTGGGCTCACCGATCTTATGGACCCGGGTCTCGTCGGGGCCGATGGCCCCGATTTGGTTGTCGATGGAATGCCCACGACGGAGGTGGGCGTCTCCCCTTCCGCCATTCGGGAGGTTCGCATCAACCGCAATCCGTACTCGGCGGAGTTCCTCCGGCCCGGCAGGGGGCGTATCGAGATCTCGACCCGCGAGCCCGATAGAGCCTTGCACGGGACCTTGCGGACCGTCTTTCGCGATTCGCGCGTGGATGCGCGCAACGCGTTCGCGGCCACCCGGCCGAAGGAGCAGCGCCGCAGTTATGAAGGCTACCTTACAGGGCCGCTTCCGCGCATGGAGAAGACCTTCTTTCTACTCAGTTTCGAACGCGAGGAGGAAGACCTGCAATCTCTCATTTACGCCCGCACTCCGGATGGCATCGTGCAGGCTCAGGAGCCGCTCCCGCAACGGGAAACGGAGCTTTCCGTGCGAATTCTCCATCGGGCCAGCGACCGCAACAGTTACTCCTTGCAGTATGAGCGGTCGCGCGAATCTGCGTTGGGGTCGAGCATCGGCGGGTTTACGCTGCGCGAGAGCGGCGCGGACGAACGCGAGCGGGCGCACCGCCTTCAGTTCTCGCACCAGGGCATCTTCGGCTCCGGCTTGATGTCCCAGACCCGTATACGAACCAGGACGGAGAATGAGGAGACGCAGAGCCGTCTGCCGGGCGTCCGGAGGATCGAGGTCCTGGACGCCTTCACTTCGGGCGGGGCGCAGGCGGACGGCTATTCGTCGGAAGCGCGCATTGAAGCAGCCCACCTGATTTCCTGGTCGCGGGGCAAGCACTTCGTGAAGACGGGAATCAACGTCAACGAACTCGGCCGGCAACGCTTCGACGACCGCAGCAACCTCGAGGGAGCATACTCCTTTTCGTCACTTGAAAACTACGTCCTCGGCCGTCCGTTCACGTTTACCCGCCTGAGCGGCCCCGGAACGGTCGCGTTCTGGAACGCGGAGATTGGCGGCTTCATTCAGGATGATATTCGCCTGCGGCCCAATCTCTCGCTGGGAGTCGGTTTCCGTTACGACCGCCAGAGTTATCCTTCGGACCGCAACAACTTCGCCCCGCGCTTCTCGCTGGCCTATGCTCCCAAATCCTCCGCGCGCACGGTTTTTCGCGGCGGCGCCGGCTTCTTTTACGACCAGATGGGCATGGGGAGCGTCCGCGACACCCTACTGCTCGACGGCCTGCGCCGGTACCAGATCGTTATTACAAACCCTTCGTACCCCGATCCTGTGGACGGCGATATCTCCGTGGTTCCTCCCAGCATCGTCCGTTTCGCGTCCGATCTGCGTTCCCCCCTCCTGCTTCAGTACAGCTTCGGTGTGGAGCGGCAGCTCCTCAAAAAGGCCGCCATAAGCGTCAACTGGACCGGAATTCAAGGCAGAAAGCTGTTCCGGTCGCGCGATCTCAACGCGCCGGTGGCGTCGGACGGTTTGCGGCCCGACCCGGCGGCCGGCATCGTGCAGCAGATCGAATCGTCGGCCGGGATGAAGACGAACTCGCTCGAGGTATCGCTTCGCGGCGAATTGAGCCGCTTCTTCAACGGCAGGATTTCCTATCGCAGAGGCGTGGCATACAATGACACCAATGGCGAGGATTCGCTGCCCGCGAATAACTACGATCTTTCGGGCGAATGGGGCCGCGCCAGCTACGACCGCCGGCATCGCTTCCATCTGCTGGGCACCGTCAAGCCGGGCGATTTCTTCCGCCTCGGAGTTTCCCTGTCGTTGTACTCCGGCGCCCCCTACACGCTCACCACGGGGCGGGACGACAACCGCGACGGAGTGGCGCGCGACCGTCCGGCCGGCATCGGCCGCAACACGCTGCAAGGCCCCGGCTCGGCGACGCTCGATCTCCGCTGGTCCCGGGACTTTACACTGCCGCTTCAGCGCGACAGCAAGAACCGCCCGCGCGCCTCTCTGTCCTTTGACGCCTTCAACGTTCTCAATCGCGTCAACTACTCGGGCTTTGTCGGCAATCTCAGCTCGCCGTTCTTCGGACGCGCCGTCTCGTCGCGGCCCGCTCGCCGGCTGCAGGTCGGACTACGGTTCAGTTTCTAGTGTCATGCGGCCTGGATCCTGTCGGATATCGCTGATGCCTCGGCAACCGCTCCCTGACGGTCGCGGCTCTGAAGCGTCCTTGGGAGTGGGGTGGGCTTTAGCCCGCCGCCGGACTTCCAGTCCGGCTTCTGGCAGGTCAGCCGAAATTGTGTCGCAAGCGGCAGGTTGCACCGCGATCGAAGAAGCCGGACTCAAGTCCGGCAGCGGGCTAAAGCCCACCCCACTCAGTCGAACGTACCGAGCCGCGACCGTCGGGGAGCGGTTGTTGATCGTGCCATGACGCGGCGAACATGCATCCTGACGTGCCTCCTGGGCCAGCCGGTTCTTGCCCAGAGATCCCGACGGCGCAAGGAAACCCGCGAGGAGCGCCAGGCGCGGGAGCTTCAGGAACTGGCAAGGCGGGCCGATAAGCTGCGGGCATCCCCCGAAACGGCTTTTCTGAAAAGCCGTGCGGCAGAGTTGATCGAGCGGGCGCGCGCCGAGGAGCCCCGTTCATACCGCTACGAGCGGATTCAGGATGCCATCGACGCTCTTTTGGACGCCGGCGAGGAGATCGAAGACTCAACACGGCCGGAATCGGACCACGACGACGACGAGCAGGAAGACACCGCCCGCCGGCTCGAACGGGCCTATTTCCGGTTGCAGCAGGGCGACTACTTCGTCCGCCGCGCGAACCAGCCCGATGGGCAGTCCTACATGCAGCAGTCCCGCAGACTCTACCAGCAGGCGCGCGGCGCATACGATTCCCGATTGTACGACCGGGCCTCGCGGCTGGCGGAGGCCTCGTCCGAAATCGTCTCGGCGCTCGAGCATCTCGCCCAGGCCGCGGTGCGTGTGCCCGATCCGCCGCGGCTAAAATAGAGAAATTGGTACGGCTTCCCTCAGTCACCGGTTTTCGCGCGCAGGTGGCGCTGATTTCGATCGCCAGTCTGTCCGTGGTCAGCCTGGCAGCCGTGCTCATCTGGGACGTAGTGTCAAGCACTGAACAAGTGCTCACCGCCGAAGCCCGGCAACAGTGCCTGAGCGCGTGCCGGGAACTGGCGAGGCAGTATGGAGAGCGTCTGGCATATGGAGAACCTTTGCTCGGCGACCTCCCCATTGCCGCACAGGATGTTTCGTTGCAGGGTCTGACCACAGCCGTCCTGCGCTCGTACGACGGCGTCACGGGCGGCTTCTTCGATTCCGCTGCTGCCGGGATCCTCGGCTATGCCGCGATTCAGGAAATTTCCGAATTCGAGCGCATCCGCATCGCCGGCGCGGTGCAAAGAGCGGGCCGGGCCGAGGAGAGCGCCGACGTGATCGAGGAGGGCCGCGACCTGGTCGTGGTCGCCACGCGCGAGCTTCCCGCGGCAGGCCTGCGGGTCTGGTCCAGCCGGCGACTGGTGGGAATTCGCGACCCAGTCCTGCGCCAGCGGCGGTGGTGGCCGGCCGCGCTGGTGATCTCCGCGCTGCTTGGGGTGGGGGGCGTCATCTCCATTTCCATGCGGCTTCGCGGCGGGGTCGCTTCCATGCAGGAGGGTCTCGCGCGGCTGGAAAGCGATTTCAGCTTCCGGCT
>JBBDWK010000007.1:0-49841 GCA_040902885.1 Bryobacteraceae bacterium | reverse complement strand
TGTAGAGACGCCGGGCGATCTATAAACGTTACTAATTGTGACGCACTACACTAGCAGACCAGCCTCCCTATTCCGTTTGTTAGATGCTGGCGCTAATATCAATGCCATAACAAATGATGGGCAGACTCCGCTGCACAAACCTGCTTGTAGAATTGAACGAATTGGTATGGTGAAGACGCTGTTGGACCGCGGCGCGAATGTGAATGCGCAGGACTTCCGAGGAACGACGGCACTATATTTGGCGACTTTGCTGAACAAAGCGCCCGAGGATAGTATCTTGAAGCTCAGCTTGAATGAGGATAGTATCTTGATGCTGCTCTTGGATGCCGGCGCAGATCCTAATATTAGTCGTCAAGCCAGCAATACGCCCTTAATGCTTGCTGCATCATCTGGATATTTGAACCGTGTGCGTTCTCTGCTAACCCATGGCGCAAAGGTGAATGACCGTGGCGAAGGCGATAAGACGGCTTTGATGGAGGCCGCTTACCATGGCCAGGATGCGATAGTAGCCCTCCTGATCGAAAGTGGGGCGGATGTGAACGCGTGTTCATCCAGTGGGCGAACCGTGCTCGGGTGGGCTCGGCTCGGTGGCCACAGATCCACGATTGCAGTGCTTGAGAGAGCGATGGACAACGTTATACATGGGGCGTCAACCGATACTCTACTCAATGCTGGGAATCAGTTACTGTGGGTAATTGAAAAGGATGCTGTATTGATGAATCGCATCAATGAGGTAGATAGTCTTATTCAGCTCATTAAACTGAGTTTAGAAAAGTCCGCCTCATTCGTACCGCCGAACTTAACGATCTCGGGATATGAATCAGATACCAGAGAGCTGTATGAGATCCCGGAAGTCAGATTCTGGTGCAGCACTGTGGCACGCGAGAGGCCATTTGTACCCGCCATCGTGCATAAAAGGACTCTCGATTGGTTCGTGTTCTGTCTGACGGAAATCAGCACGGAACGACGATCCTCCTCGGTGTATGTCAAGGTCAAATCGACGGATGACCTGGAGCGATTATGTAGGCGGACGTTAGAAGCAGGTGAAATGTTCTTTGGAGACGCTTTGCCGACGGGTTCAGGAAACGTTATGGAGTTTGTAGGCGAAGCGGAGAAGCGGTTTCGCAGCGTCATGAACGAGGGTTGATCCTCGTGCCATTCGCGCCAATTCTCGTCGCAGGCCCCGGTATAGGTAGCAATTCGTCGTTCAGCCGGGTCAACCGGCAGGTTGACTACACCACAGGCCGCCAATGATCTGTCTGTAAGAGGAGGACCTCGTTCGGGAGCATTGCGGAGGTCCCGTCACAAGCCCAATCAGTTGTCCTCAAAAGATATACTTCAACGCCAACTGCATTTCTCGCATGGTGCGCGCGGTGTTGACGACGCCGAACGTGTTGGCGTTGCGGGCGTCCCCGCCCGGCTGATTCCAGTTGGGATGATTTCCAAAGTTGAACGCTTCGAAGCGGAACTGGAGCGCGTGCCCTTCGCGGATCGCGGTGTTCTTGCTCAGTGAGAAGTCCCACTGACGGAGGCCAGGCCGGAAAAGAACGTTGCGTCCGGCCGTTCCGTTGCGATACGCAAGGGCGCTGTTGGTGGTGTCGAATGCGGCGATGTTCCAGAAGCGCTCGGTTGTGCGCTGATCGGGGACGGGGCTGATTCCGGTCGCGTCCGGCCAATTCTCAACTCCGATATTCGCACGGTCGCCAATGTTGCCCACGTTGACGGGCGTCCCGTCGGAGAAGGTCACGATGCTTCCGACCTGCCATCCGCCGACGATCTTGTCCAGGACGCGGTTCGAGCCGGCGAATGGTTTGCCCACGCCGAACGGCAGATCGTACAGAAAGGACGCAACGAAGCGCCGTCCCGTGTGGAACTGGGAAAGGCCGCGCTCCGCCTGAAGGTCGTAGCTGTTCGGTGGAAACAGCCGGTCGCCGGAGTTGGTGCGAATGGCGCTGCCGTTATCTATCGCTTTCGACCATGTGTATCCGATCAGGTAGGTGAGGCCCTGCGAAAAGCGCTTCTGCAATTTCAGGTTGAGCGCATGGTAATTGGAAATCACGCTGCCGTCCACCTGCTGGATACGCCCGTACATGGGCCAAGGCTGCCGTTGAGCTATGGAACGATTGTCGGCTGGGCCCGTACGGAGAATGGCTTCGTTGTAGGCGCGCATCCGCTCCAACTTGCGCCCGCCGTTGCCCATGTAGCCGGCCTCGAGGGCCATGTCGTCTCCAAGTTGGCGCTGTACGTTGAACAGCCACTGCATCAGATAGGGCGTCCTCCGGCCGGTGATGTTGCCGAGAACGTAAGGCGGACCAAGACAGACGCCCGTCCAGCCGCTGCACTGGAACTCGGCCTCTTCCGCCGCCCAGGGGTCGAGCAGATTGGAGTTCGGGCGCTCCTCGTTGGATTCGAATCGGCCGCGTCCTCCCAGGTTGCGGCCCATGTCAAAACGTGGATTGCCGGTGTCCTGGGTATAGAACATGCCGAAGCCCGATCGGATGGACCAGTTCGTTGTGGGGCTGTAGGCGATGCCAATGCGGGGCGCAAAGTCGTTGTTGTCGCGGTTCACCATGGCGCGGCCCAGGTGCTGGTCGCCGACCTGCTTCGGAATGGCGTCGTGGAAGTGATAGCCCAGGCCTTCGTGGAAGTCTCCCTCGCCGGGACGCGTGAAGATCGGCGCCTGCGTGTTGGCGAGCAGCCCATCCGGTCCGACTCCCGTATCGAACATCTGCACGTTCATAATGCCGCGGTACTTGTCGTGCCAGGGCGGCGAGTTCTCGTAGCGCATGCCCAGATTCAGCGTGATCTTAGGTGTGATCCGCCAGGTATCTTCCGCGTACAGATAGGTGAACGTGGACCGGAACATAGTGTTGGCGATGCCGAGTGCGCGCTCGGAGCGGCGGCTCTCCCCCAGCAGAAAGTCGGCGAAGGAATGCCCCGTGGGCGCCCGATTGGCGGGATTGAACGTCGCCTTCGCCTGGAAGATGAAGGAGCCGCGCGGGAACTGGTTGCCGACCTGGTTGTACCGGTCGCGCCGGACCTCGCCGCCCAACTTGAATGTGTGCTTGCCCCGGATGACGGAGAGATTGTCCATAAACTCGAACGTATGATTGCGATTTACATACGGCCCCTCGGAGGACTCGCCGAAGCCGGAGATGCCGTTTTCGAGGCTGATGCTGGGAGTTCCCCAGGCGGCTTCGATCGGCGCGGTAAGGCCGCTTACGCCCAACTCGGAAGTCACATCCCGCTCGTTGGCATACCGCAAGAGCTGGTCGTTCTGAAACTGGTTGTAGCCCGCCCGAAACTCGTTCACCATGGTAGGCGACAGCGTACGCGTGTTCGAGATGACCACTTGGTAGACCTTCGTGCCTGTTTTGCCTTCCTGCTGCTCGAAGTTTGCCAGCCTGCGCTCGAACTCGTCTCCATAGCTGAAGCGGCCGAACCAACTGGAGCTGGAATTTTCATTAAAGTCGATGCGCTGGATGAACTGTTCCCAATTGATGGGGCGTCCCCGGTTGCGGAGAAAGTTGCGGTTGAACTCATCGCCGGGAATGGTCGCCCGGGGATAGAACTCGAGCAGGCGGAGCGACACGGGATTGAATCGCGCCTGCGGGATGGTGTTGTTGGCGAAGGGCAGGGCGGAAACGGCCCGCTCGTCGCCTCTCGCATCGAGCTGAAAGGTGGGGGTGAGCGGATCGAAGATACTGCGGCCCGCGGCCGAGAAATCGCCCGAGCGCATCCGGTCCGTAGCCACGCTGGCTGTGCCTTGAAGGGTCTTCCGGTCCCGGAGGGCCTCGAAGTTGGACATGAAGAAGAGGCGGTCCCTGCCGTTCAGCAGCTTCGGAATCCAGACCGGCCCGCCGAGCGTGAAGCCGAATTGATTGCGGACGAAAGGATTGCGCGGCCCCTCGTTGCGCCACTCCTTGGCATCCATATTGTCGTTCCGGAAAAACTCGTAGGCGGTGCCGTGGAAGCTGTTCGAGCCGGACTTGGTGGTCGCGTTGACCTGGGAAGTGGCCCGCCCGAACTCGGCCGAGTAGACGCCGGTTTGCACTTTGAATTCCTGGATCGCATCGATGGAGGGACGAATGATAAAGGTATTGAAATTGACGTCCGTGTTCTCAACCCCGTCGAGCGTATAGCGGTTGAACTGCTGGCGCTGGCCGGCAATGGAGATGGCCTGGTTCGCGCGTTCGCCGCCTTGCCGGTCGCCAGCCTGACCCCCGGCGCCCATCTCGGCCGAGACGTTCGGGCTGAGCCGCACCAGGTTCAAAAAGTTCCGCCCGTTAATGGGAAGCTCGACGATCCGCTTGTTCTCGATGACCGTACCGACCGCCGTACTTTCGGTGGAGATCAGGGCGGCGGACGCGGAGACTTCCACCGACTCGGTGACCTGGCCGACTTCCAGCGTGAAATCCACTCTAGCCACATCCCCGACCTGCAAAATCAGTCCTCTCCTTGTCGCGACTTTGAAACCGGCCAACTCTGCCTGGATATCGTAAACGCCGGGCACCAGAAACGGCGTAGTGTAGTTGCCCGCGTCGTTGGTTTGTACGCGGCGGATCTGGTTGGTGGCGGTATTGGTGATGGAGACGGCGGCTCCACTGACCACCGCTCCGGTCGAATCGCTCACAATTCCATTGATTTCTCCGAAGGTTTGACCCAGGGAGGGAAAAGAAAACACAAAGGCAAGGCACGGCAAAGCTGCCGCATAAAGAGGCTTAATCATTGATGTCCCCGTTTACAAACTTCGACCCGCCCCAGCGCGCAGTCACCCCAACCCGCGCTGGAGACGGAATCAGCAGCCCAAGTTTAGTGCGGCGAAAGGAAAAGAGCTATACGGTTGTTTCTGTATTTTGATCGGTGACGAATATCACAAGCTACAATAACGGCAATGGAGAAAAAGCCACTTGTGGGACTTGCGGCGCTGGCCGTGGCTAACCTGCTGGTCTTTGCCGCTCCGTTCTACTACATCATGCCGCTGGTCGCGCACCGGCAGAGCCTGCTCACGCTGGCTTTCTGGTCGCAGCGCATCGCTCCGGGGGTGGCCGCGGTCAGTCTCGTATGCGCCATATGGCTGCTCCGCCCTCAGTGGAAGGCTGGAAAATTACCGAAGACCGCCGTGCCGCTTTTCATCCCGATCCTGATGAATCTGCCGGTCGGGTTCATCAATCCCGTCGAATGGATGTTCGCCCCGGCGGAGAAGGTCCGCATCGCGCCCATCCATCAATTCGCGGATATCGAGGAGACCGATATGGTGATCGGCATCATGCGCAACGGGCAAAGCCGCGCCTATCCCGTCCGTTATCTTGCGTATCACCACATGCTCAACGACCAGCTCGGCGGCCTGCCCGTGCTGCCGACCTATTGAACGCTCTGCCACACCGGTCTGGTGTGGAGCCGGTTGGTGGATGGCCGCACGCTGCACTTCCGTCTTGGCGGCATCAACAATCAGAACTTTCTGATGTTCGACGAGGAAACCGGAAGTTGGTGGCAGCAGATTACCGGAGAGTGTCTGTTCGGCCCGCTGAAAGGAAAGCGGCTGGATCGTATTCCGAGCGACGAGGTCTCGCTGAAGACGTGGCGCGCGGAGCATCCCGGCAGCACCGCCGTTCGGTTCGAAGAAGAGCGGCTGGAAGATTACGCGAAGTCCGATTGGGAGGAGCGAATTGGCAAGCTTCCGGTGAATATGCCCGTGCGCGGGGACGCCCAGGCGCGCGAGCTGATCGTCGGACTCGAGGTGAATGGCCAGCCCGCGGCATTCCCGATATCCACGATTCGAAAGCAGAGTCCCATCAATCACGCTGTGGGAGGAGCGCCCGTACTGGTTGTGGTGGCGCTGGACGGCAATTCCGTCCGTACCTTCTGGCGGACCGTCGGCGATCGCACGCTGGAGTTCTACCGGAAGCCTTCGGAGGAGGAATTCATTCTGATCGACGACGCAACCGGCAGCCAATGGAACTTCGCCGGAAAGTGTCTGCGGGGGCCGCTTGAAGGCAGCGAGCTGCGGCCAATCCAAAACATCAAGGAATTCTGGTTCGACTGGCAGCGCTATCATCCCCGAACCACCCTCTACCGCGCCGGAGAAGCGCTCCGGAAGTGAGATTTACCCGCTGAAACTGGATTCCCGCACGATCAGGCGCGGTTCAATGAAGACGCTGCGAAACGGCCCCGTGTTCTTCGAGTTCAGGCACTCCAGCAGCAGTTCGGCCGCAGTTTCGCCAATGAGTGAGCTGCTCTGGTCGATGGTGGAAAGAGGCACGCGGAGCAGATCGGAATAGTGCACGTTTCCGGCGCCGATCACCGCAATATCTCCGGGAACTCGCAGGCCAACCTCAAGGATCGCTTTCATGGCGCCGGCGGCCACCGGATCGTTGTAGCAGAACACGCCGTCGGGCAGCGGGCGGAGCCGTAATAGTTCGCGCATCGCCTGATAGCCGGCCGCGTCGCTATGCTGCCCCGTGACGACGTAGTCGGGACGAAATTTCATTCGGTGCTGATTCAGGGCGCTCCGGTATCCCGTCAGGCGGCCAACCCCGGTGGGAATCTCAGGGCCGCGTATATGCGCAATGCGCCGGCAGCCTCGTTCAATGAGATGGCTTGTGGCAAGAACGCCGATCTCCTCGTTCTTGACGCCGACGTAGTGCGCCTCCAGTCCGCGCGGCCTGCGGTCCACGAGAACATAGGGAGTCTTGTGTTCCTCCAAAATACGGATGGATTCCCCTCGCGCGGCCGGCTGAGCCGAGGCGAGAATGATTCCGTCGCATTTTCTGGCGACGAGGAGTTCCACCTGGCGGGCTTCGGAAACAACATCCTCGTTCGAGTTGGCAATCACGACATGGTAGTTGAGCGGTTCCAGCCGTTTGGCGACGCCGGTCACCACCTCCGCGAAAAAGGAGTGCATCAGATCCGGAACGACCAGACCGACCAGGTCCGTGCGCTGGGTGACCAGGCTGCGCGCGATCCAGTTTGGCCGGTAGCCAAGTTCCCGCGCGCGCTGCACGACAAGGGCGCGCGTCTTCTCTCCAATGTCTTTGTGGCTGCGGAGGGCCTTGGACACCGTCATGAGGGAGACTCCCAGGTCTACGGCGATGTCCTTCATTCGAGCGCTCAAAACAGAACTCCTCTTTTGTAAGCGTACCAAGCGGGCCGCGGCGGCCGTCAGCGCCAGATCGAATCTGCCTTGCAGCGATAGCGTTTACCCGGAGCGGTCTTGAGGGCCGACGTATGGCCGCCATGGCGAACCACGCATTCCATACCATTCCTGGACAGCAGTTCTGCCGAGAACAGCTTTCCCGCCCGCCATTCGATCGAAACCTCGAATCCGCCGCGCGAGCACAGGCCCGTCGCTTTCCCCGCCGGCCAGGCTTTGGGCAGCGCGGGAAGGAGATGAATCTCTCCGGCGTGGCTCTGGAGAAGCATTTCGGCGATGCCTGCCGCTCCTCCGAAGTTGCCGTCAATCTGGAATGGCGGGTGAGAGCAGAGGAGGTTCGGGTAGACACCGCCGCGATCCATGCGGACCTCGCGTCCTATCGACGGTTGCAACAGATTGCGCACCAGCTTGTAGGCGCGGTCGCCGTCTTCCATTCGGGCCCAGAAGTTGATCTTCCACGCTCGCGACCAGCCTGTGCCCTCGTCGCCCCGCAGCTCCAGCGTCCGTCGGGCTGCTTCAAACAGCTCGGGCGTGCCGCGGCGGGTAATGTGGTTCGCCGGGTGAAGTGCGTACAGGTGCGAGATATGCCGGTGATGAACGTCGATCTCGAGAAAATCGTGGGGCCACTCCCGCAATTGTCCGCGGGCGCCAATCTGATATGGCAACAGGCGCCTCAGTTTGTCCTGCAGCTCGGCGCGAAATTCGGCATCTTTGTTCAGCAGCCGGGAGGCTTCGATGCATGCCTCGAAGAGGTGGCGGATGATGGCCAGGTCCATCGTCGGGCCCATGCTGACACCGGCCCGCTTGTTCACTCCATTCGAGCCGGTGTAGTGAAAGTCGATTTCCGGGGAGTTGCTTGCCGCCGTCACCAGTCTGCCCTTGCCGTCGTCAACCAGCCAATCGGCGCAGAATTCGGCGGCGCCCTTCATGGCGGCATATGCTCGTTCAGACAGAAATTGACGATCGCCGTTGAAAAGGTAGTGTTCCCACAGATGAGTAGCAAACCAGGCGCCGCCCATGGGCCAGAAGGAAGGCTTCGCGTCGTAATCGATTGGCTGGGCATCGCGCCAGATGGTGGTGTTGTGGTGCAGCACCCAGCCGCGCGCACGATACATCTTGCGGGCCACCTCGCCGCCTGTGACGGTCAGCTCGCGGATCATGCGGAAGAACGGCTCGTGACATTCGGCGAGATTGCCGGTCTCGGCCAGCCAGTAGTTCATCTCCGCATTGATATTGGTGGTGTAAGCGCTGGCCCAGGGCGGGATCACATGAGGGTTCCACAGACCTTGCAGGTTCAAGGGCTGGCCGCCGGGGAGCGAGCCGGAGATCGTCAGATAACGCCCGTACTGAAAATAAAGTGCGGCCAGTCCCGGATCGCGGTCATTTCCAAACCGGGCGATTCTTTCATCCGTGGGAAGGCCGCTCTGCTCGGAAGGGCCGCCAAGATCGAGCGAGACGCGGTCAAACAGCGTCCTGTAATCGGTGACGTGCGTCTGGCGGAGGGCAGTAAAGGACTTTTTTCCAACGCGCGATAGAGCGCGCCCGGCAAGCGCGGCGGCGTCGGCTCCTTCGCGGCTGGGGCTCTTGTCAAAGCCGTTGAAGCTGGTGGCCGCGGAGAGCAGCAACAGCGCTTCGGTGGCTCCACGCACTTCGACTCCATCTTCCGTAGCCGAAACCGTCCCGCCCGTTGGCGCTACCCGAAGCCGTGCGGTAAACCGCATGCCCAAACCATCGATCTCTTCGCCGTAAAGCACGGTCTTCACCCCGGTCCGGCGGCGGCCCGACTGGTCCCAGACCTCCGGATACTTCCATTGCTCGCCGCGCTTTTCGACCCATTCGAGCTCCCGGCGAAGGGCAAATCCTGGCGCCTGACCGCGCATCACGATCCCGTCCGAGCCTTCGGCGGAGGTCCTTGCCGTCGGATGGACGGAGGAAAATCGGGCGCGGAAACTGAGGCGGCCGGGTTCGCTTGTAGTGAGTTTGACGGCGATGATCTGGTCCGGGAAGCTGGCGAAATACTCGCGCGTGAACACTATGTCCCCGATGCGGTAGCGAACCGTGCTTACGGCAGTGCGCAGATCGAGCTCGCGCGAATAGTCGAGCGGCGTGGCATGGCCGGCGAAATCGAGATGCAGATCCCCGAGCGGCTGGTAGCACGGCTGAGCGCGTCCGCCCCAGTTCTTGGTGATGAAGTCGCCGGCTTCCGCGTACTCGCCCCGCTGGAGCATGGCGACGACCCGCTCGAAGTCGGGCCGGACGTCAAGCGGCAGGTCGCGCCGGCCGGGCTCGTCGGAGTAGAGCGTATTTTCGTTGAGCTGCAGGTGCTCCCTGCCCGCTCCTCCGAAGATCATGGCGCCGAGACGCCCGTTCCCGATCGGCAGCGCTTCATTCCAATTGCTTGCGGATTCACGGTACCAAAGCCGCAGTCCGGAGGAAGCTGGAGCCGCCAGCGCGGGCAACATGGCTGTGCCGGCGATAAACTCTCTGCGCCGCATCGGACCCATGTTACTTCACGCGAAGCGAGAGACTCTCTACAATAGACTTTACAAGGATGACCTTGCCCCTGTTCTCCGATTCGCAGACCCCTTTGGCTCGTGCTCTAGCCCCGCCGCTGCGCCGGCTGGCGGATCGAAATATCTTCGTCGGAACCAGCTCGTGGAAATACGAGGGGTGGCTCGGCCTGATCTACGATCCGGAGCGCTACAAGACTCGCGGCAAATTCTCGCGGCGGCGCTTCGAGGACACTTGTCTGGCTGAGTTTTGCGGCGCCTTCCCGACGGTGAGCGGCGACTTCGCCTTCTACCAGTTTCCCTCGGCGGATTTCTGGCAGCGGCTGTTTTCCCAGGTTCCGCCCACCTTCCAGTTCGGCTTCAAGGTGCCGGAACAGATCACCTGCCCGACGTTTCCCGCCCATGCCCGTTATCGCGGTCGCATCGGGCTGGAGAATCCGTCGTTTCTGGATATCGGGCTGTTGCAGGAAGCCTTTCTTCGGCGGCTCGAACCATACCGTAATCAGGTCGGCGTGTTGGTCTTCGAATTCGGCGCCTTTCTCAAACGCAAATACGAGTCTGTGGAGCTTTTTCTTGCAGACCTCGACCCGTTCCTGAAGTCGCTCCCTCAGGACTTCCGCTATGCCGTCGAGATCCGCAACAAAGAGTACCTGCAAAGACCGTACTTCGATTGCCTGCGGTCTCACAATGTAGCCCATGTATTCAACGCCTGGACGCGAATGCCGCCACTCGAATCGCAGGTTGAGATTAGCGACGCCTACACGGCCGACTTCATCGTCTGCCGGGCACTATTGCGACATGGACGCACCTTTGAGGCTGCGGTCAAAGAGTTCTCACCGTACAGCCATATCGTCGATCCGAATCCCGAAGCGCGCGGAGCGTTACGTGAATTGATTGACCGGGCCCTGGAGAAACAACGCAAGGGCTTCATCTATGTCGGCAACCGGCTCGAAGGCAATTCGCCGCTAACGATTCAGGAAATTGTGCAGGATGCTTGACTTGCATCGCCAAAGGGGGATGCCTCCGCTAATACACCTCAATCCGGTATGGCATCAACCGCATCATTCCGCCCTTCATCCATAAGGCAGTATCCCATCCTTTGATTGCCTTTAATGGACCGAGCCAATTCATGCTCGATTCGAAGAGGCTGGGCGTCTGGCCGAAGAGAACTTCAATCAAGCTGCGCCGCGGCGGATAGGATACGAGCGTTACCTTCTCCTCGGCGCCGATGCCGGCCTTCTCCTTCAGCCGGGTGAGCGCCAGGTCGAGTCCGCCCAGCTCGTCCACCAGCCCGCGCTCGCGCGCCTGCGAACCCAGCCAGACGCGCCCCTGAGCGAGGGGCTCGATCTCCTCGAACGGCCGCTTACGCGCTTCGGCGACCTTGGCCACGAACGCGCGATAGTTCTCGTCGATGCCGTGGCGCAACTTCTGGCGCTGGGCCTCGGTCATCGGAGTATAGTCGGTGTCGATATCGGCGAAGCGCCCGCGCGTGAGCATCTGCTTGTCGATGCCCAGCTTGTCGTAGAGGCCTCGCAGGTTGGCCTTCCCGAAGACCACCCCGATCGACCCGGTGAACGTTCCCGGGTAAGCGATTACGGGATCGCCGGTCATTGAGATGTAGTATCCGCCGGAGGCCGCGGCGTCGGACATGGAGATAACAGTCGGCTTTTTCTTGCTGAGCAGATTCATCTCCCGCCAGATCTCGTCGCTGGCGAAGGAATCGCCGCCGGGCGAATCGATGCGCACGATCACGCCGCGAATCTTGTCGTCTTCCTTGACCCGCCGCAGAAGCCGTGAGAAGCCCTCCGATCCTATGCCGTCCGGACCGGAGATGCCGTTGTCGCCGCTGTCGCCGCGCGTGATGCCGCCTTCTCCCACTACGTAGGCGATGCGCGGGCCTCCTTCGAGGCCCAGGGAAGCGGGCGTGATTCTGGCATACTCGCGCGCGGAGACCTTCTCCGGGTCCTCGGATGCCTTGAGCCTTTTCTTCAACTCGCCGAACACCTGGTCCTCATAAAGAAGGGCGTCGACAAGGCCGGCCGGAAGAGCCTGATTCGAGAGGAACGGTCCCTCGTCCAGCAAGGCCCGAACTTCCTCCGGAGTCTTTTTGCGGCTGGAAGCGATGGTCCCGATGAGATGGGCGTACAGATCGTCGAGCACGCTGTCCAGGACCTCGCGCGTTTCCGCGGTCATCGAAGTGCGCGTGAAGGTGTCGCCGAAGTCTTTGTACTTGCCCGCATGCAGAATCTCGACATTCACGCCCAGCTTGTCCAGAGTACGGCGCAGGAACATCAACTCCATGCGGAGGCCCTTCACGTTCAGGTAATCCTCCGGCGCCATGTAAATTCTGTCAGCGGCAGTAGCCAGATAATACTCGCGCGTGCCTGGCGTTCGCAGAAAGGCGATCACCGGCTTACCGGACTTTTTGAACTTTTCAATGCTGCCGCGAATCTCCTGCAACTTGGCCCATCCGGCGTTGACACCCGCGGGCTCCAGCACGATCGCCTGGATGCGGGAGTCCGCGGCGCTTTTGCGGAGCAGGTCCCACACCTCTTTCACGGTCAGCGGCGCGCGGCCCTGAAAGAACGGAATCGGCAGGTCCACCGGGGCGCGCTCCGGGATGTCGCCCTCGAGCTTCAGGACAAGCACAGAGCCGTCAGCGACGCTGACGGGCCGCTCGCCGACACGGGCCACGGCGAAGACGACGATCACCGCTACTACCACGGCCACACAAATGCCGATGGCGACACCAATCAAGAACTTGATCATGTTTCGATTATCTCAGGCCGCTCTAAACTCCGGACAAGATCAGGTCGAAGCGGCGGCTTACGTCCTTCAAATAGGCTTCGTCGCCGCCGGCCAACTCCACGGTCGCCGTTCCGCTGAAGCCGACTTCGGCCAGCGCCTTGTGTACCGCGGGCCAATCGATGTCTCCCTCGCGCAGGTTGACGAATTTGGCGATGCGGTCCTTGAAAGTAAAATCCTTGAAGTGCAATTTGACGATGCGCTTTCCCAGCACGCGAATCCAGTCCTGCGGGTAGGCCCAGAGAAGCACGTTGCCCACGTCGAAATAGGCCTGCACCCAGGGACTCTTGAACTCGTCCACGTAGCGCGCGAACTCGAGCGGGCTGACCAGAAACTTGTTCCAGACCTCTTCCACCGCGATCACCACCTTCAGCTCCTTCGCCAGGGGAATCAGTTTCCGTATCTGCGCTTGCGAGCGCGTCCAGGCGTCCTGGTAACCCGTTTGCGGGTTGACCACGGCAGGCACCAGCAGAACCGTATCGGAGCCCCAGAAATGGGCGTTGCGCAAGCTGGTCTCCATGCCGTCCATGCTTTGCTTCACCACGCCCGGGTCGGCGGAGGAGAGCGGGAACTTCCAGTGCGCCTGATTCATCACGGAGTGAATGCGCAAACGGGTCGAGTCCGCGGCTTTCTTCATCTCCTCGGCCCGCTTCTGGTCCGGCGTGGTAGGGCACTCCATCTCGCTGAATCCAGCGTCCGCGGCCAGACGGAAGCGGTCCTGGATGCTGAGCTTGTCCGGCAGCATTCCGAACAGCACGGCCTTTTTGATTTTGAGCGGCGCGGCAGCGGCTGAAGCGGCCAGCGGCAGGGTTGCGCAGGATTGCAGGAAACGTCGTCGATCCATAGGTTCTATCTTAGTACTCGGTTTCGGAAGTCCGCTCATTGCGAACCAACACCGGCCTCGGGCTAATGGGTCCGGAAGTGGCGAGGGTCTCTGTGGTAGTTCCACAGGAAGTGTGCCATACTTATGTGGTGTTACCACACAAGGTCGTATGACACCGAAAAAGCTTGATCTAATGCAAGGCACGCTGGACGTCATGGTGCTCCAGACGCTGTCGACTATGGGCTCGCTCCACGGCTACGGGATTGCAAGACGGATCGAGCAGACCAGCGGCAATCAGGTGCTGTTGAATCAGGGAACGATCTACGCTTCCCTGGTCCGTCTCCAGCAGCGCGGCTGGATCGCGGCGGAGTGGGGGACCTCCGAGAACAACCGGAAGGCGAAGTATTACTCGATTACAAAGAGGGGGGCCAGGCAGCTTGCGTCTGATGTCGAGCGTTGGGGCCGGCTGTCGGACGTGATGAGCCGGGTGCTCTCGGCGACCGGGGAGGACTCAGGGTGATGGATACGCTTCGCGAGCTGCTCGCCCGCCTGCGCTCATTCTTTCGCAAGCAGGCCAGAGACGAAGATCTCGACCAGGAACTCTCGGCTCACCTGGACTTCGCTATCGAGGACAATATCCGGCGGGGCATGGCCCCGGAGGAGGCCCGCCGGCGCGCCCTCGTCAGCATTGGGGGAATCGAGCGGGCCAAAGAGGAACATCGGGACAGCCGCGGCCTGCCGGCGCTCGATACGATCGTCCGGGATCTTCGGTATGCCGTTCGAACGCTGCGAAGAGATGCCGGCCTGGCCACGTTTGCCGTCCTGATAGTTGGACTCGGTGTGGGCGCCAGTTCCACGGTCTTCAGCGTCGTCGACGCACTCTTGCTTCGTCCTTTGCCGTTTGACGACCCCGGTCGTCTGGTTTGGATAGCCAATGGGCAATCGGAGAACCTGTCCGCACAGACCGTCCAGGTCGCGAATCTGCTCGAACTCCGAGAGCACAGCCAGTCGTTTTCCGTGGTGGCCGGATACTCCCCCTTTTACGGAGCAGGCGACATCCGGCTGACTGGCACAGGCGAGCCGGAACGTCTGACAGGGGTCCCGGTAACCGAGGACTTCTTTCGACTGGTTGGCATTCAGCCGCAGTTGGGAAGATTCTTCACAGCGGAGGAATGCCGGTGGAATGCGCCGAAAGCCGTGGTGTTGAGCCACGGGTTCTGGCAGCGTCGCTTCGCCGCGGACCGCGGCATTGTCGGCCGGTCCATAATCCTGGACGGGGCCCCGGCGACTCTAGTAGGCGTGCTGCCGGCGTCCTTCGACTTCGCCTCAACCTTCACGCCTGGAAGCCGCGCCGATTTGTTTTACCCGTTTCCGTTGAGTCCGGAAACAAACCGATCTGGGAATATGCTGGCGCTGATCGGACGCCTGAAGCCCGGTGTGGACCTCCGAACCGCCCAAACCGAGGCGACCGTGATTGGAGCGCGCATCCAGACCGGACGCCGTGAAGGGCAATGGCGAAACGCATTTCACCCCAACCTCAGCACTCTCCGGGACCGCATTAGCGGCCGTTTCCGTTACGCTCTGCTCGTTTTGGCCGGCGCCGTAGGTTTCCTGATGTTGCTGGTGTGCGCCAACATCTCGAACCTGCTGCTGGCCCGAGCGTCGGCGCGGCAGAAAGAAATGGCGATCCGAACCGCTCTGGGCGCCGGACGTTGGCGGCTGATCCGGCAGATGCTGATCGAAAGCGTTCTGCTGTCATGCTGCGGCGCTGCGGTCGGTCTTGCGCTGGCATTCGGCGGCACGAGTTTGCTGGCCCGCCTGGATGGCACGAATATCCCACTTCTTCAGGGAGTGCAGGTAGATGCAGCGGCGCTCGCATTCACGCTTGCGATTGCGGTTCTCACCGGAATCGTGTTCGGCCTGGTACCCGCGCTGCAGGCATCCGCGTCTTCGCCGCACAGTGCCCTGAAGGAAAGCAGCCGTGGCTCCATCGGGAGTAGAGACCGTGCCTGGACGCGGGGCTCGCTCGTGGTTTGCGAGATCGCGCTGGCCTGCGTTCTGTTGACCAGCGCTGGCCTGCTCATGCGCAGCCTCGTCAGCATTCTCGACGTGGAACTGGGATTTGACACCGATAGCGTGCTGACGTTGCGGATTGATCCAGGCAGGGCGCACTCCACGCACGTGCAACAACTCAGCTACTTTGATCGCGTGTTGCACAATGTACGCTCTGTACCCGGAGTTCAGGCAGCAGGCCTGACGGACGCGCTGCCGCTCGGTGAGAACTTTGGCTGGCGGACGTGGACGTTGAGTGCGAAAGGGCAGGTCTACGAGCGAGATCGGCGTCCGCATGCGCTCGTGCGCATCGTCGATGAAAGTTATCTCGAGACGATGCGGATTTCACTCCGCGCGGGCCGCAGTTTCACACATGCCGACAACGCATCAGCCGAGCCAGTGATCATGGTTAACGAAACGCTCGCCCGCACACTCTGGCCGGGCGAAAATCCACTCGGCCGGCTCATCCGCACGTCCGGCGACCGCGACTGGCGGGTCATCGGCGTTACAGGCGGTGTGCGTTACTTTGGGTTCGAATCCGATTCCGGCGCCGAAATGTATCTGCCGATCCGGCAGAGCGGTGATTTCAACACAGTGGATCTTGTAGTCAGAGCGTCCCGCACTCCCTCGGAACTAGCGCCCAGGATACGTGCCGCGCTGAAGACGGTCGATCCAAACATGCCGGCAACCCGGTTCCGGACGATGCGCGAACTAGTGGACCACTCTGTTTTCCCGCGGCGTTTCGTTGTGCTGCTGCTGACCGGGTTTGCCGGTTTCGGACTGATCCTGGCATCACTCGGAATCTATGGAGTCATTTCGTATTCGGTGACCCGGCGAAAGCAGGAGATCGGAATCCGAATGGCGCTCGGAGCTTCGGCTGGAAACCTGCAACGAGGGATTGTGGCGCAGACGTTGGTGCTCGCGCTGGTCGGTCTCATGATCGGAGTGCCTGCCGCCTGGATGGCGGCTCGGGCGATTCAGGGGCTTCTTTTTGGGGTGACGTCCTCGGATCCCGTGACGTTCGCCGCTGTGCTTGCTCTTCTGGTTGCCGTCGCTGCGCTGGCCGGCTATCTTCCCGCGAGGAGGGCATCTAGGTTGAATCCGCTAGATGCTTTGCGCTGCGAATAGCAGTGCCAGCGCCGCGGTCGTGCGCGGTTGACGGGCGATTGAGCCCGCACTGGCACCCATGCTCCGGTTGCCCATATAGATCCTCCCGGGTTCCCAGTGTTCCTCTATCCGCTCCGCGAATACGTGAGCGAACTCCGCTTGCGCCGCAACCGTGCTTTACTGGATTTGTATGGAGTTCTTGAAGGTGGCTTCCCGTTCGCAGTTGGGAAGAAACGCGGTGATCGAGGTGATGGTGGGGAACCGGCCGTATGCCATCTGCGACGTCGAAGGTGTGGTGTATGGCATAGGCGGCGAATGCCCGCACCGTGGCGGGCCGCTGGGGCACGGAGGCATCGAAGGTTCCACCGTCGTCTGTCCGTGGCACTCCTGGGAGTGGGACTGCCGCAGCGGAGCGAATCTGCACAATCCCGCCCAGACCATCCCAACCTTTCCGGTCAGGATCGACAACGACGATATCCTGCTTGGAGTCGGCTGAGAGTTGCCCGAGCTTCCGGAGGTCGAGTCGGTCGCGCGCTCCCTTGCGCCGCTGGTGGGCCGGCGGATCGTGAACGCGGAATTTACCTGTCTGCGGGTGCTGCGCGGCGACCCGGAGCGCATGGCGGAGCAGGTCGCCGGGCGGCAGGTGACGGCCATCCGTCGCCACGGCAAGTTCCTGGTGCTGGAACTGGAAGGCGTCTACATGGCCGTGCATCTCGGCATGACCGGACGCCTGCTGCTGGATGCCTCGCGCGGCCGACACACCCATGCCGTATTCACTCTCGACCGTGGGGCGCTGCTATACGACGACAGCCGCCAGTTCGGCTGCATTGAAGTGGGTGCGGTTCTTCCCGCGCGCGTCGAGCGCCTGGGACCGGACGCCTCGCAAGTCGATTTCGAGACCTTCTATCGGGGGCTGCGCGTTCATCGCGCCATGATCAAGCCGCTGCTGCTCAATCAGAAGTTTTTGCGCGGCTTGGGAAATATCTACGCCGATGAGGCACTGTTCCGTGCGGGTGTTCATCCACGCACGCTCGCCTCGCGGTTAGGACTGGTGCGCGCCGAAAGACTTCACCGGGCGATCCTGGCAGTGCTGTGGGAAGCCATTGAGGCCGGGGGCTCCTCGATATCGGATTACGTGGACGCAGAGGGGCGGAAGGGACTTTTCCAGATCAGCCACCGCGTTTACCAAAAGACCGGCGAGCCATGTCCGGTCTGCGGCACGCCCATCCGGCGGACGCTGGTGGCGCAGCGGGGTACCCACTTCTGTCCCCGCTGCCAGAGAAGGTAGACCGCTCTACAACTCCTCCGCTACGTAGTTCCACCAATCGTCGATCGTCGATGCCTGTTCCACCGGCCGGCGCTCGATGGAATCGCTGAAGCCGCGGATCTTCTGCGCGAGCGATTCGGCTGCCTGGCGGCGCGCAGCGGGGGCCGTCCGCGAAAACTCCTGCAGCGCGGAAGCCGCCTCGTTCAAAGCCGTGCGAGCCTGGGCCTTTTGCCCCTTCTCCATCATGGAGCTGGCGATGGCCAGATTCTGCCGGGCCTTCACGAGCGGCAAGTCCGTCTCGGCTACGATGACCACACCCTGGTGCACCGCGCTTAAGGCAGCGGCGGCGCGGTCCCACTGGTTGGCATTCACCGCCTGCCGGGCCGCCTGCAGGTGTGTTCCGGCGTGTGCAACGTCCAAGGCCAGAAGGCCGACAGTAGCCTCGACGTCCTGCACCGCGACTCTGGCCCGCTCCCCCTCGGACGGAGCGGCCGCGGTTGCCACCTCCGTCACTTCCGCATAGATGGGCACCATAACTATAGTTCGTTGCTCGCGGTCGCGGTAAACGCTGCCGCCCGCGGCGATCTGAACGGTCATGATGTATGGGGGCGCCGCTTTCATGGCGATCTGCTGCAGCCTCATCGCCTGCTCGATCTGCTGTATCGCTTCGCGCTGGTTTCGAGCGGCGACGGCCTCCTGCGCCCGTTCCGTGTGATTCAGGAGACGCCGGCCGGTTAGCGACAAAGCGCGCCTCTCGGACGCCGTCAGCTTCTTGTCGGTTCGAATGACTACCGTGGAGCGGATACTCGATTGGTCCTGGCGCCTGCCAGGAGAACTGGAAGCTGCCTGAGCCGAGAGCAAGCTAACACTCAGGACAGCGGGCAAAGAATAGGTAAGAACCTTGCGCACGATTGCTTATCCTCCGCGTCACGCCAATGCACCTTCCGTGCCAAAGGCGCAGTGACGACAACCGCTTCCTCCGGTCGCGGCTCGGTAAGTCTTCAGAGCCGCGACCGGAGGAAGCGGTTGCCGAGGTATCGGGGATATCGGAGATTAGCGGCCTGGTCCGAAGTAGGCTACAAAACCGACCAACAATGTGTCCTGATTCTTATGCAGCCCGCCCAGGGCGCCCCGGTCGAAGAACGGCACGTCGGACCAGTCGCGGCGATACTCGAGCCGCGTGAGGAAACCCTCTTTCATCTTGAACTCGCCGGTCATGGTGAATTCCTTTATCTTTTGCTTTGTCCCGGTGATAAAGCCGGTGCGGTCGTAGTAATGCTCGACACGAGGGCTGAGGGCAAACCAGTCGTTCAATGCAATCCGGGCCGCACCGGCAACCGCGATCCACGAACTCTTGCCGCCGCCTTTGAGCTTGTCCACGCCGTAGTCGAAATTCACGTAAAAATTGGCTCTGCTCGAAGGAGTCAGAAGCAGCACCCCATCGTAGAAATGGCGGTTTCCTTCCAGACCCGCCTTCTCCGGCCCGACATAGTAATTGTTGTACCAGGAAACCATGCCCGAAGTTAAAGCTGTGGTTAGGCCGACAGTCTTTCCGCTGTTGATATCTTCCACGGTGTTCCAGCCGTTCACTAACTGCGCTCCCACCGAAAAGTGGCTGTTGAGGGGCATGGTGGCGCGCGCGCCAAAGTGATAATACGGACCGTTGGCGTAAATCAACGAGCGGGAATAGTTCCAGTTCAGATGAGTTTCGGTGGGCTCGGCTCCGGCGCTGGTGACAAACTTTCCAAAGTCCAGCTGGAGGCCGCCGGCCTTAGGCGGCTTCAGGCTCACGTAAGCCTGCATGACATTGCGCATCACGTCGATGCCGTCCTTGGGTTCGGCGAAGTGGAACAGCTCGAAGGCTCTGCCAAAGCCGAGATCGACCCGGAAGCCCACAGGATCGGCCGTGTGCTCCATGGTCAGCTTCGCCATGTTGAGACTGAACTGATTGGCGCGGGCATCGAAGTTGCGCAGATTATTGGTGCGGCTCTCCGGGTGGTTGAAGTTGAGGCTGTAATAGCCGTCGATGAGGCCGCTGAAGTCGATGGGGCCGACGGACCAGGACGGCGGTTCGGTGGACGCCGCCGCGGCCTGCGGATCGGGCGCCTGCTGCGTCTGCGCCATGCCGGAAACGGCCAGGGCCAGTGCTGCGGCGATCGCGGACAAGGACAATCGAAACGTCATTCAGCTTAAGTCTCCCTGATTAGTGGATAGACCGGAATCTATCGGTTCGATTCTATATCGGCATTAGCGCTAAGAACCAATAGAAGTTTTAGATGAGACCGATTGACTTTTATTTGGGGCGGCGGATGTTAGTCTATAAGTTTTTTCGATGGGCTAAATCGAAATTATTATGGCTGCGGAGGCGAGTAAGTGAACAGGACTTGCCGTCGATATGATCGGCGGAAGCCGGGGTTTTCTTTAACCGGGATGCGAAAAGGGCGGACGAATCGTCCGCCCGCGGCTCTTTACCCCAAAGCCGGGGCCGGGATCGCTTCATCCACCTGGACCGGGATGCCGCGAGGGACGCGTTCGTGGAGCAGCAGCTCCGTCGCCAGCGCGTGAGGCTCGGCATGGAAGTGCTTTTGGAAGGGAGCGTCGGCAAGCAGGTTGCAAATCGACAACAGGATCATCCCCTGATGGTGCGCCATCCAGGTGCGAATCGGATGGCAGCCCCGCGCGTTGGGTCCGTAGTCGGCCGCCTCGATGAAGCCGTAGGGGCCGTTCCATCCCAGTTCCGTCATCCGGCGGATGTTCCGAACGGCCGCGCGCGGGTTCGAGGACAGGGCGAGAAAGGTCGAATAGGGAGAAATCACGAGCGATTCGCTCTCTCGCCGCCGCTTCAACGCCAGTTCCGGGACCCCGAATGCCGCATATGCGTACTCGCTCGACGCATCGCGTCCGCACGCGGATTCCGAGATGCCCCACGGCAGGCCGAACCGGCGGCCGGAGGAGCGCTGCACGGCAACGGCGGCGCGTACGCTCCGCTCGAGAAGAGTATCGCGGTGGTGTTGCATCCAGATGACCGGCATCAGGTACTCGAACATGGTGCCGGTCCAGGAGAGCAGCACACGCCGGCCGGCGGCGACAGTGTGCGTACGGCCGAGATGAAACCATGCCTCCTGCGGAACTTCGCCTTT
Organism: Bryobacteraceae bacterium; assembly: GCA_040902885.1. GTDB lineage: Bacteria > Acidobacteriota > Terriglobia > Bryobacterales > Bryobacteraceae > JBBDWK01. The sequence goes on along the minus strand of JBBDWK010000007.1, from coordinate 28,984 downwards.
CGCGATGGCCACGAAGGTGGCGATGCGCGACTCGGAAGCAAGCAGGCCATAGCTCGATGGCTCCAGGCGACCCGCCGCTACGTCGTAACCAACCGACAGCACCTTCTTTCTCTTGTTGTACAGAAAGCTGAAATCCATCTCGCGAACGAGCTGGTCCGCCGTTTCGGCAACCCAGTGGAGATCGAGTGCGGTCTGTCCGTTCGAACGTTCCGGAACGTTCGTGCGCCGGGCGAGCTCGGCGCGCCACCAGGCCGCTTCGGGCGAATCGGGTTTCAACTCCGCGAGAAGAGCCTGGATGTCTTGTGTGCCGCTTTCGATACGGTCCACCGGCGGCGGATCCTCCATCCAGCTTCGCGCAGCTTGTTTCAGAGTCCAAAGACAGGCAGCGAGGTTGCCGCTGTCCACCGTAGACACGAATGCCGGAGGAAGGGGCTGCAGGGTCTCCGTGTGGTACCAGTTCAGCAGGTGTCCTCTGAACCTGGGAAGGCGCAGAACCGTGTCGAGCGTGCCGCGTGTTTCCCGCGCGAACTCCGGCAGCGACAGATAGCCAAAATAGACGCCCGCGATGCGCGCATTCAGCAGGAAGCCAAGGTTTGTGGGAGAGAGGCGGTTCGCCATGGCCGCGGACCCCTCGTTCAAGTTATCGGGAATCAGCCAGTTTGTCGCCTCGTTCGAATGCTCGCGAAAGAAGCGCCAGGTTCGAAGGGCCGTGAGGCGCAGCATCTTCTCGTCCGCGGCGGTGATCTCTTTGCGCTCGGCCCTGGGCGGGCGGTTGAGCCACGCGGACATACAGGGTGACAGGAACCACAGAACGAGGATCGGCGCCGCCGCCGGCAGCGCCTCCGGGCGGAGAGATGCGACAGCAACCCCCAGCAGAGTCACGATCCAGGGCGATCGTGCCAGGTAGACATCCACCGTGGATTTCCGGCGCTCCGCCGAGTCGGATTCCGCCGCGGTCTCCCAGTCCAGGAGCCTGCGCTTCGTGATGGACGTGCGCAGAAGGGACCGTATGATCGCGTCGAGAGACAACAGCGCCTGATGCAGCAAAAAGATGAGTTGCAGGAGGACGGCGAAATGGCCTTTGATCAGAGTGCGCACGGTCTCGCCGGCCCATGCTCCAAAGCCGGGCCCCACCGGCGCGCGCAAAACCGAAAAGAGCGTCTGCGCGTAGACCGGCATCAGCAGAAGTGCGATGATGGCGGCGGTCCAGAACCACGGCTTCCCGGGCAGGTAGGTCCATCCGGCTGCCATGAGCAGCACCGTCGCCGGATCGAAGAGGCTGCGCCGCGCGTTATCGACCATCTTCCAGCGCGACACCACGCTCGTGGGATTCGGGATCGCCTTATAATCGGCGTCCGGCACCTGCGGGAACAGCCAGCGGAGAATCTGCCAGTCGCCGCGCACCCAGCGGTGCTTCCGGCGGCAGTATGCGCTGAAGTGCGAGGGGTAATCGTCGATCAGCTCGATGTCGGAAACCAGCCCCGCGCGCGCATAAGCTCCCTCGATGAGGTCATGGCTGAGCAGCCAGTTCTCCGGGAAACGGCGCTCCAGAACAGTTCGTAACGTCTCTACTTCGTAAATGCCCTTGCCCGTGAAGATGCCCTCTCCGTACAGATCCTGATACACATCGGAGACGGCGCGCGTGTAGATATCGAATCCGGTCTGGCCGGAATAGATTCTGGCGAGGCGGCTGCGGGATGCGGACTGAATGCTGATTCCGATGCGCGGCTGCAGGATGCCGTAGCCCTCAACCACCATGCGGGTTTGCGGGTCGATGACGGCGCGATTCAAGGGATGCGCCATGGCGCCGACCAGGCGGTGCGCCGAATCGCGAGGCAGTTGCGTGTCGGCGTCGAGGGTAATTACGTACCGGATTGAGTGCAACAATGAAGTGTTGCCGGCTTTGATCGGAAAACTGTCGCACCCGCCTCCGAGCAGTTGGTTGAGATCCAGAAGCTTGCCCCTCTTGCGCTCCCATCCCATCCACGCGCCCTGGCAGGGATTGTAGATCCGACGTCTGTGAAACAGATAGAACGGAGTACGTTCGGAGCTACTGTACCGCAAGTTCAGATTCTCTATCAGTTCGCGGCACAGATCGACAAGGCTGTCCTCTTCGGCCGTCGGCTGGGGCGCATCGGGCCAATCGGTCAGGAGCGCGAAATGCAGGTTCGGGCCGGCATTCGCAAGATAGCGAACCTCCAGATCGCCTACCAGGGCCCGAACCTGGTTCGCGTTAAGCAGAAGCGCGGGAACGGCGACCATCGTCGCGAGGTCCTCGGGAATGCCTTCGGAGAAGTCGAGCTTCGGCAGTTGTCTGGGAGCAACCATCCAGTTGGCGAGGTGGTTCATGAAGTCCACGGCTGCCTGCGTGGCTGGAATCAGCAAAAGGAAGAATCCCGCGACGATTGGAGTCAGGCTCTCCAAACCGCTTAGCAGCAGTACGACCACGAGAAACGTGGCGATCTCAATGCCCGCGAGGTAAAACGCATTCGGGTAGCACAGTACGAGGTCGCGGACACGCTGCATCGCCGGAGCGCGATACCGGATGCGCTCGCGGAGAAGCGGCACGCCGGCATCCAGAAGATAAAACCCAACGTGCGTTCGGCGTTCCGCCGCGCGCGTGTCATTTCCGTGGTTCGCCCGGTACTCCCCGGCGAGCGTGACACACTGCCCGGCGATCTCCCGTTCGGAGGCTTCCGCATGGGACGCGAGTTCCGCGATGGTCTTCCGGTACAGGTCGCGGCTCTCGAAATCCATGCTCTCGTAGGCGCCCGCCGGGTCGTTCCGCAGCACCGGATCGACGGCGTTCGTCTCCTCGAACAGTGTCTTCCAGTCGGCTTCTCCGATCTCGCGTAGTGAGCCGATGAGCGCCTCCAGACCGCGGGTACGGCCGCTCGCCAGCGCCGCGGACACGCGCTCCAGAATGGCCAGCTGCAGCATGGGCTTCACCGCCCAGACTTCGCCCATCTGGAGTTCTTGAACCTCTTGAATCCCTCTTACGAAGTGTCCCAGGGCTTCGGCGTCGAAGGTGTCCGAGACGATGTCGAGGAACGAGCGGGCGATCGCATAAGCGCGCGGCGCCGCGTCGCTCTGTTCGGGATTCTCGACGGAGGGGTGCTTGCGGATCGTCCCGCCTATATTCTTCGTGTCCTGTTCCGCGGTCCGTATGAGGCGCACATTTTCGAAGAGCCAGGCAAGATTCGGGTCCTCTCCCGCTGGTTTCCTCAGGGCCTGCCGCACCTCCACCGCAGCCCGGCCGGATCGCAACTGAAGAGCCTTCGCAGCGCGCTTCCCATCCTTGACCGGTCTCCATTCCCCCGCGGTCCGAACGCCGGCCGCATGTAATTTCTCCCGCGTTGTGATGGGTCTGCTCGCGAGTGAACTGTCAATGTTGGTAATGGATATCCCCATGATCTACCGGTAACTGGCGGCTTGCATTTCAAACATCGCGGCATAGCGCCCGCCGAGAGCGATGAGACGCGAGTGGCTTCCCTCTTCGACAATCCTGCCGTCTTCGAGCACGACAATGCGATCCGCCATTCGCACAGTCGAAAACCGGTGAGAGATGAGCAGGGCGATCTTCCCCTTGGTCAGCTCCGAGAATCGCTGGAACACTTCGTACTCCGAGCGCGCGTCGAGCGCCGCCGTCGGCTCATCGAGGATCAGGACCTGGGCGTCGCGGAGATACGCGCGGGCGAGAGCAATCTTCTGCCACTCCCCGCCCGAGAGGTCCATGCCGCCTTCAAAGCGGCGTCCGAGCATCTGGTCGAGTCCGTGGGGCATGCGCTCAATCACCGCATCGGCGAGACTCTTCCGGGCCGCCAGTTCGATTGCGGAAATATCTACCCCATCCTCGATCTTTCCTACTGCGATATTTTGCCGGGCGGTCATCTCGTATCGCATAAAGTCCTGGAAGATGACGCCGATGATGCGGTGAAGCTCTTCAATCGAATATTCACGAAGGTCGATGCCGTCCAACAGGATGCGGCCTTCCGAAGGGTCGTACAGACGCGTCAGTAGCTTGACGAGCGTCGTCTTTCCCTGGCCGTTCTCGCCAATCAGTGCAATTCGCTCTCCACAGGCGATGCGAAGATCGAGATTTCGCAGCACTTGCCGCGAGGTCCCGGGGTAAGTGAACGAAACATTTTCGAACGCGAAGCCTTCCCAGATCGGGCGGGGAGCGGGGAGGGCGTTCGGCTGTGAAGCAATCTTCGGCTTCACAGCGAAGAACTCAACCAAATCGGTGAGAAAGAGCGCCTGATCCGCGATGCTGGAGAACGTGGAGAAGATGGTTTGAATATTGTTGCTGGCGCCCGCGATCGCTCCCGCGAGGAGGGTCATGTCTCCCACCCGCAATTCGCCCGAAACGGTGCGATAGATCACGTAGGCGTAGGCGCCGTAATATCCGATGCCGGTCAGCAGCGACAAGAAGGCGCCTGCCCGGAAGCGTCGGCCGGCAAGCTGGACGTTCTGGCGGTAGATCTGGTCGGAGAGGTGGGCATACTCGCCGGTTACGAAGGCGCTCAGGCCGAACAGCTTCAGTTCCTTGGCGGATTCCTTGCTGGCTCCGAGGACGCGCAGATAATCGAGCTGGCGGCGCACGGGCGTCTGAGAGAAGTTCAGCGAATACCCGAGAAACGCAAAATGACTCTCTCCAAGGAATGCGGGAACCACGCAGACGATCAGCAGCAACAGCAGCCACGGAGAAAAGAAGAAGATGGCGGCCGAGAAGGATATCGCCATAACCGCTTGCTGCAGAATGGCCCCCATGGCCTGGACCATGGCAATTCGGTCGGTCGCCTGGACGCGAGCACGCTCCAGCTTGTCGTAAAAGACGGGATCTTCGTACGACGACAGATCGAGCCGCGAGGCGTGCTCCATTACCTGGATGCTCACATGGCGGGTAAACCGGTCCGCGAGAAGGCTATCAAAGTACCCGATGGCGCGGCCAAGCACGGCGCCGAACGCGGCGAGCGCGAACTCAACCGCAACCAGCGCCCAAAAGTAGGGCGGCAGCGGCTCGCCGTTGGTGGAGGCAACGATGGCGTTGACGATGGCGGCCGAAACCGCGAGCATCGCAATGGGGATGAGGGCGGCGGAGATCCGGAAGGCCAACCCTCCGCTGACGATAGCGGGACCGGAGGCCCACACGATCTTCAGGACAGGAAGTATGTTACGTAGCGCCCTGAGCCGCTCCCGCCACCCTTTCCAGAAGTTCTTCAGCTCGGAATTTACCATGCGGATCTGCCGAACCGCGGATGGGAAAAGAAACAGCAGAACACCTGTATTAAGACGTCCAGGACCGCGCTAGTGTTTCATCCGGAGGGCTTTCGGGGCGGCGGTGGAGGGGCCGATGTGTGAGTAGGAATACGCTCGCGCCGTCAGAAACTTGGCGCACAAACTTGCGATTGACTGCCGCTGTCGCGAAGTCCTATACTTTACCCAAGTTTCCAGGGGAGTCATTATGAACGCTAAAAAGGCCGTGTTCTGCATTCTGGCAGTGTCGCTGGTCCTGTCCGTGGCGGCGCTTGCACAAACCACTTTCGCAACCATCACCGGAACCGTTACCGACCCCACCGGAGCGGTCATAGGCGGCGTCACCGTGATCGCCACTCATGCCGATACCAACAGCGAGACCCGCGCCGAATCCAACGAAGTCGGCGTCTTCACTCTCGCGCAGCTCAGGGAGGGCACGTACACGCTGCGCGCCCGCGGCGCCGGGTTCAAGGAGTATGTCGCTCAGAAGATCGTGCTGGTCTCTCGCGACTATCGCCGCATGGATGTCCAGCTTGAAGTCGGCGCCGTCGAAACCACGGTTGAAGTGCAGGCCGGCGCGACCCTCATTGAGACCGAGACCGCCCGCATCGCCGACACCAAGACGGCTGAAATCATGAAGTCCATTCCCCTGAACACCCGCGGAATCTGGGCTTTTCTCTCGCTTTCTCCCAATGTGTTGCAGGCGGGCGCCGGATCTTCGACGATCCGCTTTGCCGGCAGCCGCAGCAACCAGTCCCACTGGGCCATCGATGGCACCACCATGAGCGATGGCGTTAGCGAGACCCAGATCGGGAACCTCGCCAATTTTATTGAGTCGTTCCAGGAGATCAAGATCGATATTGCCAACAACACCGCTGAGTTCGGAAGTGTTGGCCAGGTGACGATGATCTCCAAGTCCGGAACCAATCAGCTTCACGGGAGCGTTTTCGACTACTACACCACCCCCTGGTTCCGGGCACGCAATCCATTCTCCCCTACTCGCAGCACCGGGGTCAGCCACGTTCCGGGCGGGTCCGTCGGCGGCCCCGTATTCATACCGAAGCTTTACAACGGAAAAGATAAAACCTTTTTCTTCTTCTCCTTCGAGACGAATCGCGGCAGTCCGGGAAACCTCCTCCTCACCCCCACCGTCCCGCCGGCCACTTGGCGCGCGGGCGATTTCTCCGGCCTATCTACTCCGGTCCGTGATCCGCTCACCGGCCAGCCGTTCCCCGGGAACCGCATTCCGGCCGATCGCCTGAACGCTACTGCCCTGAAGATCCAGGACCGCTTTTGGCCGCTGCCCAATTTCGGCGACCCCAACGTCTTGACTCCCCAAAACTACCGGGAAAACAAAGTTCAGCCCTTCGCCCCATCCATTTATTGGGCCACGAGGTTCGATCATCGTTTCTCGCCTAACGATGCCATATACGGCCGCATTTCGTCACAGGATGTGAAGGTACACGCCTGGCAGGGCAATCTGCCGACCATCGGCTTGCACGATCAGCACCGCTACAACAGTGCGGCTACCGTGTCGTATACCCACACCTTTAAGCCCACCCTCTTGAACGAATTCCGGTGGGGGTATGCTTTCAATAACAACCTGATCGCCGGCGCCACGAATGGTCACGAGGTGGTCCGCGATCTCGGGTTGGTGGGGCTCGCGCCGGATCTGCCCGACATCACTGGCATCCTGAAGCTCAACTTTGCCACCGGCGGCCTCACTGGCCTGACGCAGTCTGACTTCCGCGATCCCGGCTTTCTCAACTTCCTGCAGGAATTCCAGGACCATGTGAGCTGGTTCCGCGGCCGCCACAACATGAAATTTGGGGTGAATATCGGTCGCGTCGAGTGGGATGACGGCCAGGCACACGCTGATCTGTTCGGCAACGTGACGTTCTCGAACCGCTACACCGGCCATTCTTACGGCGATTTCCTGCTGGGCATTCCCAGCCAGGCCTCGCGCGCCTTTGCCCCTGTGCGCGTGGATCGCCTTCGATATCAGTATGACTTCTTCTTCGCCGATGACTTTAAGGTCAACCCCTCGCTTACCGTCAACTTCGGGCTGCGCTATGAATATCACCCTGTCTGGCGGGAAGAGGGCGGCTTGACTTCGATGTTCGACATCGGCTCCGGCAAAATCATTGTAGAAGACGGCTCCCTTTCCAAGGTAAGCCCGCTGTTCCCCCGCGGCTATGTGGATGTTGTGGAAGCGAACACTCTTGGGCTGCCTTCCAGCACTATCATCCGCACCGACAGGAACAACTTCGCTCCGCGGCTCGGCATCGCCTGGAGGCCGTTCGGCCAGAATACGGTCGTGCGCGCCGGCTACGGCATCTTCTTCGATGTCGTGCCCCGGAACCTCACGCAGGGAAGCCTTCCCTTCGTGCTCAACGAGCCTCAATTTACGAACGAGGACAATCCGACGGTTATCCTGCCCCGCGTTTTTCCGAATACGGGCGGCGCCGGGCCCTCCACGGTATCACTCCCTGCGGCGGTGAATCCAAACCTGCAGATGCCGTATAGCATGCAATACAACCTCACCCTGGAGCACAGCCGCTGGGATACGGGCTTCCGTTTCTCTTACATTGGCACCAACACCCGCCAGGGTGACTGGAGCTACAACTACAACGCGCCTGTGCCGGATGAGCGCCTATACGTGGACAAAACTCGGGCGTTTCCCCAATACCCGGTTGCCATCAACTACTTCACCAACGGCGCCGGCCACCAGTTCCATAGCTTCACCGCGGAAGCCGAACGCCAAATGGCCAATGGTCTGTACCTGCAGGGTTCGTGGGTGTGGGCTCGCGACATCGGCGACCTGGAGCGCGGCGCGCTGTCTGAGAATCCATTCAACCGCGCCCGCGAGCGAGCGGTCTGGGAAGACATCCCGACCCATCGCGTGACCATGAACTGGATCTATCAGTTCCCCTTCGGCCGCGGCAAGCGGTTCCTGGGCGGCTCGGGGCGGGCAGTAAATCTGCTTGTCGGGGGCTGGGAGGTCAGTGGTATCTACAGCCTCCATTCGGGCCAGTTCCTTACGCCCTTATGGACCGGCCCTGATCCGGTGGGAATCGCTCCTACCACCGCCCGCGCGCGGCCCAACGTGACCATCCGCCCCGACCACTTGCGCGACGCTAACCTCCCGGGCGATCAGAGCGCCGTCAACCGCTGGTTTGACACAGGGGCGTTCTCCGGGCCGGCGCTCGGCAGTTTCGGGAGTTCCGCGAAGGGCGTGATCAAAGGACCCGGTGTCAACGTCTGGCATGTGGGCTTTTTCAAGAACATCAATTTCACAGAGACGATGCGCCTGCGCTGGGAGTTGACCGCCACCAACTTCTTCAACCATCCCAATTACAGCAATCCCAATACGAATATCTCGCAGACTGCCAACGTCGGCGTGATCAGCGGAGTTGGGGGAGTGAACGGCGCTTCCACGGGCGACCAGCCTAGAGAACGATCGTTCCGCATGGGCCTGAGGTTCGAGTTCTGAGAGCGCCGCAGTAGCACCGAAGGATCGGCCACACCTCCGATCCTTCGGTCCTAGTCGACCAACGGCCCATTCGTTCACAACTTGCGAACAAGGAAGAATGCCTTGACATCCTAGGCACTACGCCGTATTCTGATCTCTCGAATGTCTAGGCACGAAACAACAGCACCCGGCGATGCCAAGCTCCTCCAGGGAACGCTCGACATGTTGATCTTGAAGGTCGCCGCCCTCCGGCCGATCCACGGATATGCGATGGTCCAAAGGATCCAGCAGATTTCAAAAGACGCGCTCCATATTCGTCAGGGGTCCCTTTATCCGGCGCTTTACAGGCTGGAGAACCGGGGTTGGCTCAAGTCCGAATGGAAGACGACGGAGGATGGGCGCGAGGCGAAGTATTACAGCCTGACAAAAGCGGGACGCCAGCAACTGGATGCCGAAACCGCCGGCTGGAAACGCCTGTGTGAAGCGATCGCGTTGGTGCTCGAAACGGGAGAGTGAGGAATCGAAAAATGAGGTGGGACTCCTGGTTCAAGCGACGCCATTGGGAAGGACAAATGGATGCCGAGTTCCGGTTCCATCTGGAAAGCCAGATTAACGACTACGTTACTCAGGGCTTAGGCCGGGAGGCGGCGGAGTCGCGCGCTCGCCGCGAGTTCGGCGCCCTGGAGCTGGCGAAAGACGAGTGCCGCGACCAGAGACCTGTTGAGTGGCTGGGTCAGATCTTCCGGGATGCGAGTTACGCCTGTCGCTCATTGCGCAAGAATCCGGGATTTGCGGCAGCCGCGGTCGTGACCCTCGCGCTGGGGATCGGCGCGAACACGGCGATCTTCAGCGTCGTCCATTCCGTACTCTTAAAGCCCCTTCCGTATTCTCAACCCGACGAAATCTACAGCATCGAGGTCGTGATACCGGAGCGCCGCAGCCAATTCGCGAGTCTGCCGGTTACGGTCCAGGCCTACCTCGAGTGGCGCAAAGCGGAAACAGCCTTCGCGGAGATGAGCGCCCTGAGGCCCTGGGAATGCAGTCTGACCGGCGACGGCGAGCCGGAGCGACTGGGAGGCGCGCGCGTCTCGGCCAACTTCTTCTCCCTTCTGGGTGTTCCAATAGCGCGGGGCCGCGGGTTCTCCGTTGAGGAGGAACAGCCGGGAAACGAAAGAGTCGTCGTGATCAGCGATGCGTTGTGGCGCAGACGGTATGGCGCCGACCCGGCTTTGATCGGAAAAAGCATCAACGTGAACGGGGAGAGCCATCTGGTCGTAGGAATCGCCCCGCCCTCTCTGCCGGTGCCCACGGGGACGCTGCTTCATCCGTTTCTTGCTTTCGCGCCTCGAATTGACCTTTGGAAGCCGATCGCGGTGACGCAGCGCGAGCTCAAGAACGAGAACTGGGACCATGGACTTCTCGTCCGGCTCAGGGCGGGTGAGAACCCCGAGCACGGCCGGCAACAACTGCAGGCGATCCTGAACGCGCTGATCCGCGCGCACATGCCGGGAATAAAAACCGAGCTGATCGCTCAGCTTGTGCCGATCCGCGAGATCTATGCGGGAAAGGTGCGGCTCCGGCTGTTGCTCATTCTCGCGGCCTCCGCGCTCCTCCTATTGACAGCCTGCGTGAACATTGCGAATCTGTTCCTGGCGAGAATGGCGAGCCGGGCCGGTGAGTTCGCGACCCGGATCGCGCTGGGTGCGGGGCGAGCTCGGATACTGAGCCACACGCTCACGGAAACCACCTTGCTTGCGATGCTTGGCGGAGGCCTCGGCGCTGTCATCGCCAAATATGGCGCCGGCCTGTTGGCCACTTACGGTCCCGATGACGTGAGGCTGCTGGCCGGAACGCCCTTGAATCTGCCGGTGTTCTTGTTCGCCATGTCGGCGAGTCTGGCTACGGGAATCGTGTGCGGGATCTTTCCGGCCTGGCAGGCATACCGGAAGGACGCAGCCACTGGACTTCAGGAAGGCGCCAGGACAGCTTTTGGAGGCGGCCGGGCGGCGCGTTTTCGCCAGGTTCTGGTGGGGGTGGAGATCGCGCTCGGAACGGTGCTGCTGGCCTCCGCCGGCTTGCTGCTTCACAGCTTCGTCAAAGTGATGCGCGCCGACCGCGGCTATCAGGTGGAGCGCGTGCTCGCGGTGGATTTGTCGCTTTTCGGCCAGGGGTATTCGCGTGGTGAGACTCGTATCGCGTTCTATCGCGAACTGGCTGGAAACGTTCGAGCCCTTCCTGGCATCCTGGGGGCGGGAGCAATCAGCGATCTGCCCGCCTCCGGAACATCCGGCGCCAGCCAGACGATTTTCCACGCAACCGACACAAACTTCCAGAACATGGTGCTTGCGCGTCCGGTGGCTATGGTTCGAAGTGTAACAACGGGTTACTTTGCCGCAAGCGGGAGCGCCTTGCGAGCCGGGCGATTCTTTACCGACCCCGAGCAAGTTCTGGTCGCGGTGGTCAGCGAGTCTCTTGCAAACTGCCTTTGGCCGGGGGAAGCCCCGGCGGCTGTAGTGGGCCGAACGCTCCGCGGGGGCAATGTGACCGGACCTCTGATTACAGTCTGCGGGGTCGTGGAAGATGTCCGTCCCGGCGCTGTGGATCGCGAACTGCTGGCGCTGATGTATCGGCCCCATGATCAATGGGCAAGCGGACCGATGACGCTGGTGGTGAGAACGGCCCAGGAGCCCGCTGCCTTAGCCCCGGCGGTACGCGCCGAGATCAGGAAGATGGACCCCAACCTTCCCATTCCTGCCATACGGACGATGCGAGAGATCGTCTCCTCCTCGGTCGCGCAACGGCGCTTCCAGATGATGCTGACGTCCTTGTTTGCGTTTGTGGCTCTGCTGCTCGGCGCGGTGGGTGTCTACGGCGTGGTCAGCTATTCGGTAGCTTGCCGGACACGGGACATCGGACTTCGGATCGCGCTCGGGGCTGCGAGTAGCGACGTCGTGCGCTGGGTGCTTTCCCACGGCATGCGGCCGGTTCTGATCGGAATTCTCGCCGGATTATGCGGGACAATCGCGGCGGCCAAGGCGTTACGCAGTTTGCTCTTCGGGATCGCTCCAGGCGATCCTGTCTCGCTTGTCGCTGTCACGCTGGTCTTGCTGCTCACCTCTGGCCTGGCCTGCTATCTTCCCGCCCGCCGCGCGGCACGACTGGACCCCATGATCTCGCTTCGTCATGGGTGATAGTTAGACCGTTATGCGCAAGGCAACGAGAAGTTTGTTCTCGTAGCCTGTGGAGAATCCGTCGTGAAGATGAGGACGTCGCCCCCGAAAGAGTAAGACACCCCAGGCCGCACAAGGTCGTCCAAGCTTTGGGATGCATTTCAATTGTAGGAGTTGATAATGCCATTACGCGAATACAAGCCTGGAACCACATTCCCGGGAAATCTCGGGCGTACGATAGCGGAATCCGAGCCGGCCTGGCCAGCGCCCGAGCGTGCAAAGCCGGGTGCGCCGAACGTGCTCCTCATTGTTTTGGATGACACCGGGTTCGGGCAACTGGGCTGTTATGGTGCGCCGATTAACACGCCGAACCTGAACCGGCTGGCCCAGAACGGACTGCTCTATAACAACATGCACACGACCGCACTGTGTTCGCCGACGCGGTCCTGCATTCTTATCGGGCGGAATCATCATTCGAACGGGATGTCCTGCATCACCGAGGGAGCCGAGGGCTATCCAGGATCGAATGGCATCATCCCATTCGAGAACGGATTCCTCTCCGAGATACTGATGATGAAAGGCTACAACACCTACGCCTTGGGCAAGTGGCACCTGACTCCCTCAGAGCAGACCAGCGCGGCGGGGCCGTACGATCGCTGGCCGCTGGGTCGCGGTTTCCAGCGCTACTACGGCTTCTTGGGAGGCGACACCCACCAGTATTATCCCGACCTGGTCTACGACAACCACCAGATCGAGCCGCCGAAGACGCCGGAGCAGGGATATCATTTGACCGAGGACTTAGTAGACAAGGCCATCGGATTCATCAGCGACTCCAAGCAGGTAGCGCCGGACAAGCCGTTCTTCCTCTACTTCGCCACAGGCGCACATCACGCCCCGCATCACGTTCCCAAGGAATGGGCCGACAAGTACAAGGGGAAGTTTGACGACGGATGGGACGCGTATCGCGAGAAGGTCTTCAAACGTCAGAAGGAACTGGGTCTCGTGCCGAAAGGCGCGGAGCTTTCGCGCCACGATCCGGACGTTGCGGACTGGACTAAGCTGCCGGCAACCGAGAAAAAGCTATATGCGCGGATGATGGAGGTGTTTGGGGGCTTCGTGGAGCACACCGACTATCAGATCGGGCGGCTGCTGGCCTATCTGGAAGGGCTTGGAGAACTGAACAATACGTTGATCATGGTGGTTTCCGACAACGGAGCCAGCGCCGAGGGCGGGCCGAACGGGTCCGTGAATGAAAATAAGTTCTTCAATAATGTTCCGGAGTCGGTCGACGAAAATGTCGAAGCGCTCGAAGGGCTAGGCGGTCCGAAGTACTTCAATCACTATTCCTGGGGCTGGACGTTTGCGGGGAACACGCCGTTCCGGCGCTGGAAGCGCGAGACGTACCGCGGAGGCGTGAGTGATCCGTTCCTGGTCCACTGGCCAAAGGGCATCAAGTCGAAGGGTCAGATCCGGAAGCAGTTCGCGCACGCCATCGACATGATGCCGACCGTGCTGGACAGCCTGGAGATCGATCCACCGGAGCAGATTCGCGGCGTGACGCAATCGCCGATCGAAGGCGTTAGCTTCAAACATACCTTCGACGATGCCAAGGCGGAATCGAAGCGTAAAACCCAATATTTCGAGATGTTCGGTCACCGGTCGATTTGTCACGACGGATGGCGCGCCGTGTGCCCGTATCCTGGGCCGTCATTCAAAGAAGCTTCCGCGGAACTCGGAACGCCGATTACCGAGGACAAGCTGCGCGAGCTGGACGCGAAGCATTGGGAGCTCTACCACGTGGAGGAAGATCCTGCGGAGACGAGGAACCTGGCAGAGAAGGAGCGGTCGCGGTTGATCGAGATGATCGCCCTGTGGTACGTCGAGGCGGGCAAGTACAATGTGCTGCCGATCGATAGCAGGCTGACGCTGCGATTTATGGATGAGAGGCCGCAGCTCACGCGCGAACGCAAAAAGTACACCTACTTTCCGCATACTTCGGCTGTGCCGGAGAAGGTTTGCGCGGCCGTTTTGAATCGCCCGCACAGCATCACTGCACGAATTGAGATCCCGAAGGGCGGCGCCGAGGGCGTAATCGTTGCGATGGGCTCGGGTTCGGGCGGCTACGCGCTTTTCGTTCAGGACAAGAAGCTGCACTACTCCTACAACTACGTCGGATCCCAGGAGTTCGTCGTCTCGTCGCGGGTGGAGGTCCCCGAAGGTAACACGGAGGTGCGGTTCGAGTTCGAGCCGACGAGCAAGCCCGATGTCAAGAAGGGCAAGGGGGCGCCCGGAAAAGCGGAGCTGTACTTCAACAAGAAGCTGGTTGGAGAGGGCAAGCTTCCGGTAACGATTCCAGTGGCCTTCGGCATCGGCGGCGGCTTGACGGTAGGCCGGGCGATGGGATCGCCGGTTTCCTCGCTCTTCGGGAATCCGTTCGCGTTCACCGGTACGATTCGCGACGTGGTGGTGGACGTTTCGGGAGACCGGATTGTCGACAAGGAGTCTGAGATGCGGGCAGTGATGGCGCGTCAATAGGAGGCTGGCGCTCAGTGATGATCCACGCGGGGCTGGATCTCACGGGCCCTGAACTCTTTCAGCAGCTTCACCATGTTCTCCACCGCCGCCTCCACGAATAGTTGGCCCTTTTCGCGCGTGGCCTTGGTAGGGTCGCCCACCGTGCCCGTGCGCGAGTAGCGGCTGAACCATTCCTGGAAGAACACGGGCGAGGAGGCCTGCAAGTCCCAGTAGAAATACTCGGTCGGCTGGAAGCTGATGTCGCGCTCGGCCTTTTCGAACTGCACCAGGTCGCCCCGCAGATAGAGCAGCACCGAAGTCTCGAGCTCGCAGCCATGCGCCATGCCGCCTGGGAATTCGGACTCCCGCAACTCTTTCAGCAGCGGCTTTGGCACAAGATTCCACCAGGGAACCATGGCACAGATCGCCTCCGTCCGATTGGTGATGTTTCGTGCGGCGATGTCCAGAAACGGAACGTTGCTGCCATGCCCGTTGACCAGCAGAATTTTGCGGAATCCATGGTGCGCGAGACTCTTGCCAATGTCCGTGACGTAGTTGATCACCGTTTCGCCTTCCACATGAATCGTGCCCGGGAAGTCGAGGTGATGCACGTTGAAGGAGTAATAGACGCTCGGCATCAGCATCGCCTCGGAGGTAACGCGCTCCACCGCCAGACGGGAAATTTCCGTAGCCGTAACCACGTCGGTGGAAAGAGGAAGGTGCGGACCGTGCTGTTCCACGGTGCCTACCGGCAGCACGGCCACGCGATTCTGCGCGACTGCCTCGCGAATTTCGGGCCAAGTGAACTCTTCGTAACGGTATTTAGAAGGCATAGGGCGGTAGACTCGGAAAAGAGGGTATTATGTCACACCCCAAAGATTCCGCGGGCCCGATCCGGCCGGGTACCGCTGTCCTCACCCGCGGATTCGACCCCAGCCTTTCCGTCGGCTCCGCGCGGCCCGCGGTATTTCGAAGCTCGACCTACGTCTTCTCCAGCCCGGAGGCGGCCGAGCGGGCGTTCGACGTGATGGCCGGGCGCGCGCAGCCCGAGGAAGACGAGCAGATCGATCTTATCTACTCCCGATTCAGCCACCCCAACGCCGAAATTCTGGAGGACCAGATCGTTCCGCTCGAGGCCGGCGCCGCGGAGGCGGCAATATTCAACTCCGGCATGGCGGCCATCATGACGGCGTTTCTCGCGTTCGCCCGTCCCGGCTCCAGCATCGTCTATACCAGCCCGCTCTACGGAGGCACGTTTCACCTGCTGCACGAGTTCATGGAGCCCTTCGGTGTCCACGCAGTGCCCGTTCCCGCGGGTAACGCCGAAGCCATAGAAGAGACGCTGAAGACGGCCCACAATCCGAGCATTGTGCTGGTGGAAACCCCGGCCAATCCGACCCTGATCATGACCGACATCCATCACGCAGTCCAGACTGCGGCGAAGCACCCCAACAGGCCTCTGGTGATGGTGGATAACACGTTCCTCGGTCCCACGTTCCAGCACCCTCTGAGCCTGGGCGCCGATCTGGTGCTCTATTCCGCGACCAAGTATCTTTCCGGCTTCAGCGACATGGTGGCCGGCGTCGCGCTCGCCGCCGACGCCTCGCTGATCCGCAAGCTCCGCAGCCGCCGCGGCATGTTTGGCAACATTTTGCAGCCCGACGAGTGCTGGATGCTCGACGGCCGGCTTCCTACCGTGAGCCTCCGCATGAATCGCCAGAGCAAAAATGCGCAACGGCTGGCGGAGCGACTGGCGGGGCATCGCCATATCCGCAAGGTCTTCTACCCCACGCTGTTCGAGGATACCGAGCAGATTCGCATCCGGCTCGCGCAGGTCGACTTTCCGGGCGGAATCTTTTCCATGGAGTTCGAGGGCGGCAAGCCCGCTGCATTCGAGTTCCTGCGCAATGTGAAGATCGCCCGGAATGCGGTCTCCCTGGGCGGCGTGGAAAGCCTGGTGTGCCATCCCAGAACCACGACCCACTCCAGTTTCTCCGGACAGGAACTGGAGGAGGCTGGTGTAACCCAGGGTCTGGTCCGCGTCTCGGTGGGCATCGAGGACTGGCGCGACCTCCTGGCCGACTTCGAGCGCGCCATCGACGCCATTGACGGGAACTAGGCAAGAAAAACTTAGATGGGCCGGTCGTCGAAACGGTCGAGGTAAACTTCCACGTAGACCGTGCCCAGGAAGTTGCCCTTGGCCGGATTCGACCCGATCCCCTTGCACGGAAACTTCCGCCCCACCAGATAGCCGTACTTGCCGGTGGCCTTAGTCACCTCGTAGGTGCCGCTGAACGGCCCGCCGAGTCCGAACACGTTGCCGTTGGGCAGACTGGCTTCGCCGAAAGGCGCGAGGAAGCGGCCGGTCACCCGCGCGCGGAACAGGATCTGATCGCCTTCGGAGTCGGTGATGACCACGAGGTCGTCGGCTTGAAATTCCGGCGGAGGTACCGGCAGGAATTGAAAGTTGGTGATGGTGCTTCCGGCGAGCCGGCCGGTGGCCGTGCCGACGCGCACTCCGTCGCCCGTGGGAGGAAAACTCAATACGTTGTCCTGCTGGATGAACAGAAGGCCCGGTGCCCATGCGTTCTTCGGGCCGGCGTTGTCCGCGCTGGCTGCCGATGCCGCCTTACTAAGACCCAAGCCGCCTAACAGTGTGGCCAGCATTTTTCGTCGTTTCTGCATTCGCTTTGCTCCTTCGAAGGTGTTTGAATTTACCGGTCGGCTGTCGAAGCTTGCCGCCGCACTGACTGATCACTTGCTGAAATATTCCTGCAACGGAGTCCAATAGTAATCGATCCACCCCTGACGGTAAGATTCCGCCTGGGAGGCCGGAACTTCGGACTGCTCCATTACAATCTCCGTTCCTCCGTCCTTTTCGGTGAACGTGAACTCAAGCCTGGAAGGCGCGTAGCCTTCGGGCCACTCGGAGGTTTCCCACTCCTGAACAATCCGCTTGCTCCGGTCGAGATCGAGCCAGGTGCCCGAGATATACCCGCCCCAAGCGGTCATTTTCCCGCCAACCTTGTTTTCCGATGTCGCGTCCGAGCCGGTGAATTCCGCGTGCTTCTTTGCATTGACCATGCAATCGTAGACCTGGACGGGCTTGGCTCCGGGGATAAAGGCCGTCTGCCGGATCGTCTTTGTCTCGTTTGCCATCGATGGCCTCCTCTCTTCTTCAGGGGAGCGGCTTCTCCGCCGGCTTCGTGTTTGCGCTCGAAAGAATCACGTTGGATTGCGCATCCGGGTTCTGATAGACCAGAATCCCCACGTAAGGCGCGTCCGCGGCGGTGGAGATCTGAACCGTGGCGAGTCGGGGAGTAGCGTCCGGGTCGTCCTTGCTCCACGTGCCGAACCCGCTGAAAGTGACCGTATCGTAGTCGCCCGGAGGCAGCCGGGAATTGCGCGAGTTGATGCAGTTTACCGCGGCAAGCCGGGTCATGCGAAACGTACCCCCCGTGCTGCCTGCGCTGCTGTTGGTGTACTCGAACGAGCTCGCGGCGCTGGTTGGATCGCAAGCGATCGAATAGGAATACGAAAAGCTCTCGCCCAGGGACGAGGTCACGTTCGCCCGCCCGCCCGCTAGCACGGCGCGGGGCGTTTCCGTGTCCGCGGGGCGCATCGCCTGGAGCCGCAGGAATAGGTCAAGCGTGGCGTTTGGACCGCCGATATAGCTGTTGGCCTTGATGTGGTCGGGCGACGGGAAACGGTAGGTAGCGAACGAGCGAACATGCTCGGCGCTGAGCCGGAACACGGTCTGACCGTTGGCGCCTTTCTCGAATAAGGCGTAGGTCCTGCTGTCGGGTCCCAGGTTCCGGGCAACCATGTAGAACGGATCTTTGGAGATGCGCCCGTCGTTCTGCTCGAAGAGGGCGTCCGCGAGGCTCTGCCCGTAGAAACTGGGATAGACCATCTCTCCAATCACGCGCCCGGTACGAAGGTCGATCATGCCGTGATTGAAGTTGTATGGCTCGTCCACGAAGACAACCTTTTCCAGCCGGTAGGTCTGGTTGGGAAAGCGCAGGAATTCCACCTGTCCGAGCAAACCGGGAAGGGGACCTCGTCCCAGGATCGGGCTGGTGGGCGGATTGGCCAGCAGCGCTTCCGGGACCAGGCTCGTGATCACGAAGGGCACCGTATCGCCCGTGCGGGGACCGAACTGGATCTGGAGCCGGCCCTGGATGTGACTCCGGCCGGGGCCGGGGCCGCCAAGCTGGGGAACGTCGATTTGAAAATCGTCTCCGAAGCTGGTGCTGTGCGTAAAAATCGTGAATTCCTGGATGGTGTTGAAGGGGATGTCCGGGCAGTTGATGCCGCAACCGGGACCTTCGGGCGCCTTGGTGCTGAGCGTGAGGTGGGGGTGAAGGCTGGTGCCCCTGGCGAGAACGCTGGCGCAGCGGATGCCAGGACCGCAGAAGGGAAGCGGGAAGCGCACGGGATCGCCCTGCACATCCTTGCCGAGCGGCAGGAAGGTGTTTCCCTGGAAGGTGAAATCCAGCAGGCCGTCGGCCCGCTGCTCGAATTTAGCCCAGGCGTGCCCGCGCGCGCCGGGGAACTGTATGACCGGCCGCTCGAGCTTGGGGTTCACGCCGGCCAGGGCCAGCAGGGCCGAATTGAGAAAGTTCACGCGGTACCGGATATTGTGAACGCCGCCCGTGGTCAGATCCAGATCCCCCTCGGAGAGCAGGCCGGGCACATCGCTGATCTGGTTGAACAGGACCGGCAGTTCGTATCCATGCGGCGCCACGAGCGTAGAGTCGTCGCCCTGCAGCACGCTATGAATCACTTCAAAGTGCGCGATGTTCCTGACCGGCGGATAGAAGCGGATCTGAATGGACCCGTTCAGGTGACTGCTGGTCATCGTCAGCCCGCCGAAAAGCTGGTTGCCGCAGATGCCGAAGGTTACGTCATCGTCGTTCGCGCAATCCACCGCGCGAAGCGAATCCCCGAAGAAGCTGGCGGTCTTGTTCAGGGGAAGAGTTTGCACTAGTCCTGGGGGTAACCTCAGAGGCTCGGGCAGACGCTCGAAGATCAGAATTGGGTCCTCGGCCCGGACGCCGGACGGCAGCAAGAATGAGAACAGCAAAATCGGCAGATAACGTTTCACTGCGACACTCCCTCGGCCGGTTCGCTGATACCGAACTCCAGAGCTTGAAATAAAGGCCCGCCGGCAGGCCTGGCTTCGACGGTCGGGTCCTCGGCGGCGATGGCGCTTATATTGAGAAGCGGGAACGACTGCTCATAAGTCCGGTTCAAAAACGTGAGGATTTCATTGGCGATCAGCGCGTGCCCGGTCGCGCCCGGGTAGAATCCGTCGAGCGAATAGAAGCCTCCCAGGTAATTCGCGCCGATCCTCCTCGACCCCGCGTTCGCTCCAGCCGCTCGGATGCCGGCGAACAGGGCGTGCAGATCGAAGACTTGCGCTCCACTCTCCCGCGCGGCCTCGGTGATGGCCGTGTTCAGGGCACGCACCCGGCTGCGGATCTCAGCCGCCACAGCCGCGGTCATTACCGATCCGGGCGGAAGAGGCTCGATCTTTCGCCGCAACAACTGGTTTCCGATGGTTGAAAGGCCGTTACGGGTGATGTAGTCCTCCACCTTGAGGTTGTAGCCGAGCAGAACCACGAAGGGCGGCGTCTGGAGCAGCCCGGCGGCGGGCACGGGCTGCGTGAAGTAAGCCGTATCCATGGGGTCCGGAATGGTGGTCGCCAGGACCTCCGCATTCAGCGCGCGCAGACGTTTGAGGATGGTGGAGTAATTGGCGCGGAATTCGGCCGGATTGGGCATTTTGGACGGGTCCCCTCCCACGGCCGCCTCGAGTGCCTCGTGATAGCCGAGAGCGACTAAGGCGAAAGTAGGGTTCATGGCTTCCGCGTACTCCACCTGAGACCACAGAGGAACGTCCCGATTCAGGATCAGGGCGGGGAAGCCGAGGATCATGTTGATGACCGTCTGCTGCCGGTTGTTGTCTTGAATCAGAGGCGGGACCGGGCGGAGGTGAAGACTGTCGGCCAGCTTCATGCCGGGCACCGAGAGGTTCAACACGAATAGGGAAGGCGCTTCCGGCTCTCCATCGGTCCTCTGGGGAAACACGCGCACGGTGGTCTGGGGATAATGAGGCATCCGCACCGGAAGCGGTTTGTAGCCCAGCAAATCACCGATTCCAGGGCCTTGGATCAAGGGCTGGGGGAAAGCGGTCTTCATCTGGCGCGCCATCTGCGCCGGAAAACTCTTATCCTGAACAACCTCGCTCAATCCGTAGTTGGCCATCCCCGCGGCCAGTCCCTCGCCCACGACGACGAAGGTGGTTGTGTCCAGCCGGGGAGTAGTCTGAGCCTGCGCGATCGGCGCTAGCTGGATCCACAGGAGTGCGGCTGCCGCCAATTCAGTTCGCATGTGAGTCACCTGGAGGGCTCGCCGATATAGATTCGTAATCCCGCTCCCGCGAGATGAGCGAAATTCCGGTACTCTCCGTTAGTAAACTGGTTCGCGTTGCCGGGCACATTGGTAGTCCGGTTGACGAACTGCATCGCCTCATAGAAGAGCGTGAACTCCATATTGCCGTGGCGCCGCGTGGCTCCGACCGTGAAACTGTGGCGGTTGCTATCGGGGAACAGCGGACCGACGCTCTTATCCACCACCGGCGAATAGTCGAAAAGATAACCCGTGCGTAGGACCGTTTTCGGATTCAGGTTCTTTTCCAGGCCCGCGGCCACGTGGAAGGAGTTCCGGAAGTCGAAGATCAGCCTTCGCTCCGCGGGCGTCCGCACATCCGGGTCGAGTTCCTCCGTCCGGCTGAAATTGAGGGGAACGCTGCTGAAGCGGCGGTAATCCTGAACGCGAAAATCAAAGGAAAAGGTGCTGTTCCAGAAGGCGGAATTGGACACGCCGAAAGCGTAGGTGGCAGGCGTGGTGAACGACCCTGTGATGTCCTGGGTGGGAAAGGCTTTCGGAAGCAGATCCTCGCCCACGAACTGCTTCAGCGCAAAGTCATTGCCGAAAGCGAAGGAGGCTTTGCCCTTCAGATGGTTGGTGACGGCGCTGCGGAACATGAAGCCGAAGTTGGTTTTCGTGCCCGGATGCTTGTACAGGTAGCCCGCGGTGAAGCCCGGGCTGGTCGCCGTGCCGGCGATCCGGGAGCGGCCTTCGGGGAGCAGGCGGGCGATCGAGCGGGCTGCCAGTTCCTTGTCCACTCCGGGGAAGACGTCCTCCGCGGCTTCGCGGCCGAAATCCAAACCATCGTCGAGCGGGTTGAGGATGCTCTGCTCAATGAAGAGATGGGTATGCACTATGGCAATGCCGAGCGCAATGCTGCTGTTCGGAGTGACACGATAGGCCAGCGTGGGCTGTATCCAGTAAGATTCCAGCTTCGCCCTGGTTCCGGCGAACCGTCCCACATACTTGCCCTCTTTGGGGTCGCCATCGTTGAAGTTGGTAAAGTTCGCGGCGAGCCCGAACGGCGTATAAGCGCCGAAGCCGAAGGTCCACTTGGGCGAGATCGGCTTGACCGCATACAGGCTGGCTACGGGAATGAATTTCGGCTTGACCGATCCGTGGTAACCCTTTTCCGGAACCACGGTGCCGGCCGGAGTACTGGATGGCACGAACCGGAACAGGCCAACCACCACGAGGTTGTCCATCTCGAGCAGCGTTTGATTCTGGAAGGCGATCCCGGCCGGGTTGTAAAAGATCGCAGATCCGTCATCGGCTACGGATGTGAAAGCCGTGCCCATGCCGGCCGCGCGCGCTCCCAGTTCCGAAATGGAGAACGCCGAAGCCCAGACGGGCGTGGAGGGCGCGAGCAAGGCCAGAAGCAGGGGCGCAAAGAGCCGCGTAAACCACAGGCGACGTATAAAAACTGGGGCACGAGAGATGAGGATCGCCATCGCTTGTCAAAGACTGGAATCTATTCTACAAGAGGAAAAGTGATTTTTGGCACAAAAAGTTCTCAGATGTGCCATTAATTTCATTAGATTTAATTTGAATGGGCGGTTAAGCGAGGTTGCTGCGCCGCAGCGCGTATTGGATGGCCTCTTCGGGAACGCTGAACTCGCTCATCGACCCGTTGCCTTTGTATCCCAGGTCGTCCACGCCGGTCCTGCTTGTGTAAAAGGCATCCACGGTCATGTTGCGGGCCCACGCGAAGAAACGGATTCCAGGTGCGATTTCGGGGGCGTCGTTCTTCCGGTACGCGATCGCATCGAGCAGCGCCGTCTGCTGTTCGGGCGTCGCGCTGACGAAGTTGGCCTTGTGCCGGCGCTCCATCTCACGGTCCATCCACGCGAGACCGCCCGTGAAAATCGCGGCCAGATCGGCATTATTGCTTGCCAGCAGGTCGATGAACTCGGGTGCTCCGGCCTCGATCGCGCCTTTCGACTTCTCGTCGGCGGGGACGATGAGATCGGCAAGCTTCTGAAGCGTCCGGTACTCATGAGCCGTAAAGCACTTCGGCTTGTACGGCCCGGATTTCTTCTGCTCGGCCACCGCCTGATGAACGTGCTGGGCCGCCTGGGCGCTCAGGAGATCCGCGCCGCCCGCGGTGAGTGTCAGTCCGAGGCCGATGTTGCGCAATATCTCGCGGCGCGAGAGTTCGTCGTAACGTTCTTCAGACATTGCCTTTTCTCAGTTCCTCGGCCAGATACTCAGCGGTGCGCCATGCCAGCGCGACGATGGTTAAAGTTACGTTCTTGTCGGGGTTGCCCACCATGGGTCCGGCGTCGGATACGAACAGGTTCTTGACTTCGTGCGCCTGGCAGTAACGGTTGAGAGGCGAAGTCTTCGGATCGTCGCCCATGCGAACCGTGCCCGCTTCGTGGATGATGGTGCCGCCGACCGAGATGCCGCCCTCCTCCCGCTCCGGATTGCGCAGCCCGAGCACGGTTCCGCCCATGCTGTCGATGATCCGGACGAAAGTCTCGTGCATGTGCTTCGCCATTTTGAGCTCGTGCTCGCTCCAGCGGTAGTGGAAGCGCAGCACCGGAATTCCCCAGCGGTCCACCACGTTGGGATCGATCTCGCAAAAGGTGTGCTCGTTGGGAATCATCTCGCCGCGGCCGGCAAAACCGACGATGGCGCCGTACTCCTCGCGGATCTTGTTCTTCAGCGCCTTCCCATATCCCTCGTGCCGGTTGCAGGCGCTGCGGAAGCTGCCCAGCTGCGGCATGCCGAAGCCGCCGCCCAGCTCGATGTGGTAGCCGCGCGGAAAATCCTTGTTCTTCTTGTCGAGCTCCCACCACGGCACGTACATGTGCATGCCGCCGATGCCGTCCGAGTTGTGCCGCGGCAGTCCGGAGAGCGCCGGGATATGGCCGTTCAGCCCGTAGCCCACCGTGTCGGTCAGGTTGCGTCCCACCATGCCGGAACCGTTCGCGAGGCCATTGGGGAAACGGGAAGTCTTCGAATTCAGAAGCAGGCGGGCCGATTCGCAGGCGCTGGCGGCAACCACGACGGAGCGGCAGCGAATCCGCTTCTCCGTCCGGGTGGCCTTGTCGACGTATGAGACCGCGGTGACGCGGCCTTCGTCGTTCGTAATCAGCTCGCGCGCCATGGCCCCGCTGATGACGGTCAGCTTCCCGGTCTTCATGGCCGGAAAGATCATCGCCTGGCTGGAGGTGAACGCGGAGGCGGTGACGCAGCCCCGCCCGCACTGCCCGCAATAATGGCACGCGGCCCGTCCGTGGATGGACTTGGTCAGCATGGCCATGCGCGACGGGATGCAGGGAATGCTGAGCTTCTCGCAGGCCCGTTTAATCAGAATCTCGTGTACGCGCGGAGGAATGGGCGGCAGGAAGTTGCCATCCGGGGCGCTGCGGATGCCCTCTTTCGTCCCGGTGACGCCCATGAAGCCTTCGGCCTTGTCGTACCAGGGCGAGACTTCGTCGTAGGTGATGGGCCAGTCGGTTCCCAGCCCGTCGGTGGAGTAGGGCTTGAAGTCGTAGTCGGAGAATCGCAGGGAGATGCGGCCGTAGTGATTGGTGCGCCCGCCGACGATCCGGGAGCGGAACCAGCGAAACTCGTTGCCGGGCGCGACCGTGTAGGGCTCGCCGTCGATGTCCCAATATCCGTTGGGGGCGGAGAAATAGCCCCACTGCATCCGGCCGAAGTAAAGCTCGGCGTTATCTCCAGCGCCGCGGTGCGGAACCTGCCACGGCCAGAGGTGTTCTTTAAAATCCCGGGCCGGATTCAGCATGGGACCGGCTTCGAGGAGGGCGACGTTGACGCCTAAATCCGTGAGAACCTTCACCGCCGTCCCCCCGCCGGCGCCCGAACCGACCACGACGACGTCGTACACCTGGGGACGCGGTTGGATTTGCAACATTTCCTTCCACAAATACCACATGCTAAAATGAATAGGAATGGGGGGCGAAACGGATTCGACGGGATCGAATCAGTGTGGGGAGGCGTGCCGGGTTCCGAGCTCCCGTTAAACGATCGGAAAAACACAACTGCCAATAACACGCAGTTTGCATTCGCTGCTTAATTAATTAAGCGGCCGCTCCAGCCGGCTGAGCCCGCGCGGCAGGCCAGTGAGCGTCATCTTTGCGGGATAGGCCGCAGGCTTCGGTCCGGAGCCAAAGGCCGAGATCAATCGGACTGGGCCGCTGACATTTTGCCGGGTTTGGGGCAGCGGCCGAGATAACAAATTCGGCTACGCACGTAGGCTCTTCACGGTGGACGTTCTCGGACGCGGGTTCAACTCCCGCCGCCTCCACCATCTTTAGTGTATTCATTCCATTACACTTAAAATTTTGATACAATCTCACGTGCAGTGCTCGACTTGCACGGGTTGCTGAAAGCCAAAAAACGGCACGCTGCCGAGTGCGTTGAAAACCGCCGCGCCGAGGACCCAAAAACGGACAAGGCCAAAGACCCGAACGCTTCCGAGTACGACGATTACGCCAGATGCAAATGCAGCTACCGGGTCATGGGCGGCTGGGCCGCGCTTGGGCCTTCCTGGCATGGTACAGCTCTTTCCAGAACCTTGCGTGAGCGTTCAGGAGATCCCGGTGGGCGACAGAAATTTCGTTGCAAAGGCGATCAATCTCATCAGCCGCAATTCGATAGCTCTGTTTTCGTCCAGGACGAATGGCGACAGGGAGTCGTGAACCTTTCTCTATTGAAGTGAACCCGTGAATCAGCCCGTTGCGCCGCTCGGTGAGTTCCTTCGTCCTCCCCAGTACGTGGATGATTTCGTCAGAACTCTGGAGCTTGTACTTTTGATTGTGATGCTTGACAAGCTCCTTCATCAGGTCTCGCTTTCGGTCCACTGGCATTGGAGCAACGTGGCCCAAAGCCAACTGAAAGTCCTCTGAAAGAAATAGCTGAGCAGTGAAGTGGCTGAGGAATTCTTCCAGCCCGCTGTGAAGGATTGTCATCCATCCGAGTGCCTTTAGCGTTTCGTCATCTACTGCCGCCCGACCAATCATTCCAGTTTCTTGCCTTCCGCTTCGTGATCGCTCTCAGTCTACTCACTCGGCCCTGCGAGCGCAATTAACCACTTCCCTTAACCACTTCCCTTAGTTCGTCATGCTCGTAGACCAGCAGAAGCCACCGCTCGCCATCCTCTACCCCGTTTTGCGCTAAGATTCTTGAAGCGT
Organism: Bryobacteraceae bacterium; assembly: GCA_040902885.1. Lineage (GTDB taxonomy): Bacteria > Acidobacteriota > Terriglobia > Bryobacterales > Bryobacteraceae > JBBDWK01. The sequence continues at coordinate 2,975 of JBBDWK010000007.1, read as the reverse complement.
TCAATCGAGAAGGGGAATCTTGATTCGGAAGAGAACCCGTTTCTGGCAATCAACCGAGATCCACTTAGCGAAGCCACCCGACGAAGCCGAAGAGCCCTTGTGCCTCTCGGCGCGATAGGACTCGCCATGTGGATGGCGCACCTGCTCCCGTCGCAGATTTCCGCCCTCGGGATCTCTATTACCCGGTTCGAGCAAAAGTGGATCATCCTGTTTCTTCTGATCGTTGTCCTTTATTAACTGTGCTGTTCCGTCGTGTACGCCATACTAGTCCCGTGGCCGCGAATTTCGGTTCCGATCGGCAACCGCTCCCTGCGGTCGCGGCTCGGTTTGGCATGCTGAGCCGTGACCAAAGGGAGCGGTCTTGCGCACAAGATCTTCCGGTCATGGCACTAGACTTTTGGGACTGGCAAACGAAGTTGGAGTACAGATTAGGGAAGTACCTACGCGACAACAAAATTTCCATTGAGGAAGCGGTCGAGGAGGCCTTTGATTCCAGAACACTAGTATTCCGGGCTGACCTCAAGCGCCTTAAGGTACTGGTACAGAGATACCTCGATGACAAAATCGGGTGGCTGATGTTGGTTTCTCGATCCTCACCGATGGCCACATTGAGACTTTTCGTTGATTTCCTGATCCCTGTCGTCGTGGGCATTGTCTACTTGACGCAGGGTTCTGGTAGACTGCCGGCATGGACTTTCAGTCTTGGATCGGGTTGGTCACGGCAATCGCACAAGTTTATCTCATGTGGCAGCAGAACATGATCACGAGGCGCGCGGCGACGCAGGGCGGATCGCTCGTTAAATCTAGGGTATCTATGACGACCAAACCCGCCTGGAGATTGTACTGGCCTCTTGTCGTCATGGCTTTTCTGGCTGTGGTGGCCTGGATTCCTTGGTTTCTCCAGGGAACTTTTCCAACGACTATTGTGGACCATGTGCGCATAACTCCCACTGGTTTACCGATGTTTGCGCCAAACCGGACCAGCGGTCTTAACGTGTACATAGGCAATAGAAGTGGACCCCTAGCGCAGGACGTTCGCTGGCGGACGCGGTTGGCGCTCGTGCCAGCGATGAGTTCTGAAATGAGTGAGAGGGCCGCATGGGAACAGTTGGAATCTGTTAGCTATTTGCCACCGACGGATTTAGGTGAATCGCGCACTGCGTGGCAAACTATTCGGACCCGCCAACTAGGGAGCCGTGATGTTGAAGACTTAAAGGCTGGTCGGATGCACTTATATCTGGTTGGTCAGATTCAGTATCGAGACAACACTGGAAGGCATGAGACTCAGTTTTGTCAGAAGTTACAAGAGCCCGGGGACCTAAACATTTGGAATCTCTGCATACAGCACAATACGATCAGATGAGTTGGCGCACTAGTCCATCGGGTTAACAAAACCGTCAACGCACGACGCGCGGCGCGCGGCCCGCGCCCGTCTCCAATCGTTTTCAAAGATCATTCACCTTGCTCTTTTTGAGCAGTGGCTTCCAGCGATCTTCCTGCTTCTCGCCAGGAAAGAGTTCCTAAAGTGGCTCGACTCTATCAGTGACCGAATCGCGGCCCTTGTGAACAGAACAATAACGGGCGATAATGGCTTGGAGCCGCAAACAAATGGCAGAAGGTGATCGCGAAATCGAAATCCGGACCCGAGCAACTGGGCTGAGAGAAGCGGTCTCCGCGCTCGATAGCCGGATCAAGGATGCGTACGTAAAATCAAGGCTCCGCTTCGTCGCTAACACCACAGACGACGTTACTCGATGGTTTGTGGGCACTGCCTTGGAGGAGCGACGCACGCCTGCTGAGCTGTCACGATGGCTTGACGCGGCCGAATATATTCTTGCAATTGCCGAGCACGAATACAAATCCGTTAGCGAGATTGTGGAGAAGGTCGGACCCGACCTCAAAAGCTACTGAGTGGGTTTCGAGCGGCCAAAGATTTTTTCCACGTGCAATACACGTGCAACGCGACCGCCGGTGATGCCAAAGTTGCCACTTCTGGCCAACGCATAATCTATAACTTGCAGATTCTAAAGGTACTTAGATAGTTCAACTCCCGCCGCCTCCACCATAATACAATCAATAGCTTACAGGGTTTACGCCCCTGCAGGACTTCTGCGTAGGACGGGACTTTGAGTACACCCAAGTTCCTCGAGCAAGTCACTCGCAATTCCAGGAGCGTCATAAGAGGCGAACTGACGCGACATGTTGCCCGCGGCGTCGCGGAAGCGTCGATCGTTGCAAAGCGCGTCAACATACCGCCTAAGCTGCGTGGGAGTGATCGAACCTGCTTCGCTGACGATCGCCACGTCGGCGGCTAGGCAACGTGCAGCTATATCGGTCGTTCCACTACCGTTTGGAAACAGGAGCATCGGGACGCCGTGGCAGAGAGCCGCGAGCACAGTCGTTGAGTGACCGGTGGCCACGACGGCACTGGCCCGACTGAGAACCGCACTCTCGCAAATACCCGGTCTTGCGAAGAAATTCGACGGCCAATGCTCTGGCACAGGCCCGTCGACGTTCGCGCAATCGACGATCACTCTGACGGGCGTGTCTGCAAACGTTGCAATGACGGTATCGAGGAAGCCCGGACAAAGGAAGTTTCTTCCCTGTTGCACGTAGATGCACTGCCCCGCATCGGACAGCCACCGATCAAGCTCGGAAGGTAGAGTCGGCAACGGTTCGACTGCCGCGCCGATGAGATGTACCCTGGGCGGTAAGTCGTGGACGTTGCGCTCGAGCCCGGGTACGCTCCGGAGGAAGAACAGGTCGCCTTGCGCAGGTGTTTCTTCGATGTTCACGTTCAGGGGAGGGAGGCTGAAGCACCCCCGTAGGCGATTTAGGCGCTCCACGAATTCGTCATGCCGCCATTGGCTCTCGTTTCGGAGCAGCCAAAGGCCGGTCCCGGATCTCGTCGGATACATCCAGGCCGCGAGACCGATCACCGCAAGCGGAATGCCAAGCATTTCGTGGATGATATG
>JBBDWK010000006.1:0-50587 GCA_040902885.1 Bryobacteraceae bacterium | reverse complement strand
GCCTCCCGCCCCCGAAACAGAATAGCATAGAAATGTTGTTAAGTGAACAGTATTGGGGCTAAGAGCATCTGCCTCATCAGGCTGGCATACGCCATGCGGGGTTTCATATACGCGGATACAGCTGAATGACTTTTGGCGTCAGCTCACCCGGCACCAACAGGAAGATCCGGTCGAATGCTCCAGGGTCATCGCCGATGAAGTCGGTGCCCAAACGCGCCGCGTCCGCGAAGTTAAACCAGGGAGTTTCAACGGGGCTGTTATACGCCCACGCTTGGTCATAGTGGAGCAGCAAGTGAAATTCGTCAACGCCGACGGGGCGCGCCGCGTATTTCTGGATTTTGTCTTGGAGCCGCGCCAGCAACGCGTCTGTCATTGAATCCTCGGAGTAGGCACCACCCCTGCACTCGAACTTCAGCCAGTCCTGGCCGCCCTTCATCGGGGACCGCCCGGGAAGCGCGGACCACGGGAAGAATGTGATTTGCGACAGATATTTCCCGAGCACCGGATAACGTCTGAAGTCCGTCCACCAGCACCCCTGGGGCGACTGCCAGTCCGGTTCGCCGTCCCACCGGCTATCAACTTCTTCGACAAGCTTCAGCAGCTCTGCCCTGAAGGCAGCCGCGTCGGCGGGCTTTACGCGCGCCTTCGCGAGCGTGTGTAGCCATGCGAAGCTGATATTCTCCGTATTGTTCGGCGGTTCCGGGCGAATGGCCTCCAGGACGGACTTCTGGATCGACTCCATGCCCTTCCCCTGGCTTATCTGCTCCTGGTCGAGCCATTCCGTCAGCTCAAGGCCGACCTGCCGCCCCGCCTTCGTCGTGCACAGCACGTCCGGCGGATCTTGCGTCGGCTGGCTCCAGTTTTCAATCGGATCGCGCGCAAAATCCGGGGCTACCTTCAAAAACGCAGTAAACGTGTTCTTTTCTGCAACAGGATTCCCCACAACGAGACCTCTATCTTCTGTTTTCGCTCCGCCATACATGGAGGCGCCTCCACCGTGCGCCACACGATGCAAAGAGCCAATATGCGGATTTCTCTTTTTTCAACGTGCCGGCTATTGCCGCACCTCAATCATTCGCCGCCTTTCCCTTCGGGCCGGGACGTACCGCTTAACACCGATGTCCCGCGCGTGCTGCCGCGTTTTCGCCACGTCGTAGGCGAGCTGCATGCGGAGAAGGTGGTTCATGTCTGGACCGAACGCCTTTTCGATGCGCAGGGCCATTTCCGGCGTCAGCGCGGCCTTGCCGTGGAGAAGGTCGGAGAGCGTGGCGCGGCGCACTTTCAAAATTTCCGCCGCCTTCGATACATTGAGACCGAGGGCTTCGATGATCTCCGTTCTGATCAGGTCGCCCGGATGGGGCGGGTCCTTCATGGGCATTGCGGGCCTCCTAATGGTAGTCGACCAAGTCAATTTCGCTGGCAGTATTCGTCTCCTCGTCGTAGCGGAAAATCAGACGCCAGTTTCCGGTGACGGTCAGGCTCCAGAATCCTTTCATACCGCCTTTGAGCGGGTGCAGCTTCCATCCCGGAAACCGGCCGAGTTGGTCGAGGGTCTCGGCGGTTTCGAGGGCGAACAGAAGCTTCCGCAGCTTGTCCGCCATCGCGGGCGGCACCCTCTTAGTGTTGCCGCCTTCATGGAGCTGCCTCAGCCCCTTATGGCGAAAACGAACAAGTCGCACCTCATTCCTTCATGATTCCAGTATGTACGGTAGTACCGTACGCGTCAAGGGTTATGTGGGGAGAAAGCCCGCCGCCGAGTTAACCCTCTGCCGGCCTTACTCCCTCCAGGCCCTGCTTCCTGCCGGCAGAGACGGGCTTTCAACGGGCAAGATTGTGTTCAAGTATCTTTAGCCGCCGCCTTCAGCGTGGCACGCTCTCCCAGCGCAGCCCCGCCCTCCACAACCGTGGCGTGCCCGTAAGAGGCGTCGGGCTGAGGGCCGTGACGTACTCGCGGTCGAGCATATTCTCTATCGCCACCAGGGCCGAGAGGCCCTTCGCCAGCCTCTGGCGCAACACGAACTGCACGCTGGCATAGCCCGGCAGCACGAATGCCGCCAGGTTGCGCTCGTCCTCAAACTGGAAGGAGTAGCTTCGAATTCCGGCCGTGGCGAGCGTTCCTCCATGCTGCCAGGTGACCTGCGCCGAGCCCTGGTGCTTCGGAATCTGCGGCACACGAAAACCGGTGGAGAACCGCGAATCCACAAACAGGTAGCCGGCCTCGCCGCTCCAGTTTCCCCGGCGGTGCTGCACTTCCAGCTCCACGCCGCGATTCAAAGCGCTGGCCGCGTTCTGCCGCTGGCGGACAATCTGACCGCCGGTGGCGCTGAGCGTGACGTTGGCGATCAGGTCTTCGAGCGAGTTGCGATAGAACGTGAGACGGGCGTGAGAGGTCTCACCCACGAAATCCAAACCCGCTTCGGCTCCGAACACAGTCTCCGGCGCCAGCGCGCTGTTCGCGCGGGTTTCGGCATTGCCCACGCGAAAATCGCGGAACAACTCGTTGAGCGTGGGAGCGCGGAAGCTACGATAGACGCTGCCTCGCGCCCGCACGCGTCCCTTGCCTACCACCGCCCCGGCGCTGGGGCTGAAGAAGCTGCGGTCCTGCCCCGTGAAGTGGTGGCGCGCGCCGAAGAAAAGGCGCGCCGGACCGGCCGTGGCGTCGAACTGCGCAAAGGCCCCGTGCTGTAGCTGGCTTCCGCCACCCACGCGCTTCTCGGCGGGAAACGTATCCGTGCTGAAGCCTTCCACGCGGAAGAGATCGAAACCGATCAGACTGTTCCAGCGGCGGTTGTCGCGCCGCCAAAGCGCCGCCGCCCCCACGGCTTCCGACGGCACCGTCTGAAGAAATGTGATGCGCTCGGAGTTGCGCTCCGCGAGGATCTGGGAAAACGTGCTGCGGAATTCTTCGCGGGTATGAAAGCCCACCAGCGAGAGGGCGTTGCTCCCGGCGTCCAGATGATAGCGGGCCGAGGCGGTCCCCAAGCCGGTGGAGTTGTTCTGCAGCGCCGTTCCGTTGCGCCGCTCTTCCGCCAGAATGTCCGTCTTGAAGAAAAGCCGGTGCCGACCGGAAAAGTAGTCGAGGCGTGCGTCGGCGGCGACGAACCGAACGCCCGCTTCGCGATCCACCGCGCCTCTCAGATGTTCCGGGATGATGAAATAGCCGTCGGTCGAGTAGGCACGGCCGCCCGCGGATGCTGCGAATCTTCGCCACAGATGGGAGTAACCGGCCGAGAGATCGTGCGAATTGTTGTTGCCTCCCTCGTAGCGTCCGGTCAGGCGATGGCGGGCGGGCGGGCGGGAGAAGAGCGAGATGGCGCCCCCAAGGGCGCGGTCGCCGAAGACGCTCGTGGAAGCCCCGCGTGAAATCTCGACGCGCTCCACTTCATCCGGGGAGACGCGCGTCCAATAGACCCAGCCGCCGAAAGGATCGTTGAGCGGCAGGCCGTCCCAAAGCACCAGAGTCCGGCTCGCGCCGGACGAGCCGATGCCGCGCAACGATACGCCCTGCGTGGTGGGATGCGCCACCATACCGGAAGAGCGCCGGAACAGGCTGAATCCGGGCACCTGGCGCAGCCGGTCGTCCAGATTGACGCCCGGCACGTTTTGTATCTCCTCGCGCTCCATGACGGAAACGGCCGCGGGCGCTTCCGCCGAGATGTTCTCCACAATCGTGATAGAGGTCTTTACAGGATCAAGTTTAGGCTCCGTCTGCTGCTGGGCCTGCAGCGGGAGCCAGATCGGCAGGGCCAAGCACGCGGGTAGAATCAAGGCCCATCGCGCTGTAACTCTCCGGAACCGCGGTGACGAGAATATGAAAGCCATTGGCGTCTGAAGGGCGTTTGGAGGGACCCCTGAGAGGAACCACCAACGCCAAGTATTTCAGAATAGTATAAACGTCGCCCTGCTCCGGAATCCGCGCCTCGAATTCCTGGGCGGCAAACCGTACGGGAGCGCCCTTTGACGCTAGTTGCGAGACCAGGTAGGCGCAACTGTCCACGGCGTGCTCGAACCACTCGTCCCCGCCGCTGGGAACGAACCGGTCCAGGTAGATCTCGACGGCCCGCTCCTCCTCTCGCGTGAACTCCCGCACCTGCAAGTCGCGCGTGCGCGCCGTGGTCTTCCAGTCGATGTGGCGCGCGCTTTCGAAGGTCTGATAGGGACGGATGCGGTAGAAATCGCTGCCGCGGCCTTTGAAGTGAGACTCCAGCTCATCCTGAATGTCGCCGAAGAGGTTTTCCATGCGGGGATGGGGGTCGAGCGAGGGATACACGATAATCTCGCGGCGCAGCGTGACACGAGCGATCTTTTCGAAGAAGCCGAACGGGAAGTGCGTGGAGAGCGAGAAGCTGTTGTCGCGGTGCGCGCCCCGCCGCGCGAAGCGCACCTCCACGGGCTGATCGAGCTGCGAGCCGCCCGGTATCATGGGAAAGTAGACCGGCGAGGTCATCATCCCGGAAACGCGAATGGAGAACGAGGGCATCCACGATTTCACGTTCCGAATCGTAAGGCGCGCCCGCACGGGACGCCGGGCGGAGACGTGCTCCGGCGTGTGAAATTCCAGCTCCAGCCCGGCCAGGCAAAGCCGGCTTACGAAGCCCGACACCAGCAGCGTGGAGAGCATGGTCGCCAGAATGAGGAAGAGCAGGTTGTTGGCGGAAACCAAAGCTCCGCCGGCCACCAGAAAGACGGCCAGCAGGAAAAGCAGGCCTCCTCGTGTGATCCGATACCGCACGCGGCCGCGCATGGCTTGAAGAATGGCTCGCACGCTACTTCTTTCTGTTGTGTCACAATCGAGACTTCATGTCGAGTTTTACGGCGGGCGCCCCCAAGGCCAGCAACGTTTCCGGTCCGGGGCTGCGGCGCTCGTTAACCCTCTGGGATCTGGTGTTCTACGGCATCGTGGTGATCCAGCCTACCGCCCCCATGCCGCTGTTCGGCGTGGTGAGCCAGGAGGCCAAAGGGCATGTGGTGACCACGGTGCTCATCGCCATGTGCGCCATGCTGCTGACCGCCATCAGCTATGGGCGAATGGCGCGCGCCTATCCGAGCGCCGGCTCCGCGTACACCTATGTAGGACGCGAATTCAATCCCGGCTTGGGCTTTCTCACCGGCTGGAGCGTGGCCCTCGATTACATGATCAATCCCGTAATCTGCACCATCTGGTGCAGCAAGGCCATGGGGAATATCGCGCCCGAAGTGCCTTACGCCGTGTGGGCGGTGTTTTTCGCGTTGTTGTATACGGGGCTCAATCTTCGGGGCATCCGTGCCAGCGCCCGCACCAGCCAGGCGCTCGTCATCGCGATGAGTCTGGTGGTGGTTGCCTTCCTCGCGATCGCCGCGCGCTACATTTTCTCCCTTCCCGCGGTCGATTGGACCCGGCCGTTCTACAATCCGGAGACATTTTCGGTGGGAACAATCTCAACCGGTGCGTCGATCGCGGTTCTCACCTATATCGGGTTCGACGGCATCTCCACGCTCTCCGAAGAGGTCGAGAACCCGCGCCGCAATATTCTGCTGGCTACAGTGCTCACCTGCCTCATCACGGGCGTGCTGGCTACGGTGCAGGTTTACGCGGGGCAACTGGTGTGGCCGGAATTCTCAAGTTATCCGGATGTGGATACCGCCTTCGTGCACGTGGCGGGCCGGGCTGGCGGGCCGGTTCTGTTCCAGGTGGTGAACTTCACGCTGCTGGTGGCCACGATTGGCTCGGGCATGGGAGCGCACCTCGCCGCCGCGCGCCTGCTTTACGGCATGGGCCGCGACAAGGTGCTGCCGTATTCCTTCTTCGCCGCCATCGACCCAAGGACCGGCGTGCCCCGCAACAACGTGATCTTCGTCGGATGCCTGGTTCTGGTGGGAGCCTTCGCGATGACCTATCAGCTCGGCGCGGAGCTGCTGAACTTCGGGGCCTTCATCGCGTTTATGGGAGTGAACGCATCGGCATTCGTACACTACTATCTGCGCGCCAACGAGAAGAAGTGGATCAACTTTCTTCCGCCGATTCTGGGCTTCCTCATCTGCTTCTACATATGGTCCAGCCTGCGCACGCCCGCGAAGCTGGCGGGCGGCGCATGGCTCGCGACCGGTCTGGCGTACTACGCCTGGAAGACGCACGGATTTCGAAAACAGGTCACCCTTTCCAACCATGAATGACAAGACGCCAAAACGACTCCGCAGCGAGATCTGGTTCAACGACAAGGCCGAACCGGGCGAGACCGCCGTGTATCTCGAGCGCTACAACAACTACGGGATTACGCGAAAGGAGCTCCAGTCCGGCCGGCCCGTCATAGGAATCGCGCAGAGCGGCGGCGACCTGACTCCATGCAATCGGATCCATATGACCCTGGTTGCCCGGGTCAAAGATGGCATTCGCGACGCGGGCGGCATCGCATTCGAGTTTCCGATGCATCCGATCCAGGAGAGCTGCCGCCGTCCCACCGCCGCGCTTGACCGCAATCTGGCCTACCTCGGGCTGGTCGAGATCCTCTGCGGCTACCCGCTCGACGGCGTCGTGCTGACGACGGGCTGCGACAAGACCACTCCCGCGTGCCTGATGGCCGCCTCCACGGTCAACCTTCCCGCGATCGTCCTATCCGGCGGCCCCATGATCGACAGTTACGTCAACGGGAAGCTCGCCGGCTCCGGCATGGCTCTGTGGGAGGCGCGCCGGCAGGTCGCGGGCGGCGAGATCGACGAAGCCGATCTGATCGACATGGTGTGCTCCTCCGCCTCCGTTCCCAGCGCCGGGCATTGCAACAGCATGGGGACTGCGCTATCGATGAATTCGCTGGCCGAGGCCCTGGGCATGTCGCTTCCCGGCTGCGCCTCCATCCCCGCGCCTTATAGCGAGCGAGCCAAGATGGCCTATGCCACCGGCTGCCGCATTGTGGACATGGTGAGGGAAGATCTTACGCCCGACCGCATCCTCACACGCAAGGCCTTCGAGAACGCCATCGTGGTCAACTCGGCGATCGGCGGTTCGACGAACTGTCCGCCGCACATCACCGCCATCGCCCGGCACGTCGGGGTTCCTTTGGACGTGCGCGATTGGGAGACTATCGGCCATGAAGTCCCCCTGCTGGTAAATGTCCAGCCGGCCGGCGAGTTCCTGGGCGAGGGTTTTCATCGGGCAGGCGGCGTGCCCGGCGTGTTTGCCGAGTTGATGCGGGGCAACAGGATACACACCGACGCGCTCACGGTGACGGGCTCGACCATCGGCGAAAACTACTGCAAGGCCCGCAGCCTCGATCCCTGCGTCATCCGTCCTTATGAATCGCCGCTCAAGGAGGCCGCGGGCTTTCTGGTGGTCACCGGCAACCTGTTCGAGTCCGCTCTGGTGAAGACGTCGGTCATCAGCGAGGATTTCCGGCGGCGTTTTCTCTCACTGCCCGGTTCGGAGAATTGTTTTATCGCACGCGCGATCGTCTTCGACGGTCCCGAGGATTACCGGCGGCGCATCAACGATCCGTCGCTCGCGATCGACGAGATGTGCATGCTGGTGGTGCGAGGCGCTGGACCGCTGGCCTATCCCGGCTCGGCCGAGGTGGTCAACATGACCCCGCCCGGCCATCTTGTAAAGCGCGGCGTTCGCATGCTGCCGTGCATGGGCGACGGCCGCCAGAGCGGCACCTGCGACACGCCATCGATTCTGAACGCTTCCCCGGAAGCCGCCGCCGGAGGCAACCTGGCGATTCTTGAGACGGGCGACAACGTCAAGGTGGACCTTTGTAACCGGCGCGTGGACGTGCTGCTCAGTGACGAAGAAATCAACCGGCGATGGGACAACTTCAAACCGGAGGCGCTGCAAAACGATTCGCCGTGGCAGGAACTCTATCGCGCGCACGTAGGCCAGCTTGATACGGGAGCGTGTCTGGAGTTTGCGGTCCGCTACCGCGATCTGCGCAAGACAGTCCCGCGTCATTCGCACTGAAAACCGCTCCCTCACGGTCGCGGCTCAGTATCGTAACTGAGCCGCGCGCGTCAGCAAGCGGTCCGCGCGTAGTATACTTACCGGCCATGTTGCCAGACTATATCGCCAAGGCGGTTCCCAACCCATTGAGCAACCGTGCCCCCTGGTACGCCAATACCGCGCCCAGCTATGCGGGAGTTTTCCTCTGGATCGCCTTCTACCAGTTCATCGCCAAAGACACCATCACCCGCGCCGAGCTGGGGTTGTGCATCGCCGCCCTCGCGCTGGCCGGCTTGCTCTGCTTCGCGCTCTATTATTACGTGCCCGCGATGCTTGGAATGAAGACCGGCTTCCCGCTTTACGTGGTGGGTAGCTCGACTTTCGGCACCAAGGGCGGCTACGCCATGCCGGGCCTGCTGATGGGCCTGTTGCAGATTGGCTGGTTCGCGGTGGGGACGTACTTTTCGACGCGCTTCATCCTCAACGGCTTTGGATCGGACGCGGCGCCCGGCACGCTGCCCTTCGCGCTGGTAGCCCTGCTCTGGGGCTACTCGATGGCGTATGTGGGCGTGATGGGCATCCAGTACGTCGCCAAGCTGTCTCTATTTCTGAACATGATTCCGCTGATCATGATCCTGATCGTCTTCGGGCAGACCAGCGGCGGCATCGGCCAGCACATCGTAGCCGATCCTCAACCCTACGTGGCATTCACGCTGCTCATCCAGATTGTGATCGGGTTCTTCGCAACCGCGGGAGCGGCCGGAGCGGATTTCGGCATGAATAGCCGCGATGAGCGCGATGTGCGCTGGGGCGGATTCGTTGGAATCGCCGTGGCCATCCTGTTTGCCGCCGGACTTCCCCTGCTTTCCGTCGCCGGTGCGCGCGCCATGATGCCCAACCTCGAAAGTCTCAGCTACGATGCCGTGATCGCCGCCATCGGAGGCCCACTGGCGACCGCCATGTTCTTCCTCTTCGCGGTCGCCTCCATCGGGCCGGCCTGCTTCTGCGCCTTCATCGCCGGAAACAGCTTCTCGACCATGATTCCGGGCGTGTCGCGCCTGTCGTCCACCATGGCGGGGGTGACGGTAGCGATCGCGCTCGCGGTGACCGGCGTCGCGGAAAATCTGATCGGCTTCTTCACCATCGTGGGCGCTTCCTTCGGTCCCATCTGCGGGGCGATGGCGGCGGATTATCTGCTCTCGGGCCAGCGCTGGGCCGGCCCGCGCGAGGGCGTGAACTGGGCCGGCTACGGCTCCTGGGCGGCCGGCTTCCTGGTCGGGATTCTCCCCTTCCTCCCGGTTTCGGATACAGTAAAAATCTATGCGCAACCTGCCGTGGTCTACAGCTTCCTTACCGGATTCGCGGTCTACGCGATTCTTGCCAAAGCGGGCCTGGAGCCGCAAACCATCGCCCTCCAAGCGAAGGCGGCGCGGCGCTGATCCCTTCGCACTGGCGATTCTGGCGCTGGCGTGCGGCGCGGCGCACGCGGAAACGCACGAGATCTATCCGAATCACCACTCGCGCGTATTCTCGGCGTACAAAGAGCCCGTGCTTCGCATCAAACCCGGCGACACGGTCATCACGCGAACCTGGGACTCCGGCGGCGCCGATTACAAAGGCGTGAAGCACATTCAACACCCTTACGTGTACCCGGAGAGCGGCAACCCTTTAATGGGACCGTTCTACATTGAAGGCGCGGAGTACGGCGACACGCTGGAAGTCCATCTCGACAAGGTCCGCGTCAACCGCAACTCGGGCTACACCCCCTACCGCCTGAGTCCAGGGGTGCTGAATCCCAACACGATCGAGGGCCTGTACAAGAACGTTTACAAGATGGATGCAGTACGCCCGCAGCGCGCCGATCTGATTCCGTGGGACATCGACCTGGAACGCCAGGTTGCCAGGCCGCGCCTGCTCGAAAAATCGGCCATGAAGTTCGAGATTCCGGTGCGCCCGATGCTCGGTTGTATCGGGGTTGCGGCGCCCGGAGAAGAAGTCCGTACGTCAGGGCCCTCCGGCAGCTACGGCGGAAACATGGACTTCAACGAGATTGTGGAGGGAGTCACCGTATTCTTCCCGGTCTACCATCCCGGCGCATTCTTCTATGTGGGTGATGGACACGCCCTACAAGGCGACGGCGAAGGCCTGGGCGCGGGCGTCGAAACCTCGCTCGACGTGCAGTTCACGGTCAAGGTTCACAAGGGAAAACAGCTCTCCATGCCACGCCTGGTGAATGACAACTATCTGGTCTCGATTGGCAGCCAGCCCGAGTTCTCGAGCTCTTCGGACATCGCCTTGCGCAACGCCAACTCGGACATGCTGCGGTGGCTCACGGACGAGTACAAGCTAACGCCGCCGGAGGCCCACCTGTTGCTGGGAAGCGTGGTAGAGCACCGCGTCATCACCTACTTCGGCTCGATGGCCACCATGGTCCCGCGCAAATATCTGCCGAAGCGTTAATGCAGTGCGGAAATCTGTTCAGAACCTGAACTTCAGCTCAAACATAATTTGCCGGGGATCGAACGTGCTGTCCGAATATGTGCCGAAGCTTCCATTGGTGCCCATACCGGCCTCGATATTTTGCGCTGGACTCCCAAGGCTCGTCGAGCCGATCCCGGCGTTGACGCCCGGTGTAAATTGCGTATGGTTGAAGACGTTTGTGGCTTGGGCGGAAAAGTCCAGTGTCAACCGCTCAGTCGCGCGGAACGTGCGTGCCACGGTCGTATTCCAGTTGTTCAGGCCGCGCCCGCGGAAATCGCCGAAGGTATATGCGGAACTGCCGTACCAGAACATATCATTGGCATACCTGCCATTCGGCAACTGCACTACAGGCGCGCCGAAGGCATCGATGTTGTACTTCAGGAAGCATTGGTTGCAAGGCGTGATCTGCCTGCCGCTCGGCAGCGTAACAACGGTCCTGCCGTCGTACCACCGCTGGAGTTCTTGAGGCAGTTCAATAGGAACTCCCGGGAGCCGGTTCGGCCGCCCATTCATACCGCCCGTGCCACCGCTGATCTGTTGTGGAAAACCGCTTTGGAGCGTAATCACTCCGCCGATCCGCCAGTCGCTGGCAATCGCGGCTGCCACCGCGTTTCCAGGGTTAAAGCGTCTGTTCCGGCCAAACGGCAACTCGTACACGTAGGACGCGACAAAGCGATGTGGGACGTCAGTGAGGGAGAGTTTCCGGTTCTGACCGAAATGTCGCAGATCCAGGCCCCCGCCCACATAGCCCCCGGTCTCCCCAAAGCCGTTGGTCATCGCCTCCGACTGGGTAGCATCCAGCGACTTCGACCACGTATAGTGCGCGTTCAACTGCAGTCCCTTGGCGAAATTCCTCTGAAGCCGAAGCTGCAGAGCATGGTAGTCGGAGAATCCTCTCGAGGACTGAAGCTGAACGCCGTCGAACAACGGATACGGCAGCAGAGTCGAAATCAACGGCACCGTGGCATTACCCCATTCCCGCTGCAGACGAATCAGATTGTTCGGATCGGGCTGCAACGGGTTAGGAACACGGTCAGTCCCAGGATGCCCGGTCCCGTTCCTGGAGATGTACTGCTCCCGCCAATCGGCGAGCAGCGATTCGGGAAGTTGCTGAATGTGGTTCACAGGCAGCCGGGCAAAAGCGAGATGATCTCCCTTCGACCGGGTCCAGCCGGCCGAGACCAGCCAGTCGTTTCCGACGCGGCGCTCCAGGAACAGGTTCATCTGCTGTGTGCGACCGTTTCTGTAACCGCGGAACGGGAACCTGAAGCTGCTGACCCCATAGAGATTGGCTGGGCTCGCATCGCTCCCGGTGCCTCGAATGATGTTGTTGACCTGGCCCAGCGAATTGAACTGGCCGGCGGGAATTCCGTTCGGATTCGTGCCGAAAACATTCTCCGAGAGATATGTATCGAAGCTGTCCATGCCATAAGTGAATGGACCGTCGAAGTAACCGGTATTGGTCGGCACAAAGGTCAGCCCATAGCCGCCGCGAACGACGAACCTGTCGCTGACTCTGTATGCGAATCCGACTCGCGGGCCGAAGTCCCGCCAGTTCGTTTCGTACGCATTTCGCGGGTAGCCGCCGACGCCGGCAAAGTGCCAGCCGCCCTCGCCGCCGTAAGGATTGGCTCCCTCCGAGTCAAATGCCGATATTCGGTTGAACCGGTCCGTGGGGCCGGGCTGCACCTCCCAGCGCAGGCCAAGATTGACGGTCAGCTTGTCGGTCGCCCGCCAATCATTCTGCGAGTACAGCGCGAAATACTTTTGACCGAACGCCGGCCGGACCCCGCGGCCTCCTGGCATGCGCAAGAAACCGACACCGGCGAGGATCGACGCAGGCTGGTAACCCTCCTGCGGCTCCACAGCCCCAATTCCCACACCGTCCGCCCGTACAAGCTGGCGGGTATGATCGCGCGAACTATTCACCGAGAATGAGTTCTCTGCGTCAATGTAGTTCGAGAAAAAGCTCCTGTATTCCGAGCCGAATTTCAGATTCCAACGGTTTACGATCTTTGTCAGACTCCCCACGAGATTCCAGTTAGTCTGCCGCTCTACCTTATGGAGCGAGCCCGTTTGGCTGAGAGGGCTTAGGGCCCCTCCAGGCTGGAACTCCGGAGGCGCGCCGGGAACCGGGTTTATGGCTGTGAACTCCGGTCCAATGCCGAAACGCCCATAGTCGAAGTCGTCGAACGTATTGATCTGGTTGCGCGTGTTGATGCGGTTCAGGCCGATCCGGAAGTCCACGATCGTCGAGGGATTGAGGACAACGGTGTTACCTAAGGAGGCGTAAGGATTGTCGTCCTCGTTCCGGTTGCCGATAAATGCTCCTCGGCCGTAGAAGGGGTTGTCATCGCTCCAGGAGGGCGGCGTAACGACGGCTCCTCTGTTGATCCCGCCAGTCCAGTACAGACTCCATGCCTGACTCGCTTTCCAGTCGAACCGCGTATTGACACTGTTCCGGTCGAAGCTCTGTGAGGTGCGGCGGAAGAAGTTGTTTCGGTTGGTAAAGTCTTCCGGAGTACGGTTTGGCTCCGGGTAGAAACTGAAGAATTCGCGAATGTGCGGATTCACGCGGCTGGCGGGAATCACAGCATCCGGAAAAGGCGCCCGCGCATAAACATTCGTTTGTCCGGGCACGGGTGCGGCACTAAATGGATCGTAGATCTCCGGGCGGACGGGAACGCCGCCCTGTCCGCTGGCCAGCGTCTGGCTGAAGTCTCCCACGCGCTCGCGTAGCGTAGGCACCGTCCGTAGGTAATCAATGGCCCTGTTATGCAGCATCCCCTCGTAGCTGGCAAAGAAAAACGCGCGATCCTTCACGATCGGACCGCCCAGTGTACCTCCGTAGTAATGCACTTTGAACGGTTGGCGGGTTATGCCGCGGCGATTGTTGCTGAACGTGTTCGCGTTGAACGCTTCGTTCCGGCCCCGCCAGAATCCGGAACCGTGCAGTTCGTTCGTCCCGCTCTTGGTCGTAATCTGAATCACGCCCTGAGCCCGGCCATATTCGGCTGAGAAGTTGTTGATCAAGGTGCGAACTTCTTGAATACCATCAGGATTGGGCAGGACGGCTGTTTCGTTCCACGCCGAGCCCTGCACGCTCACGCCATCCAGCTGGATGTCATTGGTGAAGGCTTGTCCCCCATTGATGGATAACGCTGAGAAGGTTCGCCGTCCGTCGATGCCGATGCCGAAATTGTTTACACCCTGCGACTGGTTCGCCGCCGATCTGGGGACCACGCCCGCCTGCAATGCCGCGTAGTAAAACGGGTTGTTGGTGATGTTCGGGACAGTCGCGATTATCCGCTGGTCCGTTTCGTTTTGTACGCTGGAGCTTTGGGTCTGCAATTCCACCGCGGAGGCCTGAATTTCGACTGTCGTCGCCACCCGGCCAAGTTCAAGCGATAAATCCACGCGGGCTGTGCCCGCCGTCGGGACGTTGACGTCCGTCACACGGGCACTCGCGAAGCCTTCTTTAGAGACGGTTATCGTGTATTGGCCGAGCTGCAGATATGGTACGGTGTACTGGCCCTGTTGGGCTGTGGTGGTCTCAAAGTTTGCGTTCGTTTGTTGAGACACGACTGTCACCCGTGCATCCGGAACGGGCGCGCCGCTCGGATCGACGACCGTACCGACAATAGTGCCGGAGCGGATTTGCCCGTAAACGAGCCCTGTTAGCGATGCGAGGGGAAACAGAAGGAGGAAAGCCAAAACCTTTTGGAATTTGCACATTATTTCTTCTCCTCTTCACCGCCGTTGTTGGCGGGGTGCGCCCTGAAAACTAAGCCAGTCAATTATGTATTTTTTTGGGTATATTGACAAGCCGTCCACGTCGATCGCGGATACCACTACGCCGAGCGCAGGTTCAGCAGTTCGCGAGCGGCTCTTACGTCAGGCACATTCTGTTCTTCCGCGAACGGCGCCAGCCGTGCCGCCAGAATGCCGGGGATCTCTTCGGCGCGGCCCTGCTTGAGCCGAAGCCGGGCGAAAGCGGTGGCCGTGCGCAACGCGAGAAACGGGACCCCCTGCTGGTCGGCAAGGGCAAGGGAGCGGGCGAACGCGCCCTCGGCCTCGGAAGCGGTCGCAGCCATCTCTCCGTACAGCCGCCACGCCGGGACGGCGTAATAGGTATTGCCGCTGCGCGTCGCCCATTCGAGCGATTCCTCGATAATTCCGCGGGCTGCGTCCGTGTTTCCGGCGCACCACTCGGCCTCGGCTAGCAGAGCGAGGAAGTGGGGCCGCGAAAGAAACGCGCCCATCGCGTCCAGACCGGCCAGTCCCTCGCGAATGCGGCCGGGGCCCGCGGGATCGCCGAGACAGGCCATCGCCCAGCCGCCCCAGATGCGCCCGTACTGGGGAAAGATGGCAAGCTCGCGGGCTTCGGAGTAGCGGACAGCGGTCTCGGCGCATTCGAGGCAGTCCTCATATTCGCGGCGCAGTTCGCGCAGGAAAGCGTTGAAACACCAAGCCAGCCCGAGGCTTTGAGCGGCATTGATCTGCTCGCCGCGGCGGATGGCGGTCCGGCCCGCGTTAAGCCCTCCGGCGAGGTCTCCGCGCGCGGTCCGCACCCAGGCGAGGAAGCTGTTGGCGCCCGAGAGCGGATCGAAGGCGTAGCGCGTCACGTGCCGCTCATAACGCGCCGGATCGTACGCGGCGATCAAGCGCGCGAAGGCCGCTAACGCTTCAGTGAAGCGCGCCATGTGCGCCAGGATGAAAGCGAGCGAGCGATCGGCGTTGACCATCTCGTCGGCATCGTTCATGGCGCGCGCCACCTCGACGACCGATTCGGCGTTGGCGAGGGACTTCGGGCAGTCGCCGCCCATGCCGTACCAGGAAAAGAGGCCCGTGAGCGCCTCCAGCATCAGAGTGCGGTTACCGGCGCGTTCGGCGATTTCGCGTGCCCGTTCGTAGACCTTTCCCAGTTCCGGCGCGCTGAACCCGTTCAGCATGGTCAGCGGGACGCCCATCGAGCTCAACAGTTCCGCCTCGCAGGTGTCGCGATCGGCCGAGGGCGGCAGTTTTTCTAACAGGGCCAGGCCGCGGCGCGCCACTGCCACGGATTCGCGGGGAGCCGCTTTGCCGAGCGCGTGCCAAGCTGCGCCCGCACAGTGCCGCGCGGCGCGGCCGGGATCGCGCGCCGTTTCGAACAGGAACGCCAGTTGCGGCTCGATTTCGCTCGAGCCCCGCGGAAAGCGCCGCAGCAGCGCCTCGGCCACTGAGCGGGCGATGACCGTCCTCTGCGTGGCGCGAATCGAATCGTAGAGCGCGTTTTGATACAGCGCGTGCTGGAAGACGAAACGCAGAGTGAGCGAGCCATCGGGAAACTCGCCGTCGCCGACATGGCGTACCAATGCCACCAGGCGCTCGAGCGCCTCCAGACGGTCCTCCACTGCGGCGGGATCCAGCTTGGCGGCCTCGGACAGTGTAGAGCTGTCGAACTGAACGCCCTGCACCGCGGCCACCTGTAACAGACGCCGGTCCTGGTCGTCGAGCAAACCGATCTTGCGCTCGATCATGCTGCGAACCGACTCGGGAAGGTCCCGCCCGATCTCTTCGGCGGAGGCGGTCAGCACCCAGGCGCCGTCGCGCAGCGCGATCGCGCCCCTGTCACGCAGGTAGCGCACGATTTCCACCATGAACAGCGGGCTACCGTCCGTGCGCTCATGAACCAGCCGGGCGAATCCGGCAGCGAGCCCGTGATTGGGGAATTCGAGGGCGAGATAGCGTTCGACATCCGCGGGCGCGAGCAACTGCAGCGGAATGTCGTGGCATATTCCCCGGCTCTGCAAATCGAGCTTGAGCCGCAGCAGCGGGTGCCCGGATTGCACCAGTTCCGAAGGGCGGTACGTGCCCACGACGAGGATCCGCATTTGCGCGACGCGCGAAGCGAGCTGCGCCAGCAGGTCGACGCTGGCGTCGTCGGACCAGTGCAGGTCTTCGAGAAACAGCAGCAGCGGCGTATCGAGGCTGGTCTCTTCGAACAGGCGCACGATCTCGCGCTGAGCGCGGTCGGGCGTGACCGGTCCGGCAGGCGCTCCATCGCCGCTGGCGATCTGCCGGTGCCAGGAGGGCGCGGTCCGGGTCATGGCCAATACGAAAGCGGCGCCTTGGGGACCGACGGCCAGCACTCCCAAGGCTTCGATCCAGGGCAGATAGGGTTCGGCGCTGGCGAGTCGCTCGGAGCAACGGCCGCTCGCCACGCGGAAGCGGCGCCGCAGCGTGATCTCCCGGATCGTGGTCTCGACCAAAGTGGTCTTGCCCAGACCCGGCTCGCCGTGCACCAGCACGATGCCGCCGCGGCCTCCGAAGGCCGCCTCGGCAGCTTCCAGCAGGCGATCGCGTTCGGCGGCGCGTCCGACGACGTGCCGCGTGGGAGCCGGTTGCGCCGCTCCGCCATCCAGCGGCGCTGCGGAGAGCTGCGCCGCCACCTCGGCGGCATGAGGCCGGCGAGCGGGGTCCTTCTCGAGCATCGCCAGGATCAGGTCTTCGAGACACGCGGGCAGGCCGGGCGCGAATCGCGATGGCGGTGCCGGCTGGTCCGCGGTGATGCGGTGCAGCGTCTCGAACCACTGATCCGAGTGGAACGGGAGGCGCCGCGTGACCAGTTCGTAGAAGACCACGCCCAGAGAAAAGATATCGGATGCGCCCGAGACCTCCCCGCTCCGGGCCTGCTCGGGCGCCATGTAATCCACCGTGCCGACCGTGGTACCAGGCCGAGTCAACGCCGTGCCGGTACTCATCGTCGCGGTTTCGTCGTCGGCTTGGGGAAGCACTCGCGCCACGCCGAAGTCAAGCACTTTGACGTAGCCGTCGGCGCGCAGCATGATATTTTCGAGCTTGATGTCGCGATGTACGATGCCGGCGGCGTGAGCGGCCGCGAGCGCCCGCGCCGTCTCGGCGATGGCACGAGTGGAGGCGGCATAGTCGAGCGAAGGGGCCGCCGCCCGCAACGTCTGCCCCGCGATGAACTCCATCACCAGGTAGTGGCCAAACTCGCATTCCCCAATGTCGTGGATTGTAACGATATTGGGATGGTTGAGCGCCGAGGCCGCGCGCGCCTCGCGCTGGAAGCGTTCTGCGAGCACGGCGCCGGCGGCGTGTTTGGCAGCGATTACCTTGATCGCCACTTCGCGGCCGAGCCTGGTGTCCCTGGCCCGGTACACCTCGCCCATCCCTCCGGCGCCGAGAGGGCCGGAGACTTCGTAGGGGCCCAGGCGAGTCCCTGCACTAAGTGGCATGAAGGTTCAGACGATTCTACTCCATTCGGGAAATTGGAGAAATATGCTTGCGAACTTGCCCGTCCATCGCGAGCATCAGATGGCCATTCTCGATGCGTGGCGCAGTCGCTCGTGCCTGCCGCGTCCCGACTCTTCGGAAGGCCTGGGCAGGGCTCGACACGAATGTCGATCCAGCAGGCAGGAGTGCCAGCGCCGCGATGCTATGACACAGCAGTATTAGCTATTCGGAATCCAGGCCACCAGCTCGATCTCGACGCGCGTGGCCGTATCCGGAAAATCCGCGCCTACGGCCGAGCGGGCTGGCGCATTCTTGGAGAAGTATTGCGCGTAGACCTCGTTCATGGCGTTCTTCTCGGTCTTCACATCGGCCATGAACACGGTCACTTTCACGACGTTTTCAAGCGAAGATCCCAGCGCTTCCAAATTCGCCTTGTGGGCTTTCAGAATGTTGTGGGTCTGCTCTTTGATGTCGCCGCCGAAAACGAGCGGGTCTTTGCGGGCTTCGGCCCGCACGCCCGTCAGGCCGGAGCTGAAGAACAGGTTTCCGAGCCGCACGCCTCCCTTCGCGTTGGCGCGGTTCGGCGCGGTGGAGGCGGCGGAGGCCATGGCGGCCATGGAACCGGCTGCGCCCAGCCCCGCCGCGGACTTCAAGAATACTCGTCGCTGTTTCAAATGAGGATCTCCTTTCAGAGTTCCCATTAGATCAAATTCCAGCGTGAGTTTTTCGCTTACTTGGACCGGCCTAAAGGCCCGCCCGAACGCGGCTGCCTCGGTTGCCGTTGCTGGGGCGGCTGCTGCTGTGGAGCCGGCTGCGTGGGAGCGGGCGAAGATCCGATGAATGAGCCAAAGCCCGTTGCGAATCCACCGCCCGCCGGAGTTGGGGCAGGCGGCGGGGGCGATCCTGAAATTTGACCGGGCTGGTTGGCGCCCGGCGTGGCCTGCCGGGGACGCTGGGACGGGGGTGCGCCGATTCCCGGAAAGCCGAAGCCGGAAGCTGCCGCTCCACCGCCCGCGGGCCGCCCCACGTTACCGCCGCCGACGCCGAATGGCGGTTGCTGTGGCGGTTGCTGCGGAGCACCCATCCCGCTGGGAGGGCCCTGAATCCCCACGCCGCCCCCGGAAGCGCCCGCCGGCGTTCCTGGAACCGGCCCCGCGGCTACCGTCCGGCCGCCTCCAGTCTCCTTCGAGAGGTCAAAGAGAAATTCCCACTCGTTGTACTGCTCGCGCTCGTTGTAGACCTTGATAGACCGCCGCTCGAGCGTGCTGGCAACTCCGGCAATCCCTCCGCCGATGATCGGGGTTTGCTGCTGACCCCCTACCGCTCCCGGGAGGCCGCCCGGACGCGGACGCGTAAGCAGATTGGAGATGATGCGCGTAGCTTCGTTTTGCGTGGCTGGCCCAGGCCCCGCTCCGGCAACTCCGGGAACGCCTGGCTGCGGCTGTTGTTGCGGCTGGACTGGATAAGGGCCAGCGCCGCCGGTTGGCATGCCGGGAGCGGGCGCGGGCCCCGGCAATCCGAACGGGAACACTCCGGGAGGGAACTGGCCCGGCGTTCCCGGCCGAGGACCGGGCTGTGTGCCTGGGGCCTGCTGCCCGGCAGGCACGCCCGGGACACCAGGCACGCCCGGAGGCGGAGGATAGGGTTGGGCACCCGGCGGCGGGGCGTCAATAGCGCCCGCAACAACCGGATTGTTTGCGTCCTCCTCGGGCGGCTGCTCTCCTTCCGGAGCATCCTCGCCGCGCGGCATATCGCTCGCTCTTCTCCGCGGCAGGCCGCCCGGTTCCCCGGAGGCATTCGGATCCGGGACCGGCGCGCTACCGAACGCGGCTCCCTCGCCGGTGAAGGTATTGACACTTTTCTCTTCCTTCTGCTCGGGAGGCTTGTGCAGCAGCGAGTCCATGAACACGCCCCCAGGACCGACGTGGACCAGACGCCATTCGTCCTTGTCCGTCATGGGGTCCTTATAGCGCTGCCGCAGGAAGCGGATGCCGTTCATGTTTTCCAGCTCTTCCAGGCGCGACGGGAAGCGCTGGAACTTGCGCACGAATATCTGGATCGCCCGCCGGTACTGCTCGCCGCGATCGATGAGCGTCTGCTCCTTGGCGCGCTGCGACTCGAAGACCACACGAGGCACTTCCCTGTAGAGCGTGATCGCGATGGCTGCAGCCATCACGAACACGAATAGCATGGCGAAGCCGGATTCGGAATTGTGCCGCGCAGGCTTCATCCCGTCGTTTCCTCCTGGAGGGGCAGCGTCTGCTGGTGCTTGGACTCCACATCTTCCATCACCACCGAGTTTACGCCGATGCGGATCAGCTTGTAGCGCTTCTTGACCGTCTGCCCTTCCTCGGCCACATGAATTTCGTCCCCATCCAGAAAAAACGCCCGCCGCTTGCCGCTCAGACGCGGGCTGGAGTAGCCGTAGAACTTCAACCCGATGGGAGGAGGCGGAGGCTTAGCTGGCTCGGCGGCCTTGGCCAGGCTCGCCTTTTCAGCCGCGATCTGTTCCGGAGTTTTCGGAATGATTTTGGGCTCGGGCTCCTTCGGCGCGGGGGGCGCGGGAGGTGTCGAGAATTGAAACAGGTTGCGCCCGCCGCCTTCGCGATTCACGGACTGCGCCGCAGCTAGAAGATCCAGCCGCAAGGTCGGATCGATCTGCGTGAGATCGGGCCGCTCCTCCCCCCTGCGGGGCGTGAGCGAGGGCCGGAACTCCTGTACGCCCGAGCGCCTGTTAGTCCGGACAGGCCGCACCCCGGCAGGAGCCCGCTGAGATACCGGCGGCCGGGTGGAAACGGCGACTGACGACGCCTGCCCGGAAGGACCCGGATCGGGCGAGGAGAGAACATTCGTGTAAAACAGGTAGGCCGCTAATATGCCGAGCACGGCCAGAGCCGCCACTTTCTTCGGTTCGTTCGTGCCGAGCTTCACTGCTGCCCTCCCGGCTCTTCTTTTACAAAGACGAGCAGCCTCAGATTGACGTTGAGCACATTGCCGCTCTGCTGCGGCGAGGCCTGCATGCTATCGATCACCAGGAAGCGCGGCGAGCGGTCCAGCAGGTTCACGAACTGAGTCAGCTTCCCATAGTCCGCCTCGTAGTTTCCGGAGATCAACATCATGCCGAGCGAATCGCTGCCCTCGATAGGCTCCACCACGTAGTTGCGATCCTTGGGGCGAATTCCCGTGTCCCGCGCGGCCGAATCCAGCTCCGACACGATGGTCGAAAACGCGGTGCGCCGGGCGAGCATGTATTGACCGAGGAAGTTGTCACCCTCGGCGCGGGCCTTTTCCACCTTCGCCGCCAGTGCCTTGGTGTGGGCCAGCGCCGCCTGCTGCTGGGCATAGCGCGTACGCAGCGCGTCCAGTTGGCGTGAAAGATCCTCGGCGGAGCCGCCCCAGGGCCGGAGGGCCATCACCGCGGCGGCCAGGTTGGCCGCCAGCAGCACACCCAGCACAACCCGAACTGCGATGCGCGGGTCGCGGATTTCAATCTCCGGCAGGCGCAGCCGCTCCGGAACGCGCTTCAGGATCGCATCGCGCCGGTTTGGCGCGGGGACGGCGGCTTCAGAGCTTCTGGGCATAGTTCACGCTCAGGCGGGTACGGTAGAGAGGCTCGGCTTGCGACGGCGATTGGCTGTTCTGAACCGTCGGCGCTCCAAACAGCTCGGAGTTCTCCAGACGGATGAGCAGCTCGACGATAGGCTCGTTCGACTCCGCCCCCACAAACATTTCCAGGTACACCTGGTTTTGCTGGTTCACCTGCGGCCGGATGGAGATCACGCGCACGTTGTATGGCATGATCTTCTCGAGGTCCGCGAAGATTTTGGTCCAACTGATGCCTTTGCGGAAGAGCAGGAGGTTCAGAAACTGGCTGCGCTCCAGCACCTCGGCATTGGCAGGTTCCCGAATCACCTTCTCCACGGCCGCTTGTTGCGCGGCCAGCACGCTGAGGTCGCGTTCGAGGCCGGCGATGGCATCCCATGTATCGGCCAAGCGGCTGCGCTCCACCCCTGCGATGGAAATGAGGACGGCCAGCAAAGCCACCAGCAGCACGCCCACCACTGCCGATGCAAACAGGACAGGCCGATCGCGGCGAAAGGGCTGGCTGGCCAGATTGATCGCGATTCTCATGCCGCCATCTCCAGCGAGCTGAGATAGCCGAGAAGGCCGGCATTGTCCGGTCCGGGAGGACCCCAGGGTGACCGTAGCGGCTCGACAACAACCTCCAACTCCCGCGCGAACTTGCGAACGGCTTCCTCTTCGAGCGTGCCGAAGCCGCAGAGCACCAGCGTGCCGGCCTTCGCCCCCAGATTGTCCTCTACATAGGCAAAGGTCGGGTAAACATCGGAAGCTATATCCGCCAGGGTGGGAAACTCGCCCAGCTCCAGCGAACGCACCAGCTTCAGCGCCCCGCGCTCCAGAACCAGAATGGTGAGCACGTTTCCGGCGAGCTTGGCCAGTATCTTCACTCCGGCGGGGTCCAGCAGCTCGACCGCCGCCAGCGCCGATACGGTGACCAGGCCGGGAATCATGCCCGCCGCTCGAAATGGAGCTTCATAACGGGCAACCGTCTCAAGAGGCGCAATGGTCACGACCACATCGATTTTCTTCTTGTCCTGCGCCGGCTGTGGAAAGTAGCCGATGGCGGCCGACTCCACGTCGAACGGCACGCTCTTCTTCATCCGGAACCGCACCAGGGAGCGCTGCTCATTCGTGTCCGCCGGGAACCCGTCGAAGTCCAGCACGGCGATCCGCGCGCAATAGTCCGGCAGGATCAGCGCGGCCTCGCGCCGGCGGCCGTTGGGCGGCGGAATGGTTCGGACGCTCGAAGCCAGCTCATCCGGCATCAGAACGTTGTCCCGCACCGGGGAGACGGAAAGAACGCCCGGCGCCAGGGCGCGAAAGTTCATCTCGGGCGTTCCCGGCGTCTTGGCCGGAAACCGCGCCCAGGCGATGCCCGCCTCGGAGATTTCAAAGGCCAGGGCCGGCGGCGGATCTTTCCAGAATCGGGACAGGTTCATAAGCGCGATCAGCCTTCGATAAACGTGACCTTGTTGATTTCCTTGAGAGTGGTGATGCCGAGCTTTACTTTTTCCACGGCCGATTCCCGCAGAAACGTCATGCCCTCTTCGCGCGCCAGGCGCTTGATCTCGGACGTCGAACGCTTGTCCAGAATCATCTCGCGAATGCGATCCGTCAGGTCCAGCAGCTCGTGAATGGCCGTGCGGCCGCGGAAACCCGTGCCGCCGCATTCGAAGCAGCCCGAGCCCTCGTAAAACGTTACGTCGCGCCACTCGGAGGGCACGAAGCCCGCCTCCACCAGAATCGACTCCGGGTAGGTAACGGGCTTCTTGCAGAATTCGCAGATGATACGGACCAGCCGCTGGGCCAGGATGCAGTTCAGCGCGGAGACGAAGTTGTATGGCTCTACGCCCATGTTGAGGAAGCGCCCCAACACATCCAGCACGTTGTTGGCGTGTACGGTCGTGAACACCAGGTGACCGGTAAGCGCCGAGTTGATGGCGATCTGAGCTGTCTCCTGATCGCGGATCTCGCCCACCATGATCTTGTCCGGGTCGTGACGGAGAATCGAGCGCAGGCCGCGCGCGAAGGTCAGTCCCTTCTTCTCGTTCACCGGGATCTGGGTGATGCCCCTCACCTGATACTCGACCGGATCTTCGATGGTGATGATCTTGTCTTCGTCGTTCTTGATCTCGCTCAGCGCGGCGTACAGCGTGGTCGTCTTTCCCGACCCCGTGGGTCCCGTGACCAGCACCATGCCGTATGGCTCGCTGATGTAGCGGCGGAACTTCACCAGGTCGCTATCCGAAAAGCCCACCACTTCGAGCGAGAGTTTGGCGAACTTCTCGCTCATGGACTCTTTGTCCAGCACGCGGAGCACGGCATCCTCGCCGTGAATGGTCGGCATGATGGAGACGCGGAAATCGATCAGCCGGCCCTTGTAGCGCACGCGGAAGCGGCCGTCCTGGGGGACGCGGCGCTCCGCGATATCCAGCTCGCTCATCACCTTGATGCGCGAAATGATGGTGGAGTGCCATTCCTTGGAGATGGGCGGCATGGCGTAGTGCAGCACGCCGTCAATACGGTACTTGATGGCCACTTCCTGGTCGCGCGACTCGATGTGAATGTCGCTCGCGCGCCGCTCCAGCGCGTTGAAGATGGTGGTATCAACCAGCTTGATGACCGGGGCGATGTCGCTGTCGGCGGATGCCAGCCGGTCGATGGAGAGCGTCTCGTCCTGGTTCTCCTCGTCGCCCACCACGTCCAGCGTGAAGCCTTCGGTCACCTCCTCGAGCACGCGCTGCGACTGCTCGGTCTTCTTCAGCAGCTCGGCGATCTGCGAAAGCGTGGCTACCTTGACGCGCAGCTTCTTGCTGAGCAGCAGCGCCAGCTCGTCGATGAGGCTCAGGTTGCGCGGGTCGGAGAGCGCAATCTCCAGCGTCCCGTTCTCCGAGCGCAGCGGAACGAAGTTGTACCGGAACATCAGGTCCACCGGGATGTGCCGGAACAGCTCGTGGTCGATGAAGGATTCGCGCAGGTCCACGTACTCGCAACGGTAGCGGCTGGCGATGGCTTGCGCCTGCGCGGCTTCTTCGGCGGGGTCCAGCAGCTTCAGTCGTTCCGTGGCCATAGTCCTCCTGTGGCAGCAGCAGGTGGGGCGGGCTTTAGCCTGCGCACCGGTTTCAACCGGTGCCGGATACCTTCCGGCGCGGGGAGAACGGGACTGAAGTCCCGGGCCCGCGGCAGCCCCCCCCCCCCAACTATATACAGTCGGCGCCTCCTCATCGAATGGTGTCCGCCAGAGAGAATATCGGCAGATACAGCGCCACCAACACAAACGCCACGAAAATGCCCATGAAAATCATGATGGCCGGCTCGATGAGCGAGAGCGCGGCGGTCATCTGCGTGTTCACGTCGTCCTCGTAAAATTCGGCCACGCTGGTGAGCATGGCGGGAAGCGCTCCGGTGGATTCGCCCACCTCGATCATGTCAATCGCCAGACTGGGGAAAATGCCGGTGGCGGTGAGCGCCGCGGAGAGCGACTGGCCCTCCTTCACCATCTTGGCGGCGCGGTCGAGCGTGTTGCGGAGCAGCATGGTGCCGAGCGAATCGGAGGCCGTGTCCAGGCCCTGCATCAGCGGAATGCCTCCGGCAAGCAGCGTACTCAGCACGCGGGAAAACTGGGCCACCTGATACTTGATCCAGATCTCGCCCAGAATAGGGGTCCGCAGCTTAACCTTGTCGATTTTGGCTTTGGCCGAATCGCGGCGCGCCCATATCCGGAAGAGAACTCCGGCGCCGATCATGCCGCCGATGAAAGCCAGTATGTAGTTGCGCGCGGTGGTGCCCACGGCAATCAGAATCAGCGTGATCTGGGGCAACTGGGCGGACATGCTGCTGTACAACTGCGCGAAGTTCGGCACCACGTAGGTCACCAGGAACCCGATCAAAAGTACGACCAGCACAATCAGCACGGATGGGTAGAGCAGCGAAACCAGGACCTTCTTCTTCACCGACAGGGAGAGTTTCTGGTAAGTGATGTAGCGGTCGAGTACTTCCACCAGGCTGCCGCTCTTCTCGCCGGCCATCACGGAGGTAACGTAGATCTTGGGGAAAATGCCCTGCATGCGAAACGCCTCCGAGAGCAGGGTGCCGTTCTTTACCTCCGCGCGCACTGCCTGGATGGGCCGGCTCAATCTGGCATCGGTGAGGCGGTCGGCGAGAAGATCGAGCGCCTTCAGAATGGGCAGACCAGCGCGAATGAGCGTAACGAACTGCTGGTTGAAGATCAGAAACTTTTCGAGGTTCAGCTTCCGAGCCCGGCCCGCAGGCAGCGCGACTTTGGACAAACCCGAAAGCGCGCGGCGAGGCTTGACCCAATAGACCAGAAAGCCTTGCTGGGTGTAGCGGTCCCGGAGTTCGTGTTCCGATGCGGCTTGCGCCACCTGTTGATGAATCTCTCCCCTGCCGTCGGCGTACTTCAGGATCCACTCGGCCATGGGCTAGTTTTCGCCGGCCAGGACCACTTTGGCGCCGGAGGGCGCGGTGAACTGAAAAAGCTTGGCGTCGAGGCGCGGGTTTACCCGTTCGTCGTCAAACCGGAAATCGAGCGTGGACAGATCGTGGCCGGTCACCCGGACGCGCTCAATGCGGGCGTCCGGCATCACCAGGAACTCGACCTTGGTATAGGGTAGATTGGCCGACTTGGGATCCGCGATCACCCACTGGCCGCCTCCCTCGGGGCGGCTGCGGAAGCTGCGGAAGTCCCTGTCGAAGTTCAGTTTACCGAGGAGGAAGGCGAGCGGCGCGCGCATGTCCTCGCTTTCCTTCGCGCGGACTTTCTCCACCTGGTTGTTGGACGGGGTATACAGGTAAAAATTCTTGCCGTCGCCCAGAAACACCTTGCCGCGCGGAATGGCGTAATCCCAGCGCATCCGGCCGGGTTTTCGCAGATAGAGGGTTCCCGACTCCGTCTTCGGGGCCCTACCCATGGCGCTATATGTCTCGGTAAATTGGACTTGCAAGGTCTGGCTGCGATTGTACCGTTTTTCCACCGAATCCAGCAGCTCCTTCAGACTGCCCGTCGCAGCCGGCGCCGAAACCGCGGCCAGAAAGAAAATCAACGCACGTAGACCCACATTGATTTGACGCGCGAAAGAGGGGAAACGTGTATAGGAGGCGCACCTCCAATCCGTTAGAATCGAAGAATGTCGCTGGTCGTTGTGGGTTCTGTTGCATACGATGGTGTGGAAACGCCGCACGGGAAAGTGGAGCGGATGCTGGGCGGCGCTTGCACCTACATCTCGCTGGCCGCCAGCTATTTCACACCTACCAGCATCGTCGGCGTGGTAGGCGAGGACTTCGCGCAGGAAGACGTCGATCTGCTGGGCGGCCGCGGCATCGATCTCACGGGTCTCGAACGGGTACCCGGCAAAACCTTCTACTGGGCCGGTGTCTACTCCCAGGACATGAACGACCGCACGACACTGCGTACCGACCTGAACGTCTTCGCCGATTTCCAGCCGAAACTACCCGAGACGTACCGGACCATGCCCTACCTGCTTCTTGGGAACATCCAGCCTGAGCTCCAGAAGGAAGTGCGCTCGCAGATGAACGGCGTGCGGCTGGTGGGCGGCGATACAATGAACTACTGGATTCAGGACCACCGGGACGCTCTGCTCGAAACCCTCAAGGAGTGGGATTTCCTGCTGATTAACGATAGCGAGGCACGCATGTTGTCCGGCTTGCACAACCTGCGTAAGGCGGCGGAGGCGATCCAGAAGATGGGGCCCCGGATGCTGGTGGTCAAACGGGGAGAGTACGGAGCCATCCTCTTCGACAGCGACGGGCATTTCATGGCGCCCGGCTATCTGCTGCACGACGTCTTCGACCCCACCGGCGCGGGAGACTGCTTTGCCGGGGGATTCATGGGCTATCTGGCCTCCCAAGGCATCGATGCGGGCAGCGGAAATATCGATCCGACGGAACTCCGCCGCGCCGTCATCTACGGTTCGGTGATGGGGAGCTTCTGCTGCGAGTGCTTCGGCGTGGACCGGTTCAGGACGCTCACGCGCGACCAGATCGAAAGCCGCTACCGGGAATTCAAAAGCTGCACGGATTTCTAATGCTACGGTGTTATAAAGTGGGACTTCAGTGTCTGCCGCGCCGAGACTACATTTGGAAGTGGGGCAGGCCCTCGGCCTGCGGCGGCCTCCCAGGCCGCCTGGCGCTGGACCACGCCTATTCCTTCGGTCTTGTTCCCAAGCAAGCTGTGACAGGGCTGTTTGCGATCTATCGCCGTACGCGCCCGAACTCGTCTCTTGCATAGAGATGCGGGAGTCGCCGCCTCTTCAGCATCAGCCTTGGATGGGCCGGGCAGTTGGAGATTCTCCAAGTTCGGGCGGCCTGAGAGGCCGCCGCAGGCCGAGGGCCTGCCCCACAAATGTAGAAACTCCACGTCCTTTGTAAACAGTAGTACTAACAGCCGGCGAATCGATTTGTCACGAGTTTCCAAAAAGTCCAAAAACGGCGGTTCCTTCGCCCAACTTGCGATCGTCTTCGCGGTTGCCTCTCTCTTGAGCGCCGCCGCCGTCTGGTTCTGCTGGCACAACGGTTATACCCTTTACTACGGCGACGCCGAGTCCCATCTCAACCACGCGCGCCGCGTCTGGGATTCACGCACTCCCGGCTATGATCAGCTCGGCACGGTTTGGCTGCCCCTGCCGCACCTGCTCGTCATGCCTCTGGCTGCCGTGGACCACCTTTGGCGAAGCGGTCTCGCCGGGGCAATCCCTTCCGCCGCCAGTTTCGTAGTTGGCGCGGTTTTCTTCTTCGCGACCGTCCGCCGCCTGTTCGGCGCTGCTGCGGCAGCCGCCTCGCTTGGCATTCTCGCGACAAATCCCAATCTGCTGTACCTCCAGTCAACGCCGATGAATGAGCCCATCTTCTTCGCCTGCTTCGCCGCTGTGCTCTACTTCACCGTGCGTGGCTCGGCTGTTGGCGCTGGATTGGCTGCCCTGGCGGGAACGCTCACGCGCTATGAAGGCTGGTTCCTGATTCCGTTCGTCGCGCTCTACTTCCTCGTTACGGCCAAAGGCAGACGGCTGCGCAGTGCCGCGGTGTTCTGCATACTGGCTTCGATTGGCCCGGCTGCATGGCTGGCTCATAACTACTGGTATTCCGGAAACTTCTTGGAGTTCTACAACGGCCCGTCGTCCCCGAGGGTCATACAAGGGATGGCGCCTTACCCCGGCCGGGAAAGCTGGGCCCAAGCCTGGCAGTATTATTCGGCTGCCGTTGTGCTGTGCATCGGCTGGCCGGCGCTGGCATTGGCCGGCGCTGGTGTGGCGGCCGCCGCCATCCGGCGCGTCGCATGGCCCCTGGCGCTGCTGGCCTTGCCCGGAGTCTTCTACATCTGGAGCATGCGCTACTCCGGCGGAACGCCTATCTTCGTGCCGAACCTCTGGCCGAACAGCTACTACAACACGCGGTACGGCCTGGTTCTGCTACCTCTGGCGGCGCTGGCGGCGGGCGCGCTCGTGACCTTCATTCCGTCGCAGCTTCGGAAGTTCGCCGTCGCTTTGATCGTGCTGGCAGGCGCAAGCCCCTGGTTGGCCCGTCCACCCCGCGAGCGCTGTATCACCTGGACCGAGTCCGAGGTGAACTCCGTGGCGCGCCGCGCCTGGACAGCACAGGCGGCGGATATTTTGCGGGCCCGCTATGGCCCGGGCGACGGCGTTTTCACCACCTTCGGAGACGTGACCGGCGTTTTCCGCACAGCCGGAATTCCATTGCGCAAAACCCTCACGTGGGACAATTGGCCGCACTGGCCCGCCGCCGCCGCTCGTCCCGACCTGTTCCTGTGGGAGCGGTGGGCCGTTGCGGTAGCGGGCGACCCCGTGCAGAGCGCAATTCTAAAGTCCCAGTTGAGAGGGCCGCATTACACTTTGGAGAAGCGGATTATCGTGGCCGGCGCACCGGTCATCGAAATCTATCGTCGAGAGGTGAGATTGCCGGAGAAAACGGATTGACCATTCCCTTCGTCAAAGCGCACGGCGCCCGGAACGACTTTCTGCTCACCTGGGAGGACGGCGCAGGCGCCGCGGACGAACCCGCGGCCGCCCGCGCCATCTGCGACCGGCACACGGGCGTCGGCGCCGATGGATGGATTTTAGTCGCTCCGGCGGGCGAACGAGAAGATTACGACTATGCGATCCGCCTCTTCAACTCCGACGGCAGCGCCCCAGAGATTTCGGGCAACGGCACGCGGTGCGCCGCCGCCTTCGTTGTGGACGCGGGCCCGGACTGGAAAGAAATCCGCCTCATGACCGGCGCCGGCGTGAAGCTTCTGAGACTCCTCTCGCGCGACGGATTGCAGTTCGTCTTCGAGATGAACATGGGCCGGCCTTCAGTGCTCGAAACCGCGTTCCAGCTTCCGCTTTCCTCCGGCGCACTTCAAGTGGCGTTGGTGGACGTGGGCAATCCGCAATGCGCCGTGCCAGTTCGCGACTTCACCTTACCGTGGAGGGAATTGGGCGCGGAGATCGAGCGCCATTCCCATTTCCCGAACCGCACCAACGTGTCTTTCTTCCGGGTGCTCGACGAACACACGCTCGACGTGCGCTTTTACGAACGCGGCGCGGGCGAGACGATGAGCTCGGGAACAGGCTCCACCGGCGCGGTCGCGGCGGCTTCGGCGCTCGGCATGGTCCGCAGCCCGGTCCGCGTCCTGACTCCCGCGGGACCCCTGGAGCTGCGCTGGGACGAAGAGATCTACCTGGTCGGCCCGGCCGAAATCGTAGCTGCCGGCAAATTCCTTATGAGAGAATGACTGGGCATGCTTCAGTTAGGACCCACGGCGGAAGAGCTGGCGAGTAAGATCCGGAACCGGACTGCCCATGTGGGAGTCATTGGACTGGGTTACGTAGGTCTGCCTCTGGCAGTTGAGTTTGCCAAGGCCGGATTCACGGTGACTGGAATCGACCTGAGCACCTCGAAAGTCGACAGTATCAACGCGGGCCGTTCTTATGTGGGAGATATTCCCACCGCGCAGCTCGAGCCGCTGGTACGGGAAGGCCGCCTGAGCGCCACCACGGATTTCGCCGTGGTTTCCCGGCTCGATACGGTCAATATCTGCGTCCCCACACCCTTGCGCAAGACCAAGGACCCGGACATGAGCTATATCGTGGCCGCATGCGGCGAGATTGCCCGGTACTTTCACGCCGGCATGCTGGTAGTGCTCGAGTCCACCACCTATCCCGGCACAACGGACGAGCTGGTTTTGCCGATGCTGGAGAGCGCCGAGCGGAAAGTTGGCCGCGATTTCTTTCTCTGCTTTTCGCCGGAACGCGTCGATCCCGGCAACCCGAAGTACCAGACCGTTAACATTCCCAAAGTGGTAGGCGGACACACTCCGTCTTGCACAGAGCTCGGCCGGCTCTTCTATTCGCAGGCGCTCGACACCGTGGTTCCGGTCAGCTCCACGCAGGTGGCGGAGATGGTGAAGCTTCTCGAAAACACTTTCCGCATGATCAACATCGGGCTGGTGAACGAGATGGCGCTGATGTGCGACCGCATGGGCATTAACGTGTGGGAGGTGATCGAAGCCGCCGCCACCAAGCCTTTCGGCTTCATGCCGTTCTTTCCCGGTCCCGGCCTGGGCGGGCACTGCATCCCTATCGACCCGTTCTACCTATCCTGGAAGACCAAGCAGGCGGGCATTGAGGCGCGCTTCATCGAGCTGGCTGGATACATCAACGGGCAGATGCCGCACTTTGTGGTGGACAAGGTGCAGCAAGCTTTGAACGACCACGGCAAGCCGGTGAAGGGGTCGCGCATTCACGTGCTGGGAGTGGCTTATAAAAAGAACATCGAGGACGTGCGCGAATCCCCCGCGCTCGACATCATGCTGCTGCTGAAGAAACGCGGCGGCATCCTCTCCTATAGCGATCCCCACGTGCCCGAACTGTCCCTCGACGATCTTCAGTTGTGCTCCCAGCCCCTCGATGGAATCGGCAGCGCGGACTGCACGCTCGTGGTGACCGACCACTCGGCCTTCGATTACCGCTCGATTCACGACCGGGCGCAGTTGATTGTGGACACGCGGAACGCGCTCAAGGGGATTGTCTCCCCGAAAATTGTCAGGCTGTAACGCAACCGTAACTCCTGTTTGACATTCCTATAATGTAGAGTCACCATTGGAAGCACGGAGAGTTTATGGTTTCCATAGGCGTGCGCCTGATGCTTTGTGGAGCGATAGGTTCGCTGCCGCTCCTTGCCCAGTCGGTGATATCAGCCAGGGCCGGGCTCATTCACTACACGGAGGGGCGGGTTCTGGTGAATGATAAGCCGGTGATCTCCAAACCGGGCACGTTTTCGGACCTTCGCGAGAAAGGCACGATGCGGACCGAAGCCGGCCGGGCGGAAATCCTCCTCACCCCCGGCGCCTTCCTGCGCATTGCCGAAAAGACCTCAATCCGGATGCTCTCCGACCGGCTGTCCGACACGCAGGTGGAATTCCTTGGCGGCTCGGTATTGATCGAGGTTGTCGATCTGCAAAAAGAGAACGCGATCGCGATCCTGGCGGGCTCCGTCCGCGTGATGCCTCGTAAAGAAGGAATCTACAGGCTCGACTCCAATCCCCTGCGGCTTCGCGTCTACGACGGCGAGGCGCAGGTCGCCTCCGCTACCGACAACATCGCCGTGAAGGGCGGCCGGGAGCTTCCGCTGGAAGGCGTGTGGGCCGCCGAAAAATTCAACGCCAAGACAGGCGACGCTTTCCACCGCTGGAGCCGTCGCCGGGCGGAGTACATCGCCGTCGCCAACATTTCGGCCGCTAAGTCGCTTCGCGAATCGGGCTGGTCCTGGGAAAGGAGCGGCTGGCGCTGGAACCCTCACTTCTCGATGTACACTTTCGTTCCGCTGGGCGGCGCGCGCCTCAGCCCATTCGGCTACCGCCTGTGGGCGCCTCGGGATGTAGATGAATTCTACGCGCCTCGGCGCGCCGTTGTGTTCAATCCAAACTACGGTTACCGCACCATGCGGCAGACGAATTCCGGTTATTCGGGAACCGTAGCCGCCACTCCGAGAGCTCCAGCCGCTGCCAGCACGGCCGCTTCGGGCGCGTCCACGGCGCCCGTTTCCCGCGAATCGGGCCGCGCGGGCGGCAGGAACCGTTAGCTTACCCACCTGCGGCTTCGCGGAGCTGCGAGCCGGCATGATATCGTGAAACTAGCGGCAGCACTGCGCAACCGCACGCAAGCAAGCGGACGGCCTGGGAGAGAGCCGATCTATGAAGTGGATCAAGTACTCTCGATACACCGGCGAAGACTTCGGGGTCCAGGCTGAAGATCTGCTTGAAGCCCTTTCGGATTTCCTCCTCCAAAGCGGATTCCACGCGCAGTTCCACGAGATGAACCAGCAAACGCTGGAAGACCTCAAACAAGCCATTCAGCAAGCCCTCGAGAGCGGACAATTGTTTTCCGAGGAAGCCATGCAGCAGATGCTGGAACGGCTGCGAGGTTTGTCTCCGGAACAGCTCGACAAGCTGCTGGATACGCTCGTTCAAAAGATGGTGGATGAAGGCCAGGTCAGCATGGACGACGCCTCCGACCAGCCGCAGGGCGCTCCCTCCATGGGCTCGGGACGCGATGCGCAGGTGAAGTTCGAGGTCACCGACAAATCGCTCGACTTCCTTGGATTCAAGACCCTCAAGGACCTGCTCGGGTCGCTTGGCAAATCCAGCTTCGGCCGCCACGATACGCGCGATCTGGCAACCGGCATAGAGTCCTCGGGAAGCTCCAAACCCTACGAGTTCGGCGACACCCTGAATATCGATATCAGCGCCACGCTGTTTTCCGCCGTGCGCAGGGAAGGCCTGAAAGTGCCTATCCCGCTCGAGTATTCCGATCTCCAGGTCCATCAGGCCGAGTATCAGAGCTCCTGCGCGACCGTGCTGATGCTCGACTGCAGCCACAGCATGATCCTGTACGGTGAGGACCGCTTCACTCCGGCAAAGAAAGTGGCGCTCGCGCTGGCCCATCTGATCCGCACACAGTATCCCGGAGATTCGCTGCGCTGCGTGCTGTTTCACGACACGGCCGAGGAACTGGCGATCAGCCGCCTCGCGCGGGTGCAGGTGGGTCCGTATTACACCAACACGCGCGACGGCCTGATTCTCGCGCAGCGCATCCTGATGCGCGAGAAGAAGGACATGCGGCAGATCATCATGATCACCGACGGCAAGCCCTCCGCGCTGACGCTCGAGGACGGCCGCACGTACCGAAACGCATTTGGTCTGGACCCGCTGGTAATCAGCCGCACCCTCGAAGAGGTCAATCGCTGCAAGCGCCAGGGCATTCTGATCAACACCTTCATGTTGGCCAGCGACTACGGCCTCGTGAATTTCGTCCAGAAAGTGACCGAGCTGTGCCGCGGCAAGGCCTACTTCACCACGCCTTACAATCTCGGCCAGTACCTGCTCATGGATTACATGAGCCGCAAAACCCGTACAATTCATTGAATGGGAAAAATCGCGTTTCTCTTTCCGGGCCAGGGCTCGCAAGCGCCGGGCATGGGAAAGACTCTGCATGACGCCTACGCTCCGGCGCGGCAGGTGTTCGAAGAAGCCGATGCGACTCTCGGCTTTCCAATTTCCAAACTTTGTTTTGAAGGCCCGGAGGACCAGCTCAAGCTTACCGAGAACACGCAGCCCGCGCTGCTGACGGTCTCAACGGCGGCGCTTGCCGTTCTGAGAGAGCAAGGCGTCGTGCCGGACTATGTAGCCGGCCACAGCCTGGGAGAGTACTCGGCGCTGGTAGCCGCTGGAAGTCTGTCGTTCGGCGATGCGTTGCAGCTTGTGCGCAAGCGCGGCCGCTACATGCAGGAGGCGGTCCCGCCAGGCGCGGGCGCAATGGCCGCGCTGCTGAAGCTGCCGGAGGAGAAGCTCGAAGAGGTGCTGGCGGAAGCCGCTCAGGGCGAGGTGGTGACCGCCGCGAATCTGAATTCGCCCGACCAGATCGTTATTGCCGGACATCGGGCCGCCGTCGAGCGGGCCATGGTGCTGGCGAAAGCCGCGGGCGCAAAGCGTGCCGTGCTGCTCGCCGTCAGCGCGCCCTTCCATTGCCCGCTGATGAAGCCGGCCCAGGAGCGCCTGGCCGCGGATCTGGAGTCCATCAAGTTCCGCGATCCGGACGTTCCACTGGTCAACAACTGGCAGGCGCGCATCGTCCGCACAGGCGCCGAAGTTCGTCAGGGCCTCCTGGAACAGGTTCCCAACCCGGTGCGCTGGTTGGAAAGCATTCGCCTTCTGACTGCGGAAGGTGTCAGTGACTTCGTGGAGGTCGGCGCCGGGGGCGTGCTGACGGGGTTATTGCGGACCATCGATCCCAACATGAAGGGCAGGCGCTTCGGAGAAGCCGCGGACGCTACTGCGGCACCGCAGTCTCATTCCGTTTAATCGGTCACCTACCAAAACCTCAACCTTATCCCATTCTGCAAGGGTAAACTTTCTCTTGAACATCGAAAAACGTAGTACGTAGATTTTTAAACGTACTTCGTGCTTGACAAATTGTACTACGTTCTCTATTATGGATTTGTGAGTTTTGTGACGCTAATCGACGCTGTGCTCGCCCACAAGTTCTGTCCGTCTTTGCAAACAGCTCAACAACAGGCCGCTGGTGAAGCGGCGGACACCGGAGGCGTTGTTCTCCAGGTGAAATCTCTCCGAATCGAGCTTGGCGCCGTCGTTGTGACCGGATTGATCCCTTCGAGTGCCCTTTCCTTCGAAAACGTCCCCGAAACGGTCAGCCGCCTTCGGCCCAGGTCGATGGGTACTCTTCATCTCACATGG
Source organism: Bryobacteraceae bacterium (assembly GCA_040902885.1). GTDB lineage: Bacteria > Acidobacteriota > Terriglobia > Bryobacterales > Bryobacteraceae > JBBDWK01. Next base: position 15,587 of record JBBDWK010000006.1, on the reverse strand, counting down.
AACAGTTTGCTCCACGCTAGCGCCTCTGACGTTATTGGCTATCTGGTGCTCCAAACACCGGTAGTCACCGCCAGCCATCTCTCTTTGTCAGAAGATGATGACTGGTGCTGGGGCGCACTGACCATTCAGCGCGCCCACTATACTTTGCCGTCAGGATGCATCGGTGCGATCTGCTGCGTCCGTTGTAACCGTCCCATAGCTTCCCAAAGATTGAACGCGGTGCCCCACACAAAACTTTGTACGGCTTGTCAGCAAAACAAGGAGATGAAGGATGATTGAAGCAACTAGTGAACTCGTAACGTTGAAAAAATTCCCGACGCTCGAAGACGCACAGCGCGCGGCCGGATCGGAAGCCGCGAATACCGGCGCCTTGTCCATTCCGGTTGTTGCATTTCGACAAGGAAGGCGTACCGTCGCGACCGGCGCCCTGCCCATGAGTTGGGTGCGCAATCGCCTGGAGTCCCGCTCTGCCAAAGCGGCGAAGAAGGGAGGATCGATGCGTGACACCGAAGCCGCCTGGAACCGCCCTGAGATCCCCGAACACTCCCAGGCGATCGCAAAATACATCGCTGAGAATTACAACAAAGCCTATATCATCCCGCCGCTGTCGCTGAACATCCAGCACAAGGTGCATCTGTACATCCCCGATTACCCGTCTGAATTTCTGCCTGGGTATCTAGTTATCTCCGGTTCTGCAAAACTCGCCGTCACGGACGGTCAGCACCGAAAAACTGGGATTACTCTGGCAATGGACCAGATGGACGAAGCGGACGCAGCAACCTTTGGAAGCGACGCTGTTGCGGTGATGATTACCTGCGAAACCGAGATCAACCAGATTCATCAGGATTTTGCCGATTGCAGCAAGACCAAACCCCTCCCGCCAAGTTTGCTGGCGGTTTACGACCGAAGGAATCCGGCGAACAGGCTTGTGAGTGACTTCGAACGCGTGTGTCCCTTGTTTAAGGGACGGATCGATCCCACCAGCAAAACCCTCAGCAAGAAATCGACGTTCTTGTTCTTGGCAAATCAACTGCGACAACTTGTCAAGGAGCTTATTGCTGGCACCTACGCACTGGCGGACGTGGATTTCGAGAAGCGTGCCCTGGAACTTCTCGGTCAAGACGACCAATATACAGCGGCCCTACAGAAATTCACGGAGTACGTCAACTTTCTGACAACCGTTATACCCGTGTGGAAGGAGATCGCAAAACTACCGCCGGGCAGCCTCGAAATCAGCCAGATTCCGGTTAAACGAGAAGAAGGCTGGATTTGTCTGACGGCCACCGGGCTCAACATCATTGGCCGCATTGGGCATAAGCTTTTCACGAACGCGGAACTGGAGAAAAACTGGAAGGACTATGCCGCCAGGTTGGGCGATCCGCAGATTATTGATTGGAAGCGCGACGCAAACATGTGGCAAGGAAGCATCATCCAAGGTAATAAGCTGCTTACTCAACAGGTTCCTGTGAGACGCGCCTACGAACAGGTCCTGCAGTCGATAGGGCTTGCCAACTCTTGCGCTCCGGCTCCGCAGCAATCGCACCTCGTGGAGGAACACAGTGCCTAGCAAAAAGCAGTGAAGCCGGTCAAGAGAGGCGGGTCAGGAGCCGACTGTCACTGCGATTGTCTCACGCCGTCGATGGCACCTTCAGCACTTCGATGTCAATAGCACAAGTGCCATGTTCATTCCGTCCATGCTTGTAGCGAACCCTATCGGCTTCGTGAAGTTCGCTGAAATCCAGATTGGTTATCTCAGCATGGAAGAAGAAAATATTTGCTCCACCGGCACTGGGACGAATGAACCCAAAGCCTGCTTTCAGCGTCTGAATCGTACCGTCATATACGTCCGCTAGCGTTGAGGCCACAGCCGGTGCGACCGCCGCAAACAGAGCCTCCGTTGATTGAGTCACCAGGGACGGGAGCCGTAGCGGCAGCCACAACAGCCCTGAGTTCCTTCTGCGGAATGAAGAGGCCATTGATCAAGGGATCATTCCTCCGCGAACGATCCTCGATCACCTGATGCATCATGATTGGGTAGCTGACCTCATCAAGAAGCACCTGCGCGGTGCGGGTAGTCCGCTGCTGCTGGTTTCGGTCAGTCCACTCGAAATCCCACGCCGTTAGCATCACGCGCGTGCCGAGGGTGTTCAGCTTGCGGACTAACGGAAGGAAGTCTCCATCGCACGCGACAAGTACGCTGACATCGAACCGCTTGTAGATTGCGAGTTCGTATGCCTCAAGGGCGAGCCAGACATCAATACCCTTCTCACCTTCTGGCCCCAACGGTAGGTAGTGGGTAACCACGCCCTCTCGCACAAGTACATCATCAAATGCCCGCTCCCGAAGTAAGACGCCGCGCTGTTCAGCTTCCTGAGCCTTTGGACGGCCCCGGAAATAGTGCGCGTCCACGATCTGGCAGTACTTCACGTCAGACCCTTCGCTCTCCGCAACCTGATGCCGGATGAACTCGTGCAGCCCGGATACACTGATCCGGGCTTTCCTGTCATGGGAGTAGTGGTAGTAGTTGCTGACGTGGAAGAAGAAGTTTCCATCGTAGAAAACGCCAATCCTGGTGAGCTTGTTGTCGGCAGGCATGGGCTATAGTGTATCGGAACGGTTGATGTTTTTCTTTAGGCTCTACCCGTAGGACTGTACCCGTATAGGACCTGTATGAAAGCCGAACGGGCGACCTGCTGGCGCCGAGGAGCGCCAAGGCCTCCTGGAACAGGTTCCCAACCCGGTGCGCTGGTTGGAAAGCATTCGCCTTCTGACTGCGGAAGGTGTCAGTGACTTCGTGGAGGTCGGCGCCGGGGGCGTGCTGACGGGGTTATTGCGGACCATCGATCCCAACCTGAAGGGCAGGCGCTTCGGAGAAGCCGCGGACGCCGTAGCCGCGCTGAAATTGCCCGCCCAACAGCAGCGTTCCTGTTGAGATATAATCCCCACCGGCGTAAGGAGAAAAATTATGCTGTCTGGGGTTGCAATCAGAATTAGCGCATTATTCGTAATTTCGCTGGTTTTCTGCGCTGCGCTGTTCGGTCAGGAGAGCCTCTCCACACTCCGCGGCACCGTCAAGGACGCATCCGGCGCTTCTGTCGCCGGAGCTGAGATCACCGCCACTGAGGTGGCGACGAATATCAAGGCGCGCGTCGCTACCTCCGATTCCGAGGGGAACTATGAAATGCCCGGGCTAAAGGCGGGTGTCTATCAGGTGAGAGCGGCACTGAGCGGCTTCAAAACTTTTGTTGCCGATGACGTCCGGCTTTTCAGCAGCCAGATTCGCCGCGTGGATGTGCTTCTCGAACTAGGCAGCGTGGAAACTCAAGTCACCGTGAGCGGCAAAGGCGCCACCATCGAGACCGAGCAGGGAAAGATCGTCTCGGAGTTCACCGGCGCCCGCTATAAGGACATTCCCATTCCCGGCAACCGTTTCAGCGGCACCACTCCCGTCCTGGTTGTTCTTCCGCAGGTGCAGGGAGCGAGGCCTGGCGGCACGGGCGTCACGTTCGCCGGCCAGAAGTCTCCCCAGCTCAACATGGGGATGGACGGAGTGAAGGAAGAGACCCTGAACACACAGACGGTAAACCTGGAGGCGGTGGACGAGCTCAAGCTGGTGGCCGTCAACAACACCGCCGAGTTCAGCCGTATCGGCTACTTCGATACGGTAACCAAACGCGGGGCCAATCAGTATCACGGCGACTTCTCCTATTACCAGCAGAACTCGGCTCTGTATGCCAGGGGCTTCTTTGAGCGGCAGAAGACGTGGGACCTCTACCACATTTTCAATATGTCAGGCTCGGGCCCCATCGTGCGGGAGAAGACGTTCTTTTATGCCCTCTGGAACGCGGAGCGCGTTCCCGGTTCCACATTCCTGACTCGAACAGTGCCCACGGACGCGATGCGGCAGGGCGATTTCTCCCAGTTCCTCTCGCTGCCCCAGCCGGTCACCGTCCGCGACCCGCTGACATCGCAGCCATTCCCCGGAAACGTAATTCCCGCCAACAGGCTGAGTCCGGTATCCACAAAGGTTCAGGATCAGCACATGCCCCGGCCCAACCGGGGCGCCGCCGGCTCTCTGGTCAATAACTTCGAGTTCGTACATCCCTACCCGAGCGACCAGTTCCGGGCCGATGTGATCGCTACCCGGATCGACCACCATTTCTCGTCGAACAATACGTTCTACGGGCGGTTTTCCGCCTATTTACCGCGCTACATCACGCCCGGCAACTATCCGACTACCGCTACGAGCAGCCGGCGCCAGAGCCATTCCTGGGTTTTTGTCGACACGCACGTCTTTTCGCCGAACATGATCAACACCTTCACCTTCGGCGGAAATCGCGACGGCCGGGACGTCGGGATCGAAATTGACGGATATAAGCCTCCCCAGGGCGCCGAGGCAGTGGCGGAATTGGGGCTTACCGGCCTCAGCTCGCAGGTGCAGTCGTTCGCCGACAAAGGCAGCGGCTACCCGACCATGAACATCACCGGCTTCACCGCTATCAGCGTGTCCCACGGCGGGCGGGGCGACCCGCGAAGCTTCACCTTTGCCGATGCCGTCACCTGGTCCTCTCCCAGGCACGTATTGAAATTCGGAGGGGAGTTGCGAACCTACCGGGATTACAACGGCTATGTGCCCGTTGGAACGTACGGGCAGTTCACTTTTAACGGCTCTCTCTCCAATAACGCGTACGCCGATTTTCTGCTTGGCCTCCCGTTCAGCAGTGAGCGGCTGGATCCGCTGGTGGATCGCACACGCAACTCCCGCGAGCTGGGCCTCTTTATTACCGACACGTTCAAGGTGAACAGCCGCCTGAACATCGACTACGGCCTTCGGTGGGACTACTTCACCTCCACCACCTTCGAGGATGGCTTGATGTTTAATTGGGACCCAGCCACCAACAACATCGTCGTGCCGCAAGAGTTCCGGGACCAGGTTCGTCCCAACTATCCACCGAACATCAACATTGTGACCGGTGATGTGGTCCCGCGGCCGGAGAGAGGGAACTTTGCACCGCGTATCGCCGTCGCCTACCGGCTCAAAGACAGCACGGTGCTCCGCGGCGGGTACGGTATTTATACCGAGTTTTTCGGGAAATGGGTCCGCGCCGAAGGCACCGGCCCGTTTCAAATCAGTGAGACCTACATCAACACGATCCAGAACGGGCAGCCGCTGCTGCAATTCCCTTCGCCGTTTCCGGGCGGTGGGATTTCATCCAACATTCCATCGCAGAACGCATCCGGGTACCCGCTCGATACCAGGAACGGGTACATCCAGCAGTACAACCTGACGCTCGAGCAAGAAATTCACGATGTCGGTGTGCGGCTCTCTTACGTGGGCTCACGCAATACCGGCATGAATTACAACCTATCCATCAACAAACCGCAACCGAGCCTGACACCGTTCTCGGCCGCCCGCCGGCCTTATCCCCAATTCGTGACTTTGAATTACGTTGAGACGGACGGACGGAACAACTACGATTCCTTCACCATCGAAGCTAAGCGCCGGACGGGTTGGGTTACTTTCGACGGGTTCTGGACCTGGGCGCACAGCATGTCGGACTTCCTGAACCTGGAGAACCCCTACAACCATCGCTTATGGAATCGGGACGACAGTACTCCGCGGCATCGGGTGGTGATCAACAGCCTGTTCGAGGTGCCGGTGGGACGAGGCAGGCGGTTCCTGCCGAATATGCCCGGGGCGTTGAACCACGTCATCGGAGGATGGAAGGTGGCGTGGGTTTCGATGCTGCAGACCGGCCAGTTCTTCTCGCCGGCCTTCTCCGGGAGCGATCCTTCGGGCACTAATACCGTCGGCGGATTGCCGGACCGGGTTTGTAACGGCAACCTCCCCGCTGGCGAGCGCACTCTCAGCCGATGGTTTGACGCTTCCTGCTTTACCGCGCCTCCTGCCGGGCGGTTCGGTAATTCCGGGGTTAACGTGCTTGAAGGTCCGGGACTGCACTCGCACAACGTGAGCATCACAAAACGGTTCCCAATCACCGAGCGCCTGCATCTGAGCTACATGGCGACCATGTCGAACGTCTTCAACCACCCGAACTTTGAGATTCCGGCCAGCAATATTTCGGTTCCGGGACAGGTCGGCGTGATTACAACGCAGCATGGCCGTTTCCGGGCGGAAAGAAGCGGCGCGCGGTTTATCGACATGCGGCTGCGCTTGGAGTTCTGAGGTAAACACCGGTGACACTGACTCGTCGCAAACTCGCTTGGGGCGGCGTTCTGGCCCTGCTTGTTGTCGTGCTGGCGGGAGCCGTAATCCTTAACAACGGCTCCGGGAAAAAACAGGCGTCGCGGGGCCGCCGCGGCAAGGTGAGCCAGATGCTTCTGGATCTCACCTCCGGCGCCAAAGGATTGGATGCGATCCGCGTCCCGGAGGGATTTGAGGTGAGCCTGGCCGCCGGGCCGGATCTCGTCTCTTACCCGATGTTCGCCGTTCTTGACGACCGCGGGCGCCTCTTTCTCTGTGAGTCGGCCGGCAAGAACACGACCGATCAGGAAGCCGGCGAAACCCCGAGTTTCCGCATTCGCATGATCGAGGATATCGACGGTGACGGCGCGTTCGACCGGACTACCGTGTTCGCCGACCGCATCACCATGTCGATGGGCGCGCAGTGGTACCGGGGCAGCCTGTATGTGGCCGCTCCGCCGGACCTGGTGCGTTACACCGATACGAATAACGACGGTGTTGCCGACCGGCGCGAAGTGATTCTGACCGGCTGGCCCCTCAAGGCCAATGCCACGACGCTCCACGGACCATACCTGGGTCCGGATGGCTGGATGTATCTGACCTACTCTCCCTCCGCATACAAGGTTCAGACCAAGGAGGGGCCGGTCCTGCAGGGGCCCGGAGGCCGCGTCTTCCGCTTGCAGCCGGACGGCACACGGCTGGAGTGGTTCGTCGGCGGCGGGTTCGATAATCCCGTGGAAGTCACATTCACTCCCGCGGGCGAGACAATCGGCACGATGACCTACTACTCGCAGCCCATGAACGGGGTGCGGGACGCCCTGCTGCACTATGTAGACGGCGCTGTATATCCGAAATGGACCGCCATATCGGACAACAAAATGTACAAGCGCACGGGTGACCTGATGCCCGCCGTCACTAAATTCGCGAGGGTCGCTCCAGCCGGGTTGCATTACTACCGCAGCGACCATCTGGGAGCGGACTACAAGGGCAACCTCTTCAGCGCCCATTTCAACCCGCACCGCATCCTCAGACACATTCTTCACCGGGAAGACGGCACATTCCGCACGGACGACTCGGACTTTCTGACCTCCGAAGACATCGATTTCCATCCTACCGACGTGCTGGAGGATGCCGACGGAAGCCTGCTCGTGGTGGATACCGGAGGATGGTTCCTGCATGGCTGTCCGGTATCGCGGATCTCCAAGCCCCAGTTCAAAGGCGCCGTCTATCGCGTGCGCAGAAAGAATGCCCCGCGCGTGGATGATCCCCGGGGCGGGAAACTCGGCATGGCCGATGCGGCGCCCGCCGAACTGGCGCGGCTCCTCGAAGATCCCCGCTTCGCGGTGCGCGATCAGGCAGTGGATCGCCTGGTCCAGGCGGCTGTACCGGCAATCCAGCCGCTGGCGCTCGTCTTGCAAAAATCCGCCTCGCCGGAGGCTCGTACGGCGGCGGTGTTCGCTCTCGGCCGCATCCCGAATCCGAAATCCGCCGAGGCCGTGCGCGCCGCTTTGAGCGACCGCGATGTCCTCGTGCGCGTGGCGGCCGCTCGCATGGCGGGACTCAACCAGGATCAGGCGGCAGTGAGCCGCCTGGCCGAAATGGTAAAGCGGGATGATGCGGCCGTGCGGCGCCAGGCCGCTGAAGCGCTCGGCCGCATCGGCGATACAAGCGCCGTTCCCGCCCTGCTAGCGGCCTCAGCCGATCTTGAGGGGCGTTTTGTGGAGCACGCTGTTATCTATGCCCTGATACGCCTGCGCCAGCCGGCCCCCGTAATCGAGGCCTTGAGTCACAGTAATCCCCAGGTGCGTAAGGCCGCGCTGATCGCCCTTGACCAGATGGACGGCAACCCGCTGCGGCGCGAGCACCTGGTGGCGCAGCTTAACGCGACCAATGAGCAGCTCAGCAACGCCGCCCTCTGGGTGGCCGGACATCACCCGGACTGGTCCGCGGATATCCGGCAGTTTCTGCGCACGCGTCTCGAAAAGCGAAGCATAGGCGAGGAGGAGGCGGAATCGTTACGCCGAACCGTGCTCCCATTCTGCTCGGACGAGGGCACGCAGCAGATGCTGGTTGACCTGCTCGTCGCCTCGTCCAACGATGCGGACCGGCAAGTCTTCTTACTCGACACCATGGACCGGTGCTCGCTGGAGAAGATGCCCGCCAGTTGGATCGCGCAAATCCGGCAGTTGCTCGATCGCTCGCACGTGAAAGTCCATGCAAGAGTGGTCACTCTGGCCGGCTCGCGCCGGATTCTCGAGGCGGGGGGCCAACTGGAACGCATTGCCGGAGACCAAAGCCAAACCCCGGGTGTACGCGTCGCAGCGCTGATTGCGCTTGCTGCTCACCGTCCCGGGCTTGCCGACTCCGGCTTCCGTTTTCTGCTCGAGACCTTGCGCACGGACCAGGACGCCGAGGTCCGGCTGTCAGCGGCTCAGGCTCTGAGCAAAACCAATCTCTCGAAGGAACAACTGCTGGCGCTGGCACGGGATTACCTGGGTCAGGCGGACCCCCTTGTGTTGCCGGTCCTGTTCAACGCCTTCGACCATTCGCGGGAGGAGCACGTGGCGCGCGCCCTCGTGGACGCATTGCTCAACGCCCGCGCCCCGCTGAGCGGCATGGCCGGAGAGCGCCTGGAAGAGTTGTTGAAGAACTACTCCCGCTCCGTTCAAACCGCCGCCAAACCGCTGCTGGACCAGGTTCTCAACGAGAAGAACTCCCGGGCTGCCCGCTTAAAGGAATTGGAGCCGCTGCTAACCGCGGGTGGAGATATCGGCCGCGGCCGGCAGATGTTCTTCGGAAAGAAGGTGGCTTGCTCGAGCTGTCACACTATCGGACCCGAAGGCGGCCACGTAGGACCTGACCTGACTTCCGTTGGCGCCGTACGCTCCGGCCTCGACATACTGGAGGCCATCGTCTTCCCGAGTGCAAGCTTTGTGCCGGGGCATGAGGTCTATCGGGTGACAACAGCCAACGCAGTCTACACCGGTGTTCGCCAGGGCTCAGGGTCGGGTGGCATGGTCGTGCTGGTGTCCGGCCCGGGGGACGTGGTGCGGATACCGGCCAAGGAAGTTGTTTCCATGGAGCCGTCAACCGTATCCCTGATGCCCGATGGTTTCGATACGGCGCTCACCCAGGCTGAGCTGACCGACCTGCTCGCGTTCCTCCAGTCTCAGACGTCACGCCAAGCGGCCCTAGCGACCGATTGATCGTCGCCGATATGAAGTCCTGTCATTCCGACGTTCGGGTAAGCTCGATATAGCGCTCGCGCCCCTTGTCAAAGCGGCCAAGGGCAATCGCCAGGTCGGCTTGGCTGGCGAACTTGTAGCTCTTGCGGATGAAGCGTTTCGACTCTTCGATCTCATCGATGAAAGCGCCGCAGGATTCCGCCTGCCTGTAGGGGGCGCCTGGAATTCGCAAATATATCGGGCCCGTGTGGGCGAAGACTTTTGTCCCTGCGTGCGTTTTCGCCGACGACCGGACGCGCGCGGCCACCCAGCCACCACGGGTGACGGGAATCTCGTGCTCGGTCCGCGATTCACGCTGTCCAACGGCGAGCGATTCGGCCACAATCTCACCGTTCTGAATAATCTCCAACCGGTCGAAGGGAAGGCGTGAGACGGCATGAGCTTCCACTCGCAGCGGCTTGGCCGGGTCGAGACCGTCGAGCGTCGCTCCCGGTTCGCGGCCGTTCACCTTCAGCTCCAATAGCGGACCATTGGAAACGAAGGTGCGGCCGGCGCGGATCCCGGCCATCCAATTGTTGTAGTTGAATGGGCCCTCGCACTTCACGTACACGCGGTTATGGTCGTAGATCCACCAGTCCGTGCCCGAGGAGACCGGCAAACGAAAACCCGCGCCGAGCAGGCGGTAGTAACGGGCATAATCGGCGTCGAGTCCGTCGGCGAGGTTGAAGGCATCCACCTGGCCGAGTGCAACAGCAACGGGCAACTCCATCCCCATGCCGTTGTGGCACCATATCGTGGTGCCCCCGATGCGTTTCGCTTCCTCGCACAACATGGAGAGCGTCGGGAAATCCGCTGCCCCAGGTTCATTGGACAGAAGCCCGGTGGAAACCGGCTCAACCAGACGCGGGATATTCAGGAAGAGACAATGGCCGTAGCCGATGGTCTCGAAGCGGGAATTGTTGCGCGCCTCCTCGCCCATGGCCATCAGCGTGCCGTGCCTTGAAAACTCGGGCAGTAATCCAATGGGATAGCGGTTGGTGATATACGGCGAGTCGTTGCGGATCAGATAGCTGATGCAACTGACGTCTAACGCCTCGGCCGGCGGCACCATTCGCAACCTATCGTCCGGATCTTCGTCGATCTCCAGATGGTAATGGGTATGGGTGTTTCCGGAATACCATCCGGCGGCATGCATGTCTTTAATGCGTCTTATGCGGAAATCCATGGTATGCGCGATTCCCGCGCCAACTTCGGTGAACTGCACCTCGGCTTCGTGATCGATACCGCGCACTACCTCAATGCTGTAGCGGCCCGGCGGGACAGCGGCTTCATACTCGCCACGGGCATAGAAATACTGGCGCACGCCAGGCTGCGTGCGCTGCGGCATCGTTTTGATGGCCTGGGCGGGCAAGTAGGATTCACCCGAAGCGGTGTTCGTGACGCGGACCTTGGCGGCCACCGGTTCTCCCCCGTCCGAGTCGAGCAGCTTCCCGCGAATCACCGCCGGCGTCCTTGTGTCGGGCCTCTGGCCCAGGAGCGGATTTCGCGGCAGGAGCAAACTGCCGGCTCCCAGGATTGGAATCGAGTCCAGGATTTCGCGGCGTGTTGGATGGTGGTGGCGGCCCATGCGAAGAGAGTAGTGGACAGACCGGGAGTTTGCAACAAGACTTCGGAGTTGCGGAGCGCCCGATTATGATGCGGAGTTTTTGGCGGCGTTTTCGTTGACAGGCCCTGGGCCCCTCAGTATACTCCCCACATACGGCGTGTGTTCAATTCATTCTTCGATCGGAACATGCAAAAGCTCCTCGGCAAGCACACGCTCAAGCTTGGCTATGAGCACCGCCGTTATTATTCGAACGTCACGACCGGAGGCAGTTTCTCACTCGCAACCGAACGGCGCGTAACCTCCCAGTATTACGACAGCCCCGTGACCGGCCATCCCATGGCCAGCTTCCTGCTGGGTACGGCGACCTGGGGGCAAGGCGTGCAGATTGCCGGGCCCGCCTCGGCACAAACCTATCAAGGCGCCTATATCCAGGACGATTGGAAGATCACCCCCAAGCTTACTCTCAACCTCGGCGTCCGCTGGGACTATGAACCGCCCCGCCTCGAGCGCTTCGACCGGCAGATTTTCTGGGACCCCAGCTACAAGTGGAACATCCAGCCCAACACCGGCTGGAGCTGGGAGCAGGCCCAGCGCGAAGCCGGAATCAGCTTTGCCGCTCCCGAATGGATTTCCAAGGGCATCTACGGCCGAGCCGCTCTCATGGGTACACCTGAGTATCCGGGACGCACGCTGCAGAAATCCTATCCGTTCAACCTCGCGCCGCGGCTGGGCCTGGCCTATCGGGTGATGCCGCGCACGGTGATACGAGCCAGCTATGGCAAGGCCTTCCTGACCCTCACCGGGGACCGCTTCCTCAACTCCGCCGTCGACAACGTTGGGTTTGGCGATTTCGCCCGTCTGAGCCAGGACGGTACTCCGGATGGCGGCCTCACATACCCCACCAGCTTCAGCAATCCGCTATCCGGCGGGCTTGGCTACGTGCCCTTTACGCGAAACATTGACGCGCTCAATCGTTCCACTCTGGGAAATTGGTTCGTGTTGCCGGCAACCGATCAGTATCCCGGGTACGAGCACGTGGTCCAGATTAACATCCAGCGCGAATTCGGATCGGGCGCGAATACCTGGGTTGTGGAAGCCGCATACAATGGCAACTTCGGCCGCAAACTGCCCTTCTTCGGTAATTTGCACAGCGTGCAGGATTCATACAACACGCTGGCGGTCCCGCTCGGCACGGCCTTGAACAGGCAGATCACCAATCCTTTTTACGGCCAGATTCCGCCGAACACCACACAGGGCGGAGCCACCAACTTCCTCGGCCGCATTATGCAAGTACATCCGCTGTGGCGTGAACTCTGGTCCGTCAACGATCCTGTCGGCTATTCCAACTTCAATTCGGGCTACGCGCAGATTGAGCACCGTTTTGCTAATGGCTTCAGCTTCCTGTCGAACTACACTTTTGGCAAGGCCCTTCAGGCCGGCGGCGGCATTGGCGCGCAAGGTATTCACAACGTCGGCTCCATCGGGAACAGCAACGGCCCCCCGCAAGCCAATATGGGCATGGACGAGATCTACGGATACTCCGACTACGACGTGAAGCATCGCTTCCTGTTCAATTACGTCGTCGACCTTCCCTTCGGCCGCGGCAAGCGCTTCGGCGGAAACGTGGGCAGCCTGGTGAACGGCATCATCGGAGGATGGAGCGCGGCGGGCACGACCACATACCGCAGCGGCAATCCATTCTCCGTCATCTGCGCTTCCGGCTTCTGCCGCAACTACATCACGATCGGACAAGGCAAATTGAGCCGGCCGACGTTTGTCGAGCCGCGGATCTCATACGATAATGGCGTTTCCGGACACACCGCGCTCGAGGGGTCGGCCGGTTTTACCCCGTACTTCAACCCGGGCAGTTTCCGTCCGGTGGTCGATATGGAGATCGGAGGAGTGGGCGCTACGCTGCAAGGCATGCGCGCGCCGGCTTTCAGCCAGTGGGACTTTGCCTTGCTCAAGAACATCAGCCTCGGCGCCGAATCCCGTTATGTGCAGCTTCGTTTCGAAGGGCAGAATATTCTCAATCACATGAATGCGGGAACGCCCATTAATTCGTTGCCGAACCGGGCGTTCGGAACGATCACGACCCAGCAGGGACTGCCACGGCAAATCATGATTGCCGCGAAGTTCTACTTCTAAACGGCTGCAAGGATGAGAGAGACCACCTATTGGCAACGGACCGATACTTTCGACGAGAAGATGCGCCTGCTCGAAGCGGCGTACCGAAAGCGGGACTACCGGCTCGCGCGCTCTATCGGCGATTCCCTCCGCCATTCCCTCACGCTCGAGCAGCAGCAGGCGTCAATCGGGGACCCGGTCTTGGGCGCGGACTCTTTCGTCTCCGTCTCCGGCCTGCCCCCGCAGTGGCGGGAATGGGCCCATGGCTGGCCTTATGCCAAGATCCTGGCGCTCGATGAGACGGTCGGCCTCTCGCGCTCCGGCGAACCAATCGAGATCGTGGCGGCCTTCCGCGAGGATCAAACCGCGTCGCTGACGCGCGAAGTGCGGGTCGCGCAGGTCTCCGGCGGCGCCCTGCGCGAGGTCCGAAGCCAGGTTACGGAGGAGGTGCGGCGCGGTAAGGAGCGCCAGTGCCGCATCACCTTCTTTGCCGATTCGCCGGCACACCAGCGCACTTACTGGCTAATTTTTTATGGCAACCCGGATGCCGAGTTGCCGGAATATCCTACCGACCTCGAGGTCAAAGGCGAAGGCGTTGGTCTGGATTTCGAGAACGAGCACTTCCGCGGCAGGCTCTCCAAGCAGATGGGCCAGTTGGAGCGACTCGTCTATAAACGCGAGCACGGCCAGGATCTGTTCGCGGGAGGGGAAGGCCACGGCGAGCCGCCCGGAATCGACTGGGCTCACGACTACGTGACCTCCGGCAACTTCCAGAAACTGCGCGTCACGAACTGGCCCGCCTGTCCGGATTACGAGGTCCTTCGAGGTCCGCTCTCGCTGACCGTCCGCCGCTGGGGCTTTCCATACTCCACCGTTCATCCGCTGTTCACGCCGTCGCGCATGAACGTCTTCGTGGAGTACCGTTTCTACGCCGGCACTCCGTGGTTCGTCAAAGTTGGCTCCATGCAGGTGATCAAAGACATCGAGGTTCAATACCTGCGCGACGACGAATGGGTCTTCTCCGGCATGTCGTTCACCGACATCCTCTGGATGGGCCCGGATGGCAAGCTGCGCACGGGTCCAGTGGAAAAGGGCCAGGCCGAAAACCTCTGGTCGGTGGGCTTCTTCAACCGCGACACGCGCGACTCCTTCATCGGACTCTTTTTGGAGCATACCGCGGAGAACGTCGATGGCCTGAAACATACCGGTGCTCCGCTGTTTTATTACAAGTGGCACGGCCACGTCTGGAGCCGCGCACTGTTCCACGGAGCAACCCTGCCGGCCGGCGCCGTCCTGAGGCAGAAGAACGCGTACCTGACTTCTCCATTCCCCGTTGAGGGCGGAGCGCAAATGGTGGAAAGCATGCGCCACCGCCTGATGAACCCATTGACCCCTTCGATCGCTTCCCTGCCCTCCGGACTGCAGGCCGCGCGCCCCCAGGGACGCCTCGCCCGGAACGGTGAAGCCGGCGATAGCCCGATTCCGAAGAAGATTCTGTGGGAAGCGCTGGCGACTTGCCTCGACGAACAGCTCTACGCCGCCCGCCCGAGTGTGGTCGACCTCGGTCTCGTCTACGACCTGCGCGTACGCGGAGATGTGGTCCATGTGGTGATGGCCATGCCCCACCGGGGACGGCCTCTGGTTGGCTACTTCTCGTACGGTTCAGGAGGCAACTCTACGCCCGTCCGCGATCAACTTCTCAAGATCCCTGGTGTCCGGAAGGTTGTGGTGGAACAGACGTGGGAGCCGCACTGGAACGCCAATCGGCTCACGGATGGAGGCCGAAGGAAACTTGGCGTCCCCGATTTCTAACCTGAGTTTGCGGCTTCGCACGTGGATTTACTTCATGGCGCGATCTGGAGAGAAGACATGAATCAGAAATGTATCGCAGTTCTACCGGTTTTGGCTCTCGTACTGTCGGCCGCGGATGAGCGTAGCGGCGATTTCAAGAAGCTCTTCAACGGGAAGAACCTCGAAGGATTCGACACCGTTCTGAGAGAGAAGGGCGTAAATCGCGATCCACAAACCGTCTTCCGCGTCGAGAAGGGCACGATCCGCGTCTCGGGCGTTGAGTATGGTTACTTCGTCACTTAGAAGGAATACGAAAACTATCACCTGCGCGCGGAGTTCAAGTGGGGCGTCGAGACGCACCCGCCCAGGAAGGACAAAGCACGGGATAGCGGTATTCTTTTCCATGTGGTCGGACCGGACCAGGTATGGCCGAGATCGATTGAGTTCCAGTTGATCGAGGGCCGTACTGGCGAGATCATCCTGGTCGGCGAAGGAACTTCGATTACCCGTGACGGTCAAACGATCACTCGAAGGCAAGGGGGCGGCTCGGCGCGGTTTGCGCGCTATAACCAGGGGCCCTGGAAGGGCGACCTGGGCTATCGCGATCCCGTGGCCGAGTGTTGCGCGTTTTTGATAATGTCCCCTTGAGCGTTCATTAGAAATGTCCCCACAA
>JBBDWK010000005.1:32654-50668 GCA_040902885.1 Bryobacteraceae bacterium | reverse complement strand
CGCCCTGGCCTTGCTGTCCGCCCTGGCCTTGCTGTCCGCCCTGGCCTTGCTGTCCGCCCTGGCCTTGCTGTCCTTGGCCTTGTTGCCCCTGCTGTCCTTGTCCCTGTTGCCCTTGTTGGCCCCGCTGTCCTTGAGCATTCTGGCCGGGGCGTTGCCCGCGCGTCATTTCTTCGATCTGCCGGCGCAACTGTTCCGCCTGTGCCAGCGCGCCTGCCAGGTCCTGGCCATCCTGCTGCGGCGCATTGCGGTCAATCGATTCCTGCGCCTCCCGCAGCCGGTCCTTCAGATTATTCAGCGCCCGGGTTACCGGCGCCTCGCGCATCACCGCATACGCGCCCATGCCACGGCGAATCACTTCCGCGGACCAGCGCATGCGCAGGCCAAGCTCATCCTGCTGCATCTCTCCCAAGGCCTGCCTCAGCCGGTTAGAGGTCTCGCGCTGGCTGCCCGCAATCTCCCGCGCAGCGCGCTGCATCTCACGCTCCAGGCGCTCGTATTCCCGGAGCATGCGCTCTTTCTCGCCCGCCAGTTGCTCGGTCTGCTGGCGGCTCTGCCCCGGCTGCACGCCAAGCCGCGCCTGGGGATTCTGCGCCTGCGCGCCAAATGCTTCGCGGATTTTCTGGTCGAACTTCTCCTGATCCTCGGCAAGCTGTTTGGCCCGCTGGGCCAGCTCATCCACCTGGCCGGAGGCCTGTTCCTGGCGCAATCCCGACAACAGGTCGCGCGCTTCGGCCAAACGTTCCGCCGCGCGCCGCGCTTCGGCATCGCTCTGCGGGCTTCCATTCTGCGAGCCGGCATTGCGCATGTCGCGCGTGGCCTGCTCCAGTCGCTGGAGCGCTTCGTCCAGGCGGCGGTCGTTCTCGGACTGGCGGCCCATCTGGTTCAGCCGCTGCTGCTGCGATTGCCGCTGTTGCTGCTGTTGCGACTGCGCCGACTGGCTGCTTTGCCCGGACTCGCCGCTGCTGCCGGATTGCCCCTGCTGCTGCCCCTGCTGCTGCTGCCCCTGCTGCCCGCGCGATAGCTGCTCCATCTTCCGTTGCAGTTCCTCGGCTTCGCGGCGCAGCATCTCCTGCTGCCAGCGCTGTTGCAGCGATTGCTGGTCCTTGCGCTGCTGGGCGGCCAGCTCCTGCTGGCGGCGCGCCAATTCTTCCAGCTTCTGCAACGCCTCGTCTATCTCGCGCCCCCGCTGGTCCGCCGAAGCCTGCTGCTGCCCGGTTTCGTACTGGTTTTTCTCGGTGTCGAGCTCCAGATCGAAAAGATTCTCCAGATCGCGGCCGCTGCCGCCGCCCCCGCCTCCGCCGCCCCGACTGCCGAAGGCCACCTGGATCTGACGAAATGTCGCTTCCGCCCGCAGAAGGTGTTGCAGGGCCTTCTGCTCCGGCGCGAGTGCGCCCTGCCACTTCATGCCGCGCAACTGGTCGGACGCGGGGCCCATCGCCTCCACGGCCTTCTCCATGTCCTGCGCGAAGCTCTTGAACTCCTGGTTCGTGCCGGAGAGCTCGCGGCTGCGCATGCGATTCGCCAGCGACTTCGCCTGGTCGCGCAGCTTGGACTGCATATCGGCCAGAAACTTGGCGTTCTCGCCCGCGGCCGCCTTGTCCTTGCCGCCGCTCTTCAACTGATTCCACGTCGCCGCGATGATCTCTTTCTGGCGCGCCGAAATCTGGTTCTGATCCTGTTCGCCGCCGCCTCCGCCGCCGCCCGCCATCTGAGACTGCGAGTACTCGCGTTCGAAGGGCTGCGCCTCAACGAAGAACATGTCCGTCTGAACCGAGTTGCGTGCGTCGCGCGCGCTCGCGTACATGCTGACGATGTCGCCCGGCGCGAGATTGAAGTCTTCGAGGTAGAGCGTAGTGGAACCGTCGGCCTTCTTGGCGCTTTTGGACTTCAGGACCGGTACGGTCTTCTCCGGCGAGCCGTTTACCGAATAGTGCAGCGTCAGGCTCTGGAGGCCGAAATCGTCCTGGCCCTCGATCGCCACGGTCACCTCTTCGATGGGATTCACCTTCGCATCGCGCCCCGGCCGCCGGATGCGCACGGTGGGCAACGAATCCTTGCGCGATTCGATGAAATAGTCGCTGCTGAGCCGTACCGTTTCGCCGCCGTCCATGCCGGCAATGTGGTACAAGCCGTCCTTCTCGATCTTCACACTGGCTTTGCCGCCGGCGATTGGAATTTTCGTTCCATCATCCAGCAGGACGACGCCGTTGGAAAGCGGCCGATCGGTCTCCACCAGCAGATCGGCGATGGTGCCCTCCACGGCGCGCAGGTCGCCGCCCGGGTCCTCCACCACTTCGCTCATCCCCGTCCAGGATGGAAAGCGATAGGCCACGCGGATACGCTTTACGGAAGGCAGATCGACAACCGTCAGCTTGTGCGTCCTGGACCGCACGCCGGCCGCTTCGACGTAATACTCGAGCGACTCCGGCACGCCCGCTAACAGGAATTCGTAATTGGAACCGCCGGACTGGGGGCGCATCTGCGTCTCTTCCCACCGGGAGGCGTTGGCGTACTTGGCGAACACACGCACGCGCGGCGACTGAAAGCCGTTCAGCCTGGCGGTGATCAATTGATCGGCGCGGCGGCGCACAGTGCGGTCGCCGGGCTCCACAACAATCTCATAGAAAGGAGAAAATTCGCCTTTAGGAGGCCCTCCCCAGAGCAGCGCCGTTCCATGTCCAAGAAAGCCCGGTCCGGCGGCCCCCAGCCAGATCAAAAGTGCGACCGCACCGGCCGCCAGAGAGCCGAATCCCACCATCCACTTGCGGCCTGCCACATGGTCGGGCTCGGTGTGGCGAGCCACTTCGAGGGTATCGGAAGCCAGCAGCTCCAGGAATGGGTCGTCGGGCTTGCTTTCGGATTGTTCGGCGAAAGTGAGAAGCCTCTGTTCGAACTCCGGATACTGGTCCTCGGTCCGGCGCGCGGCGGCCCGGCGGTTCAAGCGCAGAAGCGGCGCCAGCAATCCGGCGCCGGCCGCCACGGCCAGGGCGAGGAAGAGCGCCACGCGCGCCCAGCGCACGCTGGGGTCGGAGAAGGCGTAGTAATTTGCAATCAGCACCAGCACGACCGTAAGCAACAGGGCGCAGACGGCCATCGCCGCCGCTCCCCGTGTCAAGGTCAACACCTGGAGACGCCGTTCCAGCCGTCCCAGGTACCCGGTCAACAAATCCAAAGGATTCATGCCGCCCCTTTCTCCATTCGCTCCACCGGCTCCTCAACGTTCAGGTGCCTGTTTCCCACCAACGACTCCGCCACCGCCAGAATCAGCGCGGACAGCATCACATACCACCAGAAACTGGAGGGCTTTCGTTCGTCTCCGGCCTGAACGCCCGTTCCGGCTGCCGGATTGGCGTCCTTCGACCCCTGTCCTGTATTCTGCCACAGCGCCAGCGTCTCGGCTGGGATCACGGCGAGATCGGATTCGTGACGGTCCGGGTTTACGGCCACAAGCTCGTGACGGCCGCTGGGCCGGCGCACGTCATAGAAGCCCGCCGACGCAAGCTCGATGGTCTCGGCGCGCGCGGCTTCCTCGAGCGAGAGCGCGCGGCGGCCCTGCGGATCGAGAACCTCGACGGCCGCGCCGGATTCCTTCTGGGTGCGCAGCTCCAGGAACGTCCCGACGGTGTGACTCGCGCCGCTTTCTTCGATGCGTCCCAGATAGCGGGAGGTCTGCTCGATGAAGGGCACGAACGAGGCGTGCAGCGGAAAATCGTTTGAAATATTGTCCAGCGTGGACGCGAATACCAGAACCCGGCCTTCGCCCACCTGCTTCTCGAGGAGCAGCGGCGTGTCGTCGGAGAGCCGCGCCGCCACCCGCGCCTTGCCCGGCTCCACGCGGACCACCTGGTAGAACTTCACCCCGTCCCACCGGTTCGCGCGGCGAATGGAGGGATGCGCAGGATCGAGCCAGGCTACGGTTTGAAAGCGCTCCTGGCTCCGTGAAGCATAGACGGCCTCGGCGATATTCTCGTCGAACACCGGCACGCGGTTGCGCACCGCGGCGGCGCGGCCCAGCGCGATCCACAGCGATCCGCCCGCGCGCACATACTTGCGCAGAGCCTCTTCAAACGCCGGCGGAACGGACGAGACGTCCGACAGCAGGATGAACGCATAGCGGGATGGCGATATGCCGGCAGCCTGTTCGGGCCTGACCGCGTCTATGACGAATGCCGACGAGGTGGAAGCCTCCAGCGCCGCGCGGAAATAGAGCAGGCTGCGCGCTCCCTTCGTCTCATGAACGAACAACGCGGGCCGCGGGTCGGCGCGCTCTATGGAGAAGAGGTAGCGGTCGTCGCCGGGAAACCCGTCGCGCGATTCTATCCGCACTTCTCCGCGATTGAAGCCGTGCGGGGCATCGAGCGAAGGAACCGTCAGGTCGAACGTCGCGCGTCCCGAAGCGGGCACGCTCAGCGTCTTGGAGCCGATCTCGCGATTGTTCAGGTGTACGGAAACTTTCAAATCTCCACGCTCGGCGCCGTATCCAACCACCGTCGCCTGAATGCGCACTTTCTTGGGATCGTAGACGCGGCGCGGCGCGTTCACGGACTCGACCGCGAAATTCGGCTGCTCGCCGGTCGCCGCCGGGTGGGTCACAAGGCGAATGCCATCGCCGAGGCGCACATCGGCGAAGCTCGATGGCAGCGACGATTTCTGCAGATCCGAGAACAGATGCGCTTCCACGGGCATACGCGAGGACTGCGCGATGGAACGAAGAGCGCGAGTCAGTTCGGCATAAGAGCCGCGGCCATCGCCGGGAACGATGCTGGAAATCGCGGCGCGCAGAACAGCCACGTCGTCGGTCGGGTCGGACATCATGCGCACGCCCGACGAAAAGGCGAGCACTTGCGCCTTGTTGCCCGCCCCGATGCCGCCAACCAGTTGGAGCGCTTCGCTCCGCGCGCGCTCCATGCGGTCTCCCTGGCGCATGCTGAACGAATCGTCGAGCGCGATCACGACCATCTTCTGGCCCGATCCCGCCAGTCCGGGGACCATGTACGTGAAGGGCTTCGAGAAAGCCAGCGCCAGCACTACAATCAGCAGCGCCCGCAGAGCAAGCAGCAGCAGGTAACGGAGGCGGCGGTGCTTGACCGAGCTTTGCGTGCGCCGCTCGAAGAACATGAGGGAGCTGAAGGGCAGGGGAACGCTCTTGTGCTGGCGCAGCAGATGCAGCCAGACGGGGACGCCGACTGCCAGCGCGCCAGCCAGAAACCAGGGAGCCAGAAAACCCATCAGAGTCTCCCCTGGCGCACGCCGAGATACTCGCGCAGGCCTTCATCGAGCGGCCGTCCGGTGTCCATCAGAAAGTAGTCCAGCCCGGCGCCCCGAGCTTTCGAGCGTAAGTCTTCTATGTGCGCCTGAATCTTGGTGCGGTATTCGTTCCGCCCGTAGTCCGGCGATACCTCCAGGCTGGTCTGCGTTTCCATATCGACCAGCAGCAGCGGCTCGCGGAACTGCGGCGCGATCTCCTGGGGATCGAGCAGGTGGAACAGAATGACCTCGTTTCCGCGATAGCGCAGCGGCTCCACGGCCCTGACGATTTTTTCGGGATCCTCGTAGAAATCCGACAGCACGACGACCAGGCCGCGACGGCGCAGAAACTCCTGAAAATGGATAAAAGGCTTGGAGAAGTCGGTGTGCGATCCCAGTTCCGTCTTCTCGATGGCGTGCAGCAGACGGAACAACTGGCCTTGCCGCGTGGACGGTGAGATGTAGTTGCGGACCTCGTCGTCGAACACGATGAGGCCCGTGGCATCCCGCTGTGAATTGGCAAGGTAGCAGATTGAGGCGGAAACGAACCGGGCATAGTCCAGCTTGTTCACGGAGTGCGATCCGAAGCCCATGGAAGCGCTGGTATCGAGCAGGATCAGAATCTGGGTGTTGGTTTCGCCGCGGAAGCGCTTGAGGTAGCAGCGGTCGGTGCGCGCGAAGACGTTCCAATCGACGTGCCGCAAATCGTCGCCCTGCGCATACGCGCGGTACTCGGCAAATTCCTGGCTGAACCCGAAGTCGGGCGAGCGGTGCAGCCCGGCCACGAAGCCATCGACGACGGTCCGTGCCACAAGATCAAGCCCGGAGATCGAGGCCAGCGTGGCAGGGTCAAGAAATCGCTGCAGCATTGGAATCCATATCACCGCGGAGGCGCAGAGAAATTATTTACGATCCGCTTTAACCCTCGCTTAAGCGTGGTCTCGTTAAAGTTCATCAGTAGACCCACACTTTATCTTCTCTCGGCGCCTCGGCGTCTCGGCGGTTCATTTCAA
Source organism: Bryobacteraceae bacterium (assembly GCA_040902885.1). GTDB lineage: Bacteria > Acidobacteriota > Terriglobia > Bryobacterales > Bryobacteraceae > JBBDWK01. Next base: position 44,408 of record JBBDWK010000005.1, on the reverse strand, counting down.
TCTCCCTTAGGAGCCGGCTTCGCCTCCAGGAGCCGCTTCAAAATGTCGTCCTGCTTCAACCGGTCCGATTCCGCGTGGAAGTTCAGCAGGATTCTGTGCCGCAGCACGGGCACCACCAGCGCCCGAATGTCTTCATAGGAAACGTGGTAGCGGCCCTTCATCAGCGCGCGCGCCTTGGAAGCCAGCACCAGAAACTGGGCCGCGCGCACACTCCCTCCGTAGTTCACATACTTTTTGACGAAGTCCGGCGCCGATTCGTCCCGCGGCCGCGTGGCGCGCACCAGTTCGATGGCGTACTTCGCCACGGAAGGCGCAATCGGCGTCATCCGCACCAGTTGCTGGAACCCCAGAATTTCTTCCGCGTTGGTCACGGCGTCGGCGAAGGCGACATGCGTCGTCGTCGTCAGATCCACCACCTGGAGTTCTTCCTCGGCCGAGAGATAGTCCAGCACCGTGTTGAAGAGGAAGCGGTCAAGCTGGGCTTCGGGCAGGGGATAGGTGCCTTCCAGCTCGATCGGGTTCTGCGTCGCCAGCACGAAAAAAGGCGCCGGCAGCTTGTAATGATTGCCGCGCACCGTGCAGGACAACTCCTGCATGGCTTCGAGCAGCGCGGACTGGGTCTTCGGCGGCGTCCGGTTGATCTCGTCCGCCAGCAGGATGTTGGTGAAGATCGGGCCCTGAACGAATGTCCAGGTTCGATGTCCCGTGGTGGCGTCCTCTTCGATAATGTCCGTTCCCGTGATGTCCGAGGGCATCAGATCCGGCGTGAATTGAATGCGCTTGAACATCAAACCCAGCGTCTGCGCGATGGTTCGCACCAGGAGCGTCTTCGCCGTGCCGGGCAGGCCCGTGATCAGGCAGTGCCCGCCGACGAACAGCGAGATCAGCACCTGTTCGAGCACCTCCTCCTGGCCGACGATCACGCGCCGGACCTGCCGGACGATATCGCCTTCCACTTCGCGGAAGCGTTCGATCCGGTTCTTTAAGTCGGTGGTTTGGACTGGGGTGGCGGTGAAAGACATTGAATCAGTTTTCCGTTTCCATTCTTATTTTGAGAGTTCGAGGAGCATCTTCTGTGCGGGCCGGTAGCCCGGCGCGGCTTCGAGAGCCAGCAGAATCTGGTCCTTCGCCTGCTCAGTCTGTCGATCCTGAAGATAAGCTTTGGCCAGGTTGAAGTGCGAGGCCGCTTTGTCGATGGGCCGCATGGCGACCACCGCGCGATACTCGCGAATCGCTCCCGGAAAGTCGTTCAGCGCCATGTGGAGATCGCCAAGCTTCCGGTGCAGTTCCTCGTCGTGCAGGTGCACGAAATTGATGCGCTCCAGATGCGAGGCGGCGTCCTTCTTCCGGTCCGCTTCTTCGAGCAGCGCCGCGAGCTTCTTAATCACAGGCGGATTGCGCCCGCCAATCTTCGAATAGCGCTCCAGTTCCGCAATTGCGGCCTTCTTGTCCTGCTTCGCGAGGTAAGCTTCGGCGAGGAACTCATAGACGTTTCCGGCTTCCACGTAATCCGGATATATATCTCGAATCTCGGTTGCCTCTGCGATGACTTCGTCGTGCTTGGAAGCCTTCGCCAGCTCGGCGACATTGCGGAGGCGCTTGCGCCATTCGTCGAAGCCTTCCACCGCGGCCTTGGTCTCCTGGTCCAGCCAGGCGAGGAAGCGCTCGTCGAAATCCTTGGTCTTGACGTTGAGCTGAGTCTCGAATACTTCGATCGTGCTCGCGCCTTTCGCGAAGGCGTGCATCATGTCGAGAAGCTTGTCGTAGCCCCACTCTTTCTTGATGTAATCGCAGATGCGGCCGGCCTGAAAATACGAGACCACGACCTGAGTTGGATAGGTCGGGCGGACAAATCCCCGGTCCAGCTCGGCTACCGGAAGGAGCTTCTTGTTCTTGATGGCGAAGATGGCCTCCCGGTCGAGCCGGTCGCCCCAGTCCCGCGAGATCGCGGTCTCCTCGTGTACCGCCATGCCTTCGGTGAACCAGCGCGGGACTCGGTGTTTGGTGGCCGAGAGCACGAAGACGTGGCTCAACTCATGCCAGAGCGTGCTGGCCCAGTGAAAGGCGCCGGGCTTCCGTCCGGAAGGGCTGTCCATGGCGACCACATACCCGAAGGTGACGCCCAGCGCGCCCAGTCCGGGCATGCCCATGGTGCGTACGGCAAAGTCCTCGTGCTCGGGATAGACCTCAAGCTGCACGGGCCGGTCCAGCTTCAACTTGTACTTCTTCTCGTAGACCTGCAGCGCCCGTTTGAGTTCCCCCTCGAAGTACGGCAGCAGCAGCTCGGATTCATTCTTGTGCAGCTTCAGGATCATGCCGTCGCCCTTGTGGGTGACGAAGTTCTTATAGCTGTCCATCAGCCGCAGCGTATTTACGGTGGGTTGGTCCCTGTGGTCGTTGTTGTAGCACTTCTCCAGGTGTTCGCGCGCCTCGCGTTCCTCGCCCAGGCGCATCAGATTCACGCCAAGCTGCGCGCGGGCGGACCACAGTTCCGGGTCGAGCGCGAGCGCCTTGCGGTAATACTCGATGCCCTCCTCGTAGCGCCGGTTCAGCACGAAGAAATGCCCGATGGTCTGATACGCCTGCGCGGATTGAATTCGACCCAGCCATTGCCCCGCATCGCGATCCGCCAGCAGCTCAATGGTTGCCCGGACTGCCAGGCCATCCGGCGAGGCGGGCGAAATCGCCAACGCCTTATCGGCCTCTTCGATAGCTTTCGCCGTGTCGTTGTCCTCGAGCGCCAGGCGGGCCAGCGTTTCCTGGGCTTCCACCAGTTTCGGGTCAATTTCGAGCGCCTGCTTCGCCAGCTCGACGGCCTTGCTCTCGAAGCCCTCGGCGGCCACCAGGGCAAGCCCGAGCAGCGCGCCGGGATGGTCCTTTCGAATCGCCAGCGCTTCCTGGAACAGCGCCGCGGCATCGGCTTTCTGAAAGCGGGCGAGAAAGAAGCGGCCCCAACGCACTTTATAATCCGCGTTCTTCGGATTCGCATTCACCAAAGCCTTAAACGCGTCGTTCGCCTCGCGGTGACGCCGCGCCTTCCACAGCGCCTCGGCCCGCTCCGGAGTCTGTCCGCAAAGAAGAGAAGCGAATATCACCGCCGAGACGCCGAGGCGCAGAGGAAACAATTTATAAGGTTTTCTCGGCATCTCGGCGTCTCGGCGGTTCAATTGCTTTTTCACTTGTCGATCTCCGCCTGCGTGCGCGCCAGTTCCAACAGCAGCGCCGCGAGCTGCTTCTTATACTCCGCGGTCGGGATGGCCGCCTTCTGATATTTCAAGCGGTCGATCTGTTGCTCCAGATCCTCTTTCTTCGCCAGAAGCTTCTGCATCTCCGGGTCGGCCGCCAACTTGGCCGCCGCGCCCAACCGCAGCACCGGGAACGCCGATGCTACCAAACCCTGGCCGTTCTCAGAGGATGGCGCCCTCGCCGGTTCCCCGTTTCCCGTGTCTTCGAGCACTGCGTGCTCCGTCGCCAGACGCTTCTGAGTCTCGTAAAATGTCGTGGTCTTCCCGTCCGCGAAGCGGTATGCTTCCAGCGCGGACACGGTCTCGTTCTTGTCCGCATCCGCCGCCGGATCGCGCAGCGCTTCCACCCAGTAGCGCCCGAATACGGTAGCGTTCTTCTCCGTGCCGCTCTTGGTCGCCGAGATCACCACGCGGTTCGGACGCCGCAGCGCATCGATCGATCCGCCTCCGGAGCTGGTGCTGTTCACCACCAGTTGCCGTGTCGCCGGAATACGGTCCAGAAGCCCCGCCAGCTCGAGTCCCGTCATGTCCGGGCCGGGAAGATTGATCTTGTAGTCGGTGCCGTCGAATGTGCCGTGCCCGATCAGGAACAACACCAGCACGTCTTCGGGTTTGGCGGATTTGGCGATCTTCTCCATCTCGCTTCGCACGTTAGCGCGTGTCGCGGAAGGCCCGTTCAGGGTGGTCACAAAGGACGCGTCCACGGAGCCTTTCAGAATCTTGTCCGCGTCTTTCGCCCAGCCGTCGAAGCGCTGCTCGAAGTCCGGTTCGCCGCCTAGGCCGGCGACGGTCAGGTAGTAGGTGTCCGCGTTCACAGAGCCGGCGGCCAATAACCAAACCACAGCGATGCCGGTTCTCACACCACCCCCCACTTCCGGCGCAGCAGCCACTCCAAGGAGCGCAGCACCAGCGCCAGCAGGAAAATCGCCGGCATATCCCACAGGTCGCGGGTCTCCCGGACGGTGATGCCGGCCTCGGAATACGAAATCTCCTCGCTCAATTTGGACGCCGTCTCGGGCGTATAGTAACGCCCGCCGGTCTGTTCGGAGAGCTTCTGCAGAAGCTCGCGGTTCTGTCCGGCATTGAAGTGCTCGGCAACGCCGTCTTCGCGGCGGAATACCACGACGTCGCGCCCGGTTTCCTTTTCTTTGCCGCCTTCGTCTTCCGTCGCCAGAATCTCCGCAACGTAGGATCCGGGCTTATCCGCCGTCCATGTGGCGGCGAAGATGCCCTCCTCGTCGGGCACCGGATCGAGGGGCACAGTTGCGGAGAGTCCTTCCGGCCCCATGATGTTGGCCTGCACTTTGGCGTTAGCCAGCGGCTGGAAGCTCTTGCTTCGGACCTCCGCGCGCAATTGAACGTTGGTCTCGTCGGAAAGCACGCTGCGCGGAGTGGCGCCGGCAATCTGCCCCGGAGACTCCGAGACCAGCCAGCGGAGCAACTGTTGCCAGAACATCTCGTGGGTGCGATCTTCCAGCGGCTGCTGCATCTGCCAGCGCCAGCTTCCACTCGTGGCGAAAATTGCGCTCCGGCCGCGTCCGTAATTCTGAATGGCCAGCAGCGGATATTTGCCGCCTGCCGCCGGGCGCGCCTCCGCCAGCACGACGGCGCCGGGTTTTGGCGCGCCCACTTCCTGGTAGTCGGCCAGCAGCGGGAGCTTCTTCCAGCGTTCGGCGTTCCGGTCCGGCTGCTCTTCCAGCCGGCAAATCAGGTTGTCGCGCCCCGTTGCCGTCAACTCCGGGTTGGCCTCGTCGCGATGGAAAGTTCCCTTGCGGTCGGGCAGGCTCACCGGCAGGAGTTCCATGAATGGGGAACTCGCGTATCCGCCTTCGGACAAGGTAGCCCGCCCGCCCAGGAACAGGACGCCGCCGCCGCGCCGGTTGACGAACTCGCGGATCAGTTCCTGCTGCGCGGGCGTGAAGTAACCGGCCTCCACGTTGCCGATGATCAGGCCCTGATACGCGAACAGCTCTTCCGCTTTGGCTGGAAAGCCATCCTTCAGCTCCTTCGTATCTTTGGTGCCCTGGAAATAGATCTTGTTCTGTGTGGTGCGCAGCATGGAAACCAGTTCCAGGCTGCGGTCCTCTTCTATGGCCCTGCGGATAAACTTAAACTCCCAGCGCGGCTCGCCTTCAATGTAAAGTATGCGCGGTTTGGACGCCTCCACGTTCACCAGCCGCATCCGAGCGTTGTTGTCGCGATTCTCCTCGCCTTCCATCGGGTCGATCGAAAACTGAAGGCTGCGCGTGGCGGCGGTGCCTGCATTGAAGACCAGCGTCTCGGTTTCCGGCGTTCCGTCCGCCTTGAAAGTAATCTCTTTCGACGCCAGAACCTTGCCGCCTTCCTTTACAGAGAGCCGCGCCTTGCCCTGGGTGAAGCCGTTCTGTAGGTAGGTCACCTGTGCGCTCAGGCGCGAGTCGGCCAGCACACGCGGCGCGAGCTGCACATCGCGAACCTCAATGTCTTTCTCGAAGCGCTCGCGTCCCATGCCGATGGTATGAACTGGAATGCGCTTCTGGCGAATCTGCGAGACGGTTTCCAGATCGATGCCGCCGGCATTGTCCGCGCCGTCGCTCAGCAGCACCACCGCGCCCAGCGGCAGCGTGGAAGCCTCGGCCAGAGCCTCTTTCAAACTCTCCCCGATGCGCGAGGCCTCTGCCTTTCCGGTTGCCTCCTCGGGATTCTGAATTCGCTCCAGGTGTTTGCCGAAGCGGTACAGCCGGACCTGAAAGCGCTCCCCGAGCGACTTTGCCAGTCCGCTGCGGAGCACCGCCGTAGCCTGCTCCAGGCGGGTCTTGCCGCCTTCCCTGATGGCCATGCTGCCGGAGTCGTCCAGCAGCACCGCGACAATGTTTTGCTGCGGGCGCAGGGTCGCGATACTCAACGCCGGCCGCCACAGCAGGAATAACACCAGCGCCACCAAAGCGGTCTGCAGGCACCAGACTGCTACCGGCCGCCAGCCCCCCAGTCGCCCGCGGTTCCGGGTGATGTGCCAGAGTATGACCCCCGCCGCGATCAGGATTGCCGCCGCGAGTACCCAGGCCGGCCATGAGGCCAGGAGCACGAATTCTCCCTTCGAGAATGCCGCGCTCGGATATTTGAAAAGAAACTGAAACATTGGGGCTGGCAACCAGGCGGACGTCAATGACTCATGGAGTAGACGATGAAATTGATTCCGATGCGGTACGCGAGAGAGGCGTATCGCTCCGGATACTCGGGCATGTCCGCGTGCTCCCAGGCGTCCCCGACATCCATGTTGAAGCAGATCGCCACCAGCAACCGGCCGCGGTCGTCGTAAATCCCGCGCCAGTGCGCGTCCACGCCGTCCCTTTCGAACGGGCGGCCTGTGTATAACATCTGGATGCCCGGCACCTGAAACCGTTCGTCGAGGTCGTAAATGACGTGGAAGACCGGGTCCTTATCCTCGATCTCGACTACGGGACGGTTTGGAAACACGCGCGACATGCTATCCATGAATCCTTCCCACTCCATCGATCCGTGAAAATCGTCAACCATCAGGAAGCCGCCGCGCATCAGGTAATCCCGCAGCTTGGCCGCGTGCTTGTCGTTTAACGACCAGTAGCCGACTTCCACCGCGTAAATCCACGGGTATTTGTAAATCTCGTCGCTGTCCAGGTCGACCACCTGCTCCACCGAGCGCGTATGCAGGCGGGTGAGACGCCGGACGCCCTGCACGTACTGGCGGTCCGCTTTCGGGTAATCGGTAGCCCAAGGTCCGCCGCCCCGGAAGCGGCCGTAGCGCGAGGGATACCGCAGGCGCGCGAAGGCGAATTCGGTTTTCTCGTTGGCATCGGCCGGAATGGGCGCAGGATTGTCCTCTTCATCGAAATAGGACCGGGACCGGCGCCGCTGGCCGAACGCAACAGAGAGCACAAGGAGAAGAATAAGGCTGAGCGGGATGAGGATGCGGAGACGCATGGTGCAGCTCTCGTCTGTGTTCTCAGAATATCATGCACCCGCCTAAGCGGACGGAATACACTATCGGGATGACCTGCTGCGACGAACTCGCCCGGATGATGGATCGGGAGCTGGTGCGCGTCTCGCCGCTGCACCTGCTGCGCAACGGACGCATCCTGACGGAGATCGACACTGAGTACTTTCTGGTGTTCGGCGACGAGCGCCCGAGCTATGTGGGGATGAACTATTGCCCCTTTTGCGGCCGGGCGTTGTCGCGGGGTCTGTGGAACCTGGAGAAAAAGAAACAGGGTTAACGCGAAATGCGGCGCCGGCTCAGCCGAAGCGTGATTCCTCACGCTGGCGGAATTTCTTGTCAAGCAGGACTTCCAGGAACGTTTTTCGCGCGCCAAAGTGCTTCACGGCTAACACCGGAATCTTCGATTCGATAATGACCTGCTCCGTCTCGCTGCCCAGCAGCACGGAAGCCGCCCGGCTTCGCCCGCGGGTGCTCATCACCACCAGGTCCGCGTGCTCTTCCTCGCACAGTTCGCGGATGGCGTGCGCGACGCTTGGCGCTTCCAGGCAACGGGATTTCACGGTAACGCCGCGCGTGTTGATGCCCGCGAGAAAACGCTTGAAGGCATCCTGCTCCCGCTCCTCCCGCACCTTTGGCCATTCCTCGTATGTCACGGTGGTGCGGTCGAAGTATACGTGCAGCGCGGTCAGCTCCCGCAGCCCGGACAGAAATGCCAGGCCGATGGCCTCGTCCAGCGCATCCGCCGACTGTTGCGAGAAGTCGACCGGCGCAATTACGCGATTCAGGGACGCCGAGTTCCCCTCGGGCACCATCCAGACCGAGCAGGGCGCCGCCATCGCCAGCCGCCGCGCCAGCGCGCGCTGTCCGCCGTGGCCAAGCTGGTGGCCGAGTAAGATCAGGTCGCTGCGCTCGTCCACCGCGACTTCCAGAAGGCGGTCGGTCAAGTCGCCTTCGAGGACGTGGTACCGGAGTTCGACGCTCTTGTAACCGTCCTCAAACTGCCCTCGGTCCTCCGACTCCATCTCCTTCCAGATGCGATTCATCTCGCGCCACGGTTTGGGCGATACGTGCACCAGGTCCACCCGCCCGCCACTCTGCCAACGGCAAATCATGGCCGCGTAGTTCACCAGTTCCCGGTCCAGGGGGCCGAGCGCAAGCGGAACCAGAATGCGGGAGTATGGAGCCATGCGGGAAAAGTATACCTGAAACGCTTCTCCGTTGGCTCGCCAGGGTGCGAACTTCCCCGCGTCGTGGCGTTCAGCCGAACCGCACGGTATACGGCGAACGGAAGTCCCGGTCCAGAAGCGCCTTGAGTAGACCTATCCGCTCGCCTGGCTGCTTGATGATCAGCACAGGCAGGGTAGACTCGCGGATCACCTGCTCCGTCTCGCTGCCCAGCAACACCGAGAGAGACGCCGTCAGGCCGCGCGTGCCCATCACCACCAGATCGGCGTCGTGGACCGCGGCAACACGCAACACTCCCGTAGCTACGCTGGGACTCGCCTCCAGCAAACGGATGAGCCGCCGGCCGTGCAGGTTGAGCGGCTCGATGAACCGGGCGAAGGTTTCCGCGCTCCGCTGGCGCTGGCCGTCGTCATTGTGGCCGTACATCGCCGCCACCTGGTCGAAGTACACCTGAACTCCCAGGCACTCCTCCAGGTCCGCGCTCCGCGCCAGCGCGGCGCCCGTGCTGAGGGCGTACGCCGAATGGTGCGAAAAGTCAACGCCCACCAGCACGCGTGTCAGCTTTGCCGCCGATCCCTCCGGCGCCATCCACAGCGAACAGGGCGCATTCATGGCCAGCCGCCGCGCCAGCGATCGCCGGCCCGTTCGCGCCCTGTGGTGCCCGATCACCATGACATCCGCGGAGTTCTCCGCCGCGAACTCCAGCAGCCGGTCGGTCCGCTGTCCAGCGATCACGGTGCAAGACCAGAACGCCCTGGTCTCCCCCGGCCGGAAGCATGCTTCCACGTCCGCCTGGATCTGCCGCTGAACCTGACCGTGATCCGATTCCCCGTCGGGATTCAACACATGGACAAAGTTGAAGTGCGGTGGTTCTTCATGACGCAGCCCCGCAAGCATGGCGCAATACCGCAACAATTCGCCATCCAGCGTCGTCCGCGCCAGCCCTACCATGATTCGCCGAAATGGAAACATCGTTGGTCCGTGTTCTCCTCATGCCCCGCTTTGCTGTGTCAAGCTTCCGCGGGCTGTGTGGCCGATTCCGGCATGGGCTTATCGAGGAAACGGCGCAGCAGCCCGTAAATCACCAGCGCGGAAAGTACCCCGGTGAGGAAGTCCGTCAGGATCACCATTGCCGCGGTGTATACCATCATCCCCACGTGGAAGCGGTTGTGGGCCAGCACCTGACTCACCTCGGCCGGCTTTACCATCGATACGGCCACGTACAGCAGAATGCCGCCAATGCAGGCCATCGGCACCATCTCCAGATACGTCGCCATATAGGCTGCCATTGTCAGCTTGAGCACGCATTTGAAAACACCCGCCAGCGGAGAAATGGCGCCCAGACGGATGTTCGTCGCCGTTCGCGCCAGCGCGCCGGTGTGCGGAAATCCGTTCAGCAGGGGAGCGATGAAATTCACCATCCCCTGTCCCCAGAGTTCCTTGTTCGGATTGAAAGGCAAGCCCCGGTTTTCGGCCAGCCGATCCGCCATGCGCGAACACAAAAGGCTTTCGACGGCGGCCACGAATAGGATGGCCGTCACGTAGTATGCCAGGTCGATCAGGAACTCGGGTGAAATCGGCGGAACCGTCGGTCCCGTGAATACCCAGAAATCGGTCGGGATGCTTCCGTATTTGTCCTTGACCAGGCTGAGGCCTGTGTCGCTCCAGACCGTCGCCGCCACCAAGGTTGACAGCCCTAAGGCAATCAGCGGGCCGGGCAGGTAAACCGACGTTTTCAACAAAGTCTTGGTCACAACGAAAGTACCCAGGCCCAGGGCAATCGCGTAAAAGCTGATCTCTGCCAGGTTCGCGAAGATGCCCGCCATCTTTTCCAGGAAACCGTAGCCCAGCGGCGCTTTCAGTCCCAGCACCTCGCCGGCCTGCGACAGTGCGATGGTCGCGGCAATCCCAATGGTGAAGCCCACGACAATCGAATGCGGCACCTTGGTCACCAGGCGTCCCAACCGTCCAACGCCCATGCCCATTAGAATTACCCCTGCTATCAGCGACGCCAGCACCAGTACCGAGTGCTCGTACTTCGCCATCATTCCGCCGATGACCGGAATGAAAGCCGCCGTCGGCCCGTAAACCTGGTACTTCGAGCCGCCGAAAAGAGAGCCGATCAGGCCGGCGATAGCGCCGCCGACGATGCCCTGTTCCGGCCGTAGCCCGGATGCCATGGCAAAGCCCATCGCCAGCGGGATCGCCACCATGGCGACGATCAGTCCGGCGGTGAAGTCGCGAAAAACGTTCAGACGCCAGTCGCCCTTTGACAAATCTTCATAGCGCCCGTCAACCGGCGTCATATAGAAACGCAGGCGCGCTCCCAGGCCCTTCGCGTCCGGGGCCGTCGCCACGCTGGAACTGGATTCGGAGCAGGTCATCTTCTGCATGGATATTCATCTCCTTCACTGGCGCCGTTCCATTGAGAGTCCTCTCACTGGCGGCGCCGCTATATCACTAGAACTTTTCTGTATTGAGCTAAGGGATCAGAAACAGGGAGGGGCGCGGCCCAAGGCCGCAAGAACGGTGAAGGTGCGAGGGGAGGCCGCCGGCAGAGGAATCAGGGCTTCGGTTTCGGCGGGCGGAATCGCCGGAGTGGCGGCATGAGCGGCAACCGCCGTTCCGCGCTCGTCGATCTGTCCGGACTCGGAATCCAGCAATAGCTCCGTGACGATGACGTGCTCGGCTGGGCTGATGTGCCCGCCCTCGTGCGAGGCATCGGCGGGAGCATCCAAGTCCAGGCGCGCTCCCCGCATGTGCCGGCAGCGTGGTCCCCTGAAGGGATCGTCCGCCCCGAATGAGGAGACGCCGAGCAGCAATCCGGCGCACACCACCAACACTTGCGGTAGCAGCCGCGAACTGGATGAGGCGCCTATAGGCACGGACACTTTACCTTTGACAAGTTATTGTAGACCGAAGAACCCTCCGTGGGAAAGGGCGATTTACGCCGCCGCAACCAGCGACTTCAAGTTGCGGCCGCAAATCGTGCTGGCCATGTGCTTGTCGCCGCCCGGTCCCGGCCAGTGCGTTTCCAGACTGATCCAGCCCTTGTAGCCGTCCGTTTCGAGGGCCTGAATCTGGCCCTTCCAATCGATGTCGCACTCGCCCAGCGCGCCCCAGATGGGCTTGTGGCCGTCCAGGCGGCAATCCTTGGCGTGTACGTGTACGATGCGGTTCACGGGCAGCAGCCGGTAGCCTTCCGGGTAAGGCTTCTCGCCCGAGACGTAAGCGTTGGCCGGATCCCAGACCAGCTTCATATTCGGATGATCTACGGCCGCCAGAGCGCGCGCCGATTCCGCCGCCGTGGCAATGTTGCAGGCATGCTCGTTTTCCAGGCCGATAACCACATTTCGCGTTGCGGCGCGG
>JBBDWK010000005.1:0-32644 GCA_040902885.1 Bryobacteraceae bacterium | reverse complement strand
GGCCGCCCCGGCCGCGGAGCGCCGCCACCACGCGGTCGAAGCACTTTTCGGGCTCCACCGTCCGCCAATAGGAAAAAACGCGAACGATCTTCGCGCCCGTGCGATTGGCGATCTCGAAGGCGCGCTCGGTGAGGCGGGGCTGATCTTCGAACCCATGCCGCGAGGCGAAAATATCCTGCTGGAAGCGCGCATCCACCTCCGGCGCGTCCGGAAGCACGCACTTCAGCAGCGGCGAGGCGATGGAAATGATCTCCAGCCCGTGTCCCGAAAGGATTGCCTTCGCGCGGTCAATCTCTTCGTCCGTAAGGTCGATGATGTTTTTTCCGAACACCACGCGCAGTTCGGCGCCGGTCATGCCGATCTCGCGCATGGAGCGGGCGGCAATCTCGAGGTCCGGAGAATACTCGTCTGTAATGGCTGCGATTCGAAAACGCTGACTCATGTGAGTTGCCATTTTAACGCATCACCGGGTCTCGAACCGGTCGCGCAGATGGGGAGGCAGAACCGGACAGACGCCTTCGGGACGCGCAAAGAGCCGCTGGCGCGTCCGGGCCACCAGATCGTACGCGCCGTCGCGCAGCCGCCCGGGCGCCAGCCCGCCCAGCGCCGCCACTACGCGCCAGAGACCGTCCAGGCGGCTCAGCATATGCAGGATGGCTTCCGACCGGGTGAGCAGGCGGCCGTCGCCGGTGAGCACGACGATGCTGTCCGGCAGGCGCGGCTGTGCTTCGGGAGGCACGCGCTCGTGAAACGTAACGCCGTGAAGAGGCGCGAACCGGAAGCGCGAGCCGTCGCGGTCCCGCAGGGCGGCAAAGCGCACCGCGCGGTGACATAGCCCGCACGCTCCGTCGTAGAACACAATTTCGGGCGCGGCCAAGGGAATTTCAGCTTAGCAGTGGAGATCCGGCCGGCGCTGCTAAGGGCCGTAGACCATCGGAAGCCGCAAGATCGTAGCGGGAACCATGACCTTCATACGCAGGGCTCCGCAACGACATGCCGCGGGTTAGGCATGTCAGCGAGAAGGATCGGCTCCCGCCACAAACGCGCTAAAGCTTACGAATGGCGGAAACGACGCAGGAGCAGCAAGGCCGCCGCTCCGGAGAGCAGGGTGAACACGCTGGCCGGCTCCGGAATTGGTGCGAGGTTGCCACGAATCTCACCGCCCGGCGACAACGCGGTATGAATGTTGTAGTAGGACCGTCCCTGGTCCGCGTCCATGGCGGCCCTCAGAGCGCTGAAGGCGCTGAGTGTCGTTCCGCCGTTCGCGGCCGTGAACGCCGCTCGGAACGGATTCACCAGGTTGAGGTCGTAGGTTGCGTCATAGGAACCCGTTGCAGGCCGCGGATCGGATGCAAGCCAGAGGTCGAGGGCGATTCCGACGTTCCCCGGAGGAGGCGCGACGCAACAGTGAATGTGCGCCTGGATCCCGTCGCCGGTGAGGCCCTGCCAGTCCAGGTGCAGGTCTAATATGTTCGTGATATCGTCAAACCGCACCAAGCCGGAGCCGGTAGCGGTTGATGGGTTCGGCGGAATCTCCTGGGAACTATCGAGATCGGCCGACCACGTAAAGACGGTGGCGCTGCCCGGAAGAGCCAGCCCGCCAGCGATGGCGAGCATTGTCATGAGCCTTCGCATTTTCATCCCTCCCATTCAAATAAGTCGCGTTTTTGCTTCGACACAGACCCACAGAAATACTAGCCTACAAGGCCACTTATTACAAGGGGCTTCCGCTCAAGGATTTTCTCGGCGAAGTGGTGGCCGGGCTAAGGCTCGGCTCAAGCCGGATTTTCTCTTAAGACTTTGTCTGCCAAAGGCCGAGCATGGCGCCAGTCGGGTCGGTGAGGATGCTCAGCCATCCCATACCCATGACTTCGGTGACGTCCTTCATGACAGTCGCGCCCAGCGACTGGGCCTTCTTCGTGGCAGCCGCGATGTCGTCGACTTCCACATAGACGAGCCATGCGGAGGGAGCGCCGGGTATGGGTTGCTTCATGATCCCGCCGCCCGTTCCTTTTCCGACGTTGATCATCGTATACGTGCTGTCGCCCATCGGGATGTCTTCGAGCGACCATTGGAAGAGCTTTCCATAGAAGACTTTGGCTTTGTCAACGTCCGTCGTGTTCAGTTCCGCGTGTACGAAGGGATTTGGCATGGTGTTCTCCTCCATGCATTATGACGGAAAACGCGAGAACAACTTTACGGAATCGCTGGCCGGATTGCGGGGCCGCTTGAACCGGGAGCGCCCGCTGGCATATGATGCGCAGTACCATGATGCGATTGAGCTGTCTCACCCTAAGCTACAACGGCCAGTTCCGAAGCGGAAAGATGGACATGACCCAGTTCATGCACGCCTGCCGCGCGCTGAACCTGGACGGAATCGACCCTCACATGAACAGCCTGAAGGGGACCGCCCCGGACTATTTGAAGCAGCTCCGCCGCGAGGCGTTGAACCTCGGTTTGACGATCGCGAGCTTCTGCGTGACCACGGAGTACGGCCGATCGGCGGAAGCCATTCCCAAGGAACTGGAGAAGGCGAAGCAGGCGATCGACGTAGGCATGTTCCTGGGTGCGCCCATCCTGCGCGTCTTCGTGGGGTCGGCGCCATCGCCGGACAAGCGCGAGGAGGCGTTCAAGCGGGGGGTGGACGCCCTGCGAAAGACGGCGGAGCTGGGCGCGGCGGCGGGCATGCCGATCGCCCTGCAGAACCACAGCGGCCTCACCAGCACGGGCGACGATATGCTGGCCTTTTTCAAGGCGGTGAATCACCCCAACTTCACGCTGCTGCTCGACACCGGGCATTTCGCCGGGCGGCAGGGACCGCGCGGGCCGGTGATCGCGGGCCTCACCTACGAGGACTATTACAAGAGCGTTCAGCAGGTGGCGCCCCTGACGCAGTTCGTCCGCGCGAAGCTATACAACCTGGACGACAAGGGCCAGGAAAAATGGATCGACTATAACCGCGTGTTCAACATTCTGCGCGGCGTACACTACAACGGCTTCGTCAGCCTGGTGTACGAGGGGACCGAGGACGAACTGACGGCGATTCCGAGGGGTGCGCGGTTTTTGCGGTCGTTCATGAGTGTTTGAGCCGGGCAGAATTTCTCGGAGCACGCTCTCATCACTTCGGGAAAACCAGCGGATCGGCTTTCGCTATCGCGTCGATCGAGACCGTCGGGATGTTCATCCCGAGCCCGTGATTTATCATCCTGATCCACTCATTGGCAATAATCGCGTGGCCGGTATTGGTCGGGTGCATCGCGTCGAGTGTAAAAAAACCGCCGAGATAGTTCATGTTCAGTTTCTGCCCGTTCGCGACATAGCCTTTCGCCTTAATATGATTGAGCAAGGAGTAGGTGTCGATCAGGACAGCCCGATGCTGGAATGCCTGCTGTATGATCACCAAATTGAAAGCGACCGCCACAACCCGCATACGGTTGGCCTCGTGAGATCGCAGAATGCAAGGAACCACCGTGAACGGCAGGCCGGGTACAGTGGCCGGGCACGTATCGGGAAGCGATCCCATCCGGGTGTTGTTGAGGATCTCCATCGCGATCGAAAGGGCGCCTGGCCTGAGGTAGTCACCGACTCCCATGCCGAGCTTCCGAGTGACCGTGCTGAGACTCAGTCCGGTCTCCGCCGCCAGGGTTTGCGCTGAGGTGAAATACGGGATGATTGTCACGTCGGGGATGTTGGCCACCACCAGACGGGCGTCTGTTGATGACAGCCTCTGCATCAGAGTTCTGAAGGAGGCATAGAAACGGTCGATACGGGTAAGCTGACTGAAGTCGCCGCTCAATCCCGCCAGCAGGATATCGTTGGCGCCGATCCAAAGAAGCACCACAGAAGGCTTGAGCGCGATGGCCTGGTCAACCTGGGTTCCTGAGAGCCCAAGCGGCGGCCCGGGTATTCCCAGGATCAAATTGGTCATCACGTCGACTGCGGTCGGCGGGTTCGGCAGGGGGCCAGGCGCCTTGGTCAGCGCCTCATTGACCGTCATGCCGGGCACGGCTAAGTTCGTCGGCTGGTTGATAGGGGATTCCCGGACCGGGAACGCAGGCGGAGCGGTCCCGCATTGCGGATTCGGGGAGCCGGAAATGAGTGCGTCGGCGCACGCACTGTGCACGATCAGTGGTTCACTCGGGTTGGCCATGCCGCCCAACCGCAGCGGGCTGGGAATACCAGGCTCGGCAATGCGCGGGAGTTCCATCGCCTGACGCGCCTGGCGAGCCACAACGTTCGCGAAACTGTTCGCCTGTTGGTTACTCACCAACGAGAAATTCTGAAAACCTGCGGCGAGCGAGTCTCCCACGACGACCCATGGTCTTGCGGATGAAACGGCTTGTCCCCAGGCAACCACTGCTGGCAGACACCACAGGAGAACCAGCGCTGGAATCTTCTTTGTGCTACAAATGACAGTCAGCTCTCGTGAAATGAGAGCCAAGAAACAACGTTGGGCGCGATTTAGCATTTTACTTACTCTTCAAGTCTCGGCTAAGTTAAATAATTCAACGAGATAGAAACCCGGGCGGCGGGCATCTTCAAGCGTTTGACGAAGACAGACTATCAGAGTGCGGGACCCTTATACAAGGGAAAATGGCAGCCAGTCGCGGCACGGACGGCGTTGCCGCATGCGCGGTCTATCTCCACGAGATGGTCTCACGTCCAGTCAGGATCAAATTGAGAATCGCGGGATCGGCGCGATCGAACTCCACCGGAGCCGGACGTCCGTTGTAGAGCTTGTGAACCGCAAGCCGTGGCAGCACCGCATTCGCTTGCGGTTCTCCCGCCTGCCGAATCGCCTCGCGTACTGTCGCCCCCCAGGCGACCATGACCTCTCTTCCATTTACGTCAACTGCCAACACCGGGTTTACAGCGACGCGTTTGGGAATCGCAATGCACCCTTCGTCATGCAGCATTTCGCACGAGCCGGAACCCGTCTCCAACGCTCTGGCACGACGATCCAAGTCGGCGCGTGTGCGAGCCGCGATAACGAGCGCTGTATACTCGGTCTGGCCGGTTTTATAGAACAGCCGATAGAACGCGGCGTCCGCCGGAAATTGAAAGTAATTGACGGCCGGTTGCGGGCGGCGTTCCATTTTGCCTTGTATGTGCCGCTCGGCGGAAAGCGGAACAATCGTGAATCCAAGGCCATTGGTCTTGGGCTGGACCGCATACCAGGTTATCTCGTAGCCGATCAGATTCTCTGTGGACTTTATAGTCAAGGTCAGGCTCTTGTCGTTCCCGGACGTGTCAACCGGTTCGGCTACGGGAGCGCCGATTGGAGCGCCCTCGCGCAGAATCGGGCTGACTACTTGAAGCCTGGTTTGCGGGCCGATATCTACCTGCCCCTTTTGTCCGTCGCTCCAATTCAACAGGCGGAACGCCCTATTGGGATCAAGCGGCAGCGACTCGGCAATCCGATTTGCGAGGTTCAGCCCGCCGCCCGGCGCGAGGCAGCCTTGCGCTTCCATGTCGGCCGCCCAGGCGCCGAGCCATCCGGCTGGCTGCTTCAACAGGGTTTCCCGCGTAACCGTCACGCGTAGGCGCTTCCCGCGGACTTGAATTGGGATCGCTCCCGTAGCGTCCGGGCAGGTACCGCGGCCAGCGGCAGCAACGGCCGTAAAGGTTCGTTGCGCTATATCGGGTCCGGCAACGCCAGGCGGAATCAGAACCTGGCCGGTATCCTGCTTGACCAGGCGGTAGTTCTGAGATACCGGCTGACGCACCGCGCATCCCGCCCAGGCCAGAAGTACAAGGACGATCGCCCTGCGATCCATGCCGCCTACCGCAGTCCAGCCACGCCGTTCTTCAGCCCGTAGAGCGCCTTCACCTCGGCGGCCGTGAGCTCACGGTTGAAGGTGGATAGCTCGTCAAACAGCCCCACATAGTTCACACCCAGGCGGATGGCGGCGCGTGCGGGGTTCCAGGTGAAGCGCTCGCCGATGGAATCGGCCGTGCCTTGCAACTCGCCGTTGAGGTACAGTTTTGCCGCCCCGCGCCTGCCCTCGGTGTTGAGTCCCGTCCAGGTGAACGTCACATTCGTCCAGCGCTCGCGGGCGAAGGGCGTTTTGGTCACTACCACCAGGCGGCGCAGGAAGTCCGGGTTCTTATCCGGCGGCACATTATTCGGGTTCCAGGCTTTCAGATCGCCGAAGACGCCCAGGCGGAAGTGGCGCGGCTTCTCGTCCTTGGTAAAGTCCACCCAGAAGGCGGCGTCGTTGTAGGCCTTGTCGGTCACCTGGACGGGGTCGCAGAAGCCCGGTTCCAGGTCGCGCTCGGGGTCCAGGCTCAGCCAGAAGGAGACCGTGCCGGCGAAGTTGCGCTCGGCGTACGCCACGTTTTTGGCAGCTTGATAGTAGACCGCCTTCGTGTTCTTCTTCACGAAGCGCAGGGCGTCGCCGAAGCGGCCTCTGCCTTTCACGTGTTCCACATCCACGTTGTGCAGGCCGGGCTTCGCGTCGTCCAGGCTCTTGTAGGTGGATGCCGAATAGAGGCGTGCGTCTCCGGAGGCGAAGGCGGCGTCGAGCTTTCCATCGAACGGCGCATGCAGGGTGAGCGCTTTGCGAAGCGCCGCGTCATCGGCAAGCGCGAGATGGAGCGAACCGGCTAGCGCGGCCACAACGATGGGGGCGAGGAATTGGATGGTGGTCATTTACGGCGATTCTACCGCACTGCGCTGCGGTATAATTTGTGCGAGTTCCGCGAGACATGAAGCTTTCACCTGCGCTGTGCCTGATACCGGTCTTTTTGGCCCCCGCGCTCTTCGCCCAGGAGTCCGTGAGCTACCACAAGCAGATCCGGCCCATCCTGATGCGCCAATGCCAGGGATGCCACCAGCCGGCCAGCAAACAGTCCGATCTCCTTCTCACTACCTTTGACGGTTTAAAAGCAGGCGGCCGGAAAGGGCCGGCCTTCGTTCCCGGAAGTCCCGAGAAGAGCGTGCTGATTTCGTACCTCACGGGCGAGGCCACGCCCCGAATGCCGTTTGGCGCGCCCCCGCTGCCGAACGATCAGATTGACTTGTTCCGCGCATGGATTCGCGAAGGCGCGAAGAACGACTCGCCTCCCGAAGCCGCCGCCGCGGACGCGCCGCAAGCGCCCCAGGCATACAACGCGCCCCCGGTGATTCATGCGCTCGCCATCTCGCCCGATGCAAAGCTGATCGCCGTTTCCGGGTATTACGAGATTCTTCTGCACCAGATGGGTCAGGGTCTGGTCGCGCGGCTGCCCGGGCTATCCGACCGCATCCATTCGCTGATGTTTTCGCCCGATGGCAAAACGCTCGCCGCGGTAGGCGGCAGTCCGGGCCGCTTCGGCGAAGTGCAGGTCTGGGACATGGAATCGCGCAAACAGCGGCACTCGCTCGTCCTCACTAATGACACGTTGTTCGGCGGCGCGCTTTCGCCGGACGGCAAGCGGCTCGCGATGGGCGCCGCGGACAAGTCAATCCGGGTTGTGGATGTTGAGACCGGCAAAGAGATCCGGAAGATGGACCATCACGAAGATTGGGTATTCGGCGCGGCGTTCGGCATCGACGGGAAGCGCCTCGTGACCGTGGGCCGGGACCGGGCGGCGAAGCTGACCGATGCGGAAACCGGCAGGTTCGTCGAAAACGTGAACCTGTTGAAGGAGCCGCTGGCCGCCGTGGTGCGGCACCCGAGGAAGGACTGGGTGGTGATCGGCGGCGAGGAGCGCGTGCCCTACCTGTATATGATGGACCGGCCCCGGGCCATGCGGATTGCCGACGACTCCACGCTGATCCGCAAGTTCGAGCCGCAGGATGGGCCGATCCTCAGCCTCGCTGTCAGCGCGGATGGAAAATACATCGCGGTGGGAAGCGCGCTGGGCGACGTGCGCATCTACGATCTGGAAACCGGCGAGGCGGCGGGCAAGTGCTCCGGGCATAGGGGCGGCATTTACACGATTCAATTTTTTCCCGATGGAAAGCGGCTGGCTGCGGCCGGCTTCGACGGGAATGTGCGGGTTTACGATGTGACCGGCAAGCTCGAGACGGCTTTCGTGCCCGTGCCGCTCGAGAAGCCCGTGGTGGCGCAGAAATAGGAAACTGACATGATCCGGCCGATGCTCTTAATGTTGGTGGCCGCCGCGACGCTCGCGGGAGCGGCTCCGGCGATCCGCGATCTCTCGCCGCACGGCGCACAGCGCGGCAGCACATTCACGCTCTATTTGCGGGGCGAAGGCCTGCTGCCCGGCACGGAGATTCAATCCACGCTGCCGGCCAGCTTTTCGCGTATGACGCGCAGCAAGGATCCCCTTGCTGAATCCAACACCAGCATGCAGCCGAACTCCGTGCTTCCGTTTCTGGTGTCGCTGCGGAAGGACGCCGCACCGGGGCTTTATCCGATCCGCGTGACCGGCCCCGAGGGAATTTCCAATGTGCTGCTGTTCTCGGTAGGCGATCTGCCGGAGGTGGAGGAGGTTGAAGCGGAGAACTTCAAGGAGCGCAACGACACGGCCGGGCAGGCTCAGAAGATCGGCGTTCCCGCGACCGTGAACGGCACGCTGACCGCTGCGGACGTGGACAGCTACCTCTTCACGGCGAAGGCGGGGCAGAAGCTGGTGTTCGAGGTGGAGGCGCGGCGAGCCGGCTCGGCCATCGATCCGGCGATCCAGATTTTCGAGGCCTCCGGGAAAGAGCTGGCGCGCAACAACGACGCGCGCGGCCTGGACGTCGATTGCCGGCTAGAAGTGACATTTCCGAAGACCGGCGAGTATCGCGTGCAGGTGTACGACGCCAAGTACAGCGAGCAGACGCCGAACTTCTACCGCCTCAAAATCGGAAGCTACGCTTACGCCGCCGGGCTGTTCCCACTAGGCTGGCGCCGCGGGGAAACGGTGGAGGTTTCGCTGCTGGGCGGCAATCTTCCGCAACCGGAGAAGTTGCAATTGAGCACGGACGCCAAGGCGGAGTTCCTGCCGGTGCGTCTGTCCTCCTCACCCATGCTGCCTTTGCTCTTCGCGCTGAGCGATCGCACGGAGATGCTGGAGCCCGCAGCGGGCGGCCCGGTGGCGCTGCGGGAGGACGTAGTGGTTAACGGGCGTATTGGTAAGCCCGCCGAAGTGGACCGTTACACGATGCCCGTGGAGCCTGGGCAAAACTGGATCTTCGAGGTGACCGCCAATTCGCTGGGAACCTCCGAGCTGGACGGCGTTCTGACGGTCTATGATGCCAAGGGCGAAAAGCTTGGTTTTGCGGACGACGGCAACGGCGCCGATCCCGTGCTTCCGTTCACTGTGCCCGAGGACGTCCGCGAGATTGCCGTTGCCGTGGAGGATCTGCTGGGCCGCGGCGGCGATCTTTACGGTTACCGCCTCCTCGCCCGCAAAGGACGCGCCGACTTCATCGTCGAACTGGCCACGCCGTTTGTGAATGTCCCGGCCGGCGGCACCGTGCCGGTAGTGGTGAATGTTCAGCGGCGCGGGTATGAAGGCGCGGTAAAGCTGAGCATTCCCAACTTGCCCGAAGGGTTTGTCGCGGCGGGGGGTCATGTTCCTCCCGAAGCTGCGGCACAGCGCTTCAACGACAACAACAAAGGCCGCACGCGCGAGCGAAGCGTGATAACCATCACCGCGGAGCCGGACGTGAAACAGCAGGCGCTGGAGCTGACCGTGATTGGCGAAGCTCAGACTCCGGACGGCGTCATGCGGCGGGAGGCGATCGGTCCCGGCATGACGGTTCCCGTGCGCGGCGTAAAGGAGAAGGCTTTCACCGCCCCGTGGCTAGGCATGCAGTTGCCCATGGCTACCACGAGTCCGCTACCTGTGACGCTATTGGCAGGATCGCCGCTGGTGCGCGTTTCGCAGGGATTCGAATATGCGCTCAGCTACCAGGTGAAGCGCGGGGCGGGCGCGGGCGCGGCGGGCACCGTGAATCAACAGGTGGCTGGTGGGGTGAGCAATCTGCGCATTCTGAAGGGTGAAAACCGGAAGGCCGCCGACAGCGGCAGCTTTCTGGTGAATACCAACTTTGCGACGCCCACCACTACGTTCGACATGGTTTTGGAGACGCAGACGCAGGTGGACGGCAAGCAGGTGACCATCACGTCGCCGGTCGTCACGTTTGAAGTGGTGCCCGGCTATCGGGTTCATCTCGAGAGCGCCGTGGCCGAACTCGTGCCCGGCGGGACGGTGGAGATTGCGGGGACCGTGCACCGCGAGCTGACGTTTGAAGGCGGAGAGGTGCAGATCCGAGTGGAGGATCTTCCGGAAAACGTGGCCTGCCCGGAAGTGCGGGTGCCCGCCGGAGAGCGGCAATTCAAGCTCGCGTGTGAAGCCGCGGCCGGCGCGAAGCCGGGCGAGTTCGAAGTACGCATTGCCTCGGTTGCGCCGGACACGGGGCGCAAGTCGAAGGCGGAATACAAGATTCCGGACGTCAACGCCAAGCTGGTGGTGAGCGGCGCGAAGCAGGCCGCGAGGTGAGAGCGGAAATGAAGAGAACGGTTGCCCTGAGTATCTCGATTCTTGGTTTGGCCGGCGCGGCGTTCGCGCAGGAAAAGATCAGCTTCGTTCGCGATGTGATGCCGATTCTCAACAAGACCGGCTGCACCTCCGGACCTTGCCACGGCGCCGCCAAAGGCAAGAACGGGTTCAAGCTGTCGCTGCGCGGCTACGATCCCGAGTTCGACTACAGAGCGCTCGTGCACGATCTGGCGGGCCGCCGCTTCAACCGCACCGATCCCGCCAGCAGCCTGATGCTTCTGAAGCCCACGCAGCAACTGGCGCATGGAGGAGGGCTGCGCTTTGAACCGGATTCGCGGTACTACAAGACGATCCTGCAATGGATCGCGGAAGGCACCGAGTTCGGCGATCCCGTGCCGGCCCAGGTGACGAAACTCGCCGTGGAACCGGCCGGCGTCACCATGGAGAAGCCGGGCGGCAAGCGGCAGATCCAGGTGACCGCGCACTTCGCCGACGGCGC
The DNA here is from genome assembly GCA_040902885.1 of Bryobacteraceae bacterium. Classification (GTDB taxonomy): domain Bacteria; phylum Acidobacteriota; class Terriglobia; order Bryobacterales; family Bryobacteraceae; genus JBBDWK01. The sequence continues at coordinate 21,705 of JBBDWK010000005.1, read as the reverse complement.
AACGCGGGATGTGACCCGCGAGGCGATCTACTCGAGCAGCACGCCGACCATCGCCGATATCAACGACACGGGCGTCATCTCCTCCGACCGCAAAGGCGAAACCGCGATGCTGGTGCGCTATGAAGGCCAACTCGCGGTAGTGGACGTCACCGTGCTTCCGGAAAAGCCGGGCTTCCTCTGGCAGCCGATGGTCGAGAACGGCTACATCGACCGCTTCATCAACGCCAAGCTGGAGCGCGTGCGCATTCTGCCATCCGAGCCGGCCACGGACGCCGAGTTCATGCGGCGCGTGTCCTACGACTTGATCGGCGTGCCGCCGTCGTCCGAAGAGGTCCGCGAGTTTCTGGCCGACAAGACCGAGACCAAGCTCAAGCGCAGCCGCTTGATCGACCGGCTGATGGCCCGCCCCGAATTCGTGAACCACTGGGCGGTGAAGTGGAGCGACCTGCTCCAGGTGAACAGGAATCGCCTGGGCGACAAAGGCATGTGGGCCTTCCGGGAGTGGATTCGCGATGCCATCCGGTCGAACCGGCCGTATGACGAGATGGTGCGCGAGCTGGTGACCGCGCGCGGCAGCACTTTTCAAAACCCACCCGCAAACTTCTTCCGCTTCACGCGCGATCCCAAGGTGGCTATGGAGACCACCACCCAACTATTCCTGGGCGTGCGCATGGTTTGCGCCCAGTGTCATGACCATCCGTTTGAGCGCTGGACGCAGAACCAATATTTTCAGTTGAGCGCGTTCTTCGCGGGCGTGGGGATCAAAGACGGCACGGACGGCAACGAGGAGATCGTCTTCGAGAAGCGCGAGGACAACGAGATCAAGCACCCCAAGGATGGGCGCATCATGTCGCCGAAGTTCCTGTTCGGCGGCGAAAAGCTGGCCCCGCGCGAAGCCGAGCTGCGCGAAAGTCTGGCCGAGTGGCTGACCTCGCCCAATAACGAGCTGTTCGCAAAGGCCATGGCCAACCGCATGTGGAGCTATTTCTTCGGGCGGGGAATCATCGAGCCCGTGGACGACATTCGCGCCAGCAATCCGCCCAGCAATCCCGAACTGCTGGACGCGCTGACCAAGGACTTCCTCGCGAGCGGGTTCGACCTGCGGCGCCTGATCCGCACCATCGTGAATTCGAAGACCTATCAGCTCAGCTTCCGTCCCAACGAATGGAACGAGGACGATGAGATCAACTTCTCGCACGCCCAGCCGAGGCGTTTGAGCGCGGAGCAGTTATTCGACGGCATCCACCTCGCCACCGGCACAAAGCCCTACTTCAAAGAGGTCCCGCGCAATTCGCTGGCGCAGGAGTTTCCCGATCCCGTTGTTGGGCTGGGCGGATTTCTGGACGTCTTCGGCCGTCCGGAGCGCCAGACCAGTTGCGAATGCGAGCGGCGCAGCGACATGAGCCTGGTGCAGGCTCTGAACCTGCTGAACGGCTCGACCATCGCGGATGCGATAGCCGACGAACAGGGACGCGTAGCCAGGCTTATTCTCTCCGGCGCGAATGACCGGCAGATTGTGGAGGAGCTGTACCTGGCCACGCTCAACCGAACCCCCGACGGCAGAGAGCTCGACCAGGCGCAGACGTATCTCGGGAGCGGCATGAACCGCGCCGAGCGCGCGCAGGATCTGCTGTGGGCTCTGCTGAACAGCAACGGGTTCCTGTTCAACCGGTAAGGGCTGATTCACCGCGGAGACGCAGAGGCGCAGAGAAAACCATTGTGAAAACCATGCCCGCGCTGGTGAAGCAGAGCGCTTCCTCCGGCATCTCGCTCACCTCTGTCCGCCGGCCTCGCTGCGGGCCCAACGAAGCCCTCATCCGCGTGCGGAAGACGGGCATCTGCGGTACCGATCTGCACATTTACGAATGGGACGAGTGGGCGCAGCGGCGCATTCATCCTCCGCTCATTGTGGGCCATGAGTTTGTGGGCACGGTGGAAGCTGTCGGAGATGGGGTCGAGAGCCTGAAGCCCGGCGAAACCGTGTCCGGCGAAGGCCACATCGGCTGCGGGCACTGCTATTACTGCCGCACGGGCCAGGGGCACATCTGCCGCAGCGTGCAGATCATCGGCGTGGACCGTGACGGCTGCTTCGCTCAGTTTCTCAGCTTGCCGGCCGGCAATGTCTGGAAGGTGCGCAACGGCATTCCCGACGAGGTCGCCGCGGTCTTCGACCCGCTCGGCAACGCCATGCATACGGTAATGGCGCAACCGGTAGCCGGCCGCACGCTGGCGATCATCGGCGCCGGCGCGATCGGCCTGATGGCCGCTCGCATCGCCCAGGCCGCCGGCGCGCTTTCCGTGTTTGTGCTGGAGCCGCGGGCGCGCAAGCGTGAGCTTGCATTGAAGCTCGGCGCCGAGGCGGTTTTCGATCCGGCCGAGGAAGGCTGGCTGGACCGCTTCCTCCGGGACACCTCGGATTCCGTGGGCGTCGATGTCGTGCTCGAAATGTCCGGCGCGCAGGCCGGCATTCGCAATGCGTTCCAGATGGTGCGACCAGGCGGCGAGGTCGCACTGCTCGGCATCCCCTCCACGGACGTGACCCTGAATTTCTCCGAGTCCATCATTTTCAAAGGCGTCACGGTGCGCGGCATCAACGGACGGCTGATGTACGAAACGTGGTACCAGTGCGAGCGATTCCTTCTGGAGCACAAACTCGATCTGGAGCCGCTCATCACACACCGCCTGCCGTTCGACCGGTACCAGGAGGCCTTCCACCTTCTGGAGCGCGGTGAAGCCGTGAAGGTGATTCTCGACTGGGAACAGGCATGAGCGGCAGACTGGCATTTCTGGGCGAACAGCTCGATGGCTGGCGGAAGGCGGGCACATATCAGAGGCTGCGCGTGCTCGAATCGGCCTGCGCGGCCGAAGCCCACTTCGACGGGCGTGAGGTGATCAACCTGGCCTCGAACAACTACCTCGGCCTCACCACGCATCCCAAATTGATCGAGGCCGCAATCGACGCCGCGCGGCGCTATGGCGCGGGATCCGGGGCCGTGCGCACCATTTCGGGCACCATGCGGCTGCACATCGAGCTCGAAGAGCGCATCGCGCAATTCAAGAATGTGGAAGCCTGCGTGGTCTTCCAGTCAGGCTTCGCGGCGAACGCGGGAACCGTGGCTGCCATACTCACGCCCGAGGACCACATCGTCTCCGATGCGCTGAATCACGCCAGCATCATCGACGGCTGCCGCCTGTCGCGGGCGAAGATTCACGTCTTCCCGCACAAGGACTGCGCGCGGGCCGGGGCGATTCTCGAAGAACTGGCGGGAGTACCCGGCAGAAAGCTCCTGATTACCGACGGCGTGTTTTCCATGGACGGCGACATTGGCCCGCTGCCCGAATTGACGGCGCTGGCCGAGCGGTACGGCGCGATCATGATGGTGGACGACGCCCATTCATCGGGCGTGCTGGGCCGCGCGGGGCGGGGAACCGTGGACCACTTCGATCTGCACGGCCGCGTCGATATTCAGGTAGGCACGCTTTCGAAAGCCATCGGTGTTCTCGGCGGCTACGTGTGCGGAAGCCGCGACCTGATCGAGTTTCTCTATCACCGCGCGCGGCCGTTCCTGTTTTCCACTTCCCATCCGCCCGCGGTGGCCGCGGCGTGTATCGCGGCATTCGATGTGCTGGAGCGGGAGCCTGAGCGGATTGAGAAGCTGTGGGACAACACGCGCTACTTCAAAGCGGCGCTCGTTGCGGCCGGTTTCGATACGGGCGCGAGCGAGACTCCCATCACGCCGGTGATGGTCGGCGAAGCGCGGCTGGCGCATGAGTTTTCGCGCGCGCTGTTCGAGCGCAACGTGCTGGCCACCGGCATAGGCTTTCCGACCGTGCCCGAAGGCAAGGCGCGCGTGCGGACCATCGTCGCGGCGACGCATACGCGAGAGCAACTCGACCGGGCGATCGAAGCCTTTACCGGGGCGGCGCGCAGCCTCGGCATTCTGTAAAAGGACACGAGTCACTCTTCTTCCGGATGCAGCTCGCCATGATCTTCGAGGGACTCCAGATGTGTAATCACCTCCGCCGGAAAGCCCAATTCCCGCGGTAGCTGCCGCTCCAGTTCGGTAGCCAAACGGTGGGCCTTGCCGAGCGGCGTGTCGTAAGGAAAGAGCAGGTGCAGCTCCACCAGAACGCGATGCCCCGTGTTCCGAAAGCGCACGGCATGATACTGCAACCCCAGCCTGCCGCACACTTCGTCCAGTTTGGCTTGGATCGTGCCCATCGTCTCCGGGCTCGCGTAGTCCATCAATCCACCGATGGAACGCAGGACGAGCCTGCTGCCGGACCAAAGAATATTCAGCGCGACGGCGATGGCCAGCAGCGGATCGAAGGGCTTCCACCCGGTCAGAATGACTAGTATGAGACCGCCTACTATCCCGAAGCTGGTCCAGCTATCGGTGAGGACATGCTTGCCGTTGGCCTCCAGGATGAGCGAATGATGCCGCCGGCCCACGCGGATCAGATACCAGCCAAGCGCGGCGTTTGCGGCCGCCGCCATCGCTACCAGGATGGTTCCGAGACCCAGGCGCTGCAGCGGCAGACCGGCCAGCCATTTGTGAATCGCGGCGCCCATGATGAAGAGCGCCGCAAGCACGATCATGGCGCCTTCAAAGCCCGCCGAAAAGAAGGTGATGCGTTCGTAGCCGTATAGGAAGCGCTGGTTGGCGGGCCGCCCGCTCAGCCAGAGCGAAAATGCCGCGAAGCCCACGGCCACCACGTGCACAACGCTCTCGCCCGCATCCGAAAGGATGGCCGCCGACCCGGTGAGTAAGTAGGCCGTGAACTTTCCCGCCAGCATGAGCAGCCCGGCGGCCAGCGACAGGCGCATGGCGAAGCGAGGTTGGTGGCGTGGCGTCAACGCATATTCTACACTCAGACGTGAGGTCCATTGAATGAACCGCCGTACCTTCCTGCAAGCCAGCCTGGCTACCACCGCTGCCGCCGCAACGCCTCCCAGCGACCGCATCACTGTCGCGATGATCGGCTGCGGCGCCCGCGCTCATGAATTGATGGCGGCCATCCAGAAGAACCCGGGGACGGAGATCGCCGGCGTGGTGGATGCATACAAGGGGCGCGTGGAACGCGCCATCGACCGTACTGCCGGCCGCGCGAAGTCCTACAAGAATTACCAGGACGTTCTGGCCGATCCCGCGATCGATACCGTTGTGGTGGCGACGCCGGATCACTGGCACCGGCAGATCATCATGGACGCGGTGCGTGCCGGCAAAGACGTCTATGCCGAAAAGCCGCTGACCTATCGCGCGTCGGAAGGGCGCGAGATCGTTCAAGCCGCGCACGGCAAAGGACGCATTGTGCAGGTTGGGAGCCAGGGCGTCAGCTCCCCGATCGGCCTCAAGGCGAAGGAGTGGATTCAGTCCGGGCGGCTGGGCAAGGTGACTATGATCCGGGCGGCGTATAACCGCAACACGGCCTCCGGCGCATGGATCTATCCGATTCCGCCGGACGCTTCCCCGCAAACCGTTGACTGGGACATGTTCCAGGGACCGGCGCCGAAACGGCCGTTCAGCCTGGAGCGGTTCTTCCGCTGGCGCTGTTATCAGGACTACTCGGGCGGCATCGCCACGGATCTCTTCGTGCATCTCTGCACCACCATTCACTTCGTGATGGATGCGGCGATGCCATCCTCGGTGATGGCCATGGGGCAGCTCTACCGCTGGAAGGAGAGCCGCGACGTGCCCGATACTATCAGCGCGATTCTGGAGTATCCGGAAGGCTTCGCGGTGAACCTCAGCTCTAGCTTCAACAACGCGCTTGCAGCCGAAGGCGCGTTCCAGATTCTGGGCACGGAAGGCAGCATCCTGATCGGCAACGGCCTGACCTTCGTGCCGGAGCGCTCCATCGAAAACAACCAATGGATTGTGGAGAGCTGGCCCAAAGCCCTGGAGGAGGCCTACTGGCGCGATCCGAAAGTAATTGAGACCGAGATCGAGGCCAGAAAGAAGCCCCGCCCCGCGCAGGAGCAGTTCCGCGACGACGGGCCGGAAGCCACCATCCTGCACTTCGGAAACTTCTTCGAATCCGTGCGCACGCGGAAACCATTCTGGGAGGACGCGACCGTCGGCCACCACACGGCAGCGTGCGCCCACATGGTGAACCGCTCGGCGAAGGAGCGGCGCGCCGTGGAGTGGGACTTCTCCCGCGACGACATCAAAGGCTGATTCACCGCCGAGGCGACTTACCCTACCGCGAGAATCTCTTTCTCTTTGCCTTTGACGGCCTGATCCAGCTTCTGGATGTAGCCGTCTGTCAGCTTCTGGATTTCGTCGTGGGCGCGGCGATCGTCGTCCTCGGTGATCTTCTTGTCCTTCAAGAGGCGCTTGGCTGCTTCGTTGCCGTCGCGACGGACGTTCCGCAAAGCCACGCGGTGATCTTCCGCGATGTTGTGGAGCCGCTTCACCAGCTCCTTGCGGCGCTCCTCGGTCAGAGGCGGTATCGGAAGCCGGACGATCTTGCCGTCATTGGCCGGGTTGAGGCCCAGGTCGGAGGTTCGAATGGCCTTCTCGATGGGTCCGATCTGCGAAACGTCCCAGGGCTGGATGGTGATGAGCGACGGCTCGGGCACGTGCAGATTGGCCACCTGGTTGAGGGGGGTGGGGGTCCCGTAGTAGTCGACGCGGATATGATCGAGCAGACTCAAAGTAGCGCGCCCGGTGCGGATTGCCGCCATGGAGTGCTGCAGATCGCCCAGCGCCTTTTCCATCCGGGTCTTCAAACTCGCTTCAATTTCCTTGATAGAGTTCATAGGCGAATTACCGGAGACTCGGGAGTCTCAGTGAATGAGGGTGCCGACGGCCTCACCGGCCGACATACGCATTATATTGCCCAGCGTATTCAAATTGAAGACTACGATGGGAAGCCGGTTGTCCCGGCACATGGCGATGGAGGTCGAATCCATGACCCCCAGGGACCGGGAGAGCACTTCGGTGTAGGAAATTTCCCGGAACATAATAGCTCCCTCATGTTTCAACGGATCCTTGTCGTAGACGCCGTCCACGCGGGTGGCCTTGGCGAGGATCTCGGCGTGGATCTCGAGGGCGCGCAGCGCGGCGGCCGTATCGGTGGAGAAATAAGGATTGGAAGTGCCGCCGGCGAATATGACAACCCGGCCTTTTTCGAGATGCCGGATGGCGCGCCGGCGGATGTAGGGCTCGGCCACCTGACGCATCTCGATGGCGCTCATCACGCGGGTGGAAGTTCCAATGCGCTCCATCGCGTCCTGAAGCGCGATGGCGTTGATCACGGTGGCCAACATACCCATGTGATCGGCGGCCACGCGGTCCATCTTTTTGGCGGCAGCGGCCACGCCGCGAAAAAAGTTTCCGCCGCCCACGACCACGCCCGCCTGAACTCCGGTGGAAACCAGTTCCGCGATCTCCCGCGCGAGACTCTCCACGCGGTCCGAATCGATTCCGAAGCTGTTCGGCCCGGCCATCACCTCGCCGCTCAGCTTCAACAGGATGCGGTTGTAACGGCCCACGGTCTCAGCCTTCCGTGGGGGGCTGCCCATCGCCGACTTTGAAGCGGATGAAGCGGGAGACGCCCACGTTCTCGCCGATCTTGGCGATCTTGGTCGCAATCAACTGTCCCACGGTGAGCGAGTTCTCCTTTACGAACGGCTGCTCGTAAAGGCAGACTTCCTCGTAGAATTTGTTGAGCCGCCCTTCGACGACCTTGTCCACGATCTCGGGCTTCTTGCCTTCCGCGAGGGCGCGGGCGCGCTGGATATCGCGCTCCTTGTCGAGCGACGCGGCCGTGACGTCCTCCTTGTGAATGAACTGGGGATCGGCCGCGGCGATGTGCATGGCGATATCGTGCACCAGGACCTGAAATTCGTCGGTGCGGGCCACGAAGTCGCTCTCGCAATTGACCTCCACCATGACGCCGAGTTGCCCGCCGTGGTGGATATAAGTGCCCACCAGACCCTGACGCGTCGCGCGTGAGGCCTTCTTGCCAGCGGAAGCGATGCCTCGCTTGCGCAGCACGACTTCGGCTTCGGCCAAATCTCCTTTGGCCTCCACCAAAGCGCTCTTGCATTCCATCATGCCGGCGCCGGTGCGTTCGCGGAGCTGTTTCACGAGTTGTGCAGTAATTTCCGCCATACGTTCGAAATCCTATTTATGGGCAAGCTGTCGGCACTCAGCATTCAGCGATCGGCTTACAAGGCCGGCGAAAGCTGAATGCTGATCGCTGAAAGCTGAAGGCTCCTTTTAGTGGCCGCTCTCGGTGATCGCCGGACGCACTACGTCGGCGACCTCCGAGACGGGGCCTTTGCGTACCGATTCGGACGGCAGATCCTCTTCGGCGAAGCTCTCAGCCATGATCTCTTCGGCGTACTTGGGATCGACGTACTGCGTGTACTCGGGCACTTCCTCGGGCGGGGCATTGTCGTCGCCCGCGATCTTCTCGCCGGCGAAGTCCTGTTCGGTGGCCAGGGCGCGGCCCTCGATGATGGCTTCCGAGATCTTGTTGGCGAAAAGCCGGATAGCGCGCAGGGCATCGTCGTTGCCGGGTATGACCCAATCGACTTCGTCCGGGTCGCAGTTGGTATCGACGATGGCGACCACGGGGATGCCCAAGCGGCGGGCTTCCTTGACGGCGATGCTCTCCTTGTTGGAGTCGATGACGAACATCACGTCGGGAAGGCCGGGCATGTCTTTAATTCCCGACAGATTCTGATCCAGGTGTTTGCGCTCGCGCTCCAGCCTGATGACTTCCTTCTTGGGGCGCGCCTCGTAACCGCCGTCGGTGGCCATCGCCTCCAGCTCTTTCAGTCGTTTGATAGACCGTTGGACGGTGGTCATATTGGTGAGAAGCCCGCCCAGCCAGCGCTGGTTGACGAAGAACATCTGGCACCGGACCGCCTCCTCGGAGATGGCCTCCTGCGCCTGGCGCTTCGTGCCCACGAACAGCACGGTTTTGCCTCCCGCCGCCATGTCGCGGACGTAACGCAGGGCGTCCTTGAACATTTTAAGCGTCTTCTGCAGATCGATAATGTAAATTCCGTTGCGATCGCCAAAGATGTATTCCTTCATCTTTGGATTCCAGCGCTTGGTCTGGTGCCCGAAGTGAACGCCGGCTTCGAGCAATTCTTTCATGGTGATTGCCGGCAAACTGCCTCCTTACTAAAGTTGAGGGGAGGCAAGAGCCTCCCCGGTTTGCTGCCTGCACACGGTCCAAAGCGAAATTTGCGTGCAAGACAAACAGTTAACGCTTGGAGAACTGGAACCGCTTGCGAGCGCCTTTTTGGCCATACTTCTTGCGCTCATGTTTTCGGGGATCGCGCGTGAGGAAGCCGAGCTTTTTCAGCCTCGGCCGCAACTCGGCGTTGAACTCCGTCAAGGCGCGTGAAATTCCCAGCCGGCACGCGCCGGCCTGACCCGAGACGCCCCCGCCGTTGGCGAGGATCAATACATCGAACTTATCCAGCATCTCGGTCGCCAACAAGGCCTGGCGCACCTGGGAGCGGGACGCTTCGGTGGGGAAGTAGGACTCGAACGTCCGTCCGTTCACTGTGATGTCGCCCTTGCCATGCCTCAGGAACACCCGCGCAACGGACCTTTTCCGCCGGCCTGTTCCCAGATACTGAACCTGCTTCACTAAACCCATTCCTGCTGCCACTCAACGAATCCTTTCTGGGTGCGATCTCATTCCGACACTGCGATGGAGGTGGGCTTCTGCGCGCTGTGGGGGTGCTTCTCGCCCGCATATACCTTCAGCTTGCGATACATCTGCTTGCCGAGTTTGGTTTTGGGGAGCATGCCGGAAATGGCATCTTCGACCATGCGGGCCGGCCGGGTCGCGCGGACCTTGGCGGCTCCGATTTCCACCAGACCGCCCGGATAACCGGTGAAGTGACGGTATAGCTTCTGGTCTTCCTTCTGGCCGGTGAGTTTGACCTTGGCGGCGTTGATGACGATCACGTGGTCCCCGGTATCGAGGAAGGGGGTAAAGCTGGGCTTGTGCTTCCCCATCAGCAGGCGTGCGGCTCTGGCCGCAACCTTCCCGAGAACCTGATCTTCGGCATCCAGAACATGCCAACTTCTTTCAATTCCGTTTTTTGATGGAAACCGGGTGGTTCCCGCTATATGAAACGACACGACACACGTCTCCGGTTAGATCGCTGCAAACAAACCAGCCTACCGGAGTTCCATCCGATTGTCAAACTTCGATTCACCGCGGCCTGACTTGACTTTGAAGTTCACCGTAGTTAATATGCTGCTATTCATATAGGCTACCGCATGAACATCAGCCATGGTAAAACGCTTTAGTGCCATTCTCATTCTTGCCGCGGGGTCTCTCGCCGTCGCTCAAAATTCTGGCGATGTCGAGAAGCGTGTGGCCGAGCTTGAGCGTAAGATGAAGCTCCTCGATCCGGCGTTCCGCCCGGGACCGGACGAAAAGCTTGATGACCGTCTCAGGAGCCTCGAAGCAAAGATGGATGAGTTGTTGAAGCTGCGGGCGCCGGCAGAAGCGTCCGTGGTTCTGTCCGCTACAGCCGTTACACCTTTGCCGTCCCAGCCCGCTGCTCCACCGGACGCTTCCGGCCCGCTGCAGCCTATATCAATCAGCGGGGACTTTCAGAAAGCCGAGGACTCCGAGATCCGGCTGCCCGTTGCGGGCTACATGGACTTTCATGTAAACAAGGAGGCAGGCGATTCCTTTCGTCCGGATTTTCACCGCTTTGTTCTGTTGTTCGGGCACAGCTTCTCCGACCGGTTGAAGTTTTGGAGCGAGCTCGAAATCGAGCACTCTCTCCTCGAAGGCGGTGTGGAGAGCGGCGAGGTCGCTCTCGAACAGGCCTACGTCGATTTCTTGATCACGCCCAGGTTCAACCTCCGGGCCGGCATGGTGCTCACACCGGTTGGAATCGTGAACGAACGGCACGAGCCGCCTTCATTCAACGGCGTGGAGCGGCCGTTTGTCGAATCCATCATTATCCCCACAACCTGGAGGGAACTGGGATTTGGCTTTACGGGTGACTTCGGCAGGGGATTCCGCTACCGGACCTATCTCACGTCCTCGCTGGATGCCAGCCGCTTCGGCGCCGAGTTCGGAATCGCCGACGGCAAGTCGTCCGGCTTCGATGCTTCGATGCGCAATCCGGCAACGGTGGGGAGAGTGGAGTTCGCCGGCGTGCGTCGTCTGACCCTGGGCGCAAGCATGTACAGCGGGCTGGCCGGATTCAATACTCCGGGCATCAATCCCCGAGTGACAATCGCTAACTTCGACGGACGCTACAGCTTCCGGCGCGTGGATTTCCGGGGGTTGTTCGCGAACACCTGGATTTCCAGAGCGGCGGACCTGAATGTGCGGCTCCAGCAACAGACCGGCGTGAATCCGAACGTGGCGAAACAGATGCGCGGATACTATCTCGAGCCTGCGTTCCATCTTTTCCCGCGCCGCTTCCGCAACGACCTGATCGTCTTCGGGCGCTACGAGAGGTACAACACCCAGCAGGCGATGCCGGACGGGTTCGTGCCCCTTAGTCAATTCAACCGCTCGTCCTGGGTCGCCGGCCTGACCTACAAACCGGTTCCGGACATCGCCGTCAAATTCGACTATGTCTTCAACCGCAACGCGAGCGCGGTGGTAAGACCGGTCAACGGATTGAATCTTGGAATTGGATGGTGGTTCTGATGAAGCCCTTTTTGCTCCTCCTTCTTGCATCGGGCCCGCTATGGGGACAGAGCGACGCGGACAGAAAGCCCGACCGCGTGATTACGATCAATGCCGAGCGATTCGCGTTCAGCCCCTCCAAGGTGACGGTGAAGCGGGGGGATCTCGTAGAGTTTGTTTTGACCAGCGACGATACCGATCACGGATTCCGGATTCCGGAAGCCGGGATTGAAGTAGCCATTCCACCGCAAAGGCGCGGAGAAGCGCGGGTGCGCTTCATCGCCCGGCAGAAGGGCAAGTTCACCTTTGAGTGTTCCCGCCCATGCGGCGCTGGCCACAACCTCATGCGCGGAACCCTTGAAGTGAAGTAGGAGGAACTGTGAGAAGGTTTGTTGCTCCGTTCGGATTTTCAGTTCTTGCTGTCGCATGGCTCTTCGGTCAATCTGACGGACGGCCTGTTCTCCCGGGCGATCCGCTGCCCGGAATCACCGGCTTCGAGTTTGAGCTCTTTCGTCTGGGCCTCGACGACTTCACCGAAGTGGAAACCGCCGAGGACGGCTTGGGGCCGGCCTTCAATGGCACGAGCTGCGCAGTTTGCCACAGCGTTCCCGTCATCGGGGGCATGAGCACCATGACCGAAGTGCGAGCCGGCTACCGGGACGAGGACGGCAAATTTACTGCATTGTACGGCGGCACTCTTTACCACCTCTTTTCCATCCCGAACCATCGCTGCCAGGTGCAGATTCCCGCCGAAGCCAACGTGATCGCGCGACGCCTGCCGGTACCGCTATTTGGCGCCGGGCTCATAGAGGCGATTCCGGACGAAACAATTCTCGCGGGGGACGATACAGGGGACCGCGACGGAGATGGCATCAGCGGCCGCGCCGGGCGCCTCATCGATATCGCCACCGGACGCGAGCGCGTCGGACGCTTCGGGTGGAAGGCGCAGCACGCTACGCTGCTGGCCTTTTCGGCGGACGCCTACCGGAACGAGATGGGCATCACCAACGATCTTTTCCCGGACGAGGTCGCTCTTGGTGTGGATCCGGAGGCCCTGAAGATCTGTAATCCGCGTCGCGGCCTGGAAGACGCGCGCGAGCTGCGGACCGGGTTGCGCGGAATCGACAATTTCGAGAACTTCATGCGATTCCTGGCGCCAGTCGCCAGAGGCCCAATCGATGACGCTGCAAGGGAAGGAGAACAGCTGTTTCACACGATTGGCTGTGCCGCCTGTCACACTCCGACACTGCTTACCGGAGAGAGCTCAAACCCGCTGTTCGACCGGAAGCAAGTTCCGTTGTACTCGGACCTCTTGCTCCACGATGTCGGCACCGGAGACGGCATCGAGCAATCTCCGGCTGAGGCAAACGAGATCCGCACGCCGGCACTCTGGGGATTGCGCGTCCGCAGGCCATTTCTTCATGACGGAAGCGCGGCAACGCCGGATGAAGCGATTCGCCGCCATGGCGGTGAAGCCGCCGCCACGACGAATAGATATCGGGAGGCGTCGTCGCGAGAGCGGTCGGTGCTGCTGGCTTTCCTGGGATCTCTCTAAAGCGCTATTTTTGGGGCGACCATCTACGGCACGATGGCCACGCCCCACGGACGGTCGCCCACCTTGATCTTCGCGGTGACCTTTTCGGTAGCCAAGTCGACGACCGAAACGTCGTTGGACGGGCCGTTGGCGGTGTACAGCGTCTTCCCGTCCGGGGAGAGAGCGATTCCCCAGGGGCGCAGCCCGACTTCGAAGGAGCTGAGCGCCTGGTCGGTGGCGGTGTCTATTACGAAGACCTTGCGGAACCGGCCGGTGCTGACGTAGATGCGCTTGCCGTCCGGAGCGACGGCGATGTCCATGGGCTTCACCTCCTCGCCGCCGAGCTGGATTTTGCCGACTACTTCGTGGCGGGTGGCATCAACCACCGATACCGAGCCGCCGTTTTCCTCGCTGATGTAGGCCTTGGAACCGTCGGGCAGAAAGGCCGCGACGCGAGGCCTGTAACCTACCTTGAAACTCTTGATCAGCTTGTCCGTTGCCGTCTCGATGACGAAGACTTCGCTATCGTCCTCGGAAGTGATGTAGACGAACTTTCCATCCGGGCTGAGGCCGACGCCTTCCGGTTCCTCGCCGACCTTGATTGAGTGAATCACTTGGCCGGATTCGAGGTCCAGGATGCTGGCGAGCGCGACGTCTTCATTGGCGATGTAAAGGCGGTTGCCCGCGCGATTGACGACGAACTGCTCGGGGTCGGAGCCGCCGGGAATGACCTTGAGGAGCTTGCTGGAACGTACGTCGAAGACGCCGATGCCGTCGGCGCTCTTGTCCGCGGGAGGAAGCGTGGACTCGTCGACTCCCGGGGGCGCAAATGGCGATCCGCTCAGTGCGACGTAGATGGTCTTGTGATCGGGACTCACCTGGATGCCGCGCGGGCGCTTGCCGAGTGGGACAGTGGCAATCACCTCGTTGGTGGCGGAGTCGATGATGCTGAGGTCGCCGGAGGCTTCGTTGGTGACGTAAACGCGATAGGCGGTGGCGTCTCCCGCAGGGGGCGCGCTACCGCAGTTGAGAAGAAAGGCGGCTAAGGCGATGGTAAGGGCAGCACGTAGGTCCACGGAAATATTGTAGACCCTTCCTTGATGCGTGTATAATCTATGGCCGAATAAGCTTCTGCTGACAGGGGGAGTTGTGAGATCTATTGTTGGGCTGTTTCTTGCTCTGGGAGTGGTGTGGGCACAGGATGCGAGCTTTCAGGGACGCGTGAGCGATCCTTCCGGCGCGCCGATCGCCAACGCCAAAATCACTATTACGAATGTAGCCACCGGGGTTCTGGTGGCGCGGACCTCGAATGAATCGGGTCTTTATGCCGCACCATTGTTGAATCCGGGTGTATACCGCATGGAGTGCGAAGCCTCCGGGTTCGCGACGCGGACATTCGAGAACGTACGCCTGGAAACCGGGCAGACGGCGCGTCTGGACTTCGACATGAGGCTGGGCACCGTGGCCGAAACCATCGAGGTGACGGCCTCGGCGGTGCTGATCAATTCGGAAACGACGGTGGTCGGGCAGGTGATCGACAACAAGCGCATTCTGGAGATGCCCCTGAACGGCCGGAACTACCTCCAACTGGCGCAGTTCACCGTGGGCGTGCTGCCGGGCGGGTTGAACGCCGGAGCGCGCGGGCGGGAGGAAGGAGCCTTTGCGGCGGTGGGCATGCAGATCGCCCAGAACAACGTCCTGCTGGACGGCAACGACAACAGCTCGCGGACTTCGGGAGGACCGCTGGGGTTCGAGGCGCAGGCGGTGAAGCCCCCTGTGGATGCCGTGTCGGAGTTCAAGGTGGTCACCAACAACATGAGCGCCGAATACGGCTTCCGCGCCGGGGCGAAGGTGCTGGTGACGACGCGCTCGGGCACCAACGAATTTCACGGATCGGCGTACGAATTTCTGCGTAACGACAAGTTCGACGGAACGAATTTCTTCGCCAACCGTTCGGGCGCGCCAAAGCCCTCATACCGCCAGAACCAATACGGGGGCACGTTGGGAGGTCCGATTATCCCCAACCGGACGTTCTTCTTCAGCAGCTTTCAAGGTACGAACATCCGTCTAGGGCGAAGTTACATCCAGAGCGTGCCGAGCCGGGATATCGTGGAGCGCGCGGATTTCTCGCAGCAGCCGGCGGTGCGCCGCAACATTTTCGACCCGCAGACGCTGTCCGGCAGCGGCGCGCAGGCGGCCCGGCTTCCCTTCGCCGGCAACGTCGTCCCATCGAGCCGCTTCGATCCTGTGTCGAGGACGATGATCGGTCTCTACCCGACTTCCAATATCCCCGGCCGCGACAACCTGCCGGACAACTATTTCTTCTCCCCAAGCGATGCCGACAACGCTTACCAGTACGATTTTCGCGTCGATCACAACCTGACCGACAGCCACAGGTTGTTCGCCCGGTATTCGATCCGCGACCAGTTCCGGAACGAGCCGGGCGTGCTGCCGTTCCCGGCCACGGGCGGGCTGGGCCAGACCATCGATCTGCTGGCGCATAACATCACCGCCAGCCTGAGCAGCACGCTTTCGCCGCGCGCGTTCAACGAGCTGCGCTTCGGCTTCAGCAAATTCGACACGCGCTTCGACATTCTGGATACGGAGAACCTCAACAAGGTGTACGGGATCTTGAATGCTCCGGGCGATACTTTCGGCGACGGCCTGGACCACGGCTCGGCCCGTTTCACGCCCGGCGGTTTCGCTGAGGTCGGCTCGCGCAGCTTCTGGCCGAACATCAACAACCTGGCCAACTACATGCTGACTAACACGACGCTGCTGCAGCGCGGCCGCCACACCATCAAATTCGGCGGCGAGGGCCGGCGGATCAATATTTTCCGCGACGCCTCGCGGTTCCGGCGCGGGCAATTCTCCTTTGACGGCCGCTTCACCTCCCAGTTCCCGAACCAGGGCGCCAGCCGCGGCAACACAGGCAACTCGATGGCCGACTTCTTCCTGGGCTGGGCCAACAACGCGCAATGGGGCAATAATCAGGGCGAGAACGCGCAGATGCCGTATTTCGGCTTCTTCGTTCAGGACGACTGGAAGGTGAACAATCGTTTGACCCTGAATATCGGCCTGCGCTACGAGGTTTTCGTGGGAGCGCTGTATCCCGATCCCGACAAGCAGCGCATTTCGCGCTACCTGCTGGAGGGCGTGAACGTCTCGCGGCGCGAAGACGAGAAGTTCACCTTTCCAACCGATGGCGGCGATTGCGGCTGTAACAACGACTGGAATAATTTCGCGCCTCGCCTCGGTTTGGCCTTCAGCGTGGACAGCAGGACTGTGATCCGGGCCGGCGGCGGGATTTTTTACGGGGAGCCCAATAACGTCGGCGAGGGGGGCCGATTTGTGCCCGGCGCGCCACGCTCTTCGGAACTCACCCGCCCTCAAGGGTTCGAGCAGACCGACCTGTTTGTCCGCCAGGGAGTGCCGGATTTGCCGGTGGGGATAGTGCCCCCGGGAACCAACATTGCTGTTGCCTCTGATTTCCTTCCGAACTTCTACGCCGGCCAGTGGTTTTTCGATATCCAGCGGCAGTTGCCTTTGGATACGCTGCTGACCATCGGGTACAACGGCACCGCCGGCACGCATCTCTCGGGGGGGCGCAACATCAACCTGCCGGAAACGCCGAGCACCGTCGCGGCGAACCAGCGGTTGAAGCGGCGGGAGTTCAATAACATCACCCTTCAGGAGAACGCACTGAATTCCAGCTACAATTCGCTGACCATAAAAGCCGAGCGCCGATTCTCGCAGGGGTTCACCTTCCTCAGCTCCTTTACCTGGTCAAAGAATATCGACCAGGGCAACGAGCCGCTGTTGGACGGCTCGCCCGGCATCGTGACGCCGTACGACCTGTCGCGCGAGCGGTCGCGTTCGACCCTCGACCGCAGGCGCGCCTATGTGTTGAGCACCGTATACGAGCTGCCCTTCGGGAACGGGAAGCCGCTTCTGAAGAGCGGTCCGGCAAGCTGGATTCTGGGCGGCTGGGAGATTGGCGGCATCGTGGGCTTGTACAGCGGCCTGCCGGTGAGCAATAGCATCAACGTCAACAACCAGAATCTCGGCGGCGCTACTCGCGGCACCTGGGTTCGCAATCCCAATCTGCCGAACGGCGAGCGCACCATCGACCGGTGGTTTGACACGAGCTTCGCGGTTCCCACTCCCGCGGGCGAAGTGGGCAACGTCGGCCGGAACGTGATCGACGGCCCGGGACGGAGAAATCTGGACCTGCTGGTGGCGCGGAACTTCCGCATGCCCTGGGAGGGCCACGCGCTTCAGTTTCGCGCCGAGGCATTCAACGCCACCAACACGGCTAACTTCGGCGCGCCCAACGCCGCGCTGGGTACGCCGAACCAGGGCCGCATCATTCAGGCCGAGGAGCCGCGGCGCATCCAGTTTTCGCTGAAATATTACTTCTGAGCGCCCGTTTCGCGCAGGAGCTGGTCGAGGCGGTCCTGCAGTAACGCACGCGCTTTCGAGTCGGCGACGCGGTTGACGGTCTCGTAAGGGTCGCTTCGCAGGTCGTAGAGCTCATCCATTCCTTTGAGCTCGTTGTACCGGATGTATTTCCACCGGTCCGTACGGACGGCCTTGTAGCCCATGCCGCGGATGCGCGGGAAGACCGTATCGGAGAAGTACTCGATGAGGAAGGCGTCGCGCCAGTCCGCGGGGTTGCCTTGGAACAACGGAAGGAGCGAGCGGCCTTGCAGGTTCGCGGGCGGGGATACGCCCGCCAGGGCGAGCGCTGTGGGCGCCATGTCCACGGTGAGAGCGAAACGGCCGATGCGCGTGTGCGGCGGGATGAGACGCGGATACCGCATGAGCAGCGGGATGCGGATGGTCTCTTCGTAGGCGAGGCGGCGCTCGGCATCCAGGCCGTGCTCGCCGTAAAAGTAGCCGTGATCGCTGGTGAAGACCACCAGCGTGTTGTCGAGCGCGGTTGTTTTTTCGAGAGTCTGCAGGATGCGGCCAAGACCTTCGTCAACCGCCTTCATCATGCGCATGCGGTTGCGGATCGCTTCGTCCGGCGTGGCGGTGGCGGGGCCCAGCGGGGGCAGGCCGTCGATGAGGCGCTCGAGGGCGGGCTTGCCGTGGGGCGGCTTGCCGAAGCTGGGGCGGCGCGGCGGCTTGAGACCGGCGTAGAGCGTTCGATGGCGGCTGGCGGGGATGAAGCCGCCAACGGCGGAAGGGCTGGCCGTGGTGCTGCCGTCGTCGCGCTGGGTGATGTTCGGATGCACGGCCTTGTGAGCGAGGTACAGGCAGAAGGGCTTTTGGCGCGGGCGCTCCAGGAAATTGACGGCGTGGCCGGTGAGGATGTCGGTGATATAGCCGCGCGAAGAAACCTCCTTGCCGTTGATGTTGAGGTCGGGGTCGATGCACTCGCCCTGGCCGCGGAAGCTGACCCAGTGGTCGAAGCCGGGGCGGGGCGAATCGTCGTTGCCCATGTGCCATTTTCCGAGGAATGCGGATTCGTAGCCGGAGTCGTGGAGCAAGCGCGGCCAGGTGACGAGCTGGTGGCTGCGGGCGGCGCGGCCGGTGTTGTCGGTGATGCCGCTCGAGTGGGGGTAGAGGCCGGTAAGGAAGCTGGCGCGGCTGGGCGAGCAGAGGGGCGCGACGGCGAAGGCGTTGGTGAAAAGGGCGCCTTCGCGGGCGAGGCGGTCGGCGTGGGGCGTACTGGCGAAGGGATGCCCGGCGCAACCGAGTTCGTCCCAACGAAGGTCGTCCACGAGGACGAAGATGATGTTGGGGCGCTGGGTGGCCGCGGCCAGCGGCAGCGTCAGGAGCGATCGGCGGGTCAGGTTGGGCATGGCGGCTATGAGATCACGACAGTCATCTTACGACAGAAGATAAGATCGAACTTGACGCTTGAACTTGTCGAGGTGGCGCATGCGGTTTCGCCTGCGCGCGGGAGATGATGAAAGCTACCCGGCCGCCACGCGAAACCCATAGTCCGCGTAGCGGAACTCCGGCGGGATGCTGCTGCGCGCGGCGCAGCGCGCAATCTTGATGTGGTGCCGCCAGGAGCCCCCTCGCGAGGCGCGTCGCGTGCCCACTTCCGGGCCTCTCGGGTCGTGCTCCGGCGAGATGGTGTAGTAGGCCGGATCGTACCAGTCCGAGCACCACTCGTGAACGTTCTCGCACATGTCGCTCAGACCGTAGCCGTTGGGCGCTGAAGTTCCTGCCGGCTCCGGTCCGTCGCGCCATCGGTCGCGATAGCGCTCGCGCTCGAAGACCGGCTCATCGCCCCATGGATAGAGCGCCCCTTCGATGCCTCCGCGCGCCGCCCACTCCCACTCCGCTTCGGTCGGCAGGCGGCACGGACGTGCCAGCCGCTCCGCAAGCCAATCGCAGTAAGACACGGCGTCAAACCAGCTCACGCCCACCACAGGCTGCTCGGGAAGCGAGAATTCCGGCTGCCGGCGGAACGGCGGCGCTTCGTGCCCGGACGATCGCACAAACTGGTCGTAGTCCGCGTTTGTAACCTGAAACCGCGCCAGTAAGAACGGACCGACCGAGACCTGGTGCACCGGCCTCTCTTCGTCGCGGCCGTCCTCCTGTCCCATCCGGAACCGGCCCTCGGGGATCGCAATGAAATCGCATTCCATGAGCGTGACCTTTCAGCTTCGCACGGCTATGCTGGGGATTGGATGCGGCGGACGTTCCTGATCTTTGCAGCGGCGTGGACGGCAATCGCCGTGGGAGCGGAAGAACGTCTCCATTTCGATCTCATCGACACCGAAGGCTCGCGTCACACGGAGGCCGGGCTTCCCAAGGTTCGCGCGACTGTGTTCGTGTTCGTTGGAACCGCGTGCCCGCTCTCCAATCGTTACGTACCGGAGCTGAACCGCCTTGTCCAGGAGTACACGCCGCGGGGATTCGCGTTCTTCGCCGTGTACTCCGGCCCATCCCTGCCGCTCGATCAGATGGCCGCTCAAGTAAAGGAGTCCGGTTACGGCTTTCGCGTGCTGGACGATCGCGAGCGGAAGCTGACTCGGGCGGTTGGCGCTACCGTTACGCCTCAGGCCGTAGTGGTAAACGGGGAAGGGAAGAGGCTCTATCGCGGGCGCATCGACGACCGTATGGTGGAACTCGGAAAATCCAGGCCCCGGCCTACCCGGCACGACCTGCGCGCGGCGCTCGACGAGATTCTCATGGGCCAGGCCGTGAGCCAGCCGGAAACCAAAGCCGTCGGATGCGCGATTCCTTTCCCTATGCGGAAGCGCCCCTCTACAATCACCTTCTCGCGGCATGTGGCGCCCATCCTTTATGACCGCTGTAGCGGCTGCCACCGTCCGGGACAGGCGGCTCCGTTTTCGCTGCTCTCCCATGCGGATGCCGCGCCGCGCGCATCGCTGATCGCCGCCGTCACCGAAAGCCGTGTGATGCCTCCGTGGAAGGCGGAAGCGGGCGCGGCGCGCTTCGAGGGCGATCAACGGCTCACGGTCTCCGAGATCGCCACGCTTCGCGAGTGGGCCGACGCCGGCGCGCCCGAAGGCGATCCCGCCGATCTTCCATCTCCCCCCGAGTTCCGCGACGGCTGGCAACTCGGTTCGCCCGATCTAGTGGTCGAGATGCCGTCGGCGTTCGAGATTGCAGCGGACGGCCCGGACCTCTACCGCTGCTTTGTGCTGCCCCTGTCCATTCCAGCCAATCGCTTTGTGAAAGCCATGGAGTTCCGCCCCGGCAACCCGAAGCTGGTTCATCACGCTCTGGTGTTCGCGGATTCCTCTGGCGCCGCCCGCACCCACGATGGAGGAGACGCCCTTCCCGGCTACCCCTGTTTCGGCGCGCCGGGTTTTCTGCCATCGGCCAGCTTCGGCGGGTGGTCGCCCGGCAGCTCCGCGAGTCGATTTCCCGAAGACGCCGCGGCGACGTTGAGACGCGGCGCTGCGCTTGTGCTGCAGCTTCACTACCACCCTACCGGCAAGGCGGGAAGCGACCGATCGAGCATTGGCCTCTATTTCACCGATCAGGCTCCAACGAAGAAGCTGATGGACATCGCGCTCGGCTCGCGCGCCATCGATATTCCACCCGGCGAACGCGCCTATCGCGTGACCGATCGCTTCACCCTTCCCGTGGACGTCTGGGCCGTTGGCATCATTCCTCACGCGCACTATATCTGCAAGGAGATGAAGGGGACGGCGGTGCTGCCGGACGGCCGCGAACGGGAGTTGATCTCGATTAAGGACTGGGACTTCAACTGGCAGCGGCAATACCGCTATGAGAAGCCCGTTCTATTGCCGGAAGGAACGCGGCTGGAGATGGAGTTCGTCTACGACAACTCGGAAGACAACCCTCGAAATCCGTCCTTACCGCCGCGCCGCGTTCTCTGGGGCCCCGACTCGACCGACGAGATGGCCGGCCTACACGTGCAGGTGATTCCACTGCGCATGGAGGACGTGCCCGAGCTGGGCCGCGCCCTGTGGGGCAAATTCATGCGCGCGGTGGGCGGGCGCTTCTACAACCTCCCCCAACCCGACGCGTCAAGTCATTTAACGAGGTAACCGAAACGGGGATCGTTGAGTCACGTA
>JBBDWK010000004.1:0-51057 GCA_040902885.1 Bryobacteraceae bacterium | reverse complement strand
GATCTGATCGGCATCAGATCGGAATGACTGATCGACATCGTTGGAATGCGCACTCTGACTGCCATGCATCCGTTTCATGGTCCGTTGTGCCGGCACGCCATGAGAAACTAACTTAAGCTTGGCTGCCGACACATTGGGGAGATGAACTGCTCACGCTACCTGACCACGCGTCAGCACGTCCTCGAAGAAGACCTCTGGACCACCAGACTGGTCACGGCGGGAACAGGAGAAAACTGAGTCCAACTTCCGGTTGGCCCGTCAGAATCGACCGGGACCACGCCCGGCGATGACCACATGCATGAGGTCTGCGAATACGGCCAAAGCCTATGCAGAGAACAACCGCGATTCTGGGGCTGTCCGGTCAGCCTTTGGGCCCGCCGAGCTGATCACCTTCCACTGGTAGGACGTACGAAGCCAAGTCGGAAACAACGTTTATTATGCGGCATTGCTGGGCGATCTCTCGAAAGTTGGGATCACCTAATTGCTTCGGTCCGTTCCGCGGTTGATGGTTATCCGCTGAAATAAACCCAATGAGTCTATTCTTTCGTACGATAGGAGCGACAATCCAGGAGCCAGTCGGGTCCTTATCCAAGAACTGACAATTACCATCGGGTCTGC
This sequence comes from Bryobacteraceae bacterium, assembly GCA_040902885.1. GTDB lineage: Bacteria > Acidobacteriota > Terriglobia > Bryobacterales > Bryobacteraceae > JBBDWK01. Next base: position 50,439 of record JBBDWK010000004.1, on the reverse strand, counting down.
CGAACATTGCTGGATGTTGCCATCTCGCGTATGGGTCATGGGTGTATCGGCTGATAGTATAGCGACAGTAGACATCGTCAGCGCTGGTTACACAGCCTGCGTAGGCGTCCCATTCCGGCTTGCCCGACACCGTGAACTCCCGGCAGGTAAGAGAACGTACACAACAGAAAGCGGCAGGCTTTGTCGGCAGGCCGGTGGGCTCCCTGTCGCTTGCCGCACCTGTTGATTTCCAAACCCGTATGCGCTTCAGTCCCGTGTTATCGGAAGCCAAGGCGGACATGAGGGCTCTGAGAACGCGGTCCCGAAATCCTGCGTCAGTCAGGTCCGCTTTGGACCACACCTTTCCGCGATCAATGCTGTGTAGACGATCATATAACTCATCCAACAAATCTTCGGCTCGCAACACATCCGTACCAAGCCGGTCATTTGCAACCAGGTTAGCAAGCCGGAGAACCTGACGACAAGACGATCGGAATAGTTCGCCGAGTGGTGTCGTGACATCCGCCGGCAGATTTCGAGAGTCTGCATTCATCCAGGTCACGAGGATAGCTTCCGTTTGCCCGCCGAGCCGAACTGGACAGGCAAATACAGGTCCCGTAATCTTGAATCGCTCAACACCGTGCTCATTGAGCCAGCTATGACGGTTCTCTCGTGGTATCGCCAGTTCGCTCTGAGCATCCTCGACATGAATTTCATATCGTTCAGAAAACGCCTTTGTGGCCAAACTCTTCGTAGCGAAGCCGTAGCCAAATGGTCCGGACGTGCTCCCATGATGTGCAATGAGGCGCTTCGCCTCGTAGTCGATCTCGTAAAGAATGAACTCGTGCCCAAGCGCATTGATCAGTCGCGATTTCTTCAAAAGGCCTTCAAAACGCGAGGGCTCTTGGTAGAAGCTCGCAAGCGGTACTGATCTCATTCGCCTTCGTTCCGATTGTATGTAGACTTGGCCCAGTTCCTCAGCCAGCCTTCGAACAACCAATATGTGGTCATCCGTATACGCATCACGAACGTCCGCTTCCAGATTCAATGTGCCGACCCGTCGGCCGTCCGCAATGATAGGGTATGCGAGTTCGCTCTGCACGTCCATGTCACAGACCACATAGCGTGTGCTTGGATACCCACACTCTTCAAGCTCAGCGGCAGCATTAGCCACGTTCTTCAAGTAAATGTAATCCTTGCCGATATTAGAGTTGGCCTGCAAGAAGGCAGTTCCAATTACCGAATCGTAATCGATTGTCGGAAGGGTGTCAGCGTTCCTCCTCGGATAACTTGCAACACGCCGAATCTGAGGATTTGTGTCGTCTACCATAAAGCAGACGTCGCCGCGCATCGAGCCGGTGACATGCACAGCGTTTGCGAGAACTGTGTGCGCTGCCTGCGCCCTGGTCGCAGACGAGTCGCTACGGGGTATTCCGACAGTCTCATAGCGAAAGCGAGCGACCTGGCCACTGAGATTCCGGAGGATTTTACTGACTTTCACTGTGGCCTGTTCGCTATCGTTGGGATTGGATTCGTAGTCGATCACCTCGATGGCGAACGCGTCCTTGAGGTAAGATCTGAACTTGCCATCAACTTCATGCGTGGGCATGATTGCGTAGTGAGGGCCGAACTTCTTGCCAAAAGTTAGTCGGGCTGCGTCGAAGAGTTGTAGCAGATCACTGTCTCGCAAACTGTAACCTATGAACAGAAGCGTCTTCCAAGTCAGAAGTGATTTCAGACATTCGTTCAGTTCGGGATTGCTGAATGTACTGTCTCGATAGTGAGTGCGGGTAAGACGGATTGACTCCACGTCTCTCACGGATCCGTGCAATTTAACGATAGCAAAGTTCTTCGAACGAATCGCGTTGAATATCGCATCGGTATCCTTCCAGCTGAAGTGCGCAGCATTCCGGTATGCTGCTTCCAGCAATACGTCGAAGTTGTTTGTTAATGCCAGACTGAATGGAAGCCGTGCAATCGACCTATGGATGTCATTCGGTTCTGCGACTGCCCCGAATACCCCCTCTATGTAGCTGATGAAAGTCGGGTTCGGCAGTTCCCGCTGGAGCATTTCGGCCGCCTGCAAAAAGTCCCCGCCTTCGAGCAACTGCCGGGTTCGCCGCCATCCGGCATCGGCTGAGTCCATGCCGCGCGCGTGCAGGCTCTCCGCGTAGTCGAGGAGGCCTGAAAGGAACGTGCGCCAGTCTGCCAAGCCCGAGGAGATTGAAGCGCCCGACCCCACAAAGGCCACAGCGTCACCACCCGCGAGTGCCCGTACCAGCGGCTCGGTAATCATGACCCGGCACCGGATGACATGGATGACCACCATCGGGCTCGGTAGAAGGACCGCGGAAATTGACTATGCGAGTAGAAAAGCCGGGCGCAGCGCATGGCCTAAGAGAATATCACGCCACGACCAGCCGCGGCGCCGGGCTTTGCATTTGTTCCGTGGCTGCAAAGGTGCGCTTTGTGCTATTTAGGTTGGCACTCGTTATTGGGAGAAGCACGACGTTTGGGAATACCGCAGCATGCAGCGCCCGGCATGTTGATCAACACCGCTTGGCATTCCCCCCGGTTGGTCGCCGAACCAGAAGTTGGCGGTTGGCCCAAACCACAGCGGGACCGCATCGATGGACACGGGCGAGGCCCCTGGCCAGCCGTTGTCGATAGCACGGAACCGCTCCCCTGTTATCCTGAAATCACCGATGCAGCTTGTCCCGCCTTATATCGCCGCGCTCCGGCCGTACGAGCCGGGACGCAGCGCGGAGCAGGTCCGAAAACAGTTTGGACTCGCGCGCGTCGTCAAGCTGGCCTCGAATGAAAATCCACTCGGTCCTTCGCCGCTTGCCCTGGAAGCCATCCGCGATGGCGGCCGGAATCTACACGTCTATCCTAACGGCGGCCTCGATCTGCGCACGGTCCTCGCCGAACAGTACGACGTGCGCCTGGAGAACGTGATTGCCGGCAGCGGATCGGAAGGCATCATGTCCGGCATCATCCGCACATTTCTTTGCGACGAGGACGAGGTGCTCACCACGGAGTCCGCGTTCATTGGCTTTCAAGTGCTGGCACGGTCGCGCGGGGTGGCGTATCGCACCGTTCCATACAATGGGTGGCGTTACGACCTGCCGGCGCTGGCGGAGCACGTCAACGAGCGCACAAAGATCGTCTATCTTGCGAATCCGAACAATCCTACCGGGACGATCTTCACCCGCCAGGAGTTTGCGGCGTTCTATAAGTACGTCCCGGAGCGCGTGCTCATCATTCTGGATGAAGCTTACTTCGAGTACGCCAAAGACAATCCGCGCTACCCGGATTCCATGCACTACCGGTACGACAACGTGATTACGCTGCGCACCTTTTCCAAGGCGTATGGGCTTGCGGGAGTGCGCATCGGCTACGGCTTCGCGCATGAGGAGCTGATCGCCAATCTGCTCAAGGTAAAGCTGCCCTTCGAGCCCAGTACGCTCGCGCAGGCGGCGGGCATCGCGGCGCTCTCCGACAAGGCGTTTCTGCACCGCTCGCTCGAGTTGAACGCGCGCGGTCTGCATTTTCTGGCGGAGTCGCTGCGCGGGTTGGGCCTCGAAGTGGTGAACTCGGAGGCCAACTTCGTCATGCTGGTATTCCCCTCGCCGGAGGCTGCGCACGCATTCGAAGAAGAGCTGCTCAAGCAGGGCGTGATCGTGCGCCCTCTCGCCGCCTTCGGTCTTCCCCAATGCGTGCGAATCTCCGCCGGCACGGACGAAGAGAACGAAATCTGCGTGGAAGCGGCGCGCAAGGCAGCCGCTGTGGCCCTGGCATGAGAGATGGAATTGTCTGGCAACCCGATGAAAACGTCCGCCGGCGCGCGCAACTGACGCGATTCCTCGAGCAGTGCGGCCTGGACTCCTTCGACGAGTTGTACCGCCGTTCGGTGGAAGACGTCGCCTGGTTCACCGGGCAGGTGCTGCGGTATCTCGACATCCGCTTCGACCCCCCGTGCCGCGAGATCCTCAATCTCTCGGCCGGCCTCCCGTGGCCGGAATGGTGCGCGGGCGGCGGGCTGAACATCGCGGAGTTCTGTGTGGACCGGCATGCGAAATCGGCGCCGGATCGGGACGCCGTCGTGTGGGAAGGCGAAGAAGGCGCTGTCCGCAAACTCAGCTATGCCGAGCTTGCGGAACAGGTGAAACGCTGCGCCGCCGGACTGCGCGCCCATGGCATCGGCCGAGGCGACGCCGTAGGCATTCATCTGCCCATGATGCCCGAGACCGTGGTCGCGCTGCTCGCTCTCGCGCGCATCGGCGCTATCGCCGTGCCGCTCTTCTCGGGCTTCGGGCCTTCCGCCATCGCTTCCCGCCTACAGGACGTGGGCGCTCGCGCGCTCATCGCGTGCGATGCCTTTCCCCGGCGCGGCCGGCCGATTGTGGCGAAGAACACCGTCGACGAGGCTCTGGCCAATTGCCCGGGCGTGGCGAAAGTGTTCGTCGTGCGGCGCATGGGAGCCGAAACGCCCATGCAGGCGGGCCGCGACATCCCATGGGACAGCCTGATGGCGGGCGGCGGTTCGGACGCGACCGAGCCCACATCCGCCGAAGACCCGCTGATGGTGGTCTACACGTCCGGCACGACGGGCCGCCCCAAGGGCATTCTGCACACGCATTGCGGCCTGCCGGTGAAGATCGCCCAGGATATGGCCTTCGGCACCGACGTCGGCCCCGGGGACCGCGTCACCTGGATCACGGACATCGGCTGGATCATGGGACCGTGGCTCATCTACGGCGGCACGCTGCTCGGCGCAACCGTGGTTCTGTATGACGGAGCACCGGACTGGGGGCCGGAAGGCCAGGCCCACGACCGGTTATGGGCCTTTTGCGCCAGGCAGCGGGTGAACATACTTGGACTCTCGCCGTCGCTCATTCGCGGGCTGGCGCCGCACGGCGACCATCTGCCGCGCCGCCACGATCTGAGCGCGCTGCGCATTCTCGCTTCCACGGGAGAGGCCTGGAATCCCGATCCCTGGTGGTGGCTCTTCAACAACGTGGGGGGCGGGCGCATCCCCATCATCAACTATTCGGGAGGCACGGAAATCTCGGGCGGCATTCTCATGAGCCATCCGCTGCTGCCCATCAAGCCATGCTCCTTCTCGGCGCCCTGCCTCGGCATTGCCGCCGACGTGGTGGATGAAACGGGCTGCTCCGTACGCGGCAAGGTGGGCGAGCTGGTGATTCGGGCGCCATGGATCGGCATCGCGCGAGGCTTTTGGAACGACCGCGAGCGCTACCTCGAGACCTATTGGTCGCGGTGGCCGGACGTTTGGGTACACGGCGACTGGGCGCGTATCGAGGAAGACGGTCACTGGTACATTCTGGGGCGCAGTGACGATACATTGAAAATAGCCGGCAAGCGCGTGGGTCCCGCCGAGGTGGAGTCGATTCTGGTGGCGCATCCGGGCGTAACGGAAGCGGCCGTTGTCGGCGTACCGGACGAGGTCAAAGGTTCCGCCATGATCGCCTTCTGCGTTCCCGTTTCTCCCGGCCGGGCCGGTCCCGGTCTCGCCCGGGAACTGCAAGAGAGAGTAGCCGCGGAATTGGGCAAGCCATTGCGCCCCGAGCGTGTGTGTTTCGTGGCGGCTCTGCCCCGCACCCGCAATGCGAAGGTGATGCGGCGCGTGATTCGCGCGGCCTGGCTCGGCGACGAGTGCGGCGACGTGACGGCACTGGAAAACCCCGCGGCCGTCGAGGCAATTCGAGATGCGCGGCAATCCGCTGAAGCTTAGAAGCATTCATCACGTCGAACTGTGGGTTGGCAATGCGCGCCAGGCGGCATACTTCTACCGGCGTGCGTTCGGCTTCTCGCAGATCGCGTATGCGGGTCTCGAAACCGGGCGGCGCGACTCCTGCTCTTACCTGATGGCCCAAGGCAAGGCGCGGCTTCTGCTCACCACGCCGCTGGTTCCCGGAACGGAGGCCGGCGCACACATCGAACGCCATGGGGATGGCGTGCGCGATATCTCGTTTCATGTCGACGACGCGGGAGGGGCCTTTGAAGAAGCCGTGTCCCGAGGCGCTGTGCCCGCCGAAGAGCCGCACGATCTGTGCGACGAACGGGGCAGTGTCCGGCGCGCGGCCATCCACACCTACGGCGATACCATTCATTCCTTCATCTCCTACCGCAACTACGAAGGTCCGTTTCTCCCGGGGTTCGAGCCGGCGCACGCGGCAGGCGAGGACTTGGGGCTCCTGCGCATCGATCACATGGTAGGCAACGTCGAGCTGGGCCGGATGAACGAATGGGCGGACTGGTACCACCGCGTGCTCGGCTTCGAGCGCTACATGAGCTTCGACGACAAGGACATTTCGACCGAGTACACCGCGCTGATGAGCATAGTCATGTCGGACGAATCGCACTCGGTGAAGTTTCCCTTGAACGAACCGGCCGTGGGACGCCGCAAGAGCCAGATCCAGGAGTATCTCGAATGTTACGGCGGGGCGGGCGTGCAGCACATCGCCCTGCTGACGCGCGACATCGTGAAGACCGTCGCGGCCCTCCGGCGCAACGGGGTGGAGTTTCTCAGCGTGCCGGATTCTTACTACGAGCAGTTGCCGTCGCGGGTGGGCCGCATCGAAGAAGATATGGAAAGCCTCCGCGATCTCGGAATTCTGGTGGACCGCGACGAGGAAGGCTACTTGCTGCAATTATTCACCAAGCCAGTGGAAGACCGTCCCACGCTCTTCTACGAGATCATCGAGCGCCACGGCAGCAAGGGCTTCGGCAAAGGCAACTTCAGGGCTTTGTTCGAAGCCATTGAAAGCGAGCAGGCGAAACGGGGAAACCTCTGAGATGCCTATGTATCACACGCTCGGCGAGATTCCGAAAAAGCGCCACAGCATCTTTCGAAACCGGAACGGAGAACTGTACACGGAAGAGCTGATGGGCAACCAGGGCTTCACCGGCCCATCGTCGCTGCTCTACCACATTCATCCGCCGACTCGCGTGCGCCGCGCGGGACGCTTGACGGACGTCGTTTGGGAACGGGAGCAGTGCCCTGCGCTCCGGCATCGGCATTTCCGTACCACCAGGCTCGCTCCGGATTCCAGCCCGACCATGGACCGCATTCCGGTCCTGTTTAACTCCGAAGTGGCCCTCCTGGTCGCGTGTCCCAGCCAGGAAGACAATTTTTTCTACCGCAACGCCCAAGGCGACGAGGTGGTGTACATCGCGGAAGGCGAGGGGCGGCTGGAGTCGCAGTTCGGCGACTTGCCCTTCCGGCAGGGCGACTACCTGGTGATCCATCGCGGCATCCTGCACCGTTACCGGCTGGCGAAAGGTCCGTTCCGGTTTCTGGTCATCGAGAGCGCGGGCTACGTCCGCACGCCCAAGCGCTATCGCAACGAGCACGGCCAGTTGCTCGAAAGCAGCCCGTATTCGGAGCGTGACCTGCGCCGCCCGACGGAGCTTCCCGTCCATGATGAAAAGGGCGAGTTCCGCCTGATCGTGAAGAAAGACAACCAGCTGGCCGAAGTGGTTCTGGACCATCATCCCTTCGATGTGGCCGGCTGGGACGGCTACTACTATCCCTGGGCGATCAACATTCACGACTTTGAGCCGCGCGTGGGCCGCTTCCATTTGCCGCCGCCGACGCACCAGACTTTTGAGGGCGATGGCTTCGTCATCTGCTCCTTCTGCCCGCGCCCCTATGACTTCGATCCGCAAGCCGTGCCCGCGCCCTACAATCACTCCAACGTCATGTCCGACGAGGTGCTCTACTACGCGAACTCGGAATTCATGAGCCGCAAGGGAATCGAGTACGGCTCCGTCACGCTCCACCCGGACGGCATTCCGCACGGCCCGCAGCCGGGGCGCACCGAGGCATCCATCGGGCAGAGCGAGACCAATGAGCTGGCGGTGATGCTGGACACCTTCCGTCCGCTGCGCGTCTCGCGGCAGGCCACCACGGTTGAAGACACCGGCTATTACCTTTCGTGGCTGGAAGAGGAGGCTTGAGGTGTTGTCGTCGGTCCGGGCGCTTCTGGCGGGAGTGCTGGATTACGCGGGCCTCTTTCCGCCGGCGGGGCTGGAAATGGCTGACGCCGTGGCGAACTACGCGGAATACCGGGGGCACGAACACGCCTGGATGCTCGGCCGGTTCGTGGCTCCCATTCACCGCCTCGACGAGCTGGCGGAAACAGGCTTTCCCCTCACGGCCATCGCAGGACACAACCTCGCTTCCCACGCCGGCCAGCTCTTTACTCGAGGAGTGCATGCCGTGGAGATCAAGGTTTCGAGCGAGACCGAGATCCACGAGGCGCGAGAGATAGTTCCCCCCGGTTTGGAAGTCTATTTCGAAATTCCGGTGATGGCGAGTCTCGTGCCGTCGGTGGTTGAGGCGCGGGGGCGTGCGAAGATTCGCACGGGTGGACTCACGCACGGCTGCTTTCCCGCCGCGGGCGACCTGGCCCGCTTCATCGCGGCTTGCGCCGCCGCCCGGCTTCCCTTCAAGGCCACGGCGGGATTGCATCACGCGCTGCGTTCCGTCCACCCCATCACGGCGGACCCCGGCGGTCCGTCGGGCTGGATGTACGGTTTTCTGAACGTCTTCCTTGCCGCTGCGTTCGTCCACCACGGAATGCCAGTGGAGGATGCTCTGAGCGTTCTGGAAGAGACATCGCCCGAGGCTTTCGTCTTCGATGAAGAGGGCGTCACCTGGGAAGGCTGGCGGCTCACGGCGCCGCAGCTATCCGAGACGCGCTGCCAGTTTGCGCTCTCCTTCGGCTCGTGCTCCTTTGAAGAGCCGGTCGCGGATCTGCGGAAGCTGGGCCTGTTATGAGCGTCGACGAGACGCACGATCCCGAACTGCGAAGCTGGGTCGAATCGGCCAACCGTCCCCATACCAACTTTCCAATTCAGAATCTGCCGTTCGGCGTTTTCCGCATGGCCGGAGGACTGCCGCGGATTGGCGTGGCTATCGGCGATGCGATTCTGGATCTCGCCGGTTGTTCGCGGGCGGGGCTGATTGAAGCGGCGCCCGCCTGTGAGAGCGCGCAACTCAACGGGCTGATGTCGCTCGGCCCCGTTGCATGGCGCGCGTTGCGCCATACGCTGAGCCGCCTTCTCCACGCCGATTCTCCCCAGCGGCAGCGGGTTGAGCCGCACCTGGTCCCTGCGTCGCACGCCGATATGGTGCTGCCCGCCCGAATTGGCGACTTCACCGACTTTTACGCCTCAGTCTTCCATGCGATAAATGTCGGAAAAATGTTCCGGCCCGATAATCCCCTGCTTCCCAATTACAAGTACGTGCCCATCGCCTATCACGGCCGTTCGTCTTCCATCATGGTCAGCGGGACGCCGGTGCTGCGCCCCTGCGGGCAGACTCATGACGGAACTTCCGGTCCTCCTTCGTTCGGCCCGTCCCGCAGGCTGGACTATGAGCTCGAGGTAGGCGTCTTCGTCGGGCCCGGCAACCCTCCCCGCCGTCCGATTCCTATCCAGGAGGCTGGAGATTGCGTGTTCGGCGTTTGCCTGGTGAACGACTGGTCGGCGCGCGATATACAGCGCTGGGAGTATCAGCCGCTCGGACCGTTTCTCTCGAAAAGCTTTGCGACCTCCATCTCGCCGTGGATCGTGACCGCGGATGCGCTAGCGCCGTTTCGCGTGCCGGCCTTTGCGCGGCCCGAGGGCGACCCCGCTCCCTTGCCCTACCTCTATTCGGAAGACGATGCCGCGGAGGGTGGGATCGATTTGCACTTGGAAGCGCTGCTCTCGAGTGAACAGATGCGCAAGCAGGGCTGCGCGCCGGTACGCCTCAGCCGGGGAAACTTCCGGAACATGTATTGGACCATCGCGCAGATGCTGGCGCACCACGCGAGCAACGGGTGTAATTTGCGTCCGGGCGATCTGCTGGCGAGCGGGACAGTCTCCGGCCCAACCGAAGATTCCCTCGGCTGCCTGCTGGAGCTGGCCGCCCGCGAGCCGGTCCGGCTGCCGACGGGCGAGGTCCGCCGCGCGCTCGAAGACGGCGATGAAGTCATCCTGCGGGGCTACTGCGAGCGCGAGGGCTTTGCGCGTATAGGCTTGGGCGAGTGCCGGGGCGTTGTGCTGCCCTCGTAGGCGGACCGGAACCAGCTACCGCTGTACGCGCCCCGAGCCGCCGCCCTGAATCAGGCTCTTGACCTCATCCACGGTGAAGCGGTTGAAGTCACCGGGAATGGAGTGCTTCAGGCAGGAGGCGGCCACCGCGAATTCGAGGGCATCCTGGTGGGTGGGCAGCATCGTAAGACCATAGATCAGACCCCCCGCGAAACAGTCGCCCCCGCCGACCCGGTCCACGATGTGCGTGATCTCGTAGTGGCGGCTCACCAGAAAGTCCTTCCCGTTATAGAGGCAGGCCGACCAGCCGTTGTGCGATGCGCTCTTCGATTCACGGAGCGTGATGGCGATTACTTTCAGATTGGTGAAGTCGCAGACAACGCGCTCAGCCAGCTCGCGGTACTGCGCGGCTTCGAGCTTGCCGGAATGCACGTCGGCTTTCGACTGGATGCCCAGCGCCATCTGGAAGTCCTCTTCGTTGGCGATGGCGACATCCACGTAGCGCACCAGCTCGCGCATTACCTCCGCGGCGGGCTTGCCCCACTTCCAGAGGTTCTTGCGGTAGTTCAGGTCGCACGAGACTGTCAGGCCGCGTTCCCGGGCCTTGCGCGCGGATTCGAGAGCCAGGTCGGCCGCCGAAGCGCTCAGCGCGGGGGTGATGCCGGTGATATGGAACCAGGCGGCGCCGTCGAAAGCGGCGTCCCAGTCGATGTCGCCCGGCTTGGCCAGCGCGATGGCGGCGTTGTCGCGATCGTAAACCACCTTGGAAGGACGCTGGTTGGCCCCGGTCTCCACATAGTAGACGCCCATGCGGCCCTTGGCGCGCACGATATGCGATGTGTCCACCCCGAAGCGCCGCAGCTCTCCAATGACGGAATCGGCGATGGGGTGGGAGGGCGGCAGAACGGTGACGTACCGCGCGGGTCGTCCAAAAACGGAAAGGGCCACGGCCACATTGGCCTCGCCGCCGCCGAAGGTGGCGACGAACTGCGGCGTCTGCAGGAAGCGCTCGAAGCCCGGAGGCGCGAGACGCAGCATGATTTCACCAAAGGTGACAACTGTATCGGGCATGATTCTCTTTATTAATTCACCACGGCTACCACGTCCACCGCGAAACCCGCGTCCATGGAGGGCAGCCCTTGAAAGGGCAGCATGGTGCTGGCGGGCGGACGGGCGCGGTCGTAAAACTCGAAGCGGATACGGCTCGCCTGGTCCCGCAGGGAATTGGAAAGCGGGTAGATACTGGACATGGCCACCTTCTTGGCCGACGTGCCAACCGCCTCCAGAGCCTTGTCCAGGCGCTCGAAAGCCAGACGGGCATCGCCGTCCTGAAACCCGTAGGCCACCTGCGTCCCCGTGAGGGCAACGCGCGGCGCGCCAACCAGCGCGACATGGGAAAAGTTTGGCGATGACGCGAGACCTGCGGGATTCACCAGCTTGAGGGGCTCGGAGAGCGGCGTGGTGGCGCGCGCCACGGCCTCGCATTCGGCAACCGCGCGCAAGGGCGCTCGCTGGATCTGGACGAAATTCAGGGCTGCCTCCCGGTACTCGGCAGCCACGCGGCCCCGCACGGTCTGGATGTCCTGGAGGGTGCTGAGCAGGCACGTGACCCGCAACACGTCCTTTGGACCGGCGTTGGCGGACTTCAGCGCCACATTGAGATCGGCGAGCGATTTCTCGACCAGCGGGGCCACGGGCGCTAGCGGATCGTCAACCGAATTGACCTGGCCCGAAATGAATATCAACCCGTGCGGCGACACTTCCTTTTTGGCCACGGCAGTGGATTCGAGAACCACCTGGGCGCCTTCGAGCGGGAGATCCCCGACCTGGATCACGCTCAGGGCGGGCAGCTCGTGGCGGCGGTCGGTGAACACCTCGCTGACGATGGCCTGCACACGCCGCATGTCGCCCGTCCCGGCCACGAAGGCACGAAGCTTGACGATGGAGCCGCCCGAGCTGCGCCTCAAAGCCTTCAGCGCATCGCGGACCTGCTGGGAGAGCAGACCCTTCGCGGAGAGCGGCGAAACCCGGAAAACCAGGCGGCGGGTCTCTGCGACGACGGCTGCCGGAGGGTCTTTGGGGATTTCCCGGGTTTGCGTAAAATCTTCGTCCTTATTCTTCCGTCTCTGAAGGAGCTGGTTCCCCCCAGGGACGGGTTTCCCGGCCGTCCGGGAGAGGCCGGGAAGCGTGTCCCACGGCGTGGCTGGCGGGGCGGAGTTGAGATGAGCCGCCATCGCGCAGAGCACGGCTGGCAGCATGAAATACTTCATACCGGTTCGCTTGAAATTGTATCAGGAGCACCCTAAGCAAAAAAAGTTGCCTCAATCCCCAAAGATGGGTTGACGTATAATCCAGATAGGCGTACAGTCGATACGGACGAGCCGAGAAATGTTCAAAACAAAAAAGAGCCGGTCTGCTGCGTCGCCGGAAACGGATTACTATACCAGCAACGAAGTCTCCAGACTCTCGGGCGTAAGCCTGCGCCAGCTCCAGTGGTGGGACGAGCAGAACGTGGTCTCGCCCCGGCACGACGGGCACCGGAGAGTGTACTTGCCTCACGAAGTGGTGGAGGTCACTGTGATCGCCGAATTACGGCGGAAAGGCTTCTCCCTTCAGAAGATCCGGCGGGTGCTGAAGTACCTGCAAAAGGAGATGGGGAAGCGGTTCGCCGACGCCCTGCGCGGGGATTCCGAGATCCACCTGCTCACCGACGGAAAGTCGATCTATCTGGAAGACAGCGAGAGCCGCGTGATCGATCTGCTGAAGAACGCCCGCCAACCGATGTTTCTGGTGTGCGTAACGGACCAGGTGCGGCGGCTTGAGGCGGAGTCCAGGAAACCGCCGCGCGTGGAGGGCGTCGCCGCCCGGAAAAGCCGCGCGTCGCGGGCCTGAAGCCCTCTTTACCGCCAGCATCCCTCGAATTTCGCCGGCCTGTTAATCTCAAGAAGATATCATGCCGAAGCTGTCGATTCGCGATCTGAATCTCAAACAAAAGCGTGTCTTCATTCGCGTGGATTTCAATGTGCCCCTGGCGGCTGGAGGCCGGGAGATTACCAGCGACAACCGCATCCAGGCGTCCCTCCCGACTATCCGGTACGCCCTGGAGCGGGGCGCGGGCGTCGTGCTGGCATCCCACCTGGGGCGTCCCAAAGGCAAGCCGAACCCCGAGATGAGCCTGAAGCCGGTAGCCCGGCGGCTGGAGGAGCTGCTGGAGCGTCCGGTGAAGATGGCGCCGGATTGCATCGGCCCGGAAGTGGAAGCCATGAAGCCGGCCCCGGGCGAGGTGCTGCTCCTGGAAAATCTCCGGTTCCATCCCGAGGAGGAGGCCAACGATGCGGAATTTTCGCGCAAGCTGGCCGCGCTCTGCGACCTTTATGTGAACGACGCGTTCGGCTCGGCCCACCGCGCGCACGCATCCACGGTGGGAATGGTGCGGTTCCTGCCCAAGGCCGCCGCCGGTCTGCTGATGGAGCGGGAGCTGCGGTACCTGACGCTCGCGACCCGGAATCCGCCGCGGCCCGCCGTGGCTTTGCTGGGTGGGGCGAAGGTGAGCGATAAGATTGAAGTCATTTCGAACCTGCTCAAAATCGTGGACCGGCTGCTGATCGGCGGCGCCATGGCGTACACGTTTATGAAGGCGCGGGGCGAGCCGGTGGGCCGGTCCCTGGTGGAAGACGACAAGCTGCCGCTGGCCGCTGAGCTGCTGCAATCGGCGGGTCAAAAGCTGGTGCTGCCGGTGGACCACGCAGTGACTGCGGAGATTCGCGAGGGCGCGGATTACCAGGAGGTCAAAATTATTCCCGACGATAAAATCGGCGTGGACATAGGGCCGAAGACGGTGGCCCTCTATTCCGAACTCATACGCGCGTCGAAGGCGGTGATCTGGAACGGGCCGATGGGCGTGTTTGAGAAGCCCCCCTTCGACAAGGGGACGGTGGCACTGGCGCGCGCGGTGGCCGAGTCCGGGGCGACATCGATCGTGGGCGGCGGCGATTCCGAGAAAGCCATCAAGGCCGCCGGGGTGGCGGACCGGATTTCACATGTCTCGACGGGAGGCGGTGCATCGCTGGAGTTTCTCTCCGGCATCGAACTGCCCGGCGTGGCGGTCCTTACGGACAAGATAAGTTCATGACAGAGCTGAAGAAGTTGTTCGATCTGAGCGGTCAGGTGGCGCTGGTTACCGGCGGGTCGAGAGGACTGGGCGAGGAGATGGCCGAAGGGCTGGCCGAGGCCGGCTGCTCGCTGATGCTCCTCGCCCGCAGGGACCAGTGGCTCGCCCCGGCAGTGGACTGTCTCCGCGCGCGGGGGTTCCGCGCGGAGGGCGCGTTATGCGACGTGTCCAATCCGGACGAGGTGCAGGCGGCCGTGCGAAAAACCATGGAGGCCTTCGGCCGGATCGACATACTGATTAACAACGCAGGCGTAAGCTGGGGCGCCCCGGCCGAGGAGATGCCGCTCGATAAGTGGCGCATGGTGCTGGACATCAACCTCACCGGGGCATTTCTGTTCAGCCAGGCCGCGGGACGCGAGATGATCCGGCGGCGATACGGCCGCATCGTCAACGTGGCGTCCATCGCGGGTCTGAAGGGATCGATGGGCCTGAACACCTCCGGGTACGTCGCCAGCAAGGGCGGGTTGATCGCCCTGACGCGCGATTTGGCCGCGAACTGGGCCGGCTACAACATTCGCGTGAACGCCATCGCTCCGGGCTTCTTTCCCTCGCGCATGACGGAGAAGGTATTGCCGCGCATGGGTAGTTACTTCGAAACTCACGTTCCTCTGGGGCGCCCCGGAAAGCCGGGAGAGTTGAAGGGCGTGGCCGTGTTTCTGGCCGCGCCGGCGTCGGACTATATCACCGGTCAAACCATTGTGGTGGACGGCGGAGCCACCGCCGTCTAAGACCGGAATCTTTCTTGGTAAGGGGAACGCACTACCCCGGTTGCCTAATTGCAACTCCTTCGCGGACGCCCTATTCTGTTACTCCTAACGGCATTTTGGCGGCGCAACAATGCGATTGGTTATATGTTCCAAGGACTATAGGTTACAGCCCCTGCTCGCTTCCGCTCTGGCGCCGGACTTCACCGTGCTGGTGGAAGCCGACCGCGAAAAAGTAAAACAGCTCGTGGCCGGCGACCGGATCGACGTGCTGATTCTCGATCTCGATTCCAACTGCCCATCCATCTCCGGCGAGCTGGCCTTCGTCGATGAGATCCGGGATGGCCGCCTCCCTATCGTGGTAATGACGGACGACAGCAGCCGTGCCGCCGCCATGCAGTTGCTCGAGCGCGGCGTTTACGACTGCTTCCGCAAGCCTCCGTCCCTGATCGAGCTGAAGATCGTCGTCCGGCGCGCCTACGAGCATTCGCTGGTGAAGCGAGAACTGGCGAAGGTGCGCGAGGCGGTTGAGAGCGTCTCGATGTACGAAGGACTGGTCGGATCGAGCGGCCGTTCCCAGGTAGTCTACGACCTGATTCGCCGCGTGGCCGACCTCAATGCCTTCGTTCTGATCGGAGGCGAAAGCGGCACCGGGAAAGAGTTGGTCGCCCGCGCCATCCATAACGTCAGCTGCCGCAAGCAGCATCCTTTTGTCGCGGTTTCTTGCGGCGCCATTCCCGAAGCGCTGATAGAGGCCGAGCTGTTCGGACACGAAAGGGGCGCATTCACGGGAACCGCCGGCGCGCGCGAGGGCTATTTCGAGCAGGCGGGCGAGGGCACGCTGCTGCTGGATGAGATCGGCGAGCTGAGCTTGCAGATACAGGTGAAGCTGCTCCGGGTTTTGCAGCAGCGGGAATTCAGCCGCTTAGGCAGCGGCAAGCTGCTTCCCCTTAAAGCCCGGGTGCTGTTCGCCACGCATCGCGATCTGGAGCGGATGGTGGAAGAGGGCGCTTTCCGGCGGGACCTGTTCTTCCGAGTGAACGTCATGCGGATTCAGGTTCCGGCTCTGCGGCACCGCACCGAGGACATTCCCGCGCTGGCCGGGCACTTTCTCTCCATGTACGCCAAAGCATACGACAAGCCGGTTTTCGGCATCCAGCCCACCGCGATGCAGATGCTGGTGGAATACGACTGGCCGGGAAATATCCGGGAACTCGAAAACGCCATCCAGCGCGCCGTCATCATTGCGGACGGCGACAGCATCGGCCCGAGAGACCTTCCGGAACACCTGGAGCAGCCGGGTGTCCCGGTTCTGGAGGTCAAGAGCAACTCGTTCGAGGATCAGTTGCGGCAGTACAAAATCACGCTGGCAAACAAGGCGATCGTCGACTCCAACGGCAATAAGACGCTGGCCGCGCGCAGCCTGAAGATCTCGCGGGCCTACCTGCACCGCCTCGTCAGAAACTCCGAAGACGCGGCTTGAGAAATAGCCGCCCGCTCCTAAGGCTACAGGGAAGCGGGAGTGAGAGATCGGCACCGCGCTTTGGCAGTGTCCAGGTAATCCCGCTCCGAGGGTGATATCCTGCAATGTCCGCTGCATTTCAGTGAGGTCAGCAGAGTGGCAAACTACGAAGATGGCTGAACAGGCGAAGGAGCATTTTCAGCTTGGAGAGCATGCCCTCCAAGCTGTTGGTGGCGCATACGAATGTAAGCGGCTCGGGCAAGACTCGCTCCGGGTAGGGGTTTTGATAGCAACGGATCGTCGGGTCTTTTTCTTCGCTAAGAAGCTGTTCGGCTACGAAACGGAGGAGATCCCATACCCGAATATTTCCTCCATTGAGTTCTCGAAGGGCGCCCTTCTCGGATACAGGATTTCGCTGTTCACGTCGGGGAATAGCGCCCAATGAAGCACATTCACTGGGGTAGCGTTCAGGCGTTCGTTTCGATTGTTCGGGAGCGGATGGGCAAGAAGGAGTCGGTCTTGACCGTCGCCGGACCGGATCTGGCCGAACAGATCGAACGGTTGGCGTCACTACGGGATAGGGGATTGCTCACCGACGAAGAATTTCAGGCGAAGAAGAAGCAGATGCTCGGCATCTGAACATGCGACCCTTCAACCGAAGAAGCCACGCAAAGGCCATCATGCTCGCCACAATCAGCGCCTGCGAGCCTCACTTCGAAGTCCTGAAGCGCATCTTCGGCCGCCTGCATCCCGAGCCGTGTTACGGCCGTCGCGGTGGCAATGGCAGATCACGCCTCCCGCGATGTCCTCCGCGCTAAGCAGTGAGGCCAAGAACGCACCCTCGCCACAGCAGAGAGGTGGGCCACGGCGTGAGCTGTCGGGGGGTACCAGACCGTCATGAGCCGTCCGGCGACTTCACGACGGGGCAGCCAGAGGCTTCCCATTCAATGTTGGCGAGCAAAGTTGAGGAAATGAAGAGAGTACTGGTTTGCCGCTCTTATCAACCTCGCCTCATCGTGCGCCTCAACTGCGCTCAGGCCGTCTAGCAATGCCGCTTGCATTTGGAGGAGTGAAGATTCGACAGGGACATCATCTACAGGATTCGCATCGTCTAGAAGACAAGCAAGGCTCTGATGCACTAGAAGAAAAAACCAGCGGAAGTCACCGGCGCTGATCGCTTGCTCCCAGCAGGCATCCAGGATGCTGCGAACGTTATCCGTGTAGAGACCGTTCTGAACCAGCCCCTGCACATACGAGAGATTCGTGCTCAGCTTGCAGTTCCCCCAAAGTGAAGATTCGGTCGAACGGAAAGCCCAATTTCGCTATCATATCGGCGGCACCCTCTTCTCTGTCGACTAAGCAAATCGCCCCCTCGACGCGCAAACCGGCTTCTCGTGCTCGGTCGATTGCGATACGGGTAGAGTCGCCAGTTGTACAAACGTCATCGATGATAACGACCCGAAGGCCGTGAGGGTCTTCCAGGCCCTCCAAGAACTTGTTCATCCCGTGCTTCTTCGGCTCTTTCCGGACGAGAAATGCGTTGATAGCCTCTCCAACCTGAATGCTCTCCCTGGCGATGGACATGACAATGGGGTCGGCTCCGATCACAAGCCCCCCTACAGCCGCAGGACGCCAACCATTGTGTTCGATCCTTTCGATGAACACCCGACCAATGAGAGGCATTGCTTCGGCTTTGCAGGTCGTTAATTTTGCGTCAATGTACCACTCGCTCCTGCGCCCCGAGGCAAGAAGAAATTCATTGGGCTTCCCGTGCTTTAACGAGTACTGGGTCAGCCACGTTTTCAGCCGACTTCGGTAATTACTGCTCATGGACAATCCCCCATGCTAGCACAGCGACGTCGTGCAATTTCGTGCACCGCTGAGCGGGTAACCGCGACTCAGCGTCTCTACTGGTTTGGCAATTTTTGGGCCTAGTCTTCCGGGTTTTTCCTAGATCAATAGGAATGTTATCATAGTTCTTCCTATATGGCTAGGAAAAATGAGCCCAGCGACCTAAACGATCTCGTGTGGCTCCGCGTAGAGGAAGTACTCACGCAGAGCGGTATGAAATTTGGCGACCTAAAGGACAGAATCCAAAGGAACAAAAATACGTTCACCAACTGGAGGAAAGATCCAAGGCCGATTTTGAAGGTATCTGATATTGACGACCTCGCCCGCGCGCTGGAGGTTCCACCTGCTGCTCTAGTTTCCCAACCCAATGGGAATTCCCTTGGCGCGGCTGATGGGCAGCTATTCTTGCCATTCGGCCCCGAGGAAGGGGTGGCCTCGGTCGAGTTGGAATGCACAGGGGGTGGGCTGGTCATCCGCAAGCCCGTAGGCAGAACACAAAAGCACCGCTACAAAGAGAAAATTAACCAACGGGAAGGGGCCTGATGGGGGCCCACCCCGATTTCGATCTGCGTTCCTTCTGTACTGAAGCTGGCCGAAGCCGGGGTTCCCGAGAGCACGATGCTTGATATGATGGGACACGTGAGCGTGGCGATGTTGCAGCGATACTCCCACATCCGGGCCAAAGCGCGGCGCGAAGCAATGGCGTCGGTGGAACGGCGTGCGTCTTTAGTGGGACCCCCACAAGTGACGGTTTCGGCGGCTGCGAAATCGTCCGTAACTCACTGAAAGGGCGGTTAGCTCAGCCGGTTAGAGCGCCTGCCTTACAAGCAGGAGGTCCGCGGTTCGAGCCCGCGACCGCCCACCAATGAGATACCCATCGGGCCCGTCGTAAGCCCCCCTGAAGGCGCGTAGCTGGCGCCCTCTGCTCAAAAAGAGCTGAGCCTCAGATAAAAAGAGCAACACCAGTTTGAAAAAAACTCGGCTAGCTTCTTCGCCTGTTCTTTGCTGATCGAGCGCTTGCCCGCGAGGATTTCCGACACACGGCTCTTCGAGCCAATCACCGGCCAGAGATCGCTTGGCCTAAGACCGCGCTGTTCGAGAAGGAAGGCGAGCATTTCATGAGGCTCGCTCCTCTGACTGGGATAGGCCTTGGACTCGAAGTTATGAATCAGGCCGGTGAGGAGTTCGAGCAGGACGTCTTCCTCTGGCGTCAGTTTATCTTCGCCCTTCGCCATCAACGACTCGACAATTGCGAGCATGCGCTCGTTCTCTTCTTCGGTCTTGATGACCCTTGGTGCAGCCCTTGCCACCAGTTTGCTGTACCGCTTAATGTCGAGATCTTCGATGGCAGCCGTCATTGCTTCCAATCTCCTTTGTCGTACTCCGCATGGGTGACGACGTGTTTGATGTAGACGATCCGGGCACGATAGTGAACGAAAGCGATCAGCCGGTACCTCTTGCATTCCGCCGTTCACCCCTTGGCGAGCTTCTGGAAGAGATCGTTGAAGATGCGATCGCGGTTGACGTTTGTGGCCACACGCACGTTATGGCGCCCCGCCCCTGCAGCGCGGTATTTCACGTCGTCCGTCAGCATGGGACTCGGCGTCACCCGCGACGGGACCCACCGGGGATCCACCAGCCAGGCAACAGCCGAGATATCCCAAATCACCTTCGACCACGCAAAGTCCGCGCCCGGAGAATGAGTTTTGGAGTATGCCACAAACTCGTTGTAGAGATAATCCGCGATCGGCGACTTGCCCTTCAGAAAGCGATCGAGTTCCGAAACCGTGGTGCGGAGATGCTCGGAAACATTCTTAGTAGGAATATTCACGAGGGCTACGCCGGAATCGTGCAGCACACGCGAAGCGTGGATGTCCTGCCTCAGATTGAACTCGCTTGCGGTGTGCCAGTCGTAAGGCTGGCCTCCCAGCCAGACCACTGCGATACGGTCCTTGATCTTCGGTTCCATGAGAATAGCCGAAGAAACGTTCGTGGGCGCGCCGATGGTGACCACATAGAGCGGCCCGGTGCGCGTCTTCATGGCTTTCGCGATGAGGTCGCGGGCCGAAGCGCTGTCCACGGGTTTGGCCGCGCCGGCCATGAACGTGGGGGACCCCTCGAATGCGAATCCACTGGCAGGCACGTTGAGCCGGCTAAGAATCTGGAGAATCTCCGCGTAGCTCTTGCGCATGCCATCGCCAGCCGACGTGGAACGGTCATTGAAATATGGCGCCGCGTAGACGGCTTCGATCTTCATACGATCCGGCGAGCGCAGTGCATAAGCTACAGCGAACTGGTCGTCGATTTCGTTATAGGTGTCGGAATCGACGACAGCGTCCACGCGGCCTTGCGGTGGATCGAGCAGCCGGGCAAGCTGATCCTGGCCCGCCAGAGTGCCCGCCGCAAGAGACGTCCCGCCTGCCAGCAAGGCTCTTCTGGTCAAATCTTTCATGAAGTTAAGATCCCTCACACCCTCACCCAGCGCTTGGCCTTCATCTCGAAGCGAGGCAGTTGCCCGCTCGGAACGCCGGACACGGGAATGCGCAGCGCGAAAGCCTTGTTCAATGCCCCTTCCAGCCGTCGCGCCAAACCCGCTGCGTCCACACAGTCGGAGGAAGGCTCAACCTGAACGCTCAATTCGGTGAGCGCGCGCTCCGTGCGTATCTCCACCCGGTACTCCGCCACGTCGCGGCAGGCACGCAGGATATTCTCCACCGCGCTGGGATACACGTTGACGCCGCGCACCACCACCATGTCGTCGGTTCGCCCCAGAATCCCTCCCTCAAGCGCCAGCTCGCCCGTTCCGCACTCGCAGCAGCCGTTCACCGCCCGGCGAACGATGTCGCCCGTACGATACCGCAGAAGAGGCGACCCCACGCGGCCCAGGTTCGTCAGTACCAGCTCGCCGGCGCCGCCCGGTGGAATGGCCCGGCCGCTATCCGGATCGATGACTTCGGGGATGAAAGCGGTTTCGATTACGTGCAGCACATCCGGCCGCTTCGGACATCCATAGCTGACCGGGCCGGTTTCCGTCATGCCGTGATGGTCGACAACCCGAGCGCCGCGCCAGAGTCCCTCGATATGGCTTCGCGTACCTGGGATGCTGCCGCCCGGCTCCCCGGCAACGATTACTGTCCGGACCTTGGCAACGGTCAGGTCGATCTTTTCTTCGGCGGCGGCTTCCGCGAGCCGGATAGCGTAGGTGGGCGTGCAACATAGCACCGTGGCCCCCGTATCGACGATGGTTTGCAACCGAGCGCCGCTCCGCATGCCGCCCCCGGGCATGCACAGGCAGCCCATCCGCGCTGCGGATTCGAATGCCGTCCAGAACCCGAGAAACGGCCCGAACGAAAAAGCGAAAAACAGGCGGTCTTTGGCCGTGACGCCGGCGGCCTCGTAAACTCGCGCCCAACCGTCCAGCATCCAATTCCAGCTCTCGGGCGTATCCAGCCATCGCATGGGTGTTCCCGTCGTGGCGCTGGTCTGGCTGAAGCGAGTGTAGCGGTCGAGAGGATACGTCAGGTTCGAACCGTAGGGCGGGTTGTTCCGCTGATCGTCCGCCAATTCGCATTTGAGAGTCATCGGCGCACAATCGAAAAACTCATCCAGACTGGCAAACTCCGCACGGATGGCCCGGAACTTGGCGGCATAGAAAGGATTCTTCGGCAGTACCGCCGCCAGCAGCTTTTGGAGTTCCGCGAGCTGGTGCGCCGCGATGCTTTCGCGATTCATCGGGCTTCGATCAACGGCTTGCCGTGCGCAAGAGGCTCCGGGAGATCCGCAAACTTCGCCAGGCTTTCGAACAGCGGTTGAAAGTCCCGGAACAGGTTGCCAATGAGACAGTCGGTCAGATCGCCTCTCAGATTGGGATGGCAGGAGAGGAAGTCGCGAAAGCTGAATTCGTGGTCGTAAAACGCATAGACCAGTTTCCGCATGGCCTCAATTCCCTGGCAGAGCTTTGCGCCATAATCGCCAAACTGCGCCGCGGAAAAGTCGCCGGCGGTAAGGGCCGCGTCAACCGCATCGCCGGCGATTTCCCCGCTGCGCAGGGCGAGGAAAACGCCCGAAGAAAATACCGGGTCCAGAAACGCAAAGGCATCGCCCGTCAGAATCAATCCATCGGCGGCGCAGTATCGGGAACGGTAGGAGTACTCTCCCGTCACCCGATACGGCCCGGCTTGCTTGCCGCACGCCAGATGCCGTTGAATCCAGGCGTTGTTCTCCACCTCGCGATGAAAAATGGCCGGAAGCTCCCGCGCGTCCTTGTAAAGATAGTCCTTCTCCGCAACAACGCCTACGCTAACCAGATTGTCGGGCAGCGGAATGTACCAGAACCATCCCCTCTCCGGGAGATAAGCGACGGTAGTAGCGCCCTCATCCAGCCCGGGGTCGCGGAGAGCTCCTTTGTAGTAAGTCCAGATGGCGATCTTGTTTAAGTGGGGATCGCGTGTTTTCCACCCCTTGCGCGTCACGGCGAGCGCATCGCGCCCGCTGGCGTCGATAGTCACCGGCGCGCGGAATTCCCGCATGTCGCCGTTCTTGCTCGCGGCTCTCACGCCGGTAACCGCGCCATTCTCCTGGATCGTGTCTTTGACCGTGATCTCCTCTAGCACCTCGGCGCCTTTGGCGCGGGCATTGTCCAGGAGCATCTGGTCGAACTCGCTCCGCAGCACCTGCCAGGTAGTGGATGCTTCGTGCCGCAGATGCTGAAAGAAATAAAAAGGCTGCGACGCCTGTCCGTCGGCGCTTACAAACTGAACGCTGTATTTTTTGGGGAAGTGAGAGACCTTCATCCGGCCAATAAGGCCGATACGTTCCAGCGGGAAATAACAGTAGGGCATCAACGACTCGCCCACTCGATACCGGGGAAATTTGTCCTTCTCCAGCACCAGTACGCGGCGGCCCTTTTCCGCAAGCACCGCCGCCGCGGTCGAACCGGCCGGTCCGCCTCCGATTACGATCGCGTCGTAGCGATTGACGTCACGCATAGCGCGCGTTACGGTGTTCCGGAAGGAAAAACTCGCCGAGCAGCCGGTCCACCTGCAACAGGCCATCGCGGTTCAGCCGCAAACCGCCGGAATCGAGGGCCAGCAGGCTTCGATCCCGCAACTTACTCAGAGGATCGGCGAAACGCTGCAACACATCGACTCCAAACTTATCCTGAAAATAGTTCTTCCGGACATTGCCCAGCTTCATCTGAAGAATGAATTCCCGAATCATGCGCTCTTCCTGATTGGGGGTCAACGCGCGGTAGAGCGGAAGAGTCCCCCCATGCAGCTTCGCAAGATAAGGCGCTAGATCGTGTTGATTCTGAAAGTGCGTCCCCCCGATATGCGAAAAGGAGGCTACCCCAACGCCGATCATGTCCGCACCGGCCCACAGAAGGTCGCGGTACAGAAACTGCGTCCGTGCGGGATCTTTCACGGCGGCATATGCGCTGGTGACCGTGTAACCCGCCCTCTCGAATTCCGAGAAGGCGTAACTGACCCACTCGCGCTTGGTTTTCCAGTCGGCCACCGGGGCGACGGCATGCCCCCGTTCCCTCATGTCCTTGAAAATCGTCGTATTGTAGGGAACCTCCATCTGATAGATGGTGATACTATCGGGTTCCAAAGCAATTGTCTTACTTACGCATTCCCGCCAGTTGTCCGATGTCTCGCCCATCATGCCCGCAATCAGGTCGATATTGATCTGGGGGAATCCGACGGAGCGGGCTATATCGTAGGAGCGCCCAATCTCCCGCGAGCCGTGAGCGCGCCCATTGATCTGCAGAATCTGGTCGTCGAAATTCTCGATGCCCAGGCTGAGCCGCGTAACGCCCAGATCCCGGATCACCTTCAGCTTGCCCTCGGTCAGGGTCCCGGGCTCGCCTTCAAAGGCAACTTCCTCGGCCTCGTCCCACGGCAGCAGCCTCTTCATGCCATCTACCAGCCGCGTCAACTGCCGCGAGGAGATATAGGATGGCGTTCCCCCTCCGAAATAAATGAACCTCGGCTTCCTTCCGCCGATAAAGCGCTTCCCGGAATATAGCGTCAGTTCCTGGAGAGCGGCATCGAGGTAAGTCTCAATCTCCGAGGAATCTTTGTCGGTATAAACCTTGAAGTAGCAAAAATGGCACCGTTTACGGCAGAAAGGGATGTGGACGTAGATTCCCAGCGGCGTTCCCGGAGCCGGATCGCGATCGAGGGCTGCATGAGCTTCGCTCACCCGGTCCGGACTCCAGAAAGAGTACGGAGGATAATTGGAGACGAAGTAGCTGCCGACCGTGGTCTCTTCGTCCGGGCGAGCGCCCGGAGTCCCCGCCAGGACTTTTAAATCGGCCTTTTTGCCTTCCGTCGCCATAAACGCCAACCGTGACCAGCGTATCAGCGCGGAACGGGCCGCCGCAAATCCGCGCCCGCCTGAGGCAGGCGAAATACCAGGATATTCGGCCCTGCCGCGACAGCCACGTGCTGCGCGCCGTCGACGCTGTACGTCATGGGCGACGCCTTCCAGGACTGGTTTGCGTCGAACTGCCAGAGCAGCCGTCCCGTCTTCGCATCCGCCGCCGCGAACGCCCCGCTGTCATGCCCGAAGAAGACCAGCCCGCCATCGGTTGAGAGCACGCCGCCCCAGGTGTTCGCGGGCCCGTCCTGCGCCAGCTCCCATGCCGTCTCTCCCGTTCGAACATCGATCGCCCGCAAAAACTTCCGGGGAATCTCGCCGGGCGTCCGCCTCGTGCCGCCGCCATAGTACGATTTTCCGGCTTCCCACGTGGCCGGAGATTTCGTATAGATGCTGCACTTTTCGAGCGCCATCACATAGAAGAGCCGCGCAGCCGGATGGTAGGCGGTGGACATCCAATTTGTAGCTCCCTCGACCGCTGGACATACCCGCACGCCTTCCGGTGTTGGGTCGGTCCCTGGCAGCACCTGTGGCCGGCCATCCGCGCCGATTCCGCGCGCCCACGTCATCTTCTCGACGAACGGCTTCGCGAGCAGCAGCTCGCCGCTCACGCGGTCCAGCACGTAGAAGAAGCCGTTCCGATTGGCCTGCACGAGAAGGCGCCGGGGACGCCCGCCGAACTCGGCGTCGATCAGCATCGGCGTCTGCTGCGCGTCCCAATCGTGTAGGTCGTGTGGCGTGTACTGGTAGTACCACCGCAATGCGCCCGTGTCCGGGTCCATCGCCAGGACTGAACTGGAGTACAGATTGTCTCCCTGGCGGTGGTCCCCGTTGTAGTCCGGGCACGGATTTCCAGTCGTCCAGTAGAGCAGGTCCAACGCCGGATCGTAGGTGCCGGGCATCCACGTGGTGGCGCAGCCGTGCTCAATGTCCTTCCCTACCCAGGTGTTTGCCAGCGGTTCGCCCGGCGCGGGCACCGTCCAGAATCGCCAGACCTCTTTTCCGGAGGATGCATCGTACGCGGCGAGAAAGCCGCGCACGCCCTCGTCGCCGCCGGAGATGCCCGAAACCACAAGATTCTTCACGATCAGCGGCGCCGACGTTGCGCCGTAGTTCTGGCGGTAATCCGCCATCTCCGCATCCCAGCGCACCTCGCCCGTGTGGCGGTCCAGGCACAACAAGTGGGCGTGATCGGTAACCAGAAAGAGGCTGTCGCCCAGAATCGCGACGCCGCGATTGATTCCCGAGGCGGAATCCCCGGCCAGGCCCTTGGCCCGGGGCCGCCGAAAGCGCCAGAGCATTTTCCCATTGCGGGCGTCGAGCGCGTACGCTTCGTTGACGGCGGTAACGTACATGATGCCGTCCACCACAACCGGCGTTACCTGAAGCCGTTGCGTGCCGGGAATCGTGAAAAGCCAGCCCGGAACGATCTGGGCGACGTTTCCCGTGTGAATCTGCTTGAGCGTGCTGTGCCGGTTTCCGGTCAGGGAGCCATGGTAACTGGGCCAATCGCCGGGGCGCGGGTTCACGATCTCCTCGAAAGTTACGGACCGGCTCGCGCGCAGCACCTCCGGCACGGCGGCTCTGCGCGCCTCAGCCCGCAGCGTGGCGATGTAAGCCAGCAGTTCGTCCATGGCCGCTTCCGGGATGTCGAAGGCAGGCATGCCGGCCGCGGGCTTTCCATTGCGGATAATGTCCCGCAACTGCTGCCCGGATGGGGCGTCGCCGCGGGCGAGGATGCTCGGCCCGCGCTCTCCCCCGCCACCGTCCGCGCCGTGGCAGCCGCCGCACTGGACCTCGAACCGCCTCCTGCCCGCCGCGGCATCGGGTTGGGCGGAAGCTGCGCCGAGGCAGATCAGGAAAAGCGGCAACATCCGGCTCATGATTGCTTTAGTGTACGGTATCGGGGGTAAAGGGAGGCCCTTTCCGCAACTTCAATGATATACTTTAGCGTCTGATATCGGCTGGTAACAGGCTTCCCGCATGAGAATTTTAACGGCGGATCATAATTTCATAGCTCCTGCGTTGGGGGTGTTCTCTTGGTTGACCTCACTATCGTTCGTGTTGTCTTTGTTTTTGCCCTGGCCGGTTGTGCCTATCTGCTTAAGCCTGGCCAGTGGCAGACGCCCATAGCGGTTGCCGCCGGTTTGGGGCTGGGCCTTGCTATCATCCTCTTTGAAATCCGCGTACAGCAAATCAGCCTGAAACGGCTTATCGGCGCCGCGATTGGATCGACGATGGGCATTTTCGGCGCCTATCTGATGTCGCTGGTTCTGGGGAGCGCCATTCCGGGAAGTGCGTTCCTGCAGGTTGCCGTGCTCCTGTGGATGACTTACATCGGGCTGGTGGTGGGAGCCACCAAGGGCGAGCTCCTGAATCTGGCCGCTTTCGGGGGAGTGTTCGGAGGCGAGAAAGGTCCCAAAAAGGCCTTCAAGATCCTGGACACGAGCGTCGTCATCGACGGCCGGATCGCCGACATCGCCGAGACCGGGTTTCTGGACGGCGTGCTGGTGATCCCCCAGTTCGTTCTGCGCGAGCTGCAGCTCGTGGCGGATTCGGCCGACTCCATGAAGCGCAACCGGGGCCGCCGCGGACTCGACATCCTCCAGCGCCTGCAGAAAATGGCCCACCTCAACGTGCAGATTGTGGAGGACGATTTTCCGAACATCCGCGAAGTGGATATGAAGCTCATCGAGCTGGCCAAGCTCTACGATTCCAAGATCGTCACCAACGACTTCAACCTGAACAAGGTCGCCCAACTCCGCGGCGTGGAAGTGCTGAACATCAACGAGCTGGCCAATTCGCTGAAGCCCATCGTGCTGCCGGGCGAAACCATGCGCGTCTTCATCCTGAAGGAGGGCAAGGAGTACAATCAGGGCGTCGCCTACCTGGACGACGGAACCATGGTTGTGGTGGACAACGCCAAGCGGATGATCTCCAAAACCGTCGATATCTCGGTCACCAGCGTCCTCCAGACCACCGCCGGAAAGATGATATTCGGCAAATTCGACGACCGCCAGCAAGCCGCCGCCGCGGGCCACGAGCGCCCGCCCCGAAAGGCGGAGCAGGCAGTCGGAGAAGGTGGATGAACGTCTCCGTCATTCTCCCCGCGGCGGGATTGGGAACGCGCATGTCGGCCGCAACTTCCGGAACCAGCCGGAAGCAGTTCATGCTGCTCGACGGCTCGCCCATCCTGGTGCATACGGTGCGCAAATTCGCCTCCTGCGATCTGGTTTCCCGGATCGTGGTGGCTGTCCGGCCCGACGACGTCGAATGGGTGACGGAATTGTTGAACCGGGAGAGCCTGGCGAAGCCGGTGCAGGTGGTGCCAGGCGGCGATTCGCGCCAGCAGTCGGTGGATAACGCGCTGGCCGCGATCGACCCATCCACCGACATTGTCGTCGTGCACGATGCGGTGCGGCCGTTCGTGGAGCTGCAAATCATTGAGCGCGTGATCCGCGAAGCCGCGGAGACGGGCGCGGCCATCGTCGGCGTGGTTCCAGTGGATACGGTGAAGCGCGTCACGCGAGCCCAGAACGGACGCGCCCGCGTTGCCGCGACCATTCCCCGGGACCGCCTGGTGCTGGCGCAGACCCCCCAGGTGTTCCGCTACGACCTCCTCCGGAGGGCTTTTGATACCGCGCGCCTCGACGGATTCACCGGAACCGATGAGGCCAGCCTCGTCGAGCGACTGGAAGTGGACGTCATGGTAATTTCGGGCAGCGACCGCAATTTGAAGATCACCAAGCCGGGCGATATGGAGCTGGCACGCCTCTTCCTGAGCCAGGAGACCGGCCGCGCTTGACGCATCCGGCGGAGGAGTTCCGGACCGGGTTAGGCTGGGACGTCCACAGGCTTGCGGCGGGGCGGCCTCTGATTCTGGGTGGAGTCAACGTGCCCGCCGAGCGAGGCTCGGAAGGCCACTCGGATGCCGATGTGCTGGCGCACGCGATTACCGACGCGCTTCTGGGCGCGGCGGCGCTGGGCGACATCGGAATGCACTTTCCCGATTCCGATCCGCGCTGGAAGGGCGCGGACAGCCGCCAGTTTCTCCGGCACGCGCTCGGCCTTGTCCAGGCGCAAGGATTCCGCCTGGTGAACGTTGATTCCACGGTGATTCTCGAGCGCCCCAAGCTGGAAGATTTCCGGCAAGCCATCCGCGAGAGCCTCGCGCAAACACTCGAGCTGGACCTCGGCCGCGTCTCGGTGAAGTTCAAGACCGCCGAGAAAGTCGGCCCGGTGGGCGAAGGGCTCTCCTGCGAAGCGCAGGCAGTGGTGACGCTGCGGCGGCCGTAAGTTCCGGATTACGAACGGTCCCAATCGAACGAGCCGTTGTCATGGGAGCGAGGCTCCGTTCGCGCCGTTGCCATATAGTCTTCGATGCGCCGTACGATGCGTGAGTTCGCCCCGGCGACATCCATCGTCTCCGAAGGGTCGCGTTTCAAATTGAAGAGTTCCAGCCGCGCGCCCGGCTTCTGTCTTATGGCCTTCCATTCGCCCACGCGTACCGCCTGCGTCAGACGATCGTGCCGCAGCGTCTTCATCTTGCGGTCGTACGTGTTGAACTCCCAATAGAGGAATTCGCGCGCGGGCTGAGGCAGTCCCGTCAGCGCGGGCAACACCGATACGCCGTCCGTGGGGGTCCCGGGCTTCACTCCGGCGAGCTCCGCGAGTGTTGGAAGGAAGTCGCAGAAGTACCAGGGGAAGCTCGTGGTGGAGCCAGCCTTCACCCGGCCCGGCCAGCGCGCGATCATGGGAACGCGAATGCCGCCTTCGTAAAGCTGGCCTTTCTCCCCGCGCAAAGCGCCGTTGCTCCGGAAGAACTCGAACCCCTTGTCCCCGCCGCTGTGGGCTCCATTGTCGCTGGTGACAAAGACGACGGTGTCGCGTTCGAGCGCGAACTCCTGCAACAAAGCGCCGATACGGCCGACGTGCTGGTCCGCGAGGGATATCATGGCGGCATATGTCTTCTGCCCTTGAGTCCACGGCTCGCTCTCGTAGGGAGCGAGACCCGGAACTTCGAACCGCCCGTGCGGCAGAGTGTAGCAGGCATAAAGAAAGAAGGGCCGGTCCTTGTTCTTGCGGATGAAGTCGAAAGAGCGCTCCGCGATCAAGGCAGCCGTGTGCTGCCCGCGCCTGCCGTCCTGATTGCCTTGCAGCGGCATCTTCTGTCCGTTGTCCCACAGGAACTCCGGGTAGTAACTGTGGGCGTGCATCTGGTGCAGGTAGCCGAAGAACTCGTCGAAGCCGTGCCGTGTGGGAACGCCGGTGGAGCCGTCATCGCCGAGGCCCCACTTGCCGAATCCACCGGTGGCGTATCCGGCGCTTTTCAGCATCCGCGCCAGGGTGGTGTCGCTGGCAGCCAGAGGGACGGTGCCGGCATTGGCGCGAACCGGGGTGTGGCCGGTGTGCAGGCCGGTCATGAGAACGCTCCGCGAGGGAGCGCACACGGCGCCGCCCGCATAGCAGTCCGTGGAGCGCGTTCCCTCGCCCGCCAGCCGGTCGATATTCGGCGTTCGAATGTGCTTCTGTCCGTAGCAGCCTAGGTCGCCCGAGCCCAGGTCGTCGAGTACCACCAGGACAATATTGGGCGGCTTGCGCTCTTGTGCTCCCGCCATGGCGGCCAAGCTTGGCGTACCGAATATGAGCTCCCTTCGGCTGAGTGTGTTCACGGTCCTACCATGCTACACGCTCCGCCTCCTATTTCGGCGGTGGCGGCGGCGGCGAAGGCGCCGGCAGCTCTACTGGCGGCGGCCATTGGCTGTCCCGCAACCCGCCCTGCTCCAGCCTCGTCTCGTTCCCCTGGACTTCCTTTTGCAGTTGTTCTACGGGAATTTTCTGACGGGGCGCAGGCTCTAGAGTTGTACCAGTGGTCTCCATGCCGGGAGTCCGCGGCACTTCATCGGGTCCCATTAGCGGTTTCGGAAACTCTATTTGCGGCAGCGGCTGTCCTTGCGGAATGGGCTGCACAATCTCCGGCGTGACGATCACCAGCAGCTCCGTGTTCTCACGGTTCAGCGCCCGCGACTGAAAGATCTTTCCGAGCACCGGTACGTCGCCCAACAGTGGGATCTTGTGCAGCGTTTCCGTTAAGCGCCGGTCCAGAAGGCCTCCGATTGCGAAGCTCTGGCCGCTTTTCAGCTCAATTTGCGTATCCACGCGGCGTACTGTCAACGCGGGAATGTTGAAGCCCTGAAACACCAGGCCGTTGACGAAGTCGAGCGCGCTGACTTCCGGCGCCACACGCAGCTTGATGGTGCCGCGCGGCGTAGTGGTGGGAATGAAGTTGATGCGGACGCCGAATTCGCGGAACTGGATGGTGACCGCGCCCAAACCCGCTCCGCCGCCCTGCAGAGTCGGGTAGGGAAACTCGCCCCCGGCGAGGAAGCTCGCCTGTTTGCCGTCGATGGCGAGCACGTTCGGCTCGGCGAGGATCTCGAACAAGGCCCGTCTTTGAAGCGCGCGGATGGTTGCGGCCAGATTCAAGTCCGGCCGGAACAGGAAGATGTTGAGTGCATCGCCGAGAGTGATCTCGGGCCTTCCTCCGGAAGGAACCTCCACCCTCGGGGCAGGAAACTGCCCCGTGGTAACCGCCCCGATCGTGTTGGCGGCTCCCGTGCTGACCAGGTTCAGGCCGAGTTCGCTGCTGACGGAGCGGTCCACGCTCACAAACTGCACTTTCAACAGAATCTGTTGGTCCGCGGCGGGCACGGCGACATAGAGCAGATTCACCGTCTTGCCCAGCGTGCCGGCGATCGCGGCGGCGCGCTCCGCGCTCGTCAGATCCTTCACGGTTCCCCGCAGAAAAGCGGTGTCGTTCTGAAAGCTCAGGCGCACGTCCTGCCCGGCCAGCTCCTGCCGGATCTCGGCGCGCACGGCGTCTACTCGGGCATTGATCTTCGAAAGATTCGGCTCGACGATCACATCGAAGAACAGCTTGGTTCCTCCCTGCTGCCACACGATGAGAGTCGTATCGCCGGGCGTCTTCCCGTGTACCAGGATTTCTTGCGGGTTGACCGGGGTAGCTTCCGCAACCTCGCCGAAACCGACGGCAACCCGCTCCACCGGCAACTCGCTGCTCACCACGACCGACTTGCCTGCCGTGATCCGCAGTTCGGCGGGCTGCTGAGCTTGGGCTACGGCCGCGAGGCAGATAAGGAACCGGCGAAGAAGCATCAAGGCTTCTCCGGCGTGCCCTGGGCGAAGGCCGCTTCGGATCGTTTGGGACCGTTGATCACTTCAATCAGATGGGGCGGGGGAACCGGCGGAGCCTTCACGACCGGCTTCGGCCTGGGCGCGGCTTTCTGCGCCGGCGGCTGTTCCGGCTCGCCGAACAGCTTCGCCATGACCATGCCGGGGGTCTCCGCGACGTCCGTATCGAGCGGGTTTCGCAGCACGAGCTGAATGCGCATCTCGTTGCTGGCCAGGCTGAGAATCTCCGCTTCCTCGGGCGTCACCAGCAGGTTCACGACAGGCACCTGAGCGGGCTTGCCTTCGGCGTCCTTCTGATAGTTCTGCCCGGCTGAAAGGACCTCGATATTCTGAAGGATGGTCTTGACCCGCGGCCCTCCGGCGTTCGACAGTCCGGGCGGATCGCCGGTGATCAGCACGTCCACACGCATGCCCGAAACGACGAAGCCCGCCACACCGACCACGTCATTCACTTTTACGGCGCAAGCCCTCATGCCTGGGCGGATAGTCGCCGCAAGGCCCGCGCCCGCGCCTTCGGCCGCAAGGCGGCTCTCGGTTACAGGCTCACCCTTATAGATGGGCGACACAACGCCCCGGCCGAGAAGCGGCTCCTCGCCGGTAGCCATGCCATCCAGCAATGCACCCGTCCAGCCGGCAGTAGTTAGGTCGGTGTCGCGGATTAACGCGCCAATTTCGAGATCGCGGGCGGCAACTATTACCTTGGCGGTCGGGGGAGGCTTTATGCCAGCTTGCACCGTGATCATCTTGTAGACGATGATGCTCGCCCCGGAAGCAATTACAAGGGCGACTAACAGGATTGTCACTACTCTCTGGTTCACGGAGCTTTTGCGGCAATTTGCCGCCCAATTGGCAAAGACGAACCACCCGAGCGACTTGCGCGAAGCGGTGTGAACGCGAGTTTACAGTTTCATGCCGGCGCGTGACCGCCTGTGGACACTTCGCGGCCCTAATTCACCAGCGCCACCTGCCTCACTGTGAGTATTGGGTCCGGATTCAACTGGAGCTGGATCGAGCCCGTGCCGCCGATGTCGAGCGCGCTCGCGAGGACCATTCCAATCACCTTGGTGGTATTACCCGAATTACCGCGCAGAAGCAGCTTTTGGTAACTCGCCGTCATGTTGGTATTCGTCAAGTACAGTGTTCCTATCAGCGTCAGGTCTCCGCCGCCGCCCAGGCTGTGCGTTTTGGAAGGTGCGTTGCGGTCCTGAAAGAACAAAATCCCTTTATAAATCGAAACGTCGGGCGTGCCCGTGAGATTCGCGGAGCTGTTGGATCCAATATCAAAGACACCGGAACCAGTGTTATAAACCAGCATGCCCTGGCCTGTGTCCGGATCGGCGGCGAAACCCGTCGCCATCACCATCAGGCCGTTTGCGCTGTTGCCGAATCCACCGCCGTCGATGTAATACACGCCCGGCTTGAAAACCGCGGTTTCATTCTTCACGTCGATTCCTCCGGTGTACAGGCCAGGCGAGTACAGGTTGCAGGACTTTGAGGGCGACGCCGGGCAACCGTTCGCGCCGTTGGCGAGGGCCGTCTTGGCGGGCGCCGCGGGGGGTACCGCGGGGACGGGCACGGACGCCAGCGGATCGAGGATCGGAGAGGAGGGCTGAATGTATTTGCCTTTCGTGCCCGATTGCAGCGTGCCGGGATAGGCGCTGGGGCCTCCGAAATCGCCGAAATCGCCGCCCGTTCCCGTGCTGCAGTCTCCCGGATCGTCCGGTCCGGCCTTGGAAAGGTCCACGACGGAACTCCCCCCGGCCGAGATCGAGCTGGCGCTGTTGGAGTTCACCTGGATGCTTCTGCGCGGGCCGCCGCAGATCGCGATGCTGCCGCTGCCGCCGATGGAGAACGCGCCGTCCAGCGTCGGATGAGTGACCAGAATCGGCACGGGCGAAACGACGCCGCTGATGGCGGCGGTCGCGGACGCCCTTACCGTGGACGTCGCGGGACCCAGGAACCGCATCAATCCCGTCTGCAAGGTCCTGGTCACTGTGGCCCGTATCAGATTCACCGGGTCCAACGCCGACAGGTTGACGCCAGGCGCGGAGGCCGGGAAATCAATCGCCACCGTATCGTCCGCCGTCTGTCCAAAGCCGTTCATCCTCGCGTAGACGCACGGCGTGCGGGCGTCCGTGGGGGTGCAGGAGAACGCCGTCGACCCGAATGCGTTCGATCCGACGTTAGTCCCGTTGAATATGCTCATGACGCCGGCTTGGACGGCTGCATCGGCGGCGTTCTGGGCCATCTGGCGGTGAGCGTAGATCTGAGAGCCGTCGATGGCCAGCCCGATTGCGCCGATCGATACGAAGCTCAGCGCGACCAACACCAGGAGCACGGCTTGTCCCTCTTCGCGTCTCTGCATCACGACTCCCTTTTAAAATGCAATTCTGCCTTCCGTGACCGAGTTCAGATTCACGCTCACGGGGAACAGCGAGGTGAGCGGATCGTACGGATAAACCACGCTCACAATCACCCGGGAACCCGGATTGTTATTGCCATCCGGATAACTGACATTCACCGCAAGCCTCGTGGTATCGGCCAGACCGGCGCCCGCGAAGTAATTGACCACCGTCACCACCTCCGGCGGATTCCCGCCCGGCCCGCTGGGACCGTTCGTTCCGCTGCCCGTCCTGGTGCTTCCGTGGACGATGGCATAACGGAGGCCCGCGCGCGCCGAGTTGGCGACGCTCGTGTAGACCAGGATGAGACGGCCCATGTCGACGGTGGCGAAGATCAATGTAAACAGCACCAGCGATACGACGGCGAACTCCACGAGCGATGCGCCGCGTTCTTTCCGCCGCTTCATTGGAGCATCCTCATAACCGTTCGTTTGTGAATCGTCGTGGGCGGCAGCGTCGCATGTACGTTCAGATTCGGAAACTCCCATAGGGGGATTATGGGCTGATAGGTATAGGTGACATCCACGGTCGCCAGTACGTAGAAAACCGGCTCGGGATCGGCCGGCGGCGTGCCGCTGCCCGGCCCCACGCACGAAACAACGCCGTTGTTGCGGGTGCAGACGCGCACTTGCAGACTGGCCTGATTCGGCAGCGAAGCTGCGTCGCTGGCGATCAATGCCGCAATTTGATTCGCGCTCGGCGGCGACGGGCTGTTGACCGTCGCCCCTCCCATCACCATATACTGCGCGCCGCTTCGAGCCGCATGCGTCACCGTGATCCACGCGAAGAAAAACGCGCCAAAGTTCACGACGTTCACGATCAGCACAAACAGAAGCGGGAATACGAGCGCAAACTCGATTAGCGATTGCCCGTCTTCCGCGCGCGCCCCATCATGCGGTCGCATGGCTGCTTGCCAGAAAAGTTGCCAGGTTCTCTCGATCCGGGTAACCCCTGCGATGCAGAAAATGGATTCCCATGCCATCCGGGCCGTATCTCACCACCACGGATCGCACGGCGCAGATGTATGCCGGATCCTTGCCGGTTCCGCGATAGTGCAGGGTCACGTCCATGACCGTTCCAAACGACCGGCGGTCCTGCGTCAGGATATACGCCCCGGACAGGCTGATGTCGCGAACTCTATGCGCTGCGGAAGTTGGCCCGGTCCGGTAGCACGCAAACAGCGGAAGCTCGGACCGGGCCATTCTCCTCCTTTCCCTGCTTTCCAAATCCCAGTAATCCCGCATTCTCTCGGGTGTGGAGATCAACAATTGATCGCCCGCCTGGGTATTGGACGAAACGGCAGTTTTGGCCGGCAATTCCAGCATTCTGCTGCACCTGATGCGAGGAGGCGCGCCGGGCAGCGGGCCCAGGCGCTCCACGACGTGAATCACTGTGTCGCCGGAGTCGAGGTAAACCTCGTCGATCGGAAACGCCGTCATGCCCTCGTCGCTGCGAAGCCGCAGACGGCCAGGACGAGCCTCGGCCGGACTCACCCCCAAACTCAAAAACGATTGACGAGTGACATTGAAGACGCAGTACTGCTCCTTCGCTCGCACCATAATCCGCCTCCGAGGGGCCGCTGTTAGTTGATACGCTTGCGGCGCCGCTGGATCAGGACGAACAGTACGATCAGGAAACATACGCCCGCGAAGATCCGGATTAAAGAAACGTTGTCCATCTTTTTTCTCCTTTCAAGACTAGTTCGACAAATGCTTTTCAAAAGCCTCCATCATGACGATTGCGGAAGGACCGAGCACCACCACGAACAAAGCCGGAAAGATGAAGAGCACCAGGGGGAATACGAGCTTGACCGTGGTCTTCGCGGCTTCCTCCTCCGCCTGCTGCCGGCGCTGCATGCGCAGGGTATCCGAGTACACACGAAGAATCTTGCTTACGCTCGTTCCGAAACTGTCGGCCTGATTCACGGCATTCACCAGCGCCCGTACCGAGTCCACGCCGGTGCGCTCCGCCAGATTCTTCCACGCCTCGGCCCGCGGCCGCCCGGCCCTCTGTTCCAGATTCACCATCCGGAACTCCCGGCTGATGGCCGGTTGGCTCAGCCGCAATTCGTCGGCGACGCGAAGCATGGCCTGGTCCACTCCAAGGCCCGCCTCCACGCAGACCACGAAGAGATCCAGCGCTTCCGGCAGTCCCAGCCGGATGTTGAGCTGCCGGGCCGCGATCAGCTTGCCCAGCCAGAAATCGGGCAGCAGGAAACCCAGGCCGCCCGCAATCCCGTACACAAACAGCGGCCCGTAATGATACGCGCCGGTGACCGTCGCCAGGACGATCAGAACCAGCGGCGTCAGCACCTTGGAGCCGTAAAAGATATTCAGGTCGGACCGGCGGCGGTATCCGGCGCGCAGCAGACGCTTCTGAATGACCGAGACTTCCTCCGGACTCTTCGGAAGCACTCTCTCGAACGGACCGACAATCTTCTCGACCGACGTCTTCGACCGGAATTCCAGAAACCGGCGCACGGAATCCTTCGTCGGCGACTTAGCCGCAACTGCGGCGCTCAAGCGGTCCAGCATGGCTTTCCGATGAAATACCAGAAGGCCCGCGCTGGAGATCAGCACGAACATCGCGAAGAACGCAACTAAGACGATATCCATGAGTCGATAACCGTCATCTATATCCGAACCCTTATGATCTTTCGTATCGTCAAGGCGCCCAGCGAAATGCCCAGCGCCGCGCCGTAAAGCAGCTTCACCCCAAGCGGCCTCTTCCACAAAAGGCTCATATGCTCGGGATTCACAATGTACAGGCCCACTCCGAGGATCGCCGGCAGCAAAGTCAGAATCGCGCCGGTAAGCCGCCCCTGCGCGGTGTGGACTTGAATCTGCTTTCTCAAACGGAAACGGTCCCGCATCACGTGAGCGACTCTTTCCAGAATCTCGGCCAGATTACCGCCGGTTTCCTTTTGAACGAGCACAGCGGTAACCAGGATGCGGACATCGCCCACGGGCACTCTCATGCTCAGATTCAGCATCGCGGCTCTCAGCTCCAGCCCGAAGTTCTGCTCGTCGAAGCACTGGCGGAACTCCTTTCCGATCGGATCGGCAATCTCCCTGGCCACCATTCCGATGGCGGCTGTAAGGCTATGCCCGGCGCGCATCGCGCTCACCATAAGATCGAGGGCTTGGGGCAGATCCCGCTCAAATTGAGTGAAACGCCGCTGGCGCTTCGAGAGAACGAACACAAAAGGCGCCGCGCCCGCCGCCGCGCCCACGGCCACAGCCAGAGGCAGCGCGGCGGTGCGCAGATAGACGGCGTATCCGGTCACCGCCGCCGCATTCACTTGCAGCAGCATGAGGCGGCTGACTGTCCAGTTCATGTTCGCCTGATGCAGCAATAGCCGCAATTTGGGCGCGACTTCGATCCTGTTTAGGAACTCGTTGATCCACGTTACGTTGCTGAAGAGTTCTTTCCGCCTGACATCGAGCACATCGTCCGGGACGTTCCGCGGCCCGGCCGCCGCGATGGAGTCCACCCGCGCCAGCGTCTGCTTCGCAATCTGCGCGCGCCGTGACGTCAAGGCCACGAACACCAGCGCGATGGTTGCGAAGACGGCCACGAACACGACGATGGGTATCAGCAACATGGTCGGCGCTAGTTGACCTCCGTCGATCTTTCGAAAAGATCCTGCGGCAGCACCACACCGGAGACGCGCAGCCGCTCGAGAAACTTGGGGCGAATGCCCGATGGCTGGAAAGCGCCGACGACGTTCCCATCCGGCCCGATGCCTTTCCGGACGAATGTGAAGATGTCCTGCATGCCGATCACGCCCTCGTCCATGCCGGTGATTTCGGCGATGTTCATCACTCTGCGCTTGCCGTCGCTCTGGCGCGAGATCTGCACGACGATGGAAATCGCCGAAACGATCTGCTGGCGGACGGCCCGTTCCGGCAGGCTCAGGTTGGCCATGGCGACCATGGAATCCAGCCGCGCCAGCGCGTCCCGGCAGGTGTTGGCGTGTATGGTGGTCATGGACCCTTCATGCCCGGTATTCATGGCCTGAAGCATGTCGAACGCCTCTTCCCCGCGCACCTCGCCGATTACGATGCGGTCCGGCCGCATACGCAGGCTGTTGATCAGCAACTGCCGCTGGCGCACGGCTCCCGCGCCCTCCACATTGGGCGGCCGGGTCTCCAGGCGCACCACGTTTTCCTGCTGCAACTGCAGCTCGGCGGCGTCCTCTATGGTGACCACCCGCTCGGTCTCCGGAATGTACTTCGAGAGCATATTCAGGAAGGTGGTCTTGCCCGCGCCGGTTCCTCCCGAGATCAGGATGTTGAGGCGCGCGCGAACTGCGGCGGTCAGCAGCTCCAGCATCTCGGGCGATATGCTCTTGTATGCCAGCAGCTGCTCCGCGGTTAGAGGAGAGCTGCCGAACCGGCGGATGGAGAGCGCTGGACCGTCGAGCGCCAGCGGAGGAATGATGGCGTTCACACGCGATCCGTCCGGCAGCCTCGCATCAACCATGGGAGAGGACTCGTCGATGCGCCGTCCCACCCGCGCCACAATGCGGTCGATGATCTGCAGCAGATGCCGGTCGTCGCGAAACCGGATGTCGGACTTCTGCAACTTGCCGCGGCGCTCCACATAGACCAGGTCCTTGTGGTTCACCAGAATGTCGGAAACGGTAGGGTCCTTGAGAAGGGTTTCCAGCGGGCCAAGTCCGAAGATCTCATCCAGCAGATCCGACTGCACTCTCTCCCTCTCGGCCGTGTTGAGAAGAAATCTCTCCTTGGCCACGATCTCCTGGACGAGAGCGGTCACGGCCTGTCTGGCCATTCCGTTTTTGGCGGCCGAAAGTTTTTCCACGTCGAGCTGCGAGAGCAACATCCGATGAATCTCGGCCTTTACGTGTTCGAAACTCAGCTTCTCCATTGCCGTTTACCCGAAAATCCCAAAACGCTTCTTCTTCTCCGCCTGCGCGGACTTGCCGCAGATCACGCGAGCCATCTGCTCCAGAACGCGAGAAACCGGCGAGTTTTCGAAGATCAAAGGCTGGCCGGAGTTCCGGCAGCGCTCGACGGACGACCTGTCGTCCGGAACCTTCCATCGCGGCTCCAGCCCCAGCGCCTTGGCAATTCGTTCCTCGTCCACTTCGACCTTGCGAGGCTCATACCGGTTGAGGATGACCTGCACCCGGTCCTCGCCGGAACGCTGTAAGTGCGCCACGATCCGCTGCGCGTTCCGGAGCGCCGGGACGTCCACCTGGGCCACCAGGTAGACGCAGTCGGCGAGGTCGAACAGGGTTTCCACACCCTCGCCCAGGCTGGGACCGCCGTCCACGACGACGAAAGGAAACTGTTCCCGAAGAATGGAGAGCAGCCTGCCGATATTCGCCGACTCGGCGGAACCCGGGGACACGTACTGGTCCGAGGCGGCGAGCAGCGCAACGCCGGATTGATGCTCCACCAGGAGCGTGGAGACGAACTCGCGATCCAGGCGCTCGGAGTTCTGCAGCGCGTCCAGGATCGTGAACTGGTTCTGCATGGCGAGCAGCATCGCGGCGTCGCCGAGCCGGAGGTTCAGATCGGCCAGCGCCACTTTCCGGTTGGCTTCCTTCTTCAGCGCAATCGCGAAATTGGTGGCCAGCGTGGTGACGCCCACGCCGCCCTTGGCCCCCCAGAAGACCAGGATCCTGCCACCGGTCTTCCTGGCGAGACTTTTGTCCATGCGCCGCGCGGATGCCCGCAAGGCCTCCGCAAGCGATGTGGACAAAACGGGCTCGGCGAGAAACTCCCGCGCGCCGGCGCGCATGCAACGCGCGAGAAGGTCGGCATCATTGCTGCGCGAGTAGACCATGACCGTGACAAAGCCGTTCTGGGCGTTGATGCCCTCCACCAGGTCGAGAGCGGCCTCCCGATTGGAATCCAGGTCGATGAGAACAATGTCGCAATCCAGGCTGGCGAGACTGCCGAGGCTGGGATAAGTCCCGAACTCCTCAACGATCGCCGCCTGGTGTTGTTCCAGATTGTGCGCCATGGTTCGCCGGCGCGCCTGGTCCGGACCGATCAGCACGGCTGAAAGCGTGTGCCTCGGTAACTCCAGCGGCGATGGATGAGTCAGTGTCACTGCTTAGCTCGCAAAAAACGAAACTACAGTTCCTACCGCAATGGCCGGGGCATAAGGAATCGTGATAGACCCCGGATGCCTCAGCCCATAACGAATCGCATATCCTACAGCAATCACTCCGCCGGCGGCTCCAGTTATAACCAGAGCGGTCATGAGCTGGTCCGGCCCGATCCATGCGCCGACAGCCGCGCCGAGCTTAAGGTCGCCCATTCCCATGGCGCCAAAAAAGCAGGAGGCTCCAAAGATAGCAGCCGCGAGGCCGACGCCGGCCAAACTGCGGCCCACTCCAGGCCATCCCTCGACGGCCGCGCTTACTACTAGACCCGCAACCAGAAAAGGAACGACGAGCCAGTTGGGAATTCGTCTGGTGCGAATATCCGTGGCCGTGGCGACAGCCACGACTACGACGGTGGGCCACAGGGCGATGGAGTTCATCATCAAGTTCGGCGGAAGCCTGCGGCGAAGAGACCGCAGGCCCCTCTGTAAGGCCTTTGCCTTAGCTGGTGTAGTTCACCAGTTTGCTTCCCATGCTGTTGAAGGCCGTTTCGATGTTGTCCGCCACGTTCTGCATGCCAAGGATCGCACCGAAGGCGATCAGCGCACCCACCAAGGAGTACTCGATGAGGTCCTGGCCCTGATCGGCTGTCAGAATCTGAAGCTTCACATACAATTTGGTCAGTAGATTACCCATTAATTAATCTCCTCTTGCAGTTTGTCCCGCCCCATGGAGGGTAGGCGGCCTTGTTGTTTGCAATTCGAACCCCAGGGCGCGTAAGTGATGGCTAACAGGCATTCGTGACATCCGAACGCGAGCCGGAGTGTCAACTCCTGTTTACAGGCTTGCTGCCCGGGGTGATGAGCTGTTTACAACGCGTTCAAAGAGGATTGCATGCCGGTCTTCGTCAATAGCATGCCAGTTGGAATCCCGTTTTAAGACTTCGGACAATGGCCAGGAGCGGGGCAGTAAGGCCAACTGAAACCCGCGGCGTTCGAGAATGCTTGCCCAGTCCCCTCGCGCCCGCATCAGCGACAGATATTCTCGTCCAAGCGCCTCGCCGTAAAAGTCGCTCCGGCCGTCCATGTATACCTTTTGTTCGGGATACCGGCGATAGATCAAATAACCGCCCCACTCATCGGATGTCAGAATACGCCGCGATACCAGTCTTTCCGCGTTTCTGGATACGACCGGCACCGGAAACCGGGCCGAAGGAAAATCCGTGGGCCACGCGCCGGAGGGAGCCACATAGAGTAAGACAAGAAATGCGGCGGTCCATGGTGTCGTCTTTCCGGCATGAACGCTCGCTTCGCTCATAATGTCCCGAACCGTTCCCAGGATGGATTGAGCCGGCTTCAAGTGCGTCCATCGGTTCCAGACGCCGGTCAGCGCGATCGCGATCGAAGGAGCGGAGATCATCGCATAGAGCGGCACATGCCGGGCCGATTGCAGGGCCTCGTGCGCCCAGAAGACGAGCAGAAAGGCGGTCTCGAACTCCTTGCGGCGCAGCAGGCCGGGAACCAGACAGATTCCGGCGAAGAGCAGAATCTCAAACTTGTACATCGACTCGGACCGGAAGGCGGGCGACTGAAATTCGGCCACAGCCCGCAGAATCCAGTCCGAGCGGACGTATTGGGCAATGTGCAGGTGAAGCCAATAGCCATACGGATTGGCAAAGGTGGCGGCCGAGCAGGCGAGTGCGAGCAGCGTGTATCGCCAGGCTCCCGACCGCCGCAGCCAGGCCCCCACCGCGAACAGGCAAACCGCGCTGATAAGGACCAGAAAGCCGCCGTGGAGATTGGCCCACACGGCGGAGAGGGGAACCAGCAGCCAGACGGCGCGCGACGGCTGGACTCGGTCGCGATCGAGCAACCACATCGCTATCGGGACCAGCAGGATCGTAAAGATATGCGGCCGGGCAAGGAAGTGAATTCGGGAAGCTTCAACCGCCAGCAGCGTCACAATGAACGCCACATGCAGTGGAGCGCCGCGCCATAGGATGTGCCGGAACAAGACGACCGCCGCGGCGCACAGCACGGTCCCGGATAGAAACACCAGGCCTTTGAGACCCGCGGCGCGATGTATAAGCGCAAACACAACTTCGGAAAGCCACTCCCAGGCGAACCATGGCGCGTTCGGCTTGGAGAAGGAAAAGGGGTCGGCTGCCGGGACGGTTCCGGTATCCAGAATCAGTTCGCCGGTCCGGATATGCCATCCGGTGTCGCCATCCGACAGCAATGCCGTCCAGCCTCCGCTGCCCGAAAAGAGCAGAATCACAAACACCGGGATCAGAAGATCGGAGATCGAAGGAAAGAGCCGCCGCATACTCACAGCGAGACCCGCAATCGGCCACCCATTTGCCAGACTTACAGGTTTTCGCGCGATTCTCCGCCGTGCGGCCCATGGGCTGTCAACGGCTGTTTACACTTCGTATGCCGATGCGTAGCAACCCGTTTACACCATGTTCATAGTGGAAGCCGGTTTTACAGCGATCCTGCTGACGCTGGCGCTTGCGGCCCCTCACTTCGCGCCGCTGCGGCTCAGACGGGTTCGACAGTTGTTCACGCGGCTCGCCCGGCGGCGCTGGTTAGCGGTGCTGAGCGTGACTGCCTCCGCGCTGCTCCTTCGCCTCGTCTTACTGCCGGTGTTTCCGGTCCCGCAGCCTTTCGTGCATGACGAATTCAGCTACCTGCTGGCGGGGGAGACCTTCGCATCCGGACGGCTCACCAACCCTACGCATCCCCTGTGGATGCACTTTGAAAGCTTCCACATCAGCCATTGGCCCTCCTACATGTCCATGTATTTTCCGGGCCAAGGCGTCATGCTGGCCGCGGGGAAGCTCCTCTTCGGGCATCCCTGGTTTGGCGTCTGGCTGACGACCGGCCTGATGTGCGGCGCGATCTGCTGGATGCTGCAGGCGTGGCTGCCGCCTGTCTGGGCGCTGGGTGGCGGCATGATCGCCGTCATGCGGCTGGGCATCTTCAGCTACTGGATGAACAGCTATTGGGGCGGCAGTCTGGCGGCTTTGGGCGGCGCACTGGTCCTCGGCGCACTGCCCCGGCTGATGCGGAGGCCACGTGCCGCCTCCGCGCTCGTTCTGGGGTGCGGCTTTGCGATTCTCGCGGTGACTCGGCCTTACGAGGGGCTCTGGCTTAGTTTGCCGGTGATCTTCGTGCTTGGGCAGGCGGCCTGGGAGGCCGCCGCAGGCCGGGGGCCTGCCCCACAAATGAAATTAGCCTTTCTGGGACAGGTGGCAGCGCCTCTGGCGGCGGTGCTTCTGGCAATGGGCTATTACAACTGGCGTGTCTTCGGCAGCCCGTGGACGCTGCCGTACCAGATCAACCGCAATACTTATGCCCAGGCGCAAGTCTTCCTGTGGCAGAAACCTCACCCCGAGCCTCCATACCGGCACAAGGAGTTCAGGGATTTCTACGTGTCCATGGAACTGGCCGAATTTCAGGAGACCCGCACCGTCCGGGGATATCTCAACGGCATTGCCAAGAAGTTTGGGATTATGGCTTTCTTCTTCTTCGGAATCGTCCTGATAATTCCGCTCGCAATGCTGCCCTGGGCGCTGGCGGATCGCCGGATCCGGTTTCTCGTCCTCTGCGGCGCCGTGTTCCTCTTCGGCCTGTGCCTGAATGCCTGGTTCTTCCCCCACTATGCCGCGCCCGCGACGGCCATCGTTTACGCCGTTCTCATCCAGTGCATGCGCCACCTTCGCGCCTGGCGGCCGGCCATGGCGAATATGATTCCGGCCCTCTGCATCCTGCTAGTGGTCATTCGGTTGCTTGCCGGACCCTTGAATCTCACCATAAGCCGGTGGCCCTCCATGTGGTACGGAACCGAAGGTCTCGGTTTGCCCCGCTGGCGCATTGCGAGTGAGCTGCACGCGCGGCCCGGCCGTCACCTCGCCATCGTGAGATACGCACCCGCCCACAACCCGGTCGACGACTGGGTTTACAACGAGCCGGATATCGACGCATCCCGTATTGCGTGGGCGCGGGAGATGAGTCCCGAAGAGAACGCGAAGCTCATGGCGTACTTCGGAGACCGGGCAGTGTGGTTGGTGGAACCGGACGCGATGCCGCCGCG
This sequence comes from Bryobacteraceae bacterium, assembly GCA_040902885.1. GTDB lineage: Bacteria > Acidobacteriota > Terriglobia > Bryobacterales > Bryobacteraceae > JBBDWK01. The sequence goes on along the minus strand of JBBDWK010000004.1, from coordinate 6,029 downwards.
AATCTCACGGCAGTCCGCTCCCTACGGTCGCGGCTCAGTAACGGTTTCCGAGCCGCGACCGCAGGAAGCGGTTGCACTGCGCTAGACCAGATCCCAGGGCTTGCGGGCTTTGCGTCCCAGCAGTTTGTTGGCTTCCGATTTGCCGGGAAATTCTTCCTTTGCCTCATCCCACTTGAGCTTCTTGCCTATTTTCAAGGCAATGTTGCCCAGGTGCGGAATGATGCTGGAACGGTGGCCTACCTCAATTTCGCCGGGCGGCGTCTCCCGGCTGCGGACGCACTCGATGAACTTCTTCGCGTGCAGCGGCGTGGCGTCCGGCACGTTCGTGTATTTGCGCTCGATGCGTCCGCGGTCCGGAAAGATCTCGTAGCCGATGCGGTCGGCGAAGATTGCTCCGTTGGTGCCGTAATAGGCCTGGCCATGCGGCCGGTCGAAGTCGCCGCGCGAGTTGTAATACTTCATTCCCGGACTCCGGCCGCCCAGGCCGTGAGCGCTGATGTTGCACGCCTCATAGCTCAGCACGAAGTTCGGGTACTCGTAGGTGACCTGCATCAAGGTGGGCATGTCGCCCGCATCGTTGATGGCGAAGCGGCCGCCCGAGGCCGAGACGGCAAGCGGCGCATCGGCGCCCATGATCTGATGGACGGTATCGAAGCGATGCGTGCCAAAGTCCGTGATGTAGCCGCCGGCATAGTCCGAGAACCAGCGGTAGGAGGGACCGAGCCGCTTGGCATTGAAGGGGACCTTGGGCGCGGGGCCAAGATACATGTCCCAATCGACATCGTCGGGAACGGGCGCATCCGGTACGCGGCCGATGCCGTCCGGAGCCATGTTGGTGAAGTTCCAGACACGCACGTAGCGCACTTCGCCCAGTTGGCCGCTCTGAATGATCTTGGCCACCTCGGGAAAGTGCGGCGCCGAGCGGTGCTGCGTCCCGGTCTGCACCAGCCGCTTGTAGCGGCGCGCCGCTTCCACCATGGCGCGGCCCTCGCGAATGTTGTGCGCCAGCGGCTTCTCGACGTAGACGTCCTTGCCGGCCTGGCATGCCAGTACGGTCGGGATGCAGTGCCAGTGATCGGGAGTGCCCACCATTACAGCGTCGATTTCCTTGATCTCGAGCAGCTTCCGAAAGTCGCCGAAGGATTTGGCGGCCGGGCCTGCCCATTCGCGCGCGGCCTCGGCCTTGGGTTTCCATGGATCGGCGACGGCGACAAACTCGACATTGGGCGCTTCGCGCATCAGCCGGCAGACATAGCGCGCGCGTCCGCCGCAACCGATCATCCCCACCAGCACGCGGTCGTTCGCGCCCACGATTTTGCTTGCCGAGGCGGCGGTGAACGCGGCGGCTTGACCGGCGTTGGTCAGAAAGGTGCGTCGTTCCATGGCTAGATCATATCCCCTAAGCGAATGACATAATAGCATCAGGAACTCCAATGAATGCGACGAAAGTAGAAGAACAGGTCCGGCCGTCCCTCGACAGCCTGCCTCCGGTACCGCTGACCATCGAAGGCTCCAGCGTATTGCACCAGATGCTGCGCATCCGATGGGCGGAATGGCAGGCGCAGGACGAGCGGCGGAGAAGGGAAGTGCTCGACGAGGCGGTATCCGTCCTGGGCGGACTGGAGAACAGCGCGTTGTTTTCGCTGCTCGGCCACAAGGGCGACTTGATGCTGGTACACTTTCGCGACTCCTTCGAGGATCTGGCCGGCGCGGAGCTGCGCGTCGATACGCTGCAGCTTTCCCGGTATCTGGAGAAGACGACGTCCTATCTGTCCGTTGTGGAGCTCGGATTGTACGAGACCACGACCAAGGTCTACGCGTCGCTGGCCGAGCAGGGTTTGAAGCCGCACTCACCCGAGTGGAAGGAGAAGATCGAAGAGACGCTGGCGGTGCAGCGCAAGGCCATGGCCCCCCGGCTTTGGCCGCGCATACCGGACCGCCGGTATCTTTGCTTTTATCCGATGGACCGGCGGCGGGGCGAGGACAAGAACTGGTATCGCGTGCCCATGACCGAGCGGCAGCGCATGATGCACGAGCATGGGATGATCGGGCGGCGCTATGCGGACCATGTGAAGCAGATCATCACCGGGTCGATCGGCTTCGACGACTGGGAGTGGGGCGTGGATCTATTCGCCGACGACCCGCTGGTGTTCAAGCGGCTGATTTACGAGATGCGCTTCGACGAGGTGAGCGCGGTGTACGCGCTGTTCGGAACGTTTTACGTGGGGCTGCGATTTCCGGCTTCGGAGCTGGGGACGCTGCTTTCCGGAAGGGCGCCGGCGCGGTAGGCGGCGTCCGGAGGCGCGGGCGCAAATTGGCTTTGTTTGGCAAAATGCTTTAACTCTTCATCAGCAAAGACTTCCACCACTTCCGGCACGGGAACCTGTTGGCCTTCGCGGCCCGCCTGCAGGCGCTGCAATTCGTGCAGGGCCCTATAGAAGGAGCGCTCGGCGCGGGTCTCATAGCGGGAGAGAGTGGCCAGGGTCTGAGGACCTTTGGCGTCCTTGTCAAGAATGTAACCCAGGCGGCAGCGCAGGGAGGTTTCCGTGTACCGGTCGGCAAAGTCATGCGGGAGCTCATCCGTGCGGAGGGAGTAGAAGCCGGCTTCAATCTGCAGGTAGCGGCTTTGCCGCCAGTAGGCCATGGCCATCTGGTTGACGAGGATGTTCTCGACGGCATCGATGGGTTGGAAGCGCGCGCGCAAGTCTTCCAGGATTTCATTGAAGGCGGCTTCGTCTTCGCCGGGCAGGAGGACATCGGCGGCGAGTCCGTGCTTGAGGGCGTTGAAGCGGACGGCAGCGCGTCCTTCGGCGGTCTGGGGGCCGGTGCTCTTTTGGGCGTTACGGCGGTTGGCTTCTCGCTGCTTTCTTGTGGCCATACGATTTTAGGTTATGGAAGCGAGTGGCGGTGGCGGAGGGCTGTGGGGTGGAAGTGATTGCAGGGATGGGAGATATTTCGCGGTGAGTGCAGTGATGGGGAGAGGGGGCGTAGTGGGCTTTGAGGGCGCTGGGCAGGCGGAACCGTGGCATAAGCGCTAACTTAAGGCTTGACCAGCATCCTCTCGTGTCGATCGATGCGGTCCTGCGTTGCAGTTTGGGACCAACGTTGACTTCGGGCGCGCCGGCCTCACGTCCATATGGCATTCGATTCGGGCCTCAGCCGCGCATTAGAGAAGTTTGGAAAGCCGCCGATCGCTTAGACCAACTGCACGAGCGCGGCGTTTTCGATTTCGAGTGCGTGTTTAAGGCGCAGCAGTGCCGGCAACGTCGGGTTCCGTACACGCCCGGGAAAATTATCGTGAGTCCGGCCTCGAAGCGTCCTGCCTGCGGCTTTCTTGCGCACGCCGCCCCACTGTTTGAAGAAGAATGGAACGTTGGCGGCTTTGCACTCTTCGCGAATGGAAAGAACCCACTCCTCTTTCATCGGCCGCGCGCCGGGTCCGCTTTCGCCGCCCACAATGACCCAAGAGATGCCATGTAGCGGCAGCTTTCCGACGTCTTCCAGGAGCGGTTCCACGGAGAGGAAACGAACAGTAGCAGGAGTTGCTTGAAGGTTGGCGATTCGCGGCAGACCGTACTTACGGTCCTCCACTGACACACCCCACCATATATGTGCATCATTTGCGGCTGCCCGGAGCGGCCCGCAAAGCAGTTCCCGCAGGCGCTCGGAGCGCTTCGTGAGCACCTGATAGGTGTGCCAGTTCGCAAGCCGCATCGTCGCCGCCACCTTCTCAATATACGTAAGCGGGACGCCCTCGTGGAACAGATCACTCATCGAGTTGACGAATATCATTTTCGGCTCGCTCCAGCGCAGGGGTTCACCAAGCTTCTCTGGAACGAGACGCAGATCGAAGCCTTGCTCGAAGGGATGTCCCTTCACTCCGCGGAAACGCTCCGCGAACCTTTCCGCGTAGCAATGCTTGCAACCGGGACTCACCTTCGTGCAGCCGCGAACCGGGTTCCAGGTTGCATCCGTCCACTCAATTTTTGAAAGCAGTGACATCGAAGTTCAATCCCAAAGGTTCTTCTGATCGGTGCTGTACCTGAGCACATCATCCCAGAATTTGAAGGCCGTCTCACTCCGAGAGAATAGCGCCAGGTAGTAAAGCGGCAAGTTCTTCTCTACGGACCGGACCAGCTTCATGCGATCCAGCGGCTTCTTGAGGTAACCAAGAGATTCCATGCTCCTGCAGAACTCGCCGGCTAAAAACGCCCTGAAGTCGCTCCTCCTGATCCCGACGGCCCTCCAGCGTTCCCGCCATTTCGTATTCCCAAGCGCCTCGTCAATCTTAGTGGACTCTCCCTCAACATAATGTTCATAATTACGATTCGCATCCATGCCGATGGCGAGCAGGACGACAAAATCCATGAAGACAGTGGAAAGCCTGCGCAAAGTCTCGAACTTGAGCCCGAAGTCGAATGGGTCCACCAGACAAAGGCTGAGCACGTTGTTCGTGAATGACCCCTTGGGTATCTCTTTGTAAATCTTCTCGATTTCAGCGTCACAGTTGCCTAGGATGTACGCCACATTGGCTTGAGGCCCGATCCGCTTCACACGAGCCTTCAGGGCGTCTAAGAGGTCTTCGCGTCCCTCGCAAAAGATATACTTGTCAAAAGGGTGAGTAACCGTCAGGGCGATCATGGGCGACGCCTTTAGGAATTTGCTCGTTCCTTGGATTCGGCTGTACCCGGCCCCGGCGTACAAATCGAGATAGACTCGCTTCCACTTGTTCTTCATGCCGGTCGAGAACAACTCGTCGTAGAGGGCCAAAAGGCGATACTTCGTCTCCGCCCAGCCGCCGACTTCGGGAGTCATCAGGCCGTCATCGTCCACACGGAGATTCTGCCAACCAGAGGACACCAGCACATTTTACAAAACATTTGTCCTCTCAGATGTATCGGGTACCCGCTGTCCTCTTGCAAGGGCAACTATCGCTTCCGGCCGGGAAGGCCCAAAGTGCCAGAGCAATGCCCGCAACCGGTGGCTCGCCGCTCGCTCCGACGAGTTCTCGGCGCCAGCTATTTCCATGTGGTCTTCACTCTGCCTCAAGAACTGTCCGCACTCGCGCTACAGAACAAGCGGGTCAATACCCATAGCTGCCGCGCCCGCCGCAAACGCCAGCGCCTGATTTGAAACGGTCTTATCGAAAGCGCGCCGGCATAAACGTTCGGCTGCGCCTCAGCCATGCTCACCGGCGCGCTCCCGATAAGATCTATCGTTTGTGGGTACCTATCAGGCCATATTCCCGCTAAGTTGCTGAATTGAGGTCGATATCCGACGAACTGATCGTCAGGCAGGCGTGATATTGTTGGTGTTCAGCCAGCCATGTCTGACAAACCTTTGATATTCGTCAGCTGTGGGCAGTACACGACCGCCGAGAAGAAGCTTGGCAGCGACGTCTGCGCTCTTATTCGGGAGGTTCGGCCAGATTTCGAGCCGTACTTCGCCGACACTCAATCGACGGCAGAAGGTCTGAGCAGCCATATCCTGAAGGCGCTATTCCGCTCAGCAGGATTTATTTGCATAATGCACCAGCGCGGCGATGTCCTCACTCCTGACGGCAGGACCGTCACCCGCGGATCCGTATGGTTAGAACAGGAGATCGCAGTTGCGGCTTTTATGACGCATGCGTTGGGGCGGTCTATGCCGATTTTCTTCTACAAGCAGGCTGGCGTAAGTCTGGAGGGCATCCGCTCCGTCCTGCTCATGAATCCGCGCGTAGAGTTCAGGGAGGAGTCGGAAGTGCTCGAGAACCTGCGCTCGCTTCTGCCCGAAGCCGTTTTCAGCGCCTACGCTGAATATGACCTGATTCCTGTCACTGGTTATAGGGATGCAAGGATACAGGCCGATCGCCACGTGTATTCTTTCGTCGCCGATGTTAAGAACGTCGGCCGCCAACGGGTGACCGACTTCCAATTGCGCGTGTTTTTTCCACGAGCATTTCTAAACCCGAATACGACTTGGGGAGCGGCCGATATACAGCCGCGCATAATTAAAGGGACATTGGTGTCAACAAAAAGGCAGCAGGT
>JBBDWK010000003.1:0-51725 GCA_040902885.1 Bryobacteraceae bacterium | reverse complement strand
AGGCCGGGTAGCGCGCTAAATCTGTGTTGCTGTCTTAGCGCTTCATTTAGACTTGGCGTTGACACCCAACTAGAGCCTGCGGAATAATGGCGATGCTACTCTACCCCCGGGAGGTTTGACTGACCAAGGCGCTTTGCCTTGCGGCATTGTTTCCGCTCTTGCTGTGCGCGGGCCAGCAGACCGTGCGTTCCGCCGCCGAATGGTACGCGTGCGGAATGAACCACGTCTCAAACGGCGAGCTGGAGGAAGCCCATCGCTGTTTCAGCAGGGCCGTTTCCGCTGACCCGCACTCCGCGGCGCTACGTGTCAATTTGGCCAATACGGCGGCGAGGCTCGGCCGCATTCCAGAAGCCATTCGCGAGTATGCTGCCGCGCTCGAGCGGGACCCGGAAAACATTACGGCGCTGCTGAATCTCGGCTCAGTCTACCTGGACGAGGGCAAACCGCGGTCGGCCCTTCCGCTGCTGCGGCGGGCCCATCGCCTCGCTCCGCACGACGACGACATTCTGAAGCGAAACTTGCTTGCGGAGGCGCGGGCAGGATCGGCCGAAGAGATCGGCCGCAGTCTGCGAGCCGTTCCAGCAAAGAAGTGCACGGTCACCGCCGGAATCGGGCAGGAACTGCTCGCGAGGGGGCTCTACGAGGTAGCAGCAACCCAATTTTCCCGGGAGCGGCATTGCAATGCCTCCAGTTTGACGCCTCTGCTTGGCGAGGCGAGCGCACTGCTCGCGCTGGGGAGAAGTGAAGACGCGATCGATTTGTTGCACTCCAGGCACGAGCAGACACGCGCTAACAAGTACGCGCGCTGGATTCTCGGCTCGGCATATGAACGGCGTGGCAGATATCGCGAGTCCTTCGAGCAGTTCTCAGCCGCGGTGGACATCGACCCGAATGACGCTCGGGCCTATGTGCCGCTGGGACTCCTCGGAATCAAGGCCGGCACTCCTCAACTGAGCCATAAGGTGTTCCAGGATGCAATCGCACGGTTTCCGGCGGCCCCGGAGTTTCGCTTGGGACAGGCGCTGATCGCCCAGGTGACTGGCAACGCGAGACAGGCTGAGGAGACATGCCGGGCGCTGATCGCGAAGAATCCGAAGTATATGCCGGCGCACCTGTTCCTGTCCGCGCTGCTATTGGATGCCAATCGCCATCGGGAGGTTCTCGCGCACCTTGAGAAGCTTCTCCATGAAGATCCCTCAAACCTTTTGGCCCTCCATCTTCGAGCCGCGGCGCAGTTTCACCTGACCCCTGATCCGTCGTCCACTCTGGCCGGCTTCATGACTGCGCTGAAAGGCGCGCTGGACTCCCGTCCCGATTTCGCCGACGGACACATCCTGCTTGCGCGCTATTACCGCTCGTCAAATCGGGCCGAAGAAGCGGAAAGACATCTCGCTCTGGCGCTGAAGGCGCAACCGGATTCCTGGCAAGCGCGCTTTCTGCTGGCGCAGTCGCACAAGCGGCAGGGAAGGGAAGATCTCGCACGCGAGGAGTTGGAGCGGTCGCAGCAATTGAGGCGGCAGACGAACCACAGCCAAGCCTTGCTGCGCCAGATGTTTTACGGCGGTACGCCCATCGAATAATCACACTGGAGACGCGAAAATGTACCTGACTTCACTAAGAGGCTCTCTTGCTTTCGTTGTTTTGTTTCTGGCAGCAGCGGATCTCCGGGCGCAGACGGCCGGAGCCAGGATCCGCGGCACGGTCACCGACACGAGCGGGGCGCGCGTTGCCTCGGCATCCGTCGCGCTTGTACAGGTGGACACCGCTGTCGCCAGGCGCACCGTGGCGGACGACGAGGGCAACTACACCTTCGTCAGTCTTCCTGTTGGCCATTACCGCATAACCGCCGAAGCCGCGGGCTTCAAGCGCTACGAGCAGACGGGCATTCTTCTCGCCGTCGATCAGCGCGCCGATCTGGACATCACGCTGGAGGTGGGTCAGGTAACCGAGGTTGTGAATGTAGCCGCGCAAGTGGCCCCCGTGGACACGCAAACGGGGACCTTGAAGCAGGTGATCGATTCGCGGCGCATGGTGGACCTGCCGCTGAACGGCCGTGATGCGACTCAATTGCTCACCCTTGTCGCGGGAGTTCTGCCGACTCGCGGCGGAGTAAATAAGCAAAGCTCGACACTTGCCAACACCTTCTTTTCAGTGAATGGCGCGCGCGACAACACGGTGAACTTTCAGATGGATGGCACCGACCAGAACGATCCTTATACAAATGTCGCCAATCCTTTCCCCAACCCCGACGCACTCCAGGAATTCAGCGTTCAGACCAATAACTTCGATGCCGAGTTTGGCCGCAACTCCGGAGCCGTGGTGAATGCGGTCACCAAGTCGGGAACGAACGAACTGCACGGAAGTGCGTTCGAGTTTCTGCGGAACGGAAACTTGAACGCGCGCAACTTCTTCTCGTCCGGGCAGGACACGCTAAAGCGCAATCAATTCGGGGGAACCCTGGGCGGTCCGGTATTTGTGCCCCGGCTGTACAATGGACGCGACAGGTCGTTCATCTTTTTCTCCTACCAGGGGACTCGCATCAGCGAAGCTCCCAGTAACCTGCTGACTCTGACTCCCTCGGAGGCCGAACGTCGGGGCAATTTTTCATCCCGCGCCAGAGCCATCGTCGACCCGGAGACCGGTTCGCCATTCCCTGGCAATGTAATACCCACCAGCCGCCTGGATCCGAGTGTCCAGAGGATGACCGGCGAGTTGCTTCCCTTGCCAAACCGGGCCGATGGTTTCATCTCCTACTCCCTTCCCCGGACAACCAGAGATGACCAGTACATTATTAAGTTCGATCAGGGAATAACGGATTTCCAGCGGCTTTCCGTTCGCTACTTCCTGTACGACTTCACAACACCAAGCGTCCTGATACCCGGAAACTTTTTTGCCACCAGAAACGCCTTTCTGGCGCGCAACCAGAACAGCGCGATCAATCATACATGGACTGTAAGCCCTCGCCTGGTGAATACTTTCAACTTCGGGTACAGCCGGCTCAACACGGACCAGCCGACTCCGTCACCGGTAACCGTGTCGGATTTCGGTGTGAACATTTTCACGGCGGCGCCGAAAACAATCTCCGTGGGTGTCAGCGGATACTTCAGTATCAGTTCCCAGAATCCGGTTCCTAACACACGCAACACGTTTCAATACAGCAACACGACGTCCCTCACATACGGCCGCCATCTGCTGCGATGGGGCGCCGATATCCGGCGCATCCGGCAATACTGGAGCACCATCTTCACCCAAAACGGCTCATTTGGCTTCAATGGACAGATTACCGGCGATGCCTTGGCCGACTACTTCTTGGGAAGGCCGTCCAGTTTCTCGCAATCCGGCCAATTGTTCTACGATGCCCGCTTCACCGGCTGGAACTTCTTCGTGCAGGACAACATTAAAGTAACCAGGAAGCTGACGGTAGACGCCGGACTTCGCTATGAACCCTATATCCCGCCGTACTTTGTTCGCACCAACCGGACGGCACAGTTCCGTGAGCGCGATTACGCGGCGGGGAAGACTTCCACAGTCTATCGGAACGCCCCTCCGGGAATTTTTTATTATGGCGACGAGGGCGTTCCTCGCAGCGGTACGACATCGTATCTGAAGGCGTTGAGCCCCCGATTGGGACTGGCTTACGACTTGACCGGCAAATCCCGCACCGTTCTCCGGGCGGCATACGGATTGTTCTGGGACCAGCCCAAGATGATCCAACTGAACCGCTTCACGACAACACAGCCGTTCTCCCAAAATGTGGTGGTGCCAGCGCCACCCAGCTTCACCGACCCGTATCAGGGGCGAGACAATCCTTTTCCGCGTTTACTTCAGCTCGGCCCGGATGTGGATTTCTTCCAGCCTTTGGCACTGACCATCACGTATCCCGAGGAATTCATCCAGGCAAGCATCCAGCAATGGAATTTCAACATAGAGCACCTCATGAAAGGCGTTCTCCTTCGAGCCGCGTACGTGGGGACCAAGGGCACGCACTTGAACTGGCCTCGGGAGATCAATCCAGCCACATACATACCGGGTCAGTCCACACTTGCCAACACGGACTCCCGCCGGCCCTTCGCCCCTCATTTCAGCTCCATGGGCCGGATGTACCAGGATGGCAACTCCAGTTATCACTCATTTCAATTGAACCTGGAGCGACGCTTTTCCCGGGGATTTACAGTGCTTGTAAATTACACCTACTCCAAGTTTATCGATAGCAACTCTTCCACGGTGGAGGTTGCCGTTGAGAATCCGGTCGACCTTCGCAACCTCCGCTTGGAGCGCGGGCTGTCCAATTTCGATGTCACTCAGAACTTCGTGACTTCCTTCGTCTGGGAGTTGCCCATCGGCAGCACCGGCAACCGGTTTGCAGACTTGATTGTGCGCAACTGGCAGACCAACGGCATTATAGTCCTGCGTAGCGGTCTTCCGTACAATGTGGTCACTGGACTGGACCGTCAGTTCACCGGCATGGGGTCGCAGCGCCCCGATCTCGTTTCGGCGAACCCCGAACTGTCCAGTTCCCGGCCGCGGGGCGAACAACTGGCGCGCTATTTCGACACTTCAGCCTTCGTGCTCAATGAGCTTGGGGTGCCGGGCACGGCCGGGCGCAATATTATGCGGGGGCCCGGGTTTGCCAACGTCGACTTTAGCCTCTTCAAGAACTTTCCATTGCACGAGCGTGCACAGTTGCAGTTCCGGAGCGAGTTCTTCAACCTGCTGAACAGGCCTAACTTCAACAACCCCAATGGAGTGGTTTCCAGTCCGCTTTTCGGAACGATTCTCTCGGCCACCGATCCGCGCATCGTACAATTTGGTCTGCGCTTGGTTTTCTGAATCGTCCCGATGAGCACCTACCTTCGTCAACCAATACGGCTCGTCGCCGTCTTTCTCACGCTCGTCACCACCGCCTTGACCCAGACAGAGCCGCGGCAGGTGGCCCGCGTACTGGAGCGTCCGCTTCAGACGCCCGATGTCGTCAACTTCCAGTTGAGCCAGTACCTGCTAGCGAAAGTGCCGCAACTGCCACAGCCAACTTCCGCCGGCCAGTGGAGCGCGGAGGCGAAGCGCCTGCGAGAGCGCCTGCTGCGGGACGTGGTCTTTCACGGGTGGCCTCGCGAGTGGGTGGATGCGCCGCTCAAAGTGGAGGACCTCGGCACGATTCCCTCGGGACCGGGCTACCGCATGCGCAAACTGCGGTACGAGATTGTGCCTGGCTTCCACTCCACCGCAATCCTGTATGAACCGGACAAGATGCAGGGCAAGGTCCCGGCCATCCTGAATGTCAACGGCCATGTCGGCCCGCCCGGAAAAGCCGTCGAGTACAAGCAGAAGCGCTGCATCAACCAGGCGCGCCAGGGCATTATGTCGCTCAACTTGGAATGGCTGAGCTACGGCGAGCTGGGGCATGCCGAGAACCGCCACTGGTTCGGCGGGCATCTTGACCTGGTGGGAGCGAATTCGCTCGGGCTGTTCTATCTGGCGATGCGCAAAGGCCTCGATTATCTGCACCAGCATCCGGCCGTGGACCGGACGCGCCTCGGCGTGACCGGGCTTTCGGGAGGCGGCTGGCAAACCATTATTCTGAGCGCCCTGGATGAGCGCGTCGCCGTGGCCGTTCCAGTTGCCGGCTACGGGTCCCTGCGATCAAGACTCGAGCGCCCGGGCGACGTCGGCGATATCGAGCAGAATGCCACCGATCTTCTGGCCGGCCAGGATTACCCGCACTTCACGGCCATGCTGGCGCCACGGCCCAGCCTGCTCATCTACAACGCAGAAGACGACTGCTGCTTCCGCGCGCCGCTGGTGAAGCCGTATATCTTTGACGAGGTGCGACCCTTCTTCCGGCTTTTCGACAAGGAGCGGAGCTTCTCCTGGCACGAGAACAGGGACCCTTCCAACCACAACTACCAACTGGATAACCGCCTTCAGTCTTACGCTTTCTTCGCGCGGCACTTCCGTCTGCCTGACGTGACGGCTGAGATACCGGTGGATGCCGAGATCAAGTCCGCGGAGGAGCTGACCGTAGGCCTGCCCGAGAACAACCTGACCATTCTTGCGCTTGCGAAGAAGCTCCCTCGGGAGCGAAGCGGCGCCAAGCTGGCCGACGTTGTGCGGTACCGCGAAGTTCAGGTGAAACAGGCTTGGGCTCTAGACAACCTCAAGAGCAAAGGCCTCGAAACAGAATCGTACCGTTTTGATTTCAGCAACGGCCTGAGCGCCACGGCCGTGTCCTTCAAAGCCATTCATGCAAATGCCACCGGCGCCGCCATTGTCCTGCGCGATCACGGCAAGAAACAGGCGCAGGCCGAGGTAGCGGACCGCGTCAATCGCGGCGAGCGGGTGCTGGCGGTGGACCTGCTCTTCACCGGCGATGCCGCGCCCGGAAATTCCGCTGCTTACACCCAGATGCTCGCGGCCGTGGGCGAGCGCCCGCTGGGTCTGGAAGCCGCTCAACTGGTCGCGCTGGCGAAGTGGATGCAGGCGCCCAGGCTGCGTCTCGAAGCCACGGGCATTCGAAGCCAGGCGATCGCTCTTCTGGCGGCGGCGCTCCAACCCGGCCTGTTCCAAGAAGTAACCATTCGCGAGGGGATGCCTTCCTTTCAGCACCTGCTGGATGCGCCCGTCGAGTACCAAAAGGCGCCCGATCTGTTCTGCCTGGACCTTTACAAAGAGTTCGATCTGGACCGGCTGGCCGCCATGGCCTCGCCGGCCCGGATCGTCACCAGGTAATCAGAACACGAGCCGCAAGGCGAATTCGGTTTGACGGCTGATGTTGGCCTGACCCGAAATACGGCCGAAGCTGGCGTTGCCCACCTGCGTGTTGGGACCGCTGAAAACCGGGTGGTTGAACAGGTTGAACGACGATGCGCGGAACTCCAGCTTCACCTGCTCGGTTACAACGAAGTCTTTGGCGAGGGTCAGATTCACGTTGTTCATGCCAGGGCTGCGCACCGTGTGCAGCCGCGAGGCCAGGTTGCCGAATGTGAAATCGGCGGGACGTGCGAAGGCTGCCGTGTTGAAGTAGCGCCCGAGGCGGGAGCTGTGGCTGCCGCTCACGCCTTCGGTGGGATCGCCCACCACGTTGGGCCGGATTCCTCCAACGCCCGCCCCGAAATTCCCGCCTTGCACGCTGTATCCGAGGGCAAAGCCGGCCTGGAAGGTCGAGAAAGTGGAAAGTGTCCAGCCCCCGATCGCCAAATCGGCCGCCCGCGAGATTCCATTCAGGAAATGCCGATTCCTGCCGAACGGCAGATCCCATGCGCCCGCCACGGTAAACCGCTGGGGAACGTCGAAATCGCTGACCGCCCGTTCCGCCTGACGATTGTAGTGATTCTGCGGCCCCGCGATATCCGTGAGGTTCTTCGAAATGGTATAGGAAACGAGCACGGAGGCTCCGTGCGACATGCGCTTCTCATACTTCACCTGCATGGAGTGATAGACGCTGTTGCCGAATGCGGGGCTGGAACGGCTAACGTTGCTGAACTGCGGATAGGGCCGCAGCAACTGCTGGCGTTGGACCGTGCGTCCGCTCAAAGGCCCGGTCGCCAGAATACCGAAGAAGGGATTCTCCACGGTTTGCGTGAGTGCCGCGCCTTGAGACAGATGGGAAGGATCGATCTGGTTCAACTGCTCCGTGTTCGAGATCAGATTGATTCCACGGCTGCCGACGTATGCCACCTCAATCAGGCCCTGCCCCGGAACCGCGCGCTGCACGTTGAGCTGCCAGTTGTGAAACTTCGGATACCGGTCGGCGGGCTCAATGAAGGACACGCTCTGCCCCACGAGCGTGAGCAGGCCTTGCGAGTTTCCGATGGGAGGCAGCAGCCCGTTCGGGAAGGGGTTGCTCAAGCGGTCGCGGACGGTGATGCCGCCGTCGGTGGAGGCAACCCACGGCGTGTCGTTGCTGAACCCGGTGGGCAGAACCGAACCGATGACCGGAATGTAACTGAGCGCGTAGCCGCCGCGCAGGACGAATTTTTGAGTAAGGCTGTACGCGAAGCCTACGCGCGGCGCGAAGTTGTTCTTATCCGGCGCATAGAGGCCCCGCGGCTGGCCGTTCACTCCGGCATATACCAGACCGCCGGTGGGATTCAGACCGGGGACCTGAAGCGGGCTGGCAACGCCGTAAGCGAATCCGCGAACGGTACGGTCATAGCGTTCGGTGCGCGGCGTCTCATATTCCCAGCGCACTCCCAAATTCAAGGTGAGCTTTGGTGTGACTTTGAAGTCGTCCTGAAAGTAGAGGCCGTAGTAGACGTTCTGGATGGAGACGCCGTTGTTGAACGGCATAAAGCCCGAGCCGAAGCCGACCAGCATCGAGGCCAGTCCAAACCCGCCCGAAGGAGTGTCGGCGCGAGGCCCTCCGGTCTGATTGGGTCCGAAGCTGAAGCTGCCCGAGGGATGCGTGTTGCGGAAGTAATTTCCGCGAAGGAGGCGGCCCTCGCCGCCAATCTTATAAAGATGCCTGCCACGCTGCATGGAAACGCTGGGCTGCAGCGACCACGTGTCGCCCGGATCGAGAATCAGCGCGCTTCCGGCCAGACTCTCGAAGTCCGAAACGCCGATGGTCGGAAACGCCTTTCCCTGGATCAGGCTCCCGTACGAGGAAGGGAAACCCAGCGAGACGGGATCGAACCCGTCCGACCAGGGCTTGTTATCTTCCACGCCGCGCGCGTACCCCAGCCGGACGTCCATTGTCGTACGGGGGCTCAACAGGAAGGTGTCGCTGATGGCGACACCGAAGTGCGGCCGCCTGACTCTGTTCCTGCCGCCTGTAGCGTCCCCATCGAACCGGTGCGGGAAGACCAGCCGCCCTTCGCCCTGGTTCACACGGACGAACATCAGGTTGCGCAAACTGAACTGGTGGTCGAACTTCAGAACCAGAGTGTCATAGTCGCGCGGCCACTTGTCCGAGAAGGCGTAGTTCTGCACGTAGGGCCGGGCGGGATCCGGCCCTGTCTGATTGGCCGTGGGCCAATAGCTCATCAGGTTGCGGGCCACTGGATCCTGCACGGACTGGGGGATGATGTTGCCGGGGAAGGGATCGCGCGTGGGCACGTCGTTTACGGTCCGAACGGAGTAGGGATTGTAGATTGCGCCTCCGAATTCCGAGAAATCGCCCGTGCGCATCTTCGCGGTAGGCACGTTTAACACGGTGTTCAGACCGTTGCCCTCGCGCGAGCCTTCAAAGTTGAAGAAAAAGAAACTGCGGTTGCGCCCGTTATAGATCTTGGGCAAGTAAATCGGTCCGCCGAGACTGAAGCCATAGGTATTCGATCCGTATCGCGCCAGCCGCTGGCCAGCCTGGTTGTTGAAGAACAGGTTGGAGTCCAGCGCCGCGTTGCGCAAAAACTCGTACGCGTCCCCGTGCAGCTCGTTGGTGCCGGACTTGATCACCAGATTCATGATGCTGCCGCCGGAGCGCCCGTGCTCGGCAGGGAGGGTGCCGGTTTGCAATTTGAACTCGGCCACTGCGAACTGGGCGGGCACCCACTGCGAGATGTTCACGCCACGGTTCACATTGACGGTGTTGGCCACGCCGTCCACGGAGACATCGCCGGATGCCACTGGGGCGCCATTGGAGGAATACGAGGTGTTCGTGATGGTGTCGTTGGGCCTCGTATCCTCGCCGTACCGGTTGTTCACGACTCCCGTTGCGAGAGTGAACATGAACAGGCTGCTATGACCCTTGAGCGGAAGGTTTTCGATGATGTCCCTTTGCACCACGGAGCCGAGCGAAGACGATTCGGTCTGGACGACGGAAACGTCGCCCGACACCGAGATGGTTTCCGTGGCTTGACCGACCGCCAGCTCGCGATCCAGGCGAACGTTATCGCCGAGGCTCAGCCGGATGCCGTCCCGCACATCCGTCTTGAAGCCGGCCGCTCGCACGGTCAGCGAGTAGTTACCCGGCGCCACAAACTGAAACAGGTACTCGCCGCTCTGACCGGTTTGGCCAATTCGCTCGACGGCGGTATCCACGTTCCGCAGAACAACCTCCGCGGAAGGCACGGCGGCCTTAGAGGCATCCGTGACGGTTCCCTGCAAGGTGGCTCGAAACTCCTGTCCGCAAAGCGGGGCGCACAGGAAGATACAGGGCGCCCAGAGAGCAACCCTCATAGCGCGGGTAGTCATAAGTTGAACCTCGGTCTGGGCTATTGTAGCGCCGTTGCAGTCCGAGGGCGGAGCGACCAAGAAAGGTCCGGTGTCAGAAGACCTTGCTCCACAAGCCTGCGGATGGTTCGCAGCCGGATGAACTGGGACTCCCGAAAATTGGGATCGTTGAAGCCGGCTTCGCGCAGGGCGTCGCGCAGCTCGGCAATGGTCGTGGGGAGATCGTAGATCGGCTGGTGATCGGGAGCGAGGCTGCGAAAGAGCCGGAAATCCACCTTGTACGACCGCCGGTCGGACGGAGCGTCCGGGTTGATTGCGATCTTCACTCCGGAGATGGCGTCCGCCACCGCGAAAGCGATCTCTTTCACCTGGTAGTTTCCTTCCTGGCTGCCCACGTTCACGACCAGGAAGGGACCCGACCTTTGGATGGCCCATTCCATGGCCCGTGCCATATCGTGCACATGGATCAGCGGGCGCCACGGAGTCCCGTCGCTGAGGATGTCGATGCGATTGACGGAAAGGGCGCTGGCGACAAAGTCGTTCACCACCAGATCAAGCCGCAAACGCGGGCTCACCCCGCACGCGGTTGCGAACCGCAGGCACGTCACCGTGAAGTTCCTATCCGCAAGCGGCTCCAATGCCCGTTCGGCGAGCACTTTGGATCGAGCATAAGCGGAAATTGGCCCGACCTCGGATTGCTCAGTCCTCGGACCGTCCTCGGAGAAGCCGTACACGCTGCACGAGGAGGCGAAGACGAATGAACGCACGCCGGCATCGCGTGCTTGACGTGCCAGTTCCGCGGTAGACCTGTAATTGATGTCCATCGTCGGAGCTTCGTACACGTTGCCAATGGGATCGTTCGAGATGCCGGCCAGGTGGACCACCGCGTCCACGCCTTCCAGTAATCCGGCGGGCGGCTTGCGGACATCCGCGAAGTACTGTTGTGGGATTTCGCACTCCGGCAAGATACCATCCTTACGAAGCAAGTGAGGTGCGTAAAAGCCCGTATCCAGACCCACGATGGTTGCGTCCCGGTAAGCAGTGGAAAGATGACGAGTTACGCAGGGTCCCACGTAACCCATGTTGCCCGTAACCAGAATTTTCATAACATGCCGCGAAGTAGTGATATCATGGTCCCCAAACCGAAGCAAGGAATGCCCATGAACAGACGATCGTTTTTGCACATTTCCGGGGCGGCGCTAACCGCCCGATTGAAAGCCCTGGCGGACACCCCCATGCCCATGGCCACGCTTGGCAAGAGCGGACTTCGGGTTTCGCGGATCACGCTGGGCGGATACCACATGCGCACCAAGAGCGAAGAGGAAGGGATCCGCATCATCCACCGCGCGATGGATCTGGGCATCAACTTCTTCGACAGCGCGCATAAGTATCACAACGGCGAAAGCGACGTGACTTACGGCAAGGCGCTGGCGGGCGGAAAGCGCCAGAAGATTCTGCTCATGACCAAGGCGCAGTTGCGCGACCGCGACGGCGCCATGCGGCAGCTCGAAGAGAGCCTGAAGAACATGCGCACGGATTATCTGGACCTGTGGCAGTGCCACGAGGTGAGCACGCATGCCGAGGTGGACAAGATTTTCGGCCCCAAGGGGTCGCTGGAGGCGTTCGTCAAAGCCAAAGAGCAGGGCAAGGTCCGGCACATCGGCTTCACGGGACACCACGATCCCACCGTGCACCAGCGTCTGCTCGACGGCTACGATGGCTGGGAGACCGTGCAGCATCCGGTCAACCTGATCGACCCGCACTATCTGAGCTTCATCAACTCGGTTCTGCCGAACATCCGCAAGAAGGGCCTTGGCCTGCTCGCCATGAAGAGCAATGCGATCGGCAACATCACCAAGAACCGGATCGCCAGCATCCCGGAGTGCCTGCGCTTCACGTGGAGCCACGATATCGACACCCTGGTTTCGGGTGTCCAGTCGGTGGAAGAGCTGGAACAGAACGTAGTCGCGTGCAAAACGTTCCAGCCGATGTCAAAGACGGAGCGGCAGACGCTGCTGGCGCGGACCAAGGAGGGTCCCACCGGCTCGAAGGTGGAAACCTACAAGGTCAAGGAAGCTGGCGCGTCCCACCGTTTGCACCACGACGGCGAGGCGGTTTAACGCGCGGCTTCTTTAGAAGCCTTGCCGCTCAGATACTCGTGCCACCGCCGCTGCTCGCCGCGAGCATCGAACCGTTCGCTCCAGAGTTGCCGGAATTCGGCCGCTTTTTCGTTCATTCGCAAGCCGAGGAACGCCAGAAAGGTTTGGCGTCCGCGCAGGCCCTTGAAGTTCCCTTCCCCAATCAATCGGGCTGTGGTCGCGCTATCGTTCATCTCCCCCAGCGCTTGCTGGATCGCGCGAAGCGATTGCAGGAACGTTTCGAATTCGGGGCCGTAGCAGGGCTGAAACAACTCCAGCGTGTAGCGGAACCGTTTGGCCTCCAGGCGGAAGGCGTGCAGTTGGTGGACGGAGGGCGCCATCCCGTCGGGCGGGGCCACGACGGCGCGGCCCTGTTCGAAGAAGGCGTCCGCTAACCTGGGAAGCTCCGCCAGAGCGTTCTCGTAGGCCGTCTCCGAGACATTCCAGCGAATCTTTTTAGCTTTTCGCCTGGTCTTTCCGGCCACAGTCACAATCCTATGCGCTCGCGCCACCGCCGCACCGCCTCCCGGCGGTTCCACCGCTGGGTGAGCAAACGCAAATCGCGGGCCGCTTTCTGCCGCTCTTCCGTCAGGTTGGCGGCGATCTTATCGGTTCGTGCGATGCCGCTGGCCGCCAGCAATTCGAGGGCGATGTCGCAATTCCGCACGTTGGCGGCAAGGCCCAGCAGGCGGCGGAGGCGCCGCAGAATGCGCTCGTTCTCGCGCTTCGGAAAAAACTGGCGGAACACGTGCAAGCACCGCGCGAGGCGCCGGCTCGCCACGCGGGCGTCATGAATCGCCTGCGGATCGCCGCTTTTGGCCACCCGGTTGATCTCGTAGGCCAGAGTGCGCAGACGATGCACCGCCTGGTTTGCACCGTACTCCGCGATGGGCTGGCTGCCGCTGGGTTTCATGACTTCACCAGCACCAGACGCTGGCCGTAGACTTCCTGAAACGCGTCGGTCACGCGCTCGCCGGCCCAGATCTCCAGATCCGGATCCATCTCGGAGCGCAGCCGGATCTGTATATCGCCGTTCCGCAGGCGGCACTCCATGCCCTCTATCAACTGCCGCCGGCTGCGGTCGAGCGCATCGGCCAGACGAAGCAGCGGAATCAGATACACCACGGATCTCCGGTCTTCCGCGGGCAGGGATTGAAAGCTGCTGTGCAAAGGAGTCGGCATGGACTTGCGGTGGTAGCGGCACAGGTGCGCGATCAGGTGGCGCTCGCGGTCCGTGAAACCGGGCAGATCGGAATTGTCGATCACATAAAAGGAATGCTTGTGATGCCGGGTATCGCTTACGTAGTGGCCCACATCGTGAAGGACGGCCGCGGCGTGGAGCAGTTTCCCGAAATCGGCGGGCAGCTTGTGTATTGCGTGAAGCGAGTCGAACAGAATGTGCGCCATATCGGCGACCTTCCGGGCGTGCGCCAGCGGAACGCCAAAACGGCGGGCGAGCTCTTCCACCGCGCGGCGCTGCTCCGGGCTGGGGCGGGACAGGTCGCGGCCCACGCCGCGCGCCGCCAGATCGGCGATGATGCCATCGCGAACGCCGGCCGAAGAATAGTGAACCGACGGCAGCCCCAGATCCTGCAGAATCCGGCGAAGGACCGCGAGGCCCGCCACGATGATTTCGGCGCGCCGGGGGCCAATACCCGGAATTTTGCGCCGCGCGGCCGCGTTCTGGGTCGAGATGGCGCGGAACAGCTTGTTGATTTGAGGCGCGGTGGCGCGCAGGCGGTCCGCGTTCTCCCTCTCAGAGCGCGGCACGCGATTGATCGCGCAGACCACGGCCGCGGCCGTCGCCGAGGTGGCGATCGCGCGATCCACTTTGACAGCCCCGACCCTCCGCACGGCCGAGGCAATTTTGGCTGCGATGAACTCGTCCAGCCGGTGCAGTTCCCGCTCCGTGGGCGGATCGTTCTTAATGAACACCTCCGTGAGACGGACCGCTCCCAGCGGCTTGGAGAAAGCCGCCGCCATTCGGCCCTCTTCGCTCAGGACGATCTCCGCGCTTCCCCCGCCGATATCGACAATCACCAGCTTCCGGTTCTTCTGCGGCCAGCGGGATTGCACGCCCAGGTGGATGAGACGCGATTCCTCCACGCCGGAGATGATCTCAACCGGAGTGCCGATGGCTTCCGACGCGCGCGCCAGAAACTCGTCCTGATTCCCGGAGTCGCGGATCGCGCTCGTGGCCACGGCACGGATGCCGGCGACGTTATATTTTTCATAAATGCGGGCCATGCGGGAAAGGACCCCGCAGGTTTCTTCGATGGCCTGGGGACTCACCCGGCCCTGGCGGAACACGCTCTCGCCCAGGCGTGTCACTTCGCGCTCGGTGGCCAGAATGCGGGGCGGGGCGGCATCGGGGTTGCTGGAAGGAACGGTTTCAGCTACCTGCAATCGAACGGAGTTGCTGCCGATATCAACGGCGGCGTATCGCGGCATGGGTAGATTTTAGCGCGGTACCGGTTGCGGGCAGCCTTTGCGATCATAATGAGTTACATGAAAGCCGCGTGCGTTGCTCTGGCGTTGCTGTTCGCCCTTGATCTGCGGAGCGCTCCGCGCGCCGTCGAGCCTGCCGACCTGGTAGGGTTGCCCGAGGTGGGCGAAGTGCGTCCCTCGCCGGACGGAACGATTGTGATATTCACGGTAACCACGCACAGCCTGTGGAACAATCGCTCCGTATCGCGTGTCATGCAGGTTCCCGGCTCGGGCGGGGCGGTAACGGATGTGGCGGCCCTGCCCGAAGGCGCTTCCACTCTGCGCTGGTCGCCGGACAGCAAGCGCGTGGCATTCTTCGCCTCCAAAGACGGCAAGCGGGCGCTGTGGACGCTCGATATGGCGACGCGAAGCATCACGCGCGTCTGCGATTCCCAGCGCGGCAACGGCTTTCTCTCGAAGTCCGGCAACACGCTGGCATGGTCGCCCGACGGCACGCAGCTCGCATTCGCGGGAACGCTCGAGCCGCCGCCTTCGACTCAGGATCCGATTGTCGTCACCCGCATCCTCTACAAATCGCGCACCGCTCTTTCGGACAACCGGCGCAGCCACATCCACGTGGTCCCCGCCAGCGGAGGAACGCCCCGCGCGCTGACACAGGGCGAGTACGACGAGCACTCCATCGACTGGGGAGGCAAGGGCGATGAAATCGTTTTTCTTTCGAACCGCGAGCGCGATCCTGACGCCGTCCACAACTACGATATTTTCGCCGTGAACGTCCGCACCGGCGCGACGCGACGCCTGACAAATACTCCCGGCGTCGAGATGAATCCAGTGGTTTCGCCCGATGGCAGCGCCATCGCCTGCGTGGCCACCAAGCGTAAGCTGACCACGATCGACAGCGTGGCCGAGGACGATCACGCTTGGCTGGTGCCCATGAACGGCGGCCCAGCTCGCGAGTTGAACGCCTCGCTTGACCGCAGAAGCAGCTCGCCGGTCTGGTCGCCGGACGGACGGTCGATTCTCTACACCGCCAGCGACCGCGGCCGCGTGCTCGTCTACCGCGTTTCCGTTAACGGCGGCGATTCGGTTCCGCTCCTCTCGGATGACGGTCAGGCCGGCTCGCTCGCAATTACGGATAAGGGCGCAATTTTTTATACCTGGACCCATCCCGTTTCGCCGCGGGAAGTGTACCGGCTCGATGAGAAGCCGGTGGCCCTTACGAATTTCAACGAAGCCGCTGTTCGCGAGTGGAAGCTGAGCCGTCCCGAGCGTATCGAGTATGCGAGCTTCGATGGCACGCGGGTCGAGGGCTGGCTGTATCCGGATACGGACAACGCGTCGAAGTCCGGCATGATTCTCTCCATTCATGGAGGACCGCATGGCATGCACGGGTACGCGTTCAATCCCACCTACCAGCTTTATGCCGCGCGTGGATACGCCACGCTCGCCATCAATCCGCGCGGTAGTTCGGGCTACGGGCAGAAGTTTTCCGACGGCTGCTTGAACGACTGGGGCGGCGGCGATTACAAGGACCTGATGACCGGCGCCGATCATGTGCTCAAGCAGCGAACGGACATCGACCCGGCGCGTCTCGGCGTAACCGGCGGGAGCTACGGCGGATTCATGACCAACTGGGTGATCACGCAGACCGCGCGCTTCCAGGCCGCCGTTTCCGTGGCCAGTCTCTCCAACCTGATCAGCTTCTACGCCACTTCGCTCTATCAGGACCTGGTACACGTGGAGTTTAACGGCTTTCCCTGGGACGGCGATAACTTCGCGGCGCTTTGGAAATGGTCGCCGCTGGCCCATGTGAAGAACGTCTCCACGCCGACTCTGTTCCTGCACGGCGAAGCCGATAACGATGTCCACATCACCCAGGCCGAGGAGATGTACACCGCCATGCGGATGCGCGGCGTGGAGAGCGCGCTGGTTCGTTATCCCCGCGCCGGCCACGGCTTCACGGAGCCCAAGCACAGAGTGGACGCGGCCGTGCGGACACTCGACTGGATGGACCGTTTTCTGAAAAAGAACCCGCAAGCGCGTTGATGCGGCGAAAATGGTCCTATTAACATTATTAATGACATATGCCCATTGCATTTCCCCCGCTTTCCAGTTATTCTTGCCCATAGCGATGTTTCACGGCACCACATCCCGCCAGTTTCGAACTGATGCCTCCGTGGTCCGGGTAAACAGCATTCATATTTTGGTCATCGTATCCGGCCCCGCTTGAGGCCGTTCGGTCGAGGTTCCGAAGGCCACCAGCGGGGAAGAAAAACCGGCTGGTGGCCTTTTTTGTTTATGCGGCAGGTTTCCTGAAGGCGAGAAGGCGAACAATTTATGTCTACGTTGATGAGCGGCGCGAAGATGCTGCTGGAATGTCTGGTTCGGGAGGGGGTGGATTGCTTCTTCGGGTATCCGGGGGGCGTCACCCTGCCTTTCTACGACGCTCTTTACGATCACCCCATCCGGCATGTATTAGTGCGGCACGAGG
Source organism: Bryobacteraceae bacterium (assembly GCA_040902885.1). Classification (GTDB taxonomy): domain Bacteria; phylum Acidobacteriota; class Terriglobia; order Bryobacterales; family Bryobacteraceae; genus JBBDWK01. Next base: position 34,538 of record JBBDWK010000003.1, on the reverse strand, counting down.
AGAACGCGTGCTTCGCGGCGGAAGGCTATGCGCGGGCCACCGGGAAAGTGGGCGTCTGCTGCGCCACTTCCGGTCCCGGCGCGACCAATCTCGTGACCGGCCTGGTGGACGCCATGATGGATTCGATCCCGATCGTCGCTCTTACCGGGCAGGTGACCAGCAAGCTGATCGGCAGCGACGCCTTCCAGGAAGCCGACACCTTCGGCATCACGCGCTCCTGCACCAAGCACAACTACATGGTGAGGAAGCTCGAAGACCTTCCGCAGATTGTCCATGAAGCGTTCTACATCGCCTCCAGCGGCCGCCCCGGCCCGGTGCTGGTCGACGTGCCGAAAGACATCTTTATCGCGCAGGGGCACTACGCGCCGGTGAATTCCATCCACCTGCCTGGCTATAAAGTGGTGACGGAGGGCCACGCGGGACAGATTCGCCGCGCCGCGCAAATGATCTGGGAAGCCGAGCGTCCCTTCGTCTATGCGGGCGGCGGCGTGGTCGCGGCCGGCGCTTCCGGAGATCTGCGCGAGCTGGTGGAAACCATCGACGTTCCAGGCGTCTGTACCCTCATGGGTCTGGGCGCGCTTCCCGCCAACCATCCAAACTTCGTCAGCATGCCCGGCATGCACGGCAGCTATGCCGCCAATATGGGCATGTACAACACGGACCTGCTCATCGCCCTGGGCGTCCGCTTCGACGATCGCGTCACCGGCCGCCTGGCGGCGTTCGCGCCGCACGCCAAGGTGATCCACGTGGACATCGATCCGGCTGAGATCGGCAAGAACCGCACGCCCGAGGTGCCGATTGTGGGCGATGTGAAGCGCGTCCTTCAGAAGCTGAACAAAGTTGTGGCGGAGATGAAGCCCGAGATGGGCGAGGCCAAGGCCGGCCCGCGCCGCGCCTGGTGGCAGCAGGTTCGCGCCTGGCAGCAGGAGCATCCGCTCACGCCCATCGTGTCGGACACGGAGATCAAACCGCAGCACCTGATCTCCGAGATCGACCGCATTACGGACGGCAACGCCATCGTCACTTCCGATGTCGGCCAGCACCAGATGTGGGCGGCGCAATTCATCCGCTTCAACGAGCCGCGGCTCTGGATCAATTCCGGCGGTCTCGGCGCCATGGGCTTCGGACTTCCCGCGGCCATCGGCGCACAGTTCGCCCACCCCGATAAGCTGGTCGTCTCGCTGGTGGGCGACGGCGGCTTCCAGATGTCCATCCCGGAGCTCGCCACCATCGCCAGCTACGGCCTGCCCATCAAGATCATCGTGATGAACAACGGCTACCTGGGCATGGTCCGCCAGTGGCAGGAATTGTTCTACAACAACCGCCTCTCCGCCGTGACGCTGGACTGCTTCCCGGATGCGGCCATGCTCGCCGGCGCCTACGGCTTCAAAGGACGGACCATCGAGCAGCCGCACGAGCTGGTGTCCGCGCTTCAGGAGTGCGTGAACGAGCCCGGTCCGTACCTGCTGAACGTCAAAGTCTCTCCTTACGAGAACGTCTATCCGATGGTTCCGGCCGGAGGGGCGATCAACGAAATGGTGATCGGGCCTCCGCAACCGGCGCCGGTTGCGTAAAAGGAATCTCATGCTGCAGATTATTTCCCTGCTGGTTGAAAACAAGCCCGGAGCGCTCATGCGGGTTACCGGCCTGCTGAGCGCCCGCGGGTACAACATTGAAAGCCTCACCGTTGCCCGGACGCTCGACCCCGAGCTATCCCGCATGACCATCGTGGTGGATGTGGAGCACAACCTCCGCGCCCAGGTGATCAAGCAGATGAACAAGCTGGTCAACGTGCTGCAGGCCGCCGACCTGACGGAATCGCGCGCCGTGTGCCACGAGATGGCGCTGCTGAAAGTGCGAGCGGCGCCCGAGAGCCGCGAGGCAGTCGCCCGCGAGGCGGGAATTTTCGGCGCCCGCATGGTGGATTGCGCAGCGGACACTTTTACGATCGAAGCCACCGGAGACCCCGAGAAACTCGAAGAGTTCATCGCTTCGATGCGGAGTTTTGGCGAGATCGAACTGACCCGCTCGGGCGTAATTGCAATGGCGCTCGATAACAGAAGGCTGAGGCTGCAGCCCCCCATTCCTCCCCGGGCCGCGGCACGAATCGAACAAACGGACGGAGTTCTCAATGGCTAGACGCTTCTACGAAAAAGACGGAAATCTGAAACACTTGAAGGGCCGCACGGCGGCCATTATCGGATACGGGAGCCAGGGCCACGCCCACGCGCTGAATCTGCGCGATTCGGGTGTGGACGTGGTGGTGGGCCTGTACCAGGGTAGCAAGTCCTGGGAGAAGGCCGAGGCCGCGGGCCTCAAGGTGACGACCACCGCCGAGGCCGCGCGCGCGGCGAACATCATCATGATTCTGGTCTCGGATCACATTCAGGCCGACCTGTACAACGAGCACATCGCGCCCCATATGACCGCGGGCAAGACGCTGATGTTCGCGCATGGCTTCAATGTCCATTTCGGCGAAATCACCGCTCCGGCCGACGTTGACGTTTCGATGATCGCGCCCAAGGCGCCGGGCCATCGCGTTCGCGAGTTATTCACCGAAGGCGTTGGCGTGCCGGGGCTGGTGGCGATTCATCAGAATCCGTCGGGCCAGGCTCTCGAACGCGCCCTCGCTTATGCGCTGGCGCTCGGCTGTTTGAAGGCCGGCGTGATCGAGACTAACTTCCGCGAGGAGACCGAGAGCGACCTTTTCGGGGAGCAGAGCGTGCTCTGCGGCGGCGTGAGCGAGCTGATCCGCGCGGGCTTCGAGACGCTGGTGGAAGCCGGTTACGCGCCGGAGATCGCTTACTTCGAGTGCCTGCACGAGCTGAAGCTGATTGTCGACCTGATCCAGGAAGGCGGCCTCGGCTACATGCGTTACTCCGTTTCGGACACCGCCGAGTACGGCGATTACACACGCGGGCCGCGCGTGGTCAACGAGCAGACGCGGGCGGAAATGCGCAAGATTCTGGCCGAGGTGCAGTCCGGCGAGTTCGCGCGGCAGTGGATCGGCGAGAACAAGGCCGGGAGGAAGAAGTTCCTCGCCATGCGCGAGGCCGCGCGCAATCAGCCCATTGAACGGGTGGGCCGCGAGCTGCGCGAGATGATGACCTTCCTCAAGAAGAAGAAGGAAGCGGGCGTGCCGCAGGAACAGGAGCAGCCGCAACCGGCTGTAGCAAGCGTCAAATGAAAATCTTCACGTTCGACACCACGTTGCGGGACGGCACTCAGGGAGAGGCCGTCTCGTTCTCCGTGGACGACAAGCTGAGTATCGCGCAGAAGCTGGACGACCTGGGCATCGACTACATCGAAGGCGGGTGGCCCGGTTCGAACCCCAAGGACAAGGAGTTCTTCGAGCGCGCGCGGGAGCTGAACCTGAAGCACGCCAAGCTGACGGCTTTCGGCTCCACGCGCTTTGCGAGGAATCCTGTGCACGAGGACCGCAACGTGGCCGCGCTGGTGGAGGCCGGAACGCCGGCGGTGGCGATCTTCGGCAAGAGCTGGGATCTGCACACCAAACGCGCGCTCAACATCACCGAAGAAGAAAACCTGAAGCTGATTTCGGAAACCGTCTGCTACCTGAGGGAGCGCGGCAAGGAAGTCGTTTACGACGCGGAGCATTTCTTCGACGGCTACATCGCCAACCCGGATTTCGCCCTGCGAACGCTGGAGGCGGCGAAGAACGCGGGCGCGAGCGTACTCTGCCTGTGCGATACCAACGGCGGAACGCTTACCGGACGCCTGACCGAGATCTGCGCGGAGGTGCGCAAGCGCTTCGATGGCGTTCTCGGCATTCACACCCACAACGATGCCGACGTCGCCGTAGCCAATGCGCTGGCGGCCGTGGAGCAGGGCTTTACGCACGTGCAGGGCTGCATGAACGGTTACGGCGAGCGGTGCGGAAACGCCAACCTCTCCTCGATCATCGCCAATCTGGAGTTGAAGTTCGGGCATACCACGATCGGGCCGGAGAAGCTGACGGCGCTCTCCTCCGTGGCGCGCTTCATCGCCGAGCTGGCCAACCTGCCATTGCGGCGCGATCAGCCATACGTAGGCCAGAGCGCATTCGCGCACAAAGGCGGCATTCACGTGAGCGCGGTTTTGAAGGACTCGGCCACGTATGAGCACGTAGCGCCGGAGAGCGTGGGCAACCGCCAGCGCGTGCTGGTCAGCGAGCTCTCGGGCCGCGGCAATCTCCTCTACAAGATCAAGGAACTCTCCGAGCGCATCCCGGAGGACGCCCGCCGGGCGTTACTCGAGCGGATCAAGCAGATGGAGTACGAGGGTTATGAGCTCGAAGCCTCGGACGGCACCTTCGAGCTGCTGCTTTGGGAGACCCTCTACCCGGGGCGTCACTTCTTCGACGTGATCAACTATGAGGTCCGTATGAAGCAGCATGCGCTCGCCGAGGCGTCCGTCATGCTCAAAGCCCAGGACGGCGTACACTCCGAGCAGGCCAGCGGGCACGGCCCATTCCACGCGCTGCACGTCTGCCTGCGAAAGTGTCTTGCGAAGGTCTACCCGAGCATTTCCGACGTGCGCCTTACTGATTACAAGGTGCGCGTGCTCGATTCGAAGAAGGGCACCGCGGCCCGCGTCCGGGTGCTCATCGAGTGGAGCGATCATCGCAGGAGCTGGTCGACAGTGGGCGTTTCGGACAACGTGATCGAGGCCAGTTGGAGCGCGCTCGTGGATGCGATCCGGCTGGAGCTGATGCGGCTGACGGAGACCGACGATTCGGTGGAGAAGGCGGTAGAAGACTACTGCTGGGGCGTGTAGTTTTGTGGGGCGGACGCCCTCGTCCCCGGCCCGCGCCCTATAGGGAACGGGCACATGGTTGCGCTACGCAGAATAGACCGTTTCTTCCGGTACTTCCGTAGGGCTTTCAAAGTCCAAGCGATAACCGTCGGGATCAGTTACGGAGGTCACCCACAGCCCGTTGCCCACAAACGGGCGTGTTGCGGGAATGCCGCGCGATGTGAGGTCCCGGTAGACCGCCAGGGTGTCCTCACAGAAAAGGCAGATCGAAACGGCTTGGCCGAGGGGTCCCTCCGGAGCGCCCGCTTGGCGGCCATCTCGCCAGTACTCCTGGAGCATGATGGCCACCTTGTCGAGTTCGAGCCAACACCAACGGATGCGTCCCTCGGGACTCCAACGGTTGGTGAGGACAAAACCGAGCCCGTCTACGTAAAACCGAAGAGAGGCCTCGATATCGGTTACGTTGAAAAACGGCACTGCCTTTGTGACCGCATGGCGGGCCGAGGCACCGCCAGAGGCCGGCGAGTCTCCGGATGGATGCGGCATGGGATCAAGATACCAGGCGCCGGCGCGGCGCATCTCGCCGATTGAACCGCGGAAAGCGATGTCTTGCGGCGGCGCGCTTCGCGCTCCCACCGCATCTTAAGATCCACCAGCATTCCTGGCCGCAGTTGTTCCCGCGGCCGGTCCAGGAAGCGATATAACTATAGGCACGTCATGAGCACCTTCTCCCGGCGTGAATTCCTCGCAAGCGCGGCCGCAGCCGCTTCGCTGCCTGCCGCTCCTCAACGGCCGAACATCCTCTTCATCATGGTGGACGAGATGAGGTGGGACGCGATGGGCTGCGAAAAGCATCCTGTCGTGCAGACGCCAAATCTCGATCGGCTGGCCCGTGATGGAGTGCGATTCTCCAACTCCTACACCGTGTCGCCGGTGTGCTCGCCCGCGCGCGCATGTGCGTTCACAGGGCGTTACGCCCATGTGAACGGCGTTACATCGAACGGCATCTCCGCTCATAACGGCGAGATCTTTCTGCCTTCGATTCTGAGACACTACGGCTATCACACGGCGATCTCCGGCAAGCTACACTACACTCCGGTTCGCTTCGGCTATGGATTCGACCAGTTTTGGAGCTTCAGCTCCGAAGGGCCGGCGCCTGAGCTGGGCTATAACGAGTACCTGCGCAAGAAGCATGGATCGCCGGCGAAATGGCCGATCGTTGCGGGCACGTGCCCTTGGCCGGACGACCCTCTGGGCCGCGACGTCGGCCAATTCAAGTATCCCGAAGAAGACTTTGAGACCGACTGGATTACAGCGAGATCGATCGATTACCTGCGCAGCCGGAAAGGCAATTCGCAGCCGTGGTTTCTATTCACGAGTTATCTGAAACCGCATTCACCGTCGGTCGAGCCGCAGCCATACTTCGGGATGTACGATCCGAGCGCAATGCCGGTTCCAAAGCTGCCCGCCAATGCGCGTGAAATTCGCGCCGCTCAGAGGGACCGGGCGAAGCGGCAATATGTCGACGATGAGCGCATGATGCGAGTGATGAGCTCCCTCTATTATGCGGCGATCACCCACGTGGATGCTCATGTTGGAAAGCTGCTCACCGAACTCGAGCGCCTGGGGATGGCCGGCAACACGCTCGTGCTGTTCACGGCGGATCACGGCAACATGCTGGGGGATCGCGGCCGATGGTTCAAGGGGCTGCAGTACGAGGGGTCGGCGCGCGTGCCGCTGCTTTGGCGAGGGCCGAAGGGGGCCCCTGAGAACGGCGGGCGCCTGGTGGATAAGGTTGTCGAGAACACAGATCTGGCGCCGTCGATTCTCGAGACCGTGGGTTTGCCGGTACCCGACGGCGTGCAGGGACGCAGTTTCGTCCGGCTGGCACGCGGCAAGGATCCGCAATGGAAAGACCGGTGCTATTCCCAGTTGCGAAGCGGCATGGTCCTGGACGGGCGATGGAAATTCATAGACAACAGCCTGGACTGCACGGGCAGCCGGGAGTTGTACGATCTGCGCAACGACCCGAAAGAAGACCGGAATCTGGCCAAAGATCTGAGACAGCGCGAACGCGTGGAACAGTACTCCCACGAGCTGACGAAGTGGCGGGCCGATCGTCCGGCGCCGGTGAAGATTGCGGGCATGAAGACGCCGGCGTATGCCGTCACCTCGCATGATGAGCGCCTGGATGCAGTGCGGAGGGCTCCCGACAACAGGAAAGGCCAGAGCAGAGGCGGCCGCCGCCGGAGATGAGCCGGATTATCGACCTGGCGCGCGGTTGCTCATCAGAAACTTGCCGCCGCTCTCGGCGATCGCGTGCAGGTTCGCGGCGCCTATCAGCCGCTCAAAGCGTGCGCGTTCGGGATCGTTGGCCACCAGGTAGCAGCGCCCGCCGCTCGCCCACAAGCGGCGGAACTCCTTGTCGCCGATGAAGACATCAGGCGCGCCGGGTGCGTAAGATCCATACTCCAGATTGTTGACGCGCCCGTTGAGCAGCAATGCATCGCGGTTCGCATAGAAGAACACCGACGAGAACGCGTAATACTGATCGTCGACGATGAGCCGTCCCTCCGGCACACGCTGTAACGCCTCGGCCAGCGGACGCGAGCCCAAATACGGATCGAACGTAATCAGCGCCAGCCTTGCCGCGTGGAAGAACAACACCATCATCGCCGCGAGACACCAGATCCGCGAGCGCCACGCCCCGACCGCTCCGAACAGCAGCGCAATGCCCGCAACTGCCAGAGGCAGCCGCAGATAGGCGAACGACTCCAGCGTCAGGTCCTTCATATGACCGAGCGAGAGCGTGTAGACATCCGGATTGTGCGTGAGCGCGCCCGCGATGTCTCCCGGAGCGGGAACGCCGTGAACCCGCACAAGGATCGCGCCGATTGCGAGGCAGGCCGCCGCTGCGATACCACCCGCCACGCGCGTTCCGTATCGCAGCCAGGGATGCCCGCTCGCAATCGCCGAACCCAGCAGCAACGCGAAGGCCGGATAGGCCGGCATCGAGTAATACTCCTGCGTGGTCGAGAACGAGAAGAAGATCAGAATGAATCCGGCCCAGCACAGCGCCATCAGACGGACCTGTGCAGCGCGCTCCGGACGGCGATACTCCAGCTTGGCCAGCACGGGCAGATAGACGCTCCATGGAAACAGCCACAGCAAGTGAAAAAGCCAGAAGTAGAGCCGGGGCACCGTGTTGTAATCGCGCGGATGGCGCAGATTGAGAAAGCGCAGCACGTGCTCGTTCATGAAATAAAACCAGAAGAAACCGCGATAGACGCCCGGCTCGCTGCGCATGGTGAAGTCGAAGTAGGGAGGGTTGCGCAGCGTGGCCAGCACGTGCCAGGGAGCGGCAATAGCCAGCATCAGCGCGATGCCGGAAAAGATGTGCAGCCGCCGCCACGTCTTCCGCGCGAACAGTCGGCCGGAGAGCAGCAGATAGAGCCCGCCCGCCGCTGCCGGGAACAGCGCGGCGATCAGTCCTTTCAGCAGCAGCCCGGCTCCGATACAAGCCCAGAACAGCATCGCCCACGCTTGCGGATGCCGCTCCCCGTCGTCCATCGCGCGCATCAGCGACCAGATTCCCGTGACAATGGCGAGCGTGAGCATTGCATCCGGAATCAGAATGCGAGTGAACAAGAACAGACCTACGGAAGTGGAGATGACCAGGCCGGACCATAGACCGGCCGTCTGGCCGAACGCCCAGGCGGAGAAACGGGCGGTGACCCAGCAGAGAAGGACCACAGAGAGGGCCAGCGGCAGCCGCGCCGCCCAGTCGCGCACCCCGAAAATGGCGAACGAGATCGCTATCGTCCAATACTTGAGCGGCGACTTTTCCAGGTATGCGACGCCGTTCAAACGCGCGGTGACCCAATCTCCCGAATCCAGCATGGTCCGTGCAATCTGCGCCTGCACGGCGTCCACATCGTCCATCAGCCCCGGAGGACTGACGATGCATCCCAGAAAAATCAGCGCGGAAACGAGGATAACGATGAACTGGTAGCGATCGGCCGCTCCGGATGATTTGCGGCTTGAATTCCCCACCGGTTCATCCAAAGAATCAGCGTCAGCAGGCCCCATAAATGATAACCGACGTTAACACGGCGCTCCTGGTGACTCCGAATCAGGCGATGTACCGCATCCGCATCGAAGATGCCGGTTGACTTCAGGCGCTCGTGCGTCAGCGTGTCCAGCAGCAACGGACGGAGGACGCCCCGGAACCATTCGTGAGCCGGAATGTCGAGGCCGGTCTTCCTCCGTTTCAGAATCGACGCAGGAAGCTTGTCTTTCATCAGATCGCGCAGCAGGAACTTCGTGCGGAAGCCGCGAACCTTGAGGTTCTCCGGCAGGCGCGCCGCAAACTCCGCGATCCGGTGATCGAGGAAGGGAGGGCGCACCTCGAGCGAATGCGCCATGCTCATCCGGTCTACCTTGTACAGAATATCGTCCGGAAGATACGTTGTCTGGTCGAGCAGCAGAAAGCGGTTCAGGCAGGCGGCACTCTCCGCGGACTGCGCGCACGAAGGCGGCTTGGATGGAATGCCGGGGCAGATGGCGGCCTTCTGCTCCGCGGAAAAAGTTCCATTCCAGTAACAGTGGGCGGCCGCGGGAGAGAGCAGCGAGCCTTCCAGCAGGCGCTTCAGCTTGTATTCCAAGCCGATCTTGTCGTCCGAAACCGGCCACCAGCGATGCAGCCCGCGTAAGGCCAGATTGCGTCCTGCCGCGGGCGTCAGCCGCAGCGCTTTCGCGCAGTCATCGGCGAGATAAGTGAGGTAGCCGCCGAAAAGCTCGTCGGCGCCCTCGCCCGAAAGCGCGACGGTGACGTGCCGGCGGCTCATGCGCGAGAGGAACCACACGGGAAGCGCGCCCGCATCCGCGCTGGGCTCGTCGGAATACCACGCCAACTCCTCGATCGCCGAGGCTAGCTCCAGGTCCGCGTTGATGTCGAACTCGTGGTGATCGCAGCCATAAATTCGGGCGATTTCGCGGAAGTATTGGCTCTCATCGAAACCGCGCCCTTTGAAGGATATGGAGAAGGTCTTCAGACTTCGGGCGCCGGCCGCATAATGAACAATGGTGGAAGAGTCGAGGCCGCCGCTGGCCCATACGCCCAGCGGAACGTCGGAGATCAGATGCTCCCGCACGGCCTCGCCGAGCAGCCGGTCGAGCTCTTCGCGCGCCGCCTCGAGGGTCAGCTTCGGATCCGGCTGGAACTCGAGTTGCCACCACGGCTCCATTCTCACCACGCCCTCATGCCACTCGAGCCAGTGGCCCGGCGGAAGCTTCTCGATGCCTTCCACAAGAGTTCGCGGCCCTGGTACGTAATTCAGTGAAAGGTAGTCGTTGAGGCCTTCGAGATCGAGGCGGCGCGGCACATCGCGGTGCGCCAGAATGGCCTTTAGCTCGGAGCCGAAATAGACATCCTGTCCCGCGCGGTAGACGTAGAGCGGCTTGATCCCGAGGCGGTCGCGGGCCAGAACCAGGCGCTGCCGGGATTTCGACCATACGGCCGCGGCGAACATTCCTCGCAGGCGCGAAAAGGCGGCGGTATCCCACTCCAGAAAGGCTTGCAGCACCACTTCTGTATCGCAGCGGGAGCGAAAGCGGCGGCCGCGCCCTTCGAGCTCGCGGCGCAACTCGGCGTGGTTATAGATCTCGCCGTTGAAGACGATTGCCGAGTCGCCGCTCTCGTCGAACACCGGCTGATCCCCACCCTCAAGATCGATGATCTTCAGGCGCACACCCGCCAGCGAGACCTTGTCCGATTCGTAAATACCCTGCTGATCGGGACCCCGGTGGGTCAGCGAAGCGGCAATCTTCCGAATGAACCCGCTCTCAGCGCGCCTCTGAAGATGCGTGTAACCGGCAATTCCGCACAAATGTGTTCTCGTCCTCCATTTAGCGCAACATCTTCACGAAAAATTCGTCCATCCTCTGCAACGTTGGCTCGTACCACGGAGGCCGGTTGAAGAAGCCATGCGCCGCGCCTTCGGCCGTGAAGATTTCCGCGTGCACGCCGGCGGCCTTAAGCCGCTTCGCCATCTCAACCGATTGCGCGTAGGGTACAGTGGCGTCGCCGGTGCCGTGGAGGAAAAGGGTGGGCGCCGAGTTGTTGCCAATGTGAGTAGTTGGCGTGGCGCGCTCCCAGAGACTGGGATTGTCGCCGTAAGGCATGCCCAAAAATTGAGATACGGCGTTGGTGGCGTTGCCGGAGCCGGCCTTTCCGAAGCCCGCCAGGTCCACGGCGGGATTGAAAGCCGCTACAGCGCGGACGCGGCTCGAATGGCCCGGATTGCCGCCATCGCCCTCGAGCTCTTTGATGTGCGCCGTCGTCCCGAGCATGGCGACCAGATGCCCGCCCGCGGATCCACCCGCGGCGCCAATCCTGTCCGGATCGATTCCGTACTTCGCGGCGTTCGCGCGCACCCATCGCACGGCTGCCTTGGAATCGTGCAGCGCAGCGGGAAATTTGGCCTCTCCGGACAGGCGGTACTCGATGCAGACGCCTGCGAATCCTATCGTGGCCATGTGCGCCGCCTGCCTGCGGAAGGCGTTCTTGTTTCCTCCTCTCCAGCCGCCGCCGTGAATGTAGACCACTGCCGGAAACGGCCCCTTCCCGCTTTTCGGCCGGAACAGATCCAGGCGAAGATCGCGGCCGCCGCCTTTGGCGTAGACGAGATCCGCCGTCATCTCCACTTCCGGGGGGAGGTGGAACGGCGGGTCCTGGGGTTGCTGGGCCGCCAGCGGCGCCGCCGCGAGGAGCAGTGCAAAGAGCGAGGACTTCATGATGACGCCCATTTTATCCAATGTGAGTATACTCACCTTGTGCGAGCCTTCCCCCTCATCGTACCTGCCTGGGCGCTGCTTCTGCTGGCATCCTGCGGCAACGATATACAAACACGATCCGAGGAACCGCAAACCGTCGCCGCCACGCCCACACGCGCGCGCACCCCGGGCGGCATGTATATCTCCTGGAAGGAGCATTTAATCGACGACCAGCAGCTCAGCGGCGGCATTCCGCTGCGCGGGACCGACGGACTGCAGATGGCCGACTTCGACAAGGACGGGTACATGGACGTGGTCTCCGTCCACGAGGACAGCAGTCATGTCCGCATCGCTTTTGGCACGGCCGATCCCGACCGCTGGGAGCTGGTCACGCTTGCGGAGGGCGATGAAGCCGGCGCTGCCGAGGACGCCGCGGTGGGCGACCTTAATGGCGACGGCTTCCCGGACATCATCGTGGCCTGCGAACTCGCCCATCTCATCTACTTTCAAAACCCGGGCAAGAGCGCGCGCACCGAGCGCTGGGCGCGAACGATCCCGGAGAACACGAAGAACCGCGGCTCCTTCATCCGGGTCTTCTTCGCCGACCTCAATAAGGACGGCCGGCTGGAAGTGGTTGCGGCGAACAAGGGCGAGCAATCGCCCACCGTTGTGCCCGGCGACGAGTTGAAGCAGAAGCACCCGAACAAGGAAATCTCCTGGTTCCAGCCGCCTGCCAATCCCCTGAATGTCAAGGCTTGGAAGGAGACGGTGCTCACACGCATCGAGGTTCCCATCAACGCGCAGCCGGTGGATCTGGACGGCGACGGCGACCTCGACATTCTCGCGGGCAGCCGCTGGGATGCGCGGTCGTTCTGGTTTGAGAATTTGGGCGGCAAGCGGATTCGGTTCCGCGAGCATCGCGTGGAAGTCATTGACCGCAACGTGCCGTGGCAGCGAGGCGCGAAACGTCTGACCGCATTCATGGTGGATTTCTTCGACCTCAGCGGAGACGGCCGCCTGGACATCGTCATGAACGAATCCCCGACGCTGTTGATCTGGCTCGAACAGCCCGCGCGATTCGAAGACCCGTGGCAGATTCACAAGATTGGAAGCATCGCTCCCGATTCGCCGACGGGAATCGCGATCGCGGATATCGACGGGGACAGCCGTCCCGACGTGATGACGGGCGGCTATAGTCAGAACCCGCGCGACCACGATGGCGAAAATATCGACGCGGAGAGCGTAGCAGGGCGGCTGGCATGGTTTCAGAACTCGGGCGACCCGAAGGGGACCTGGGTTCGCCACGACATCTCGCGCACCAAGCGTGGGATGTACGATGCGTTCCTGGCGCGGGACATGGACGGCGACGGCGACCTGGACTTCATCGCCACTCGCGGCAACACGGGGAACTTCGACGGTGTTTTTTGGCTGGAGCAGGTGCGCACTTCCGTGCCGGCGATATCGTTTCAGCCGGCGCGCGAGGTGGAAAGCGCGCATCTGCCGCTACCGGCCGGCGAACGATAAGGCTTTGCGGGAGCGTCTCGCGGGAGCGAATGTGCGCCTGGACGAGAATTTTCGGGCCGGCGCTTCAACGGCGATCTTGCGCTCTCCACGTTCTTCCGTTTGGGCCGCCAAAATCAGCGGGAGCCGTTCCATCTTCAACGCCAGTGTCCGCTCGAGCTTGCGAATATCGCCCGACTCCTGCCGCGTGGCAAAGGTCGAGGCAACGCCGTGTTCGGATGCCCTACCAGTGCGGCCGACACGGTGGATGAAGTCTTCCGCCACCTGCGGCAGATCGTAGTTCACGACGTGCGCGATGTTGTCGACGTGAATCCCGCGCGCGGCGATATCGGTCGCCACCAGGACGCGAAACTTTCCGGTCTGGAAACCTTTCAGCGCGGCGGAACGCTGCCCCTGACTCCGGTCGCCGTGAATCATGGCCGCATCGTAGCCCGCCTGAGTGAGCCGCTTCGCCAGCCGCTCCGTCCCGTGCTTGGTGCGGGCAAAAACCAGGAATGTGCCGAACTCGCGATCCAGAAGACCGCGCAGCAGATCGACTTTCTGATCGGTCGCCACCTCGAACCATTGCAGCTTGACGCGGTCGACGGGTTTACTGGTCGATCCGATCGCAACCCGCACAGGGTTCTTCACAGTCTGATTGATAAAGGGCATTGTGGACTGCTCGAGCGTGGCGGAAAAGCACAGCGTCTGGCGCTCCGCGGGCAGAAGGCTCACGATGCGCCGGATAGCCGGGAGAAAGCCCATGTCGAGCATGCGGTCGGCTTCATCCAGCACTAGCGTCTTCACACCGTCCAGACGGACAAGTTTCCGCCGCAGAAAGTCTTCCAAACGGCCGGGAGTCGCTACGACGAGTCTGGCGCCGCGCCGGATGGCGGCAAGCTGCTGGGACTCGGAGAGCCCGCCGACAACCAGAGCGCTTTCGACGCCTGGCTGGCGCAGAAGGGCGAAGGTGTCCATGACCTGCATTGCGAGCTCGCGGGTTGGGACCAGCACCAGAGCCTGGATTCCCCGGGCTTGGGATTGAGACAACTTCTGCATCACGGGAAGCAGAAACGCGAGTGTTTTGCCGGTCCCCGTCTGGGCCGTGGCGAGGACATCGGATCCCGCCAGCGCAGGAGGAATGGCAGCCGCCTGAACAGGTGTTGGGGTTGTAAGGTTGGCCGAAGTTAAGCGTACCTGCAGGGCAGGAGATAGGGGTAGTTCCGAAAATGTATTCATGTAAAGTTGCGAAAGCGATCCGGTAGGGCTACACGGAGAAACGAAGGATAGCGTCTACGAGCGTCTATTTATCATAGCGCATTTGAGCTGTCGCCGTCCGCCAGATTTCGGCCCCTCGCTCGCTCATGTCCGGCGCCCGTCGCCCGGGAAGGTCCATCCGGGCGAGTCGCTTGCCGGAAAGGACTCTTCCGAAGTTTCCTGCACCAGGTCTTTTTCGCCGCGGCCGGTCGCGATTCGCGGGGGAGGCTGGAACGATTCGAGTCCGGAGGGCTGACCTTCCGTGGTGGGAACCTCGCCCGCTTCCATAAGCTGCTTGAACCGCCGCAAATCTTCGCGCACCTGGGCGCTTGGGTCGCGGCCCAGCATCTTCGCCACCAGCGCGCCAATCATGCCGCCTGGAGGATTGTATTGCAGCGAAACCCTCACCTCCGTTCCGCGGCCGCCGGGAGCGGGGTCGAACCGGACAGATCCGCCGCTCTCGGCATCCGCGCCATCCAGCGAGCGCCAGCCGATCACCTCGTTCTCGATTTCGTTGACGATCTCGGCATACCACTCAATGGTCCTGCCCGCCACGGACTTGACCATCCAGTGCGAGTGCAGCGGGTCGATGACCTTCACCGATTCCACGTGGTGCATGAACTTCGGCAAATTGTTCAGGTCGCGCCAGAAGCGGAACAACGCTTCGCGCGGCTTGTTCACGGTCACCGCCTGGTCCACGCGCACCCCCAGCTCGTAAGGCACGCCCGGGCGCCCTCCACTAAGGCCCCGATTGATGCCCAGCGTCTTGTACATCTGCGAACGTCCGGTCGCGCCCCGGTAAACCAGGGTTCCGCCGAGCGCGGCGAGACCCACGCCCGCCCATCCGCGGCGCATCAGGCCCATCGCGATCAAGGCGCCGCCTCCGATGACCGAGGCAACGCGCTCCGAGTCTCCCATGTTGGGAG
Organism: Bryobacteraceae bacterium; assembly: GCA_040902885.1. Classification (GTDB taxonomy): domain Bacteria; phylum Acidobacteriota; class Terriglobia; order Bryobacterales; family Bryobacteraceae; genus JBBDWK01. The sequence goes on along the minus strand of JBBDWK010000003.1, from coordinate 19,326 downwards.
TCAGAATTCCGCTGTGCGTGTATTTCATTTCGGGTTCCTTATCACTGTTCCGTCGAAAACCCTTTCACCGAACGTGTTTCAGCATCCCGAGTGCCATTGACCTATGCGTGCCTCTCGCGCCGGACTGGCGCCCCCGAAACTTCCCCGGCTCCCGCTACCGCTCCCAGAACAATTCCATAGACGGCATGACCGATGAAGCCGGCGAGAGCGTAAGAGAGCGGCTTCGAAGTCATTGAGAAGAAGAGGCCCAATTCCATAATCGGCATCAGAACGACTTGCGACAGCAGCCACAGTGCGAGGCCCCACGAAAGGCCGCGAGCCCACGGAGCGCCGGGAAAGTAGGAGTAAAGGAACTGGGTGAATATGAGAGGGAAAACGATCGCGCCAAGGATGAAGTGCGAAATCAGTCCTACCCACCAGGCGCCGCCCAGAGGAGTTGCGAACTCTCCAGTGAAGGCAGCTCCGAACATGGACGGGTAGTCCAGTTGCGGAAGATTCAGAACCGGGCCGGAAAAAGCCAGGACCGTCAGCAGTATTGTGCTAAGGAAACCGCCGATCAGGGTGCGCCAAATCGGGATGTGCATGATTGCTCACCTCCTTTTACGAAAGGCTTGCGAGACCGTGCAGCGCACGTTCAAGCGAATGCAACCCTACGGCCAGTGCCATATTTCAACCCCACCGGTTTCCGTATCTGAAGAGAGAAATGTTCGAGGAATGAAAAGAAACCTTTCGAGCCGGAATGGCGGAAGAAGCACCGGCGCAAGGCTGCCGGCCGCAAGCCCCGCACCGGATGCGCCGCTACTCGATGTCGAACCTTCCGCCCGCGCCCATCGCGCCCTCGGCGGCTTGCGGATTGATTGAAGATTCCGCGAGCGAAGTCAGCTTTTTGTCCATGCGGATCTCTTCCTGGAGCGTTTCATCCAGGAAAGACACCGCCTGGCGGTGTCCCAGCGTCTCCGCATAGGCCTTGAGCGTGCCATAGCAGGCTATCTCGTAGTGCTCGGCCCGCTGGGCGATTGCGATGGCGCCCGCGTCCAAAGTGCCGGCTTCCGCGTCCTGGCTCAGGAAAGCTTTGGCTTCTTCGACGATTCCCTGCATCCCGAGGCACTTCCGCCCTTTCGGCTTCTCGTCCAGTTGCGCGAAAATCCGCTCGAGCCGGCTTACGTGATTGCGCGATTCTTCGGCATGCCGCTCGAAGGCCGAAGCCAGTTCCCGCGAGGATACCGACTGGACCACCTTGGGCAGCGACCGAATCAATTGTTGTTCCGCGTCGTAGACGTCTTTGAGTTGATTTAGAAACAGTTCTTCGAGCGACTCAAGCTTCATAACTGACAATCTCCCATAAGTCATCTCGCTCCACGAATCACAAGTATCCGGGCGAGGTCACACGTTGTCCCAATAGGGACGCGAGCCATAATGCCGGTGGAGCTTAGCGGCCCAGTTCCTGTCGGCCATATCCGGCCAGTTGTCCTTGTCGAATCCCGGGGCCTTCTCCAGTACGGCTCTATCCACATCCAGAATGAAATGGCCTTTTTCCAGCTCCAGCCGGAACGCACTCCAGGGAACGGCGAAAAGCTTGTCTCCGATTCCCAGGAAGCCTCCGAACGAAAGGACGGCGTAAGCGATGCTGCCGCGATCCAGGTCGATCATGAGCTCTTCTATCTTCCCGAGGTCTTCGTCACTCGTACTAACTACTTTGTCCCCGACAATAGCGGTAGCGGAGAGTATGCGGGGCCGCGGTCCCATTCCTGCTCCAGGCATTGCGCCTCCTCGACGGAATTATAGCGGGCGGATAGGATAATTCCCTGGAATGTTCCGCCCACTGATTCCTCCCCTGTGCGAGTTAGTACGATCGGTGCGCAAAGCCTTCCGCCCCGGGCGGCGTCGCGCACAGTTTGCGGCGTCCAGGCGCGAGGTGAGACACTGGCGGTTCATGACGCAGTGGAAGCCAGGCGCGCGGACGGCCGTTATGGCGTTGGTATTGAGCGCCACCGCGGTTGTGTTTCCGCGCCTGTCGCGGACGCAGCCCGTGCCTCCCCCGGAGAGGACGGAGCCTGCCGGGCCCGTGAAGGAGACATTGCACTATACGGTCGAATGGCGGTTGGTAACGGCCGGCAAAGCCCGCCTGAGTCTGACGCCGCACCCCGAGCCGCCGTCCGGATCCGAACCCGAGGCCGAGTCCGAAGTGAAATGGCGCGCTGGACTGCACTTGGAGTCGGTCGGCCTGGTGTCGAAGCTGTTCAAGGTCAACAACGACTATTACGCGCTGCTCAACCGCGAGTTGTGCGCCCTCAATTCCCATCTGATGACAAACGAGGGGTCGAAGAAGCGGGAGACGACAGTCGATTTCCGGCGCGAGGACCACAAGGCGTTTTACCTGGAGCGCGACCTGGTCAAGAACGTGGAAGCATCCACGCACGAAATCGACGTGCCGGATTGCGTGCACGAAGTCGTTGGGGGTTTGTATCTTCTCCGCAATATGGATCTCGAGCCAGGCCAGTCGGTCGAGATTCCGGTCAGCGACGGCAAGAAGAGCGTCTCGGCGAAGGTGGAGGTGGAGAGACGGGAGAAAGTCAAAACACCTTCCGGCGTATACGACACCACGCGGTACGAAATCTTTCTCTTCAATAACGTGTTGTACCGGAGGTCCGGACGCCTCTTCGTCTGGCTGAGCAACGACCCGTCGCGCCTCCCGGTTCAGATTCGCGTCCGGCTGCAGTTCCACATCGGCACGATCACGTTGCAACTGGAAAAAATAGAACGAACATGAAAGCCATCTATCCCGCGCCGTTCCTGTGCGCGATCCTGTTGTCGGTTGCCGCGCTGCCCGGGCAGGACACCGCGCTTCTCGCGAATCGCGAGTCGCTGCAACTGTTCCGGCGGCTGGTGCAGCTCATGGAAGCGACCACCATCGCCATGCCCGAACTGGCGCGTGCCGGAGCGCCAGTGCTGGAGAACAGCCGCCAGGCGCTGAACACCCTGGAGAGCGCCGCCGGCCAGCAGCACTCCGGATTGACGCTTCGGTTTCTGGAGAACGTGCGCGCGTACCTCGCGCTCGCCGGCGCCGTGCCCAAGCCTTTTCCGTTCCCGGAAGAGGCCCGCCGGCAATTCGGCGAGCTGCGCGATTCGGCGGATCGGGTGGAATCCCACTTTCGCGCCCTTCTCGACCGGAAGGAATCGCAGTTGCGCAGTCCGGACCGCGACAACCTCGCGCGCTATGCCGAAGCCAATGCCCGCCTTGGCCCCCCGGCGGCGGGACGGAATCGCGTAGTGTTCCTGGGCGATTCCATCACCGACGGTTGGCGCCTGAACGAATACTTCACCGGGCGGGACTTTGTGAACCGCGGCATCAGCGGCCAGATTACCGCCCAGATGCTGGGCCGTATGAAGGCGGACGTGATCGACCTGAAGCCGGAAGCGGTGCTGGTGCTGGCAGGCACCAACGACCTTGCGCGTGGCGTGCCTCTCGGGGCCATCCAGAACAACCTGGCGATGATCGCCGATCTCGCCGAGGCGCACAAAATCAAACCCCTGCTCGCCTCCGTACTGCCAATCAGCGATCATCATCAGAGCCGGAATCCGCAGAACCGGCGCAGCGAAGCCCGGCCTCCGGCCAAAATTCTGGAGCTGAACCGGTGGATTGAAAACTTCTGCCGGCAGCGCAATTACACGTATGTGAATTATTTTCCGCACATGATCGACCAGGCGGGCTTCCTGCGCGCCGAGCTGGCGGACGATGGGTTGCATCCCAACGCGGCGGGCTACCGGATCATGGCGCCAGTGGCCGAATCGGCCATCAAGAAGACCGTGGCCGGAACGAAGCGGTGAGAGAGGTGCGGAAAGCGAATCGGCAGTGAGAGAATCAATGTATGCGGGCTCGGCTCACCGCAGTGGCGCTGGCGCTTTGCCTCACCGCCGCGGCACAGACGACGTTGAACGTCGACCAGCTTGTTTCCTTCGTGAAATCCTCCATACAACTGCGCCATCCCGACAAGCAGGTGGCGAATTACCTTTCTAAGCTGAAGTTGAGCGAGCGGCTCTCCGCTTCCATCGTGGAGGATTTAGAGGCGGCGGGCGTGGGCCCGAAGACTCTGGAAGCGCTGAGGAATCTGACCGAGGAGACGCGATCGCTGCCCCCGCCGCAACCCAAGACCGTTCAGGTTGCCTCGCCGATTCCCGCGCCATCGCCCGAGGAACAGAAGCGTGTCATCGAGGAAGCGCGCCAATACGCCATCCACTATTCGCAGCGGCTGCCCGATTTCATCTGTACCCAGATCACCCGCCGGCACTACGATCCGTCCGGTCTCGAACTTTGGCAGCAACACGACGTGATCACCGCGCGTCTGAGTTATTTCGACCAGAAGGAAGACTACAAGCTGGTGTTGATCAACAACCGGCTGACGCAGCAGAGCTACGAATCGCTCGGAGGAGCGTCCTCCACGGGCGAATTTGGCAGTCTGCTTCGCCAGGTATTCGAAGAGAAAAGCCGGACGCGCTTCGAGTGGGAGCGTTGGGCCACCCTCCGCGGGAGGCGCGCGCACGTGTTCAAATACCGCGTAGCCCAGCCGAATTCCCAATGGAGCATCAGCTATGAAAAGCGGCTGGAAATCATCTCCGGATACAAGGGCCTGCTCTACGTGGACCGGGACACCGGTTTTGTCCTGCGCGTAACGCTTGAAGCCGAGGACATTCCGGCCTCTTTCCCCATCCACGAGGCGTCCACCGTGCTGGATTACGACTTCACCAAGATTGGCGAGGCGGAGTTCATGCTGCCGCTGCGGGCCGTGATCCGGATGCGCGAAAACAAATTCCTGACGCGCAACGAGGTGGAGTTCCGCCTTTACCGGAAGTTCTCCGCGGATGCCGTCATCACCTTCGATTCCACCGACGTTCCCGAAGCGCTTCCCAAGGACCGGACGGAAGAGCAGCCGCCGAAGTAAGATGTCAGCTTCAATAGTTGAGGAGAATTCATGAGAGCGCCGTCACTTGTCCTTCTGCTGCTGGGCGGGGTTCTTCAAGCCCAGCAACTTAGCGTTCAGGAGCATGTGCTCGAGAACGGGATGAAAGTTCTGCTGCTGCCCCGCAAGGGAGCGCCGAGCATTGCCGCGGGCTGGATCGCCAAGGTGGGGTCCGTGAACGAGCGGCCCGGCGTCACCGGGATCTCGCACCTGTTCGAGCACATGATGTTCAAAGGCACCCACGTCCTCGGCACCCAGAACATCGAGGAAGACCTGAAGCTCAATCTGGAGCTGGATCGCGTGAAGGCCGAGCTGCGCAAGGAAGAGCGGGAGCTTGCGCGCAGGCTGCGCGAGGGCGAGATCGCGGATGTAAAGGACCCCAGCGTGCGCAGCCCGCGCCACCGGGAGCTGCTGGCCGAGATCGAGAAGCTCACCAAGCGCCAGCGGGACCTGATGGTAAAGGACGAGTTTGACCGCATCTACACGGCGGCCGGGGCGTCCGGGATGAACGCCGGGACGTCCGAAGACTTCACCATCTACTTCATCAACGTGCCTTCCAATAAACTCGAATTGTGGTTCTGGATGGAGTCGGACCGGCTGGCCAATCCCGTATTTCGCGAATTCTATTCGGAGCGCGATGTGGTCCACGAAGAACGGCGCATGCGGACGGACAGCACGCCGACTGGCCGCTTCGTGGAGCAGTTCGAAGCTATGTTCTGGAAGTCGTCGCCGTACTCCTGGCCGGTAGTGGGATGGGCCAGCGATCTCGAAGCCATAACTCGCGAGGATGCCCTCTCCTACTACGCCCTGAACTACGCGCCGAACAACCTGACGGCCTGCCTGGTGGGCGATTTCGAGCCGCAGCAGGCGCTGGAGCTCGCGCGTAAATACTTCGGGCGGTTGCGGCGCGGGCCCCACAATCCCGAGCCGGTGCGCACCACCGAGATTGCGCAGCTCGGCCAACAACGCATGACGGCCTATGCGGAAACCAATCCCGAAGTGCGCATCCGCTATCACACGGTAGCCGACGGGCATAAGGACGAGCCGGCGTTCCTGGTGCTCGCGGGACTGCTCAACGACCGTACGGGGAGGCTGTACAAGTCGCTGGTGCTCGACCGGCAGATTGCCAATACCGCCGCCGCCACGCACAGCGGCATGAAGTACGAAGGCTACTTCGAGTTTCGCGGCGTGGCCAAGCCGGGAAAGACGCCCGAGGAGGTGGAAGCGGCCATCTACGAGGAGATTGAGAAGCTGCAGAAGGAGACCGTGCCCGACCGCGAGCTGCAGAAGGTCAAGAACCAGCTCGCCGCTTCGAGGTTCCGCAGCTTGCAGTCGGACCCCTTCCTGATGATGCAGTTGCTGGTTTTCGACTCCTACCGGGGCTGGCAGACCATCAACACCGACCCCTTGCGCATGCAGGCGGTGACGGTGGGGGATATTCAGAGGGTGGCGAAAAAGTATTTCCCTCCGGAGGGCCGGAACGTCCTTCTCTTCTACACGAAAAAGAAAGCCGGGGAAGCGGCTACCACGGGAGGCGCGCAATGAGCAAGCTCTTGATATCCGTAATAGTCGCGGCTGTCCTGGCCGCTGGAGCGGACGGAGATCTGCCCCGTCATCCTCGCGACCTGAAGTTTCAAGCGCTGACCTACCAGCCGCCGCGCGCCGCGGATCACCGGCACAAGCTGTCGAATGGCGCTGTCGCGTTTCTGGTGGAGGACCACGATCTGCCCCTGGTGCAGATTTCCGTGATGGTGCGGACCGGAGCCTACCTGGAACCCCCGGGAAAGGTGGGTCTGGCGCAGCTCACGGGATCTCAGATGCGGTCCGGTGGAACGAAGTCCAAACCGCCAGCCGTCTTCGACGAAGAAGCCGCGTTTCTGGCGGCCAACATCTCATCGAGCATCTCGGATCTCCAGGGACAAGCTTCCCTGAACTGCCTCGCCAAGGATCTGGACGCGGGCCTCGCGCTCCTGGTGGATATGATGCGGAATCCCGGGTTTGCGGAAGACCGGCTGACACTTGCGAAGAGCCAGGCCTTGCAGTCCATGGAGCGCCGCAACGACAGCACGCCGGGCATCGAGAGCCGGGAGTTCACCCGCTTGATGCGCGGCGACAAACACTTCACCGCGTTGCCCACCACGAAGGCCTCTGTCGAGTCCATCACGCGCGACGATCTGGCGGCCTTCCATTCGCGCTACTACTACCCAGGCAATTTCATATTCGCCGTATCGGGAGATTTCAAAACGTCCGAGATGCTGGCCAAGCTGGAAAAGGCGTTCGGAGGCTGGCCGAACCGCACGGATGCGATCCCGGAGGTTCCCAAGCCGCAGCACACGCCGCAGCCGGGCATCTACCTGGTGAACAAGAAAGAAGTGAATCAGGGCCGCGTCCGCATGGGTCACCTGGGCGTGACCATGGACAATCCGGACCATCTGGCCATCACCGTCATGAACTCGATTCTCGGTGGCGGCGGATTTACCTCGCGCATCACCTCTCGCGTACGTTCCGATGAAGGCCTGGCTTATCAGGCCGGCTCGATCTTCCAGCACGGGACCTATTACGAAGGAACTTTCGGCGTCGTGTTCCAGTCCAAGAGCCCGACCGTCGCACAGGCGATCACCATTGTGTCCGAGGAGATCGACCGTATCCGCCGCGAGAAGGTCACCGGGGAAGAGTTGCAGACCGAGGTCAGCCTGGCGATCGAAAGCTTCCCGCGCCGGTTTGCGACGGCCGGCGCCAAAGCCGGTCAGTTCGCACAGGACTACTTCACGAAGCGGCCCGAGGATTACTGGGAGAAGTATCGCGGCCGCCTGCGAGCGCTGACTCCGGACAAGATCCAGGGCGTCGCGCAAAAGTACCTGCACCCGGATAAGCTGGTGATTCTTGCCGTGGGCGACGTGGATACGATTTTGAAGGGCAATCCCGACAAGCCGGAGTATACGTTCGCCAAGCTGGGCGGCGGCAGGGAGCCAGTGCGGATTCCGTTGCCCGATCCGCTCACCATGATGTATCCGTAGATTTTATGAATCGCCGAGAAGTCCTTCGAACCGCCGTGGCCGCCTCCGCCGCCGCGGTTCTTCCGGCCCAGCAGCCGGAGCCGAACGCCAAGCTGGCCACCACGGCCGCCGATGCAGTGGCCGTCGCAAAGCCTCGTTTCTTCGCGGAAGGCGAGTTTGCCGCTCTGCAAAGGCTCGGCGATATCCTGATGCCCGCGCAGCAGAACGCGCCGGGCGCCGCGCAGGCCGGCGCCGCCGGGTTCCTCGATTTCCTGCTGGGGGAGTCTCCCGTGGATCGCCAGAGCCTCTACCGCGAAGGCCTCGCCGCGCTGAATGAACAAAGCCGCGGCCGGTACGGCAAGCCCTTCACCGATATCTCCGGCGAGCAAGCCGACGCCCTGCTGGCGCCCCTGCGCCAACCGTGGACTTACCAAGCGCCGTCGGACCCGCTCGCGGACTTCCTGCTGGCCGCGAAGGAAGACGTGATGCGGGCGACGATGAACTCAAGCGAATGGGCGGAGGCCGTTTCGGGCCGCAGCCGCTCCGCGGCGGGTCTCGGGCTCTACTGGCATCCTGTCGAGTGATATGGCATCCAGCCCCGACGTTTTGATCATCGGTTCCGGAGCCTCGGGCGGCATGGCGGCGCACACGCTGACCAAGCTGGGCATCCCGTGCCTGATGCTGGACGCGGGCCCCGCCGTGGATTTCGAGCGCCAGCGCTCGCTTCGCGCGGTTTACGATCTGCCGTATCGAGGTTTTGGAAGGCCCGGCCGTTTCCCGCACGTCACTCAGGCCAACGAGTTCAACGGAAACGTGTGGGCGGACGAGAAGCTCAATCCCTACACATATCCGGAGAATGACCCTTACTATTGGGTGCGCATCCGGCTGATGGGCGGGAAGACTCTGATGTGGGGCCGCGCGTCGTGGCGGCTCAGCGACTACGAGTTCAAGTGCAAGGACCACGACGGCTTCGGCGAGAACTGGCCGATCTCGTACGCGGACCTTGCGCCCTACTACGACCGTGTGGAGCCGATGTTCCGCGTCTCCGGCCGCAAAGAGGGCCTGCCGCAGCTTCCCGATGGCGTCTTCATTCCGGACGAGTCCCGCGACAGCGTCAGCGTACAGCGCTTTCTGGCTTCGGCCGGGCGCATGAAAATTCCAACCACCAAGCAGCGCCGGGCCACCGGGCAGCTCGCCAGCTCGGTGAACCTGCTGCTGCCCGAAGCGCTCGCCACCGGGCGGCTGACCATCGTACCCAATGCCGTGGTCCGCGAGATCTCGGTGGACCGCAACACGGGTCTGGCGAACGGAGCGCACTTCGTGGACCGGCGGACGGGACGCGACTACCACGCCAGTGCGCGTGTGGTGGTCGTTGGCGCGTCGTGTCTCGAATCCACGCGCATTCTTCTGAATTCCAGGATCGCGAATTCGAGCGGCGTGCTCGGGCGCTATCTGTTCGATCAGTTCTACATCAAGAGCGTGATTACCTGCATCGTTCCCGAAGCGCGCGGCGGGCGGGCGCCGCGCGGCCTGATGGGCGGCGGCGGATACATCGTGCGCTTCCGGAACCTGGCGGAGCGCGAGAAGAAGTTTATTCGCGGGTACGCCTACGATTTCGGCAGCGGCGGTTCGCCTGCGCCCGGGTATTTCCCGTTGTACGGCGCGGCGCTGCAGAAGGAGCTTGCGGACACGGCGGGCGCGGGGTTCGGCATGACCACCATGGGCGAAGTGCTGCCGCGCCATGAAAATCGCGTCCGCATCAATCCCGAGTTGAAGGATGCCTGGGGCATTCCCTCGCTTCACATCGAGCAGCGCTATACGGACAACGAGTACGAGATGGCCCGGGACTCGATGCACGTGGCCGATGAGTTGTGCCGCGGGGCCGGCTTCGAAGTGCTCGCCAAACACGCGCAGATGGTTCCTCCCGGAGAGAGCATCCATGAGCTGGGCACGTGCCGCATGGGCGGCGATCCGAAGAAGTCCGTGCTCAACAAGTTCAATCGGAGCCACGACGTGAAGAATCTGTTCGTCGTGGACGGAAGCTCCTTCGTTTCCGGGGGCTCCCAGAATCCCACGTTGACCATCCTCGCCCTCTCCATGCGCGCCTCGGAATACATGGCCGAAAAGATGCGGACGAGGGAGATTTGAAGCAGGCGGCGCTTCTTCTGTTCCTGGCGGCTGCGGTGGCGCAGAAACCTCCCGAACAGCCGGTGGCCTACAGCCACAAGCGCCACATCGCAGCCGGATTGAAGTGCGCCAACTGCCATGAGATGCGCGACCCGGGTGAGATGATGGGCATTCCCGAAGTCTCGAAGTGCATGACCTGCCACGTATGCGTGAAGAAGGACAGTTTGGAGATTCGGAAACTGGCCGCCTTCGTCCGCGACGGCCGCGAGGTTCCGTGGAAGCGTGTCTACCAGATTCCAAGCTATGTGCTGTTCAGCCACGCGGCGCACCTGGAAACTGGGGCTAAGTGCGAAACCTGTCACGGTCCCGTTGCGGAGCGCGACCGTCTCTGGCGGGAGACCGATATCTCGATGGGCGGCTGCATGAAGTGCCACCAGCAGAACCGTGCGAGCAACGACTGCACGTTCTGCCACCAGCCGCTGAACTGAGATGCGAAAGTGCCGCGCAAGTGCTACCGTTTACTGAAGCAAAGGGAGATTTACCCATGATCGTCAAGCGACGCACCTTCCTGGGAGCGGCGGCGGGAGCGGGCGTGTCCACGATGCTCGCGGCCGGGCCCGGCGAGGCCGGCGCCGCTCCCGAATACGAAAAGCCCCTGTTCGATCTGCACAAGTTCTCGAAGAGCCCCGTCAAAATCAAGTCGATCGAGCTCCTGCGGAACGGCAACAGCTACTTCGTGCGCTCCACCTCAACCGAAGGCGCCATGGGCATCGCGCGCACAAAACAGGTGGAGGACTTCGTCGCCATTCTCCTGCGCCGGGTTGCGCCCTTTTTCATCGGCAAGGATGTGCGCGACCTGGAAACGTTGATGGATGGCGTGTACGTCCAGAATTACAAGCTGGCAGGCCAGGCATTCTGGTCGCCCGCGGCCTTCGTGGAGCAGAGCCTGTTCGACCTTTACGGAAAGGTTGTCAAGAAGCCCGTTGGCGAGCTGATGGGCGGCGCGATTCGCCGGGAAATTCCCGTCTATCTTTCCGGTTCGGGGCGCGAAACCACGGCGGAGCAGGAAGTCGAAGTCTACCGGCATGGTCTGGAGGCTACCGGGGCGAAGGCCGTCAAATTCAAGATCGGCGGACGCATGAGCCGCAACGCGGACGCCTATCCGGGCCGCACCGAGACGATGATGAAGCTGGCCAGGAAGACACTGGGAGACAAGACGATTCTCTACACCGATGCGAATGGCTCTTACGATTCCAAGAAGGCTGTCGAGATCGGCCGGATGCTCGAAGATCTGAACTGCGGCTTTTTCGAGGAGCCTTGCCCGTGGGAAGAACTCGGCGAGACCAGGAAGGTAGCCGAAGCGCTGACCATGCCGGTCGCCTGCGGCGAGCAGGACGCGAGCTTGTGGCGTTTCCAGTGGATGATGGAAAACGGCGTGATGGATATCGTGCAGCCCGATCTCAATTACAACGGCGGCTTCATCCGCGCGGCGCGGGTGGCGCGCATGGCGCGCAAGTTCAACATGAAGATTGTCCCGCACAACACGCAGACCGGGGCCGCCGCGGTGAACATACTGCAATTCGCTTCGGCCATTCCGAACATCGGGGCGCACATGGAGTTCCCGTGGCGCGAGAAGCACGTCAACGAGCCGTGGTTTTCGCCCCACTTCATCGTCAAGAATGGGGCCGTCGAAGTGCCGAAAGGTCCCGGCCTCGGCATCGAGATCGATCCGAAGTTTCTGGCCGCGGCGCGAAAGGTGGAAGCTGGCTGAGACAGCCTGAAAACGTATGCGTATTTTAGTGGTTGAGGACGAGAAAAAGATCGCGGATTTCCTGTCCAGGGGTCTGGCGGGCGCCGGCTACGCCGTGGATATGGCGGGAGACGGCCAGAGCGCCGTCGAGTTCACCGGCGCGACCGATTACGACCTGATCATTCTGGATCTGATGTTGCCGGATATGGACGGATTGAGGGTTCTCGAGCGCGTCCGCTCGCGCAAAGTAGGTCCGCCCGTTCTGATTCTGAGCGCGAGAGACGAGGTGGAGGAGCGCGTGCGCGGCCTGGAGCAGGGCGCCGACGATTACCTGGTAAAACCGTTCGCCTTCGTGGAGCTTCTGGCAAGGACGCGCGCCCTTCTCCGGCGGGGGCAGCCCGCGCCAGAGAAGCTGCAGGTCGGGGATCTGGTACTGGACTGTGTGCGGCGCAGGGTTACCCGCGCGGGCGAGGCCATCGACCTCGCGCCCAAAGAATTCGGCATTCTCGAATACCTTATGCGCAACAAGGGCCGGCCGTTGAGCCGCACCATGATCGTGGAGCATGTCTGGGACATGGACTACGACGGGCTTACGAACATCGTGGACGTCTATATCCGCCATCTGCGCAGCAAGATCGACGATGCCTGGCCCCGAAAGCTGATCCAGACGGTACGCGGCATCGGTTACATGGTGGATGCGCCCGGCGAATCGCCGGCGGAGCTTGTCGAGCAAAGGGCATAACGTGCGCCGCCGCTGGACGAGGGGTCTTCGCTTTCGCCTTACGGTCAGCTACGCGCTGTTTCTCGCTCTTCTGCTGGGCGGCGTTGGCGCCGCCTTCCGCCACACCCTGGAGTCGAGCCTGGACTCGCAGGTCCGCGAGGTGCTCGAACACGAGTGGGGCGCCATCAAAGGCTACCTGCGCATCGAGGCCAAAGGCCCGGTCTGGTTCTTTGACCGCAGCGACCCGGACGAATCGTACACCGTGGAGCGCCTGCGGCGGGTTTACGTGCTGGCGGACCCCAATGGCAAAGTGCTTCAGTCGTCCGACATCTACCGGTCGCTAGGCGCCGACTCGCCGGAGGAAGTGGCCGCCATCCTGAACGGCTCGGGTCCGGTTTGGCGCATCAAGACCACCGGCGAGGGAGTGCCTTTCCTGATTCGCGCGGGCCGAATGTACGACGAGCGGAAGCGCCAGCCGTATTTTCTTGCCATCGGCCGGTCGCTGAGAGACCAGCGCACGGTGCTGGACCAGTTCACCTTTGCCTATCTGGTCATCACACCCGCCGTGATCGTGGCGGGGTGTGTGCTGGGGTGGCTGCTAGCCGGGCGGGCGCTCAGTCCGGTAATCCACGTTGCCCGCACCGCGGAGCGCATTTCGGGCTCCAACCTCAGCTTGCGCATCCCCGGACGCGGAGCGGGCGATGAGCTGGACCATCTGATCGATACCTTCAATCGCATGATCGAACGGCTGGAGAGGTCCTTCCAGCAAGCGCGGCAGTTTTCGACCGACGTCTCGCACGAGCTGCGCACTCCCATTACGGTGATCCGCGGCCAGCTTGAAGTGGCTCTGTTGACGGCGGCGACGCCCGAGCAATACCGGGAGGCGGCAGTCAATTCCCTGCAGGCCATCGAGCGTCTGTCGCAGATCGTCCGCGCGTTGCTGCTTCTCTCCCAGGCCGAATCCGGGCAACTCGCCCTGCAGCCCGTTGCGCTCGATCTTGCCGCGCTCCTGCGGGAGACCATCGACCAGTTTGAGATTCCCGCCGAAGAGGCCAACGTGCGCCTCGTCGGAGATCTTCCGCGGGAATGCCTGGTGGAAGCGGACCGCATTCAGATGGAGCGCATGTTCTCCAATCTTCTATCCAATGCCATCAAGTTCACGCCTTCAGGAGGCGAGATACGAGTCGAGCTGAGGGCCAGAGCCGGAACCGTCGAGATCGCCGTGAAGGACACAGGATGCGGCATTCCACCGGAGCACCTGCCGCATATCTTCGACCGCTTCTATCGCGTTCGCTCCAACGAGACCGGTCCGGAAAAGGGTCTGGGTCTGGGACTTAGCTTCGTGGCGTGGATTGTCAAAGCTCACCGTGGCAAGGTGACCGTCGAAAGCGCTTCCGGAAAAGGCGCCTGCTTCCGGGTCTCTCTGCCCGCGCCGGCGTCCGCCGGGTACGCCAAACCCGCCCTGGTTTCAGCGTAGTGAACGTAATTTAATTGCACTTACCGCGTCTGTTCATGGTTGCTGGAATAAGCTTGTAGGGTGCCGGACGGGGTATCCAAGCTATACGTCTATCTTTCGAGCTGCGTGCTCTTTACATCTCTGATCTGCGGGGTGAGCCGAGCGCAGGACAAACCGGCTGAGGCTCCCAAGCCTCCGCGATTTTTTTCGGGCAGCATTCTGGATATTTCCGTCAGCCAGATCACCGTGACCCGCATGGGCCTCGGCCAGAAGCATGATACCCGCACTTTTGCGATTACCTCCGAAACCCGCATCGAAGGCAAGCCGGAAGCCAAAGCCCGGGCTACCGTCCGCTTCGTGACGAAGGACCAGGCAAACCACGCGCTGGACATCGTTGTGCGGCCGGAGCGAAAGCGGTAGTAAGATTTTCTCGGCGTCTCTGCGCCTCGGCGGTTAAAATTAGACCGCGTAGGGCCAGTACAGCCGCGTGAACTCGAAATTTTCCGCATCGAGCCCGCGCGACTCGAGTTGCCGGACACACTCGGCTACCGAGTCCCCGATCGCCTCGATGCGCCGCAGCGGCAATGTTGCCGGGCTGTAAACCTCAAGCGCGATATATTTGCCCACCAGCGCGAAGCGTTCCTCCAGGGTCAAAGTTTCGGGAGCCCGCCCGATGGCTCGTTGAGGATCTTTTGCTGCGCTCGCTGTCATGGCCTTGGCGGCATTGTACCTAAAACTTCTTCAGTTCTTCAATCAGCGCCTCCAGGCCCTTGTTGTGGTAGATGCTCGTCAGGCGCTGCTCTTCAGCGGACGGCGCGAGCACATCCAGAAGCCCGGCGCCGGTTAAAGAAGGACGATCGGGAATCCAGATCTTGCCATCCGCATACTCCGCCTGGCTGACGAATCCGGTCATGGAAGAGACGCCAATCGCGGTTCCTTGGCCCCCCGAAAAGCGCAAGGCCGTATCCTCGAGCGCCTGCCCCTCTTCGCCCGGAGCCAAGTCCTTCCCGCCGATGGAGGCCGGAATGGAGGCTGCCAGGAATTCACGACCCTCCGTGTCCCGCACAATCCAGCCGATCTCGAAATAGCGTATCGGACGGGAGGACCGGTTGCGGACGGCGATGCGCGGAGCACGCGCCTCATTGCCCGAGATCCGGGCGCGTCCGGACAGGGGATCGAGGGGCGAATCGGGAAAACGGAGAAAGGCAAATTGAACGGGCCGCTCGCTGCGCGCGGTATCGGCCACGGCGGAGGAAACCGCGCGACCGGAGCGAACCACCTGCACGTTCACGCGCGGACGCGCCGCCTGGCGGGCGAGGCTGTCCAGCGCCTCGCGCTGCAAACCCCGCGGGCCGTGCTCAGCCAGCACGGACTTGAAATAACGGCGGTCGCGCTCGGCTTCGGTCTCCCAAACCGTCATGGCGCGGCGCGAGTTCAGCCGGTTCGGACCGTAGAAGGAGAAATCCTCGAACAGAACCCCGTCCAGCCGCACCTGCACGAGCGGCCCGCCAGCGGCGAGGGCAGGTTGCAGCGGCCGCAGGAGCCGCAAGTCGACGCGCACCGGAAACACCTCGCCCGGACCCACGCTCAAGCTGGGAGCGGTTACGGAAGCCTTTCCGCCCGCGGTCACTTCCTGCGCCAGCACCAGCAGGGTGATGGCCCGGACGTTCTGAGAGCCGGAGTTGCGGAGCGTGAGCATCATGTGGAGGTCGAGAACCGCTGCGCCGCCCCGCGCAGTGGCTCGCGATTCGCCCACGTCCGCCGAGACCAGCGACAGCGGAGAATCCGCCGGAA
This sequence comes from Bryobacteraceae bacterium, assembly GCA_040902885.1. Lineage (GTDB taxonomy): Bacteria > Acidobacteriota > Terriglobia > Bryobacterales > Bryobacteraceae > JBBDWK01. The sequence goes on along the minus strand of JBBDWK010000003.1, from coordinate 3,524 downwards.
GGTCGATCTTGATGGAGCTGCGCGGATCGAGCGGGCCCTGCTGCGCCCCCAGGAGGGCCGCGAGCAGCGCCAGACCGAGCATGATTTTACTCCGCATAAACGTTATTGATGGTTACGTAGCCCGTCTCCGAGTCCACAAAGCGCGCGCGGACCGAGCCTTGGGCGCCCACCGAAACCGTCACCTCGCCGGCGGCGTTGTGCCGCAAGCTCAGCACGCTTCCGCCGTCGTTCAAATCGATCCCCCCGCCCGATGCCGCGAGAAATACCCCTTCCGGGAGGGCCGCCGGCCGGGCAGTCTTGAGGGCGTGCGGTTCAATCGGATGGAGCCACATAGCCGTCACCAGCAGGGCTGCGGCGCAGGCCGACGCCACCATGGCGCGGTATCGCCTGGAGGCAAGTCCGCTATCGAATTCGGGGGCGGCCTCGTCCAACGCCACGCATTCCCCGGCTTCCAATCCCAGCCGGATGTTGGCCTTCATTTCGGCAGCCAGCCGGTCCCAGCTCGGGGGGGCGGCATCCCTCTCCGCCAGCAGCCCCATCGCGCTCCGGATCTCCGAAAACGCCGCGAATGTTCGCCCGCAGTGCGGGCACGTGGAGACGTGGCGGGCAATGCGCCAATGGGCAAAACGTCCCAGTTCTCCGCCAGCGAAAAGCGCCAGGCGCGCTTCACTCGGATGCTCGCTCACCGCGCCCTCCTTTCCATGTACCGCCGGAACTTAACGCGCGCGTTCGCGATGTGGGAACGCACCGTGGCCTTGGAGCAATTCAGGTGCCGGGCCACCTCTTCGGCGGGCAATCCCTCTATATCCCGCAGCAGGAGCGCCGTTCGCTCGCGCGGGCTCAGCAGCCGCAGGCCGTCTTCCAGGTAGCCTGCATGCTCGTTTCGCAGCAAGATCTCTTCGGGCGTTTCCGAATCGGCCTCGGGAGCCTCGTCGATCTCGCAGAAACTGACGCGCCCGTGCCGCCGCAGAAAGTCCAGCGCAGTGTTGGTTGCGATGCGCGACAGCCAGTGCGCCGCCTTTTGCTCGTCCTTGAGCTGTTCTTCCTTCTGAAGGGCTTTGATGAAGGCCTCCTGGGTAAGGTCCTGCGCGTCGGCCTCATTGCCGACGATACGATAGATCAGAAGATAGATACGGCGTAAGTTCTCGGAGAAAAAGCGGTTTCGCCGGTCCGGATGCTCATCGACAGTAGAAAGGGCTCGTTCGCGCATCTCGCTGATTGCGACACTGGACCCCACAACGAAATGACGCCACCACAGGCAAAACGTGGAGTCGAATTTTTACGATCTCGATTTATTGTAACGGAAGAACCCAAATCCGGACGGAGCTAAGATTAAGACATGAGACCCGTGGCGGTGATCGGGACCGGGAAAACCCCGTTCGGTTCCCTGACCGGGCGCGACCTGCGCGCTCTGGCCGTGGAGGCCGGCCGGAAGTGCTTGCAAAACGGGAACATTAAACCCGAGCAGGTGGAGGCTTTCTGCCTCGGCAACTTCGCGGGCCCTTCCTTCGTCGGGCAGAATCACCTGGCGCCCTACATCTCCTCCGCCTTGGGGATTGCGGGCGTTCCCTCCACGCGCTTCGAAGCCGCCTGCGCGTCGAGCGGTTCCGCCTTCTACCACGCCTTCTCTAGCGTTGCGGCGGGACTGAACGACGTTGTGCTGGTTGCGGGCGTCGAGAAGATGACCTCCCAGCCAACCCCCCGGGTGACCGAAATTCTGGCGGCGGCCGGCGACTGTGCAGGGGAGATCCGGGCCGGTTCCACCTTCCCCTCCCTGTTCGCCATGATCGCCCGCCGCCATATGCACGACTTCGGCACGAAGCGCGAGCACTTGGCCGCGGTGGCGGTGAAGAACCACGCCAACGGAGCGCTGAACCCGTACGCGCACCTGCGCAAGCCCATCACCATGGAGCAGGCGCTCGCCGGCAAACCCGTGGCCGATCCGCTGACGATCTACGACTGCTCTTTGGTGAGCGACGGAGCGGCCGCCGTGCTGCTTGCGCCGCTCGAAAGGGCGGGCGAGTTCACGGACCGGCCGGTGCGAATCCTCGGTGTGGCGCAGGCCTCCGATTTCGTGGCGCTCGACCAGAAAGAAGACATCACCACGTTTCCCGCCGTGCGCGCGGCGGCGCGGAAGGCGTATCAAATGGCGGGCGTTGGGCCTTCCGATATCCAGTTCGCCGAGCTGCACGACTGCTTCACCATTGCCGAGATCGTCGCTCTCGAAGATCTGGGCTTCGTCCGGCGCGGGGAGGGCGGGCCGTTTTCAGCCGAAGGCCGCACCGCCAGGGACGGCTCGCTGCCGGTGAACGCCAGCGGGGGCCTCAAGTCCAAGGGGCATCCGGTGGGAGCCACCGGCGTGGCACAGATTTGCGATATCGTTTCCCAGATCCGGTGCGAGGCCGGGGATCTGCAACTGGAGCGTCATTCGCTCGGCTTGGCCCAGAACCTGGGAGGATCGGGGGCGACCTGCGTGGTGACCATCCTGGGAGAAGCATGACCGGCGCAGTCTACACGGAAACCGTGGTATACGCGGCGCCGGCTGCGTTCGAGCAGGATGCTCCGTATCAGGTCGCCATCGTGACCCTGGAGGATGGCCAAAGGGTCACCGGGCGGATTCTGGGCGAGCGCGTTAAGATTGATGACCGGGTGGTGCTGGTGGAATCCCGGGACGAGGTTCCCTTTTTCAGGAAACAGGAATGAAGCTGGCCGGACGGATGGAGCGGATTCTGGTGGAGTCCGCGTTCGAGGTGCTTGTGCGCGCGCGGGCTCTGGAAGCCCAGGGGCGCGACGTGATTCACCTGGAGATCGGGGAGCCGGATTTTCCCACGCCCCAGCACATCGTGGACGCGGCCAAGCAGGCGCTGGACGAGGGCTGGACGCATTACGGGCCGACCCAAGGCTACCCGGAGCTGCGCGAAGCCGTGGCGGAGCATGTCGCCGAAACGCGCGGCATCCGCGTGGGCCCGCAAAACGTCTCCATCGTTCCTGGCGGCAAGCCCATTATCTTTTTCCCGATGCTGGCTCTGCTCGAGCCGGGCGATGAGGTGATCTACCCCAACCCTGGCTTCCCGATCTATGAATCCATGATCGGATTTCTGGGCGCGACGCCGGTTCCCATTCCGCTGGTCGAAAGCCGGGGATTCTCCTTCGATCTGAATCTGCTGAAGGACCGGCTGAGCGACCGCACGCGGATGCTGATTCTGAACTCGCCGCAGAATCCCACGGGCGGCGCGATCCCGCGCGAGGATATCGAAGCCATCGCCGGGATGGTGCGCAACCGCGACTTGATCGTGCTCTCCGATGAAATCTATTCCCGGATCTATTACGGCGAGCCGCCGGTGTCCATCGCCAGCCTGCCCGGAATGCTCGAAAAGACCGTCATCCTGGACGGCTTCTCGAAGACTTATGCCATGACCGGCTGGCGGATGGGCTACGGTGTGATGCCCGAGTGGCTGGTGGACGCCGTGTCCAAGCTGATGGTGAATTCCAACTCCTGTACCGCCAGCTTCACCCAGCGGGCC
>JBBDWK010000002.1:46378-214355 GCA_040902885.1 Bryobacteraceae bacterium | reverse complement strand
CGATTGCAGTTGAGTCCGCGAGGAGATGTAAACGTGGCAAGAGACATGGTTTGCGGCATGGAGGTGGACGAGTTCAATCCGCCCGCCTATAGCGACTGGGAACAGCACCGCTATTTCTTCTGCAGCGCGGAGTGCAAGCGCCGCTTCGACGAGAACCCTCCCCGGTACGCCGCACAGGGCCTTTCCGAGGGCATCAAATATCCGGCGGGACCGACCGAACCGCCCTCCACTCCCGAGTATCGCGACCCGTTCCGCCGGCCGAAGTAGAAGAACCGATTGGGCGTTCGTGGCCGCTTGCTTAACGCGCGCCGTTCGGTGCTGTTGCATGGGGACGGCGCCTGGCGGCCGCAAATTGGCTTTGTTCGGCAAAATTCTCTAATGCCATGAACGCAAGTATCTTATCCGCCTTTCCGCGGCTATACGATTCCAGTTTACGGAACCGGGCGGGGCTGGCAGAGGGCGGCGAGGTGGAAGCGGTTGCAGGGACAGGAGATGTTTTTGGCAATACGGTGTCACAGCACCGGCCCGCGAGGTGGTTTAGACTCATAGAAGATCAGACGCGGGCGCGTAGCTCAGGTGGATAGAGCATCGGCCTTCTAAGCCGGGGGTCGCAGGTTCGAGTCCTGCCGCGCCTACCACTACAGAATAAGGGCCGTGTTTTCAATGCCGGCTTCCTCCTGCTTCAGGAGCGGACTGGGAGCACGGCCCATAAGCGTACTCCGGCCGGGCGGCCTGGGAGGCCGCCGCAGGGCGAGGCCCTGCCCCACTTTGGTCCAGTCCGTGAACTCCACGTACGCGACCAGCTCTGGCTTCAGCCACAATGTCGAATGCCGGGCTAGTTTGCCCCACTCCAGCGACCTTGCGTGTTATCGGGCGCCTGTCCTGCGATACTCAAACCATGACCGGCTCAATGCTGAGCAATCCGCGGCGCTCACAATCCGCGGTAGTCGCCCTGCTGCTCGCAGTGGCATTTTCGGCGGATGCAGCGGATCAACTGCGATCAACATTTGCTTCCGACGTTGCTGCGCCGGAGGAGCAGATCATACTACCGCTGCTGAAGGTCGTTTGCGGTGAGGGAGTGAGAACCGTCACTGCAAAAGGGCAGAAGGCTTTCGGCTGTGGAGATGATTCGATGGACGAAATCTTGGCGTTTCGGCACCACCCCCGACGGTATCCCTGGATGCCATACGTTCTATGGAAAGCCGACGGCATTCTCTTCGGTCATTTTTTATCGCCAACGAGCGAGGACGTTGCCATAAACTGCTTCGCCTGCGAAGGCCACCCGTCGCTTTGGGGAGGCACGTTGCTGCTCACCAAGAAATCAGGTGAATGGCAACCGGTCTGGTACAAGGCAGGTGTTGTCACTCGTCATTGTCGGCGAGTTTCATTGGCGACCGGACGGCAAATCCTTTTCTGCGAGGAGACCGACGGCGGGATGGGCCACAGTATCCACGGCCTCTACATCGTAGACTTCAAAACGCCGAAATTTGCGTGGCGCAGCGTTGTCCTGATGGCCGACAGCTATAGCGATCCCATGCTCGGAGGAGTGCAGACGCAGTCCATTGATCGGGTTTCATTTGACGAGATGGAGCAAGGTGGGCTTTTGGTGCGGATCTACGCGCGGCATGGCCGCATCAAGCTGCGCCCCGATTACGAGGGCGAGCGCCTGCCGACGCCGAAGGTCTCAACCTACGAGATCGACTTTCGGCTTGAAGGCGAAACATTCAAGGTCACCCCTCAAACCGCTGCCGCCGCGAGACTATTTGGCGTCGACCCGCACTAAACGCCGTCTTTCCGCTAACAAGCGCCAGCGCCCACCAAGGCGTTCAGCGAAGATCCCGCTTAGCCGCAACCCGCGGTTGCTTGTCGGTGGCAGCGAGGTCCCAGCTCGTCTGGTACACCAGCCGCGCTATCCGCTCCATCTTGGCGTACTCTATGCGTTCGGGCCGGTCCGTTGTGGTGTGATAATCCGGGTGCAGACCGGTATGAAAAAAGACGGACGGCACGCGGCGTTGTAGAAACGGCCATTGATCGCTGCGGCGGACCAGGTTAGAACGGTTGTTGTCGTACTCCATCCGGAGCGTAAGATCGATCTCGCGATTGGCTTGACGCACCATATCCGCAAGTTCGTGACTGAAGCTGTAGCCCATGATGTGAAGACTGTTTGCGTTGGAGGCGGCCGTCTGCGCTTTTAGACCCGTGAACCGGCGACCGCCGCGCTCCGGCACTTCCTCGTTCCGACCGATCATGTCCATATTCAGCGAGGCCACCGTTCTTTCCACCGGCCAGAACGGATTCTCAACCCACGCCCAGGAACCGAGCAGGCCGCGCTCCTCCGATCCCCACACCGCGAACAGAACGGTCCGCTTGGGCCGCTGCCCTAGCCGGGCGGCGCTTACGTATGCTTCCGCGATGTCGAGCACGGCGACCGTGCCCGATCCGTTGTCGTCGGCTCCGTTGAAAATGTTCTCACCATCGGCGCCGTTGTGGTCATGATGCGCCGAGATGATGATCGCTTGTTCCTTCAGTTTCGGATCCGCGCCTTCCATCTTTGCCACAACGCTGCGATCCGTGACAACCGTTTGGGTCACCGACGTGGCCAACTCAACCGGCATGGCCGCCGTCGAAAACACGCTGCCGCCCGCGGCCTCGGCCTGATTGCGAAGCGGATCCACGGCCACGCCCAGGATGTGCTCGGCCAGCGAGTGCGAGATCTGCAGCGCCGGAATCCGGACGCGATCCACCTGGCTTGCGAGCTGATAGCGTTCTATACGAGGCGGGTTCTTCGGCCAGTAGGATGGACCGGCGGCCGCGAAAGACCGAGGACCTTCGCGGTCCCTGCGCCTGCTGATAATCAATACCGCCGACGCGCCCTGTTCCTGGGCAAGCAGGGTTTTGTTCAAACTGCTGCCGTGCTCGGACGTGACCAGCCCGTCGAAAGGACTCTTCGGATCCTCGGACGCGGGATCGCCTTCAAAGACCATCACGATGGCGCCCTTCACGTTTCCCGGCTTGTAATCGTCCCACCCATATTCCGGCGCCCTGATTCCGAAGCCAGCGAGCGCCACGCGGCCGCGGACCTCCCCGTTCGATGTGAAATTGAGTGGGTAGTAGTCCTCTCCGAGGTTGGCGGCGCGCCGCGACTCCGGCGTCCCGATGTGGAGGCTGTTCCCTTCGCCGAGGCGTGCGTAGACCAGATCGAAACGATGGAAGAACGAGCCATCCGGCGACAGGGGCTGCAGTCCTAACCGCTCGAAGCGCGACGCTATCCATTCGGCCGCCAGCCGGTACTCCGGAGTATTCGTCAGCCTCCCGCGCATCGCATCGGACGCCAGGAAGAAAAGGTCTGCTTTCAGCTCCTCGCGCTGGATGCTATCGATAGCCGGGGCGCGGGTCTGGGCGAAGCTCGAAGGGGCCAGGAGCAGGATCAGGGCAGAAATAAGGCGCATTGCGCCATTCTACGGCAGAACAGCGAGGTGTGACGCCTTCATGGCAGATGAGAAACCTTGTTGGCGTGTTTCTCCACCACTAGCGGAACCTCCACCGGGCGCCTCTGCGGGTCCGCGATCTTCATCGGCACCGCTCCAGGAGCGATGGGCGTGATCCTCATGACCGCGTCCTCGATCTCCACCAGCAGAAAATGGTGTATATTCCCAAATGCGGCGATGTGGTTTTCCTCCAGGCTGGAGGTGACATCCCTCCCGCGCAGTTCGCCGCCCGCGCCGCTCACCACGTACTGAACGCCTCCGGTGGCCCCGTTGCGTTCGCTGAACTGGAAGTTGTGCTCGTGTCCGTTGAAAACCACATCCACTCCGGATTTCGAGAACAGATCCACAAAGTGCCGCAGCACCGTCAGCTTGGCTTCGTGCCGGGGGCCGGCGGTGAAGGGCGGATGGTGCATGAGCACGATCTTCCACGGCGTGTGAGACGCCGAAAGTTCCCGTTCCGCCCACTGGAACTGCGGTCCGTCTATTTCATACGCCGGCCGCGGCGGCCCTTCAAAGGAATTGGTCGTGCTGTCCAGCGCGAAGACGTCGAGGAGGCCTCCCACCGAGAAGCGGTACCATCGCTCGGGCCGGTCGCCGGGAAAGAAAAAGTTGTCCAGGTAGACGTTCAAGTCGCCGCGCGATTCGCTCTGGTTCCCGTCATGATTCCCCAGCGCCGGATAGAACGGAATGTGCGCGAGAAGGTTCGCGTAAGGCAAGAAGAAAGTTTCCCGCCAGTGACTGTCCTTGTCTCCCGACCTGGAATTCAGCAGGGGAATCTTTGCGTAAATGTTATCGCCCGCGGCAAGCACGAAGCGCACCGGATTGTCCGTACCTTCATGTTTGCTATATTCCTGCTGCATCCTCTCCGCGACCTGGAACTGTGGAGTGCTTCCGGTTCCCCAGTCGCCCATTACAAAAAAAGCCAGCTTGCCGGTTTTCTCCGGATAGGTCCGCACGGTGCTGCTGGCGATGGTCTTGCCATTGAGGGATACGGAGTAGGGATACTCGGTGTCGGGTGACAGGCCGTCCACGACAACCCAGTTCTTATCGGTCTCTCTAATCTGCGGACCTACGCTGACGCTGGCCTTGCCATGAGACCCGGATTCCCGGCCGATGGTGTTTCCGGTTCCCGTGGTGGTGCCCCAGGCGAGCAGCACGGACCGCTCCTCAATCCTCCCTACATAAGTGTGAAAATCCTGCGCCGCGGCATAAAAGAGGCAGAGCGCGGCGAGGGTACAGATTCTAACAGTCCGGGCTACCATTCGTGTTCGATGCCGACAATGAGCTCCTGGTTACGCGTGCAGTTGACGTACACCAACGCCGACTTTTCCTCGCCGGGGGTCTGAATACGCGCCAACAGGTAACCTTCGGCATCCGGAAGCTCCGGACCCGTCGCTCCAAGCATCTCCGTCTTGCGGCCCGATTCGTTGTCGAACGCCCACCACTGAACTGAGTAGGAACGAGGCTGGGCGAACCGGTATCGGACCGCCAGGTCGTCGAACGCCAGCCGGCGGTTCTCGATTCGGAACTGGTCCAAAGGCAGAACTTTGGAGAAGTACGTACGGCCGATCTTGTCCCTCCGCGCGATCAGCGTGTCGGCGATCCACCGTGCCGTCTCGGGATTTGAAAATTCACCGCACCGTACCAGGGTGCGGATCTGGTCGTCGTCGAAGCGCATCACCTTTCGCGCGGCCCAGAACATATCGTCGGGCAGGCGGTTCAGGAAGGCGGGATTGGGGCTCAGCGGCTTCCACTGTTCCGGATTGAAGTATTCCGATTCGAACCGGCCGGCGCCAAGCAGCTTCGGATACTCGGCACGCGCCCACGGCGGAGCCGACATCCCGAAGGTGAGGAGCTGGCGGGCGGCGGCTCTGAAATCGAAGCCATACTCGTTGCCGGCGTGAGCTTCGTTGGAACGCGCGCCGCCGCTGCCCAGCACCGACGAGAAATTGGTCAGGAAGTGTTTCACGTACCGGGAAGAAGGTTCGTCCACCAGAACGTCCGCCGTTGCGTTCGCGCGCATATTGTCGTGATTCAGCCAGCTTGAAAACACGTACAGGCCCCGCAGTTCGCGGCGGTGCTCGTGGGGCGTGATGTCGTTCGGGTCGTCCAACCGCGTCCCATCGAAACGGAAGGGACCGAGCGTCTCTCCGGCAGGCTGCAGGATAGCCACCGCGCGGTAGGCGCCTCCCCGAACCTGCGCCCGGCGCATCAGATCGTTCAGATCGCGCGGCAACATCCTGCACGGCAGGCCCGATTCCGGCTTCATAACCGACTCGGGACCGAGCGAGAGCTGCCCTCGGTCGAAGGACACCAGATAGCTCTCGGGGACATGATAGCCCAGCGCATGAAAGAATCGGGATCCGATTACTTCGGCGCCGGTGGCCATTTCCGGATTGGAAGCGGGATCGAACTTCAGAGTGTACCGGTTGCCGCGCCCGTCGCGAATCGAAAGCTCAGGCAGATCTTCGCGCATCTCGCCCTGGATCACCGTCCACGGCGCGTCCTGGCGGGGCGCATTCGCGGTGCACGAACCGCGGGTGAGCTCTTCCTGGCCGCTCGGAAAACGGTTCTCATACCAAGGCCCGTCGGGCACTTCCCCCAGAGTGTTCACGTTCTGCGCGGGAATTTCGGCAGGTTGCCCGGCCTTCTTGCGAAACATGTGCTTGACCACGTCAAGCTGGTCGTTCACCGAGACGGGCTTCACCTTCCCGACCCGCAGCGGAGGCGGCTCTTTTGAAATCGGGTCGTCCGGAAAGAATTTTCCAGCGTTGAGATGCGGTCCGCAGAACACCGCGTATGACAAAACCAACGCTGCGTGCCGCAATTGGAAACACTTGCCGGCCATTTACCTCTCGATCCCTACGACTTCCATGCGCTCGTCGCGCCTAATAAGATACACCGTTATGAGCTGTCCCGTATTGGTGTCGCGAATGTCTACTGCAAAATACGCCTCGGCTGAGGAAGGTTGAGCGGCCTCGGGCGGAACTACTAAGGACGTAGCGTGGGGTATCGGACGTTTCAATTCTCTTGCGTTGTCGTAATGGGACCATTGCACATCGATGATTCGCGGCCCGGCAATACCGTACTTCACTCCCAGGTCTTCGAACTCCAGCCGGCCGTCGCGCAGGGCGAAGGCATCCAGCGGCAACACCCGCGCGAAGTACGTCTGCCCAATCTTGTCCCGGCGGCGGACGAGCGTCCGCGCCAGCCACTCCGCGGCGCGCGGATCGCTGTATTCGCCCGTGCTTACCAGGGCGCGGATGTCCTCGTCGGTAAACGCCATCACCTGCTTGGCCGCCCAGAACGCATCGGCCGGGAGGCAGTTGCGGAAGGCGCCGTTTGGATAATTCGGCTTCCATTTCCCGGGCTTGAAGATGTCCGCTTCGAATCGGCCGACGGAGGGCAGGTCCGGGTAGTTCGCCCTTGCCCAGTCGGGCAGGGAGAGGCCGAGCGTAGCGACTTGCCGCGCCGCGGACTCCGCATTGAAGAGATATTCGTGGCCGGCGCGGGGACTTTTGGCGGTGAAGCTGTCGCTGCCGAGGCTGGCGCCGAAATCGATCAGGTAATGGCGGATGAAAGCCGTTCCGTCTTCTTCCACCAGCGTATCCAGGGTGTTAAGCGACTTGATGTCGTTATGGCCGATCCACGAGGCGAAGACGTACAGTCCGCGCAGGTCGCGGCGGTGCTCGTGCGGCACAATGTCGTTCGGATCGTCGGTGCGCGTGCCGTGCAGGCGGAAAGGCCCGAGCAGCTTGCCTTCGATGAAGCGGCTCGCCACAGCACGGTAACTGCCGTCGGGATGGCGTGCCGCTTCGCGCAGAATCCGGTCGATATGCTTATCCCGCATGGGCACGCGCTTTCCGCGCGAGTCGATCAGGGGCGCCTTTGCGGCGACCTCAACCTGGTCTCTCTTAAAGCGGACGATATAGGTCTCGGGGACGTTGTAGCCGAAGGCGTGGAAGAACCGCGAGCCGATTACTTCAGCGGCGCTCTGCAGTTCCGGATATTGCCGCGGATCGAACTTGATCAGATAGCGGTGTCCGCGGACGTCCTCGATCGTGAAGCCCTGGCTTACGCCCTCCGCCTTCGCGGCAACCACCTTCCAAGGTCCTTCCATCGAAGGCGGTTCGTCCGCACCCGGCCCGCGCTTCAGTTCCTCCAGCGTCATGCGCCGCAGCCCGTGGCGATTCGTGTACCACTCGCTGTCCGGGACCTCGCCCAACGTGTTGGCGGCCCGACCCTCGATCGGTTCGTAGCGGGGATGGCTTTCGCCCGGTTCGGCGAAACTGTTGTAGAAAAAGTCGTAATACTCGTTCAGCTTACGAGCCCGAGGGTCATCCACCGGCATGGGAGGAGGGGACTTCCACAACGGATCGTCGGGATAGAATTTCTTCCCTTCCAGCGCTGCAACCGGCAGCAGTGCGAAGGCCGCCGCCCACCCGAAGTTTAGAAGATGTTGTCGAATCGTAACCATACTTGAGCTCCTTCACGGCTGAAGCCGACGTCAAACCGCATGAATACGTTGTTGCGCACGTTGAAGCGCAGACCGAAGCCGCCCGAGGCTTCCAGGCCGTGAAAGTTGAGCTGCGACACGCGGTCGAAAACCTTGCCGCCTTCCACGAACAGCGCTGCATCCATGCCGCTGAATACCTCCCAGCGATACTCGGCGGTCGTGATGAGCGCGTTGTTGCCGTAGAAGCGAAATGCCGGGAAGCCGCGCAAAGTATCCGGACCGCCCACGATTGGCTGCAGATAGAACGGCACCGTCTGACCCGAGCTGGTAAAGCTGAGTGAGGTCAGCGCCCGCAGTGCAACTACCCGGCGCTCGTTAAGAAAGGGGAAATACTGTTCGAGATTGAGATCCAGCCGCCCGAATGAGAAGAGGTCGCTCGTCAGATCCGAGTAATGGACGAACTGCGCGGTGTAATTCCCGCCGCGTCTGGGACCTCCGGGATTATCGCGATAGTCGAACTGCACAAAGGGGCCGCCCCGCAGATAATTCGACTGTTCTTGAATGCCCGGTGCAGCGGCTGGAGAAAATACCTGTTCCGTCGAGGGCAGGCCGGGATGCGTGCCGGGACCCACGTTAATGCCCAAAAAGCCGCCCGTCAGCCCGATGCGGAACGCGGGGGTCAGGTTGAGCGTGCCAGCCACATTGATGGGCGTTTCCTCCAGCCGGAAATTGGTGCGATTCTGTTCGCGGGAATCGGGGCCCGGGCCGTAATAATCGATTCGCGGGGAATTACGGAAGGCGTTGTAAAAGTCCAGATAGTATCTGCCCTGGCCCAGCTCCGGAAGAACTACCTGGCTTTCGAGAATGTAGTACTTGCGGGTGGAGGCCCGTGCCGACGCGCGAAAGATTACGTTCCCATTGGCAAGATCGCGCCGCAGGTACTCCGGGCCAAGCCCGAATCCCGACCGGGGCGGCAGTCCGCCAAAGCGCAGACGCCACCCGCCAATTCCGCCGAACAGGCGCTCGACGATCCGCCTCCGCTTGATCTCGTGCAGAAAGCTCTCCGTGCCGGACAGTCGCTCCGGCGTAAGTTTTTGTGCCCGCTGCTGCCGCTCGGCCTGTATGATTTCGGCCCTGGTGCGCGGCACCGTCGTCGTTATCTGCGCCGCGGCGAACGAGCAGTTGAGCGAAAGAATACAAAGTGAAGCGATTCCCCTTTGAGACGAATGCAAAATAGCCCCGTAAACATCGCGGGTGAGAGCATTACGGATGCCAATTCGAGACGTATCCGGCGGCGGCAGTGTAGAATAACCAACTCATGCCCGCCAACGGACCCTACCTGATCGCGCTCATTGCGGGAGCGATCGTTTTACTGCTGGTGCTGATTCTTGCGGTGCGGTTGCATGCGTTTCTGGCGCTTCTGTTCACGAGTATGGCGCTGGGACTTGCATCGGGCATGGCGCCGGCAACACTCCTGAAGTCGATTCAGACCGGGTTCGGAGACGCGCTTGGGTTCATCGCCGTAGTGGTGGCGCTGGGGGCCATGGTTGGCCGGTTCCTGGAGCATTCGGGCGGAGGAAGAGTGTTGGCGGACTGGCTGCTCGATCGCTTTGGGCGGGACCGCGCCTCATGGGCGGTGCTTACCGCGGCGTTCCTGGTGGGGCTGCCGATCTTCTTCGAGGTGGGCTTCATCATTCTGGTGCCGCTGGTATGGAGCCTGGCCCGCGAATCGAAGAAGTCGCTGTTGTATTACGGCATGCCGATGACGGCCGCGCTCACGGTGACGCACGCGCTGGTGCCGCCGCATCCCGCGCCGGCGGCGGCCGCGCAGCTCTTGGGAGCGGACCTGGGGCTCTGCATCCTCTACGGAGTTTTGGTTTCCATCCCGATGTCGATTGTGGGCGGCATTTTTTACGGCGGCTGGATCTCGAAAAGATTGTTCGTTCCCGTTCCCGAGATTGCCACCCGCATGACCGTGAAATCACCGGACAAGAAGCCGCCGCGGGTCTGGCTGGTGATGCTGACCCTGCTGCTGCCGGTAATCTTTATCTTCGCGTCCACCATCGCGGAGATGGCACAGACGCCGGGCCGGACAGTGCTCGGTTTCTTCGGCCATCCGTTCACGGCGCTGGGAGCGACCGTGCTGGTGGCAATGATCTTCTTCGGAGTGAAGCGCGGCTTGAACCGGGATCACATTGCGAAGATGACCACCGAGTCGCTGGCTCCCATCGGAACCCTGCTCGTAATCATGGGCGGCGGCGGCGCCTTGAAGCAGGTGATTATCGATTCGGGCGGCGGACCTTACGCCGGCCACATGCTGGCGACCTCCGCCATCTCTCCGCTGCTGGTGGCCTACATCGTGGCCGCGGCCATGCGCATCGCTCAAGGATCGGCTACCGTGGCCATCATCACCGCGGCGGGCATCGTGGGACCGCTGGTGAAGGACATTCCCGGCTACACGCCGGAGATGATCGTGCTGGCGCTGGCATGCGGCGGCACAATCCTCTCGCACGTCAACGACGCCGGCTTCTGGATGGTGAACGAATACTTCGGGATGACCGTGCCGCAGACGCTGAAAAGCTGGACCACCATGAAGGTGATTACCTCCTTCTGCGGCATGGCGCTGGTGCTGGCGGCGCAGGCTGTGTTCTTTTGATTCTGGCGGCTATGCCAGACGATCGCGAATAGCGGCGAGGCTCGTTTGCAGGCTCGAGAATACCGGCATCGGCACGCGGGCCTCGGCTTTCTCCAGGATGCGCGCCATCGATACCTGAGCCAGAACGATGGCATCGACGCCCTGGCCCGCAAGCTGGTCGATGCCCGCCAACAGGAGTTCGTCGTGCCGCTCGAGATTCCCGCCCAGCAGAGCCTGGTATGCTTCGGGCATCACACGGGAAATCAGTTCCACGGATGCGCCGATCTCCTCGGCTGCTTCCGTTAGCAGCCTTGTAGCGGGATCGAGCGTGGGGGCAAACGTCACCGCAACTCCGATCCTGCCGCCGGTACGGACGGCCTTGGCGGCCATGGGCGCGTCGATCTTAAGCACCGGAACGGGTGTCTCCGCGCACAAACGGTTCATCAGATCGCGCGGCACGGCGGAGCAGGTGACCAGGGCGAACTCCGCGCCGTACGCCGACTGCGCGACTGCAAGCAAGTCGCGCAGTCTCGTCTCGACAGCCGCGAAATCGCCGGCCGCGAAAAGGCGGAGAATGCCATCGTCGAGCAGATTCGTGATCTCGAATTCAGGGGCGGAAGCCCCGTAGTACTGCATGAGCGGCGCAATGGCCGCTGGAGAGGCGTGTAGAAATGCGATCTTTCGTTTCATCGGCTATGCGAGTCCCAGAACGACTGCCGGATTCTCCACCATCATCCGCGTTAATTCGGGCCTTGTAAATCCGCGAGATCCACGCTCATACGGACACGACATCCATGGCGGCGCAGATGGCTTGCGCAAGGGCGGCGGTAGTGCAGGAGCCGCCCAGATCGGGCGTGAGGAAGCGGCCGTCGGAGAGCACCTCGCTCACCCCCGCGCGGACGCGCCTGGCGGCGGCGCCCTCGCCGATGTGGTCGAGCAGAAGAGCGCCGGAGAGGATCAGTCCGATCGGATTCGCGGCGCCTTGTCCGGCAATATCTGGCGCCGCCCCGTGGGCCGCTTCGAACATGGCGCACCGCTCGCCGATGTTCGCGCCCGGCGCCAAGCCAAGGCTGCCGGCGAGGCCGGCGGCCAGGTCGGAGATAATGTCGCCGTACTGATTGGGGAGCACCATCACATCGAACATCTCCGGTTTCTTGACAAGCAGGTAGCAGGCTGCGTCGATCGCCTGCTCGTCGAACTCGAGACCGGGATAGCCCTCGACGACGGAGCGAACCGATTTGAGGAACAGGCCGTCGGTGAGATGCAGGACGTTGGCCTTGTGGATCGCGGTGATTTTCCCGCGGCCGAAGCGCATGGCGTAGTCGCACGAAAAGCGGGCGATGCGGCGGCTGGCACGGCCGGTGATGCGCTTGACCGCTTCCGCGGTGTCGTCGTCCACCTGCCGCTCGATTCCGCAGTACATGTCCTCGGTGACTTCCCGCATGATGACGGCGTCGAGTGAGGCATATCTTCCGGAGAGCCGGCCAACACCCCGGACCGGCCGCACATTGACGAACAGCGAAAGCTCGCGCCGCAGCGCGTTGTTGACGCTGGGGTGATGGCGGGTCTCGCCGTCCGCCTCCACGGTTACTCCACCACTGCAGCGTTCGGCGATCAAGGGCGCTTTCAGGACAACGCCCAGGCGATGCATTATCTCGAGCGAACTCCACGGCAGCGCCGTCTGAAACCGCGGCATGGCGGCCATGCCGGCCGGGGCGTCGTGCCATCGAATTTCCGCACCGCTCGCTTCGAGTACGCTCTGCGCGGCATCGGAGATCTCCGGTCCGATGCCGTCTCCTCGAATAATGGCTACATCGTGCATTGCGCTTACTCTTCCCATTTCGTCAGCATCAGCGGGATCGTGCCCAACGCCGCCAGGACTCCGATTATCAGGAAGGGGATGTCGAAGCCGGCCGATCGGGAGATAACGCCGACCGCCCAGACCAGCAGCGCTCCCGAAAAGGCCCCGATACAACCCATCACGCCGGCGATCGTCCCCACGCGCCCCGGCGAAATGTCCTGGTTGAACGACAGGAAAATCGCTCCCCAACTGGCCCGGCCCATATTCAAGAGAAAGACGCAGGCTACCGCGAGCGGAGCCGACCTTGCCAGCGGAACGGCCGCGGCGCTCAGCATCGACACCGCCGAGATGAGCAGCACGAGTTTGCGCGCTCCGGCTACCGTTCGCGTTCCCCGGGTGAAGAAGCGTACGAGGGCGCCTCCTCCGATGAAACCGAGATCCAGGCCGATATAGATGACAAACAGGTACCCCGAAAGGGCCGCGCCCAGCGGCAGTTTCCATTCCTGAACGAAGTAGGTGGGAACCCAGGCCGAAGATATATGAATGATGGGAACAGTGAACGCCGCCCCCGCGATGCAACTCCAGAACTGCGGATTTCGAAAGATCGTGGACCACTTATCGGCTTCGACTCGCGAGCCCTCGCCGCGCGGACCGTAGAGCACGTGGGCAGGCGGCCGGAACCAGGCTATCCATAGCGCCGCCCAGACGATTCCAACGACGCCGAGAGCGGCAAACCCTGTGCGCCAGCCGGCGGTGTTGGCGAGCCAGATCATGAGAACCGGAGCGATCGCCGCGCCGAGGCTCCCGCCGCTCATCATGATTCCGTTGGCGAACGCGCGGTCCTTCTTGGGAAGGATGCGGGCGATGATGCGGGCGGCCCCCGTCTGTCCGGCGGCTTCGAACGCGCCGAGAAACAGCCGCGCCGTGAACAGGCCCGTGAAGCCGGTGGCAATGCCGCAGGCCATTTGAGCGAGAGACCAGAGCGCCACGAACAGCCCGTAGGTAATCCGGATATTGAACCGGTCGAGGATCCACCCCGCGAAGATGTGCATCAGCGAGTAGGTGTAAAAGAAGGCGGAGAGGAGCAGCCCGAGTTGGGCGTTGTCGAGGTTTAGCTCCTTGGAGACCACCGGGGCCACTACGCTCAGCGCCTGCCGGTCGAGGTAGCTCAGCAGGGTGGCCGCCAGAAGGAAGATGCAGACTTTCCACGGCCAGGATTGTGAACTCATGGCACCGGTCGCGGCCCCAGCCGCCAAACCACCCTCCGGGTTGGGTGTCGCTGCAATGTGCGTCATCGGGTCAATTGCAGTAGCCAGTCGTCGCCTTCGTCGGGCGTCTCGAGCCCGCGGCCGTCTTTCGTCTGCCCGCCGGCCCGGACGTCCCTGGTGTTCTGCGCGTCGATCCATTCCACTTTGTACGGCCCTCCGGTTACCGAAACATTCACTGATCCGTTTGTTTCAAGGTACACCAGATAGCGCCTGCCCGGGTCGGCCAGGCAGAAGCCGTTGTCCACCAGATCCTGGTGCGGGCTCATGGTTTCGAAGGGCACGCTCTCAAAGAAATCCCACACTTTGCGGACGGCGTCGTGGAGGGTCTGCTTGCGCCGCCCGAGTTCGAGCGTGCCAGTGAAGCCCGATGAGGAATCGCCGTCCATGTCGCCGTAGTTCAGCATCGCCGCCGACATGTGAATCGTGTACGCGTTCTTCCGCACGTCCACTTCGCTGTAAGGCTCTTTGTGAAACTTGTTGTTTGTCCAAAGAGTTTCCTGCGCGTAGAGCGGCTTGCGGGGATGATGGCTATCCAGGAGCCCCTGGCTCAGCTTCTTGCGGTTGACGGTCTTCGGGCCCTGGAGCGTGCCGTAAGTGGTAAACGACGAATCGCGGAACGGATCGTCGCCCGTCCGGTTGTGAACCGACAGCGGGTGCCCGAAAACATCCAGCTTGGCGATCAGCTTTCCCAGCCGGATCACATCCTCGTCCTCCATCCAGCGCCTGTTCAAATTCGGCTCGGGACCGGCGACGTTGAAGAACAGATTCCAATACGATCCGATTCTCGCCAGAGTGTAGCGGATATAGCGTTCCTGATCGGCGTGGCCGCGCGGATAATTCGACTTCTGCCCAAAGAAGCCGGCGAACGGGTAGACAAGGATGCGGCGGGCGGCCAGATCGTCCAGAATCTTTTCCATCTTGCGGTACTCTTCGGCGTTCAGCGGCCAGAGATTGGGCGTCTGCCAGCCCCTGCCGCGGCCTTCATCATCGCGGTTGAGATAGTGGCTGGCGATGGAGAGCGTGTTGTAGCCGTTCCGCTTGACCCAGTCAAGGAACTCCGCGCGCTTGCCATCCGGCCAATTCGAAGCGAAAAACCTGTCGCCCACGTGCAGACTACGGATCATGGCGCGGCCTCCGCCCCTGTAGCCGAACCACAAGGGGTTCGCTGCGTAGACCGATAGCATACCGGGCAGATCGGAAGCCACGCACTGGAAGGACCCTTCGACTCCGGGGGCTCCGTCCGAAAACTTCGCGCTGTATCGCCAGACGCCCGCCTCATCGGGCATGAACCGGAATTTCCAGGTGTTTCCGCCGTCGTGGAAGCCCCAGAAGCCGGTTTGCCGGCCGCTCGGTGAGGTGTAAGCGACGTTGAGGGTGACATCGCCGTAGGGATCCGCGTAATGCGTAGCGTTCGTAACCGCAGCTTCAAAGCGGTCCCACCGGCCGACGCTGCGGGAAGGAAGGGATGCCTGAGCTACCACCAACTTTTGAATGTGCTCGAGTACAGCCTTGAAGTAGGCTGGGTCGCGCTGCTCCACCGGCATTTCGTCGCTTACGGTGGAGTTCGATGCCGGCATGACGTGCCGGAAAGGGAAGATCTGCAACTGGACCCATGGCATGTAGCCCCAACTTCCACCGGCCTTGAAGAGGGCATCGCAGCTTTCGAGCTCCAGAGCGAGGTTCGCGACTGTAGTCTCACGGCCGTTATTGTCCTCATTCATATAGATGGGACCCGGCATCCTGGTGTCGGCGACGAGTTGAGCGGCGCGCGCACGCTTCGCTTCGGGAGTCTTATTGTTGCCGTGGATCATCACCAGGTCGGCCCGATCGCGCACGCCGTCGTAAACAGGCATCGGCGCCGCCGCTGTCCCTCCGCCCGTGGAGGCCGAAACCGGAAGCCTGAACCCGGCCTTCTTCGCGGCGAACCGGCTGCGGGCGAGATCCATGAGCTTGCCGATGTTGCGATGGATGTAGCGATCGTGGTCGTAACTGTTCACGTCGTGCTCATTGGCGATATGGATGATTACATTTCGGCAATTGTTGTCGATTAGCCAGTCCGTGACGTTGCGGACTCCCTGGTCGATCGCCGCTGTGTCCTTCAGGACCTCGTCCTGATGCTGATAGTAGTACATCAGTTCGAGCACCATTCCGCGCCGGTCGAGCTCCCGCTGGAGTTTCAGCGCGCGCTTCATCCAGGCTTCTTTGAGCGAGCCATCGGGACGGAAGGCGCTAATAAGGGATCCCTTGCCGGGTCCGAGCTTGTACGGACGGTCGCGGCGGATCTTGTCGAAGCGCTCGTAGGCCGGATTCCCGCCCTGCAGGGAAATGCTGATGGTTAGAATGCCATGCGCCTTGTAGGTGTCGAGCGCTTGAACGAAACGATCGGTGTGTTTCTCCGGATCGAAGGGAACCTCCGTCATCCATTCATCATGGAAGAGGGCCTGCGCGATGCGAAGATTCATCAGCCGGCCGGCCGCTTCCGGCCGGAATTGCTTGCCGGAGTATGTCTTCTGCCACGCGCCGGCGCCCTCACGAACATAGAAAGACCGCGCATCGTAACCTTCGCCGAGCATCTTGCCTGTGGCGATTTCAATGGCCGCGCACGGCAGGGCCGCGGCGATGAGTATCCATGCCTGTGTCAGTAGTCGCATGCCGATTCCCGGTTAGAAGTAGAACTTCAAGGCCAATTGCACGATCCTAGGATCCTGCGCCGAGGTGATGACGCCATAATTGGGCGTGCCCAGGCCGCCGGACGGCAGATTGAACCTCGTCGTGTTGAACAGGTTGAACGATTCGGCTCGGAACTGTATGCGCCTGCGCTCTCCCAACGGAATACTCTTGAACAGCGACAAGTCAAACCATACCGCGCCCGGCCCGTCAAGGATGTTCCGCCCGGCGCTTCCGAAGGAGCCTCTAGCCGGATTGGCGAACGCCGCCGTGTTGAACCATTGCAGCCGCGTGCGGGGCGCGCCGGCCTGAGGATCGCCTACCTGGTCCGCGGTCTGTCCGGCGGCGCCGCAATTGCACACGTCTCCTTGTGCGCTGACACTGAACGGGAACCCGCTGCGCCAATTGAAGATCGAGTTCACCTGCCATCCGCCGAGCACCCAGCTTCCCACGCCGGAGGTGAGCATGCGCTTTCCTCGCCCGAACGGCAGCTCCCAGGAACCGCTGACCACCGTGCGATGGCGCAGATCGAATCCAGCGCGCCCCTTGCTCAGGCTTTTGTTGTATGTGTCGCGCGGAAAGTCGTCGATCAACGATCCGGCGTCGAGCGTCTTGCTCCAGGTATAGGAGCCGAGCAGCGACAGACCTTGCGCAAAGCGCTTCTCCACCTTGATCGCACCAGCGTGATAGGTGGAGTTGGCCTCCGGGTAGGTGGCTCGAATCGTGTTGCCGAACAGTGGATACGGGATGCGCGAGGTGAGGCTGGTGGGACGCGACGGGTCCGGGTCGAGAGTCGCCTGATTCAGGTTCAGCCGTTGCGCAAGAAACGTTCCCTTCGAGCCTAGATAACTCAATTCGACCAGCCAGCCCGAAAACAACTCGTGCTGGACGCCGAAATTCCATTGCTGGTAGTACGGGTCCTTGTACTGCCTGCTGGGCGCGAACGCGTTGGGGCGCGCGGCGAGACTCCCACGCACCGGGAACAGCTCCGCCACGCGCAGCACATTGGGCGCATTGGCCGCTCCATTCTGATCGGAGGTCAACTGGATCACCTCGCCGGCGGGCGGATTGCGGACGAAAGTGCGCAAGTCCTGCAGCTCGATCGTCTCGTAGAAGATTCCATATCCGGCTCGCACCACCGTGCGGTTGCCGGCAAACGGGCGGAACGCGATACCCACGCGAGGACCCCAGTTGTTCGTATCGGTTGGCACCAGCCCGCGCGGAGTTTCGACGCCGGCGTCGACGATTCCGGCTCCCGGAATGTAAGCATCGCTCGATCCGGCGATCAACAAGCGTCCGCCGCGGAAATCGGGGTCGAACAGCGTCAGCCGGTTCTGCACGTCCGTGTATCGCGTGTTCAGCTCATAGCGCAGGCCCAGGTTCATCGTCACCCGCCGTGAGACCTTCCAGTCGTCCTGAAGAAAGAAGGCGTGGCTGAAGCCGTTGAAGTTGCCCGCGATCGACGTATTGGAGCCGCCTGCCGTCAGCGGAAGGCCGAGCAGAAGATCGGCCACCGAAACGCCGGTGGCGCCGACCCGCGCCGGATCGCCCGTCAATCCGCCAGAGAACGAGAAGCTGCCGCGCACGAAGCGTTCGCTGCGGTCGTTGTAGTTCACTTTGCGTTGATCGCCGCCGAACTTCAGACTGTGCGCGCCGCGGCTCCAGGTAACATGATTCACCAGGTGATAGGTATTGGAAACCTGGGTCGTCGGGTTGGTGTCCGTGCCGATGCCGCTGAAACCGGTCATGCCGACGTTGGGCACTCCCCATCCAACCGGATCGCTCAACAGGTTCTTCAGCCCAAGCTTTGCCGCGTAGTCCTCCTGGAACGCCCCATCCTGAAGAATCAGATAAGTCGGCCGGTTATAGCCGGCGCGCAGCTCATAAAGAAGTGTCGGGGTCAGGATACGAGTGAAATTGAAGGCCATGTTGTGTGTGCGCACTTCGGTTGCCTGCCCGCCATTATCGATTGGACTGGGGTTGGCTTCCACGCCCTCGAACAGCGAGTACCGGAAGAAGATGCTGTTGCGGTCGTTGAAACGATGGTCGATGCGGAACATCCCCTGATTGTTGTCGCTCTTGTCGCTAATCGTCGCGAAGAAATTATTGCCGGTGGCGGCGGCCAGTCCAGGCAGCGGGTAGAACTTCAACACCTCCGTGCCAAACGAAGTGATTCGCCCTTGCGGAATGCGGTTGCCTGGGAATGGATCGCGCACGATGGCTCCCGACTCGGTCCGCCGCGTGGTGGCCGGGTCGAAGATGGCCCGGTTGCCGCGAAAGTCCAGCAAAGAAAAATCGCCCGACCGCTGCTCGGCGGTAGGCACTCCCAACTGCGCCGTTCGTCCGCGGCGGATGCGGGTGCCTTCATAACTGGCGAAAAAGAAGGTTTGCCCGGGTCCCTTGAGCAGCTTCGGAATGGTCAGCGGCCCACCCACGTTGACGCCCGACAGGTTGTAGCGAAGGGGCGGACGCCCTCGCCCGCCTAAGTTGTCAAAGAAGTTCGACGCGTCGAGCACGTTGTTGCGGAAAAAATGGTAAAGCCCTCCGTGAATCTCATTGGTCCCCGACCTGGTGGTTGCGCTCACCTGCGCGGCGAAGCGGCCGTACTCGGCGGTGTAGGCATTGGTCAGGAGTTTGAATTCCTGAATTACATCCACCGAAGGGAAGAATGAGGGCGTGAGGTAGTGGGGGTCCTGAGAATCCACGCCGTCGATCAAGTATCCATTGGACTTCTCTTTGGCCCCCGCCACCTGGAACGCGGGCGCGTTCAGTCCGCCCGGCATCGGCCGCCGATTGGCGACGAACGAGTTTGGCGCAGTGGGCGTAGTCCCCGGCGCGAGCAAGGCAAGCTCGAAGAAGCTGCGTCCTTTGAGCGGCAAGTCAACCACTTGCCGGTTGCCGATCACCTGCCCCATCGAACTGGTCTCGCTTGCCACCAGCGGCGCGGAAGCGGATACTTCCACGGACTCGGCCACGTCCCCCACCTCCAAGAGCGCATCGATGCGTGCCGTCTGGTCTACCTGCAGCTCGACGCCATCGATGACCGCCCGCTTGAAGCCCGCCCGCTCGACGGCGATTCGATACGTACCCGGCGGCAATGAGGAAATTCTGTAATCGCCGTCCGTCCCCGTCTGGCCGGTGCGTGTCAGGTTGGTCTGCGCGTTTGTGACCACGATCGAGGCTTCCGGTATCGCGGCCAAACTGGCGTCGGTGACCGATCCTACGAGGGTGGCGGTCACGGTTTGTCCGCGCAGCGGTACGGCCGTCGTCGCGGACACCAGTAAGACAAGCAACACAGCTTGCGACTGAGCGAAGCGATTCATAATCGACTCCTTGGCCGCTTATATATATCAAATACATCACTTGTGTGTCAATGATGATAGTAATTGTATTTCTCAAGCTTTTCGGTATCCTGAGAAGATGATGGCACCTGGAAGCCGAGTCCGATCGGCAAGAACGGAGCGCTTCGCGCGCGTCGACCCGATTCCTCGTACGGCGCAGGCCTATCTCGCGATTAAGGAGGAGATCCTGACCAATCGTCTGCGCGCCGGCGACGCGGTACCGATGGACCGGTTTGTGCGGGAGCTCAAACTGAGCCGGACTCCGGTTCGCGAAGCCATTTTGCGGCTGGCCAGGGAAGGGTTCATCGAAGTGAGGCCTCGGATGGGTACATTCGTATCTCACCTGGACCTGCGGCAGATTCAGGAGCTGTACGAGGTTCGCAGCATGCTCGAAGGGCGGGCGGCGCGGCTTGCGGCGGCGCGCGTGGAACCGGCCCATCTGGCCCAGGTGGAACAGCGGCTGAATAGTCAGAAGACCGAAGGCAAGCTGGACTGCACGGCCTTATCGGAAGCCGGACAGGAGGTGCACAAGCTGATCGTCTCTTCGTGCGGCAACCGGGTGCTTTCGCAGATGATCCTGTCGCTGCACGACCATTTCGCCCGTTTCCGCAATCTCTCTCTCCAGATTCCGGAAAAATTACTCTCGTCCCATCGTGAGCATCGACGCATCGTGGACGCGCTGAAGCGCCGCGATGGAGAGGCGGCCGAACGGCTTGTCCAGGAACACTTCGACCACGCCGCCAAGTACCTGCTGCAGAGCCTGTTGCAGCCTTCGAGCGACCCTGCGTCTCCGCGGTTGACCGTTTCGGCCAGATAAGACGTCGGAAGCGCGGCTCATGTTGCCGCGACGCCGCCTAGAAAGGCCGCAAGTTCATAAAGATATTGATGCCCATCGCGGCCCCTTTCCGCAGCTTGTGCAGCCGCGGCAGCGGAGGCTCGCACTGCAGCATGCCTCGCGGGCTAGCGCCGGCGCGCATCACCGGGATCGAAAGATCCGGCAGGATGCCGGTCTCGCCCTCGATCAACGGCCCCAGAAAGTTGTGCGCTTGGCTGATGCCGTAGTTGAGCGCCATCCCGCGCAGGCCGAGCTGCGGGGCGATGAGGAATCCCGATTGCCAGCGCTGGCCGGGAATCAGCGGCCTGTGCAATGTAAACAGCGGCAGGAACCGGCGCGAGGGCAGACCCGGGATGAACTTCGCGAAAGGATGAGAAAAGCCGAGCAGGGTGAAGGAGGCGAAGTACGTGGAGCCTTCGAGTATGCCGCGCCCCCAGGCCGGCAGGCGCGAGGATATGGAGAACTGCAACGGACCGGCGAAGCTCATCGGACCCACCGGCCCGGAGAGCGCCCAACGCCCGCGCTTCCTCTCCTTGAGAGTCACCAGTACGTTCGCCCTGCCGGTGCGGTCGTCCGTCGTGATGACGACGTCCTTCTCCGAAAGCGGCTCGAAGAAGCTGGCGCGGTTGATGCTGGCCAAACTCCTGCGAAGCTCCGTCGAGTCGAAGAGATCGCTCTCATCGAGTTTCATCATGCGGCGCACCGCGCTATCGCTGACCGCGCGGTGGCCACGGAACTCGATGCGTCCCACGCGGTACGACGGCCCGCGCTCGACGGTGGTCAGCAGGTTCACAGCCTCCGGCGGCCCTGCGTCTTCCACGTTCAGCCGCGCGCCAAAGTCGATCACGCCGTCCTGATAGGCGTCGCGGCGCTCCGCGAAAAGCTCCTTACAGTATTCCTTGACCGGAAACTCGCCATCCGCGGCGATCTGGGGTTGGGTCTGTCCACCCGTGAAGTCGAAGCTGTCGATGCGGTACCGCGGACCCGAGCTCACGTCGTACTCTATGCGGGCTTTGCCCTCTTCCGAGGCGATGGCGCCAAGACTCACGCGCGCGTCGAAATATCCCTTCGAAAGATAGAAGGAGCGCAGTTGCGCCAGGTCCGAATGGACCGCGTCCTCGCTGAAGTCCGGCAACAGGCGGAATCCCTGCCAGATGCCGGGGATGCCGGGAATGATGCGCTTGGGGCGCGTGGCCTTCAGGGCCTTGTTGAGTTCCTTTGGCTTAACGCCAAGGTCGCCCGTGAAACTCACCTCGTCCACCTTGCGGCGCTCGCCCATCTCGACGTGCAACAGCATGTCGGCTTCCAGCGCACTCACGCTCATAAGCTGCGGCTCCACTTCGGCGTCGGTGAAGCCTTGCAAACGCAGTTGATTGCGCACTTCTGCCGCCACCTGCTGCGCGCGGCGCCGGTCGATGAGAGTGCCCTTTTCGAGCTTCATCCGCAGGGGGGCTTTGTCGGGCACGAACTGGAAATTGCGCAGCCGCCTGCGCTGCTTTTCGACGACGCGGAACACCACCGCCGTTCCCTCGGGCTCCTCTTCGGTTTCCACCTGGATGTCTTCGAAACGCCCGGTTTCCCAGAGGCGCTTCACATCTTTTTGAATCACGGAGGGGTCGTAAGGTTCGCCGGCGCGGGATTCCAACTGGGCCGGAAACGCCGAACCCTGGACCTCAACGAAGCTGATCTGCTGGCCGGGAAGCTCCGAGCAGAACAGAAGAAGAAGACTACCTGCAAGTAAACCGGGACGCATGCAAGTCTACATGGACGCGCCCGGTGGATTCCGGGTTGCGGGATGGCGCCCGCTGTCCGCCGGCAGGCTCAGCGAATATCATGGATAGCAATGCCTGGAAAATTCCCGGAGATGTGGAGTGCGTTCCGGTTTGAGTTCGAAGTGCGGAACCGGCGCCTGGCTGGAGATCTGGACGAATCGTGGAAGCGCATGAACGCCGTCCTGGGAAGTCTTCAGGACGCTTTCAGCGCCGTCCAGCTTCCATCTTGCGAGCCGGGCAGCCTCGCTTCTTTTTACCAGGCGCTGAAGTCCTCCGAAGAGCGGCTGCTCTCCCAGCCAATCGCTCTCTACCAGAGCCTGCGGCCGCACGAGCGCGTGCTCTCGGCGCTGGAGGACCACGAAGCTGCGGTGGACGACCTGGCACGCCAGTTGCCGGAGACGGTCAGCGTGAGCGGGCTGGATCTGGTGGAAAGCATGGGTTGCGAGGACGGCTTCGATTGGCGGGCGTACATTCTCCGGCGGCAGCGCGATCCGCGGACGCTGCCGCTGCGGGCGGTTGTGCAAGACCACCTGCGGAAGCAGGCGCTCGACCGCTCCAGGGCCGAAGGCATCTTCCTGCTGCTGCTCACGCAGACGGGCACCGAGCTGCTGACACCGTGGCACGTGGTGCGCCAGAGCCTGCTGCAATCGGCGATGGAGATGGGCGTCGAGGAGAAGCTCCTCGAGACGCGGCGTCTTCGGTGGCTTTATAACGTGGGCGATTTCCGGCGGAAGGCGGCGCGATATCTGGAAGCATTGCGCAAATCCCTGACGGAGGCAGCTCCAAGGCTGGGCTCGGCCGTGTTGCGGCACCCCAGCCCGCTTTCCGAATTCAGGCGCAGCCGTCTGCTCGACCGGAGACAGGCGTACGCCGGTTACTGGTCCCGGCAGCCCCGCGCCGTGGCGGCGCTGATGAACGTGGATCTGGCGCTGCTCGAGATGGGGCGCCATGCGGTGAGGGAGGCCGGAAACGCGCTCAAGTACCTCGACTCCGAACGCGGCGAATTGCTGGCGGAGCTGGAGCGCGCGATTCAATGGGCGGAGACGGCGAGCAGCGCCACAGATCCGCGGACCTTCCCGCCTCCTCACGCCAGGCTGGTTCCGGCCGAAGAGCGTGTGGCGGAGTGGGCGCGCTCAGTGGCATCGCGCTCGGACTGCATTCCCGTTTCCGCCGAGACGCTGGCGCCGCGTTACCCGCTTCCCAATCTGGGCCTGCGCTGGCGTACGGTGAAGCCGCGGGAGATTTTCCTTCGCGCGCTGGGGGCAGCCGGGCAATGGGCGGCGTCGGAAGGATTCCGCGCGGCCGAAGCGGCGCATCGCTCGATTGTCCGGGAGATTGAGCGTGCGCGCGAGGTGGTGATCTTCGGTCTCGAAACCGCGCGCGACTCCGGGGAACATGCGGAGCGGATTGCATCGGAGTCGACTCAAAACGCGGCTTCCTTGCTGATTCACCGGCGGGATACGGCCAAGCCCCTCCGGCCCGGCGCGGAGCGGAGCCTGGTACGAGCGTGCGCGGCCGCGCTGCTGCAAAGCCACCTGCAACTGGATGAGGGCCGGCTGGGCTTGATGGCGCACCTCGCCCGGCAGGGTGGCACGCGGGCCGCGCGGGGGGCCTGGGAGACGGCGCGCGCGGGAACGGCGCGGAGCGCCCGGTGGCAGCGGAATGCGCTGCGCGCGCGCTATAAGTGGTTCCTCAACGCGATCGGGTGGGACCAGCCCGCCAAGCCGCGGATCGACGACGTCTACCGGCGCAGCTATCTGAGCCAGGCGCTGCAACTGGACCTGGGCGCGCGCGACCTGCCGATGATCTACCAGCGGCTGTTCCGCCTGGCGCCGGTGGAGGACCCGCGTTTCCTTGTCGGCCGGGAGGCCGAGATGGCGGCGCTCGAGGAGGCCCGCGAGATGTGGCAGGCGGGACGCAGCATGGCCGTTCTGGTGGTGGGCGAGCGAGGCAGCGGGAAGACGAGCCTGCTCAATTGCGCGACAGCGCGCGTATTCGGACAGGACCCCGTCTATCGCGGCCAGTTCAACGGCCGCGTCACCACGCCGGGGCAGATGGAAGCCGATCTCCGCTCGCTTCTCCGCATTCGCGGGGATGAGGACTTGACGCACGCTCTCCTTCGCGAGCCGCGCGTGATCGTGATCGAGGAAGTGGAGCGGGCCTTTCTGCGCTGCATGAACGGCTTCGAGGGGTTGAAGAGCCTGCTGGCGACGATCCCCGAGACCTCGCGCGGCACACTGTGGGTGCTGAGCCTGAACCAGACGGCGTTCGATTTCCTGAAGGCCGCGGTAAACCTGGACCAGTATTTTCCGTACCGCATCAACGCGATGTCGGTGGAGCTGGAGCAGTTGAAGACGGCCATTCTGATCCGGCACAATTTCTCCGGGCTGCGATTGCAGTTTTCCGCGCCGCCGGCGCGGCGCGGGATGGCACGGAGGGCGCGGGAAGCGTTGGGCCTGCAGGAGTCGCCGCAGGACCTGTTTTTCGACTCGCTGTACCGCGAGTCGGAGGGAATTTTCCGTTCGGCGTTCCAGCTCTGGCTGCACTACACGGAGGGCGTGGAGGGCGGACTGCTGCACATGCGATACCCGGAAGCGGCGAACTACGATGCGCTGCGGTCGCAATGCTCGCTGCCGGATTTCCTGACGCTCCAGGCGATCCTGCAGCACGGCAGCCTGACCGATGAGGAGCACGCCATCGTCTTCGGGATTCCGGCGCGAGAGAGCAGAACCCAACTCGAGCGGCTGAAGGCCTGCGAGGTGCTGGAGCCCGAACCCGCGGGCCCCGGCGTTCGCGTGCGGCCGGAAGCGGGACACTTCGTGCGGCGGGCGCTGAGCCGCCAGAATCTGCGATGAATAGAGGACCATCATGAATACCGCCTGGACGTTTCCGGCCTTTCTTCAGCAGCAGCCGCGAGCGCTGCTGGAGCACTTCACGCCAGGGCGCTTCGGCACCGTGCTGCTGCTGCTGTTCATGTCGTGGCTGATCATCCAGTGGATGGCGCGGCTGCTGGAATTCCTGAGCGAAAGCGCGCCGCGCGCGCGATTCTTTTTCAAGCGGCTGGAGCCTGTAACGCGGATCGCGATCTGGTTCGCGGCGATCTTCGTCTGCTTCGATCTGCTGGCGCCTTCGCGAGAGACGTTTTTCGCGGCCATGGCGTCGGTGGGGATTGCGCTGGGCCTCGGCGCCCAGGACCTGGTGAAGAACGTGGTTGGCGGGCTGGTGATTCTGACCGACCGTCCGTACCAGCTTGGAGACCGGGTCAGGATCGGCGCGGCGTACGGGGAGATCCACCACATCGGCCTTCGAAGCACCAAGCTGACTACACCGGACGACACGCGAGTGACGATTCCCAACGCCGATGTGCTGGTAGAGCACGTGTACAACGCGAACTCGGGCCTGCTGGACTGCCAGGTGGTGACCGATCTGTATCTGCCGCCGGCGACGGACGCGGCCGCGGCGCTGCGGATCGGGCATGAGGCGGCTCTGACCTGCCCCTATCTGCTGGCGAAGAAGCCGATCGCGGTACAGGTGATGGATGGGTTTTCCGATCAGCCTTATTTAAAGCTGCGGATTAAAGCGTATGTGTACGACCACCGGCATGAGCCGGCGATGATTAGCGACATCACCGCGCGGGCGAAGGGAGAGTTATTGAAGCAAAGGCTGCTGGAGTGGAGGTCGGGGGAAGAGTAGACTGTGGCTATCCGCCGTCGTGAATCCAGAACACCTCCGGAAGCAGGTGGAAGGCGCGACGGCGCGACCCCTCGCCTTGACTTTCATCTACCACTGACATAGCATTCCTCTACTACGCCAAGGGGCGGGAATCGCATGTTCAGAGGAGGTTGTTGTGTCCAAATTCAAACGCGCCGCCGTCTTCTTTTTTTGTACTTTTAGCGTGTTAGCTCAGAGTGATAGGGGTACCATCACCGGAACGGTAAGCGATCCCGCCGGGGCCCTGATTCCCTCGGTCAGCGTTATCGCCGAGAACACCGGGACGGGTATTCAGTTCCGGACTGAAACCACGAGCACCGGAAACTACACTATTTCGTCCGTTCCTTCAGGTATTTACAGCCTAACGGTGGAGCATACCGGATTTCGAAAGCACATCCAGTCGGGGGTGACCGTCCAGGTCGCACAGACCGCCCGTATTGACGTGGCGCTTCAACTCGGCTCCACGACGGAAGCGGTGACCGTGAGCGCCGACGCTCCCCTGCTGCGAACCGAGAGCGCTGAGCAAAGCACGACTATCAGCGGCGAACAGCTGAACGCGCTTCCGATCAACTTCGCGATTGGGGCCGGCGCCGTTCGGAACCCTCTCTCTTTCGTCCAGTTGTCGCCGGGCGCCAGCATCGGCGGATGGAACGATATACGCGTGAACGGCGCCCCAGGCAATACATTCCGCATCATCTTCGAGGGTCAGGACACGACGAGCGCGTTGAACCCACGCGTGTCCGATGAATCGCAGCCCTCAGTGGAAGCCATTCAGGAATTCACGCTGCAGACGAGTAACTTCTCCTCGGAATTCGGGCAAGTAAGTGGGGGGCTGTTCAATTTCACGTCGCGCTCCGGCACAAACCAGTTCCATGGCAGCGCGTACGATTACTTCGCGCACGAAGCGCTGGGCGCCGCCCTTCCCTTCGGCAATCACGACCGGCCGCAGCAGCGCCGGCACAACTTCGGCGGGAGCATCGGCGGACCGGTGATCCTTCCGAAGATATACAACGGCGGCCAACGCACGTTCTTCTTTGCGAATTTCGAGATGTTCCGCGACCGGCAGAACCAAAACCTAGGCGATGGCACCGTACCTACAGAGGCGTACCGGAATGGCGATTTCAGCGCCGCGCTGACGAGCCGCGTTCTTGGAACCGATCCCCTGGGGCGTCCGATCGTCGAAGGCACCATTTACGATCCGGCGACAACGCGGACGGTAAACGGTCAGGTCGTACGGGATGCGTTTCCCGGCAATCGCATTCCGGCCGATCGTTTCGATCCCGTGGCTGCGAAGGTGCAGAGTCTCATTCCCCTGCCGAACAACGGCAGTCTGGTGAATAACTTCATCCGCCGGGCCGAATATCGCAAGATTCAGGACATCCCCAGCGTCAAGGTCGACCACAGCTTTACCGAAAGCTCGAAGATGTCCTTCTACTGGTCGCGCATGCGCACTGACAAAGACAACGGCACCGACGGCCTCCCGGACCCTATCTCTCGCCGGCGCGATCAGATCATCCGCAGCCAGACGGTGCGCGTCAATTACGACCACAGCCTGACTCCGACGAGCCTGCTGCACCTCGGCGCCGGCTACCAGCGTTATCGCAACCCGGACAGCGCGCCGGACAACATTCTCGAATACGACGCTGCGTCGGAACTGGGCCTTCGCGGGCTTGCGGGATCCGGCTTCCCGAGGATTCGCGCTCTGAGCAACGCGTTCGGGGGGCTGAACGTCGGCGGCAGCGATCTTGGCCCGACAAATCGAAATCTGTACACGCAGGATAAGCCGACAGCGGTAGCGAGCCTCACAACGGTCCGTGGCAACCACACTTACAAAACCGGCGGCGAGTGGCGCATCGATACGTTCACCAACCGCAACACGAACGGCGTTGCCGGTGACTTTACGTTCAACGGCGAGCAGACGACGCTACCTTCGACCCAGGGGCAGAATTTGCAGGGAGGAACTCTCGGTCATCCTTACGCGAGCTTCCTTCTCGGGCTGGGTGCGAGCGCCAGCATCGCTAACGCGCAGGACCCGCAGTACCGCCGCACTGCCTGGGGTTTCTTTGTTCAGGACACGTGGAAGGCCAGCCGGAAGCTGACGCTCGACCTCGGCATTCGGTATGACCTGCAGCCCGCGGCGCGCGAACTGCATCGCCGAACCAGCATGTTCGCGCCCTACCTGCAGAACCCGAATGCAGGCAACCTGCCCGGCGCAACCATCTATGAAGGGGAGGGCGCGGGACGCTGCAACTGCTCGTTCGCAGGTACTTACCCGTGGGGCATCGCTCCCCGATTCGGCGCCGCTTACCAGATCGACTCGAAGACGGTGCTCCGCGCCGGTTGGGGCATCAGCTACGGTCAGCTCACGGGCTTCAACTACATCGGCGGCGGCAACTCTCAGGGCATGGGTTTCAACAGCATTCCGTTCAACTCGCCGGCATTTGCGGAACCCGGTGTCGTGCTTCGAAACGGATTGAACTACAACATCAACGACCTGCTCGCGGCCAGCTACGACCCGGGTCTGCTGGTTACTCCTGGACGGATCGTAAACGCCACCGCGCACGTCGACCGCAACGGAGGCCGGCCGCCGCGAGTGAATCAGTGGAACGTCAGCCTGCAGCGCGAACTCAGCAGCACCCTCGTGGCTGAAGCTGCCTATG
This sequence comes from Bryobacteraceae bacterium, assembly GCA_040902885.1. Taxonomy (GTDB): domain Bacteria; phylum Acidobacteriota; class Terriglobia; order Bryobacterales; family Bryobacteraceae; genus JBBDWK01. The sequence goes on along the minus strand of JBBDWK010000002.1, from coordinate 185,721 downwards.
TCGGAAACCGCGGTGCGTGGTTCCGCGCCGACGGACTCGTCAACTATAACGCGATCTCCGAAGAGCGTCTGCGTGGGTTCGGACTCAGCCTGAATAATCCGGCGGACCTCGACTTGTTGCGTTCCCGTCTGGATTCTCCCCTTGCGGCGCAGCGTGGGTTCAACCGTCCACCCTATGCCGGATTCCCCGTGGCATCCACTGTGGCTCAGGCGCTTCGTCCGTTCCCGCAGTTTGCCAGCGTAGGCAGCATGTGGGCGCCGCTCGGCAACAACTGGTACGACTCGCTGCAAATGAAGCTGACGAAGCGCTACTCCAATGGACTGGACTTCCAGCTTGCCTATACCTGGTCAAAGACGTTGACCACCGTTGAAGATCAGGATGGGGCTGTTGTGCCGACGAACAACGTATTCAACCGCGAGGTGCAGAAGGCGCTGTCGCGCTCCGATCAGCCGCACGTGCTGGTCATGGCGTTCAATTACCAGGTGCCCAGCCTGAGCGGCGGCAATAGGGTTCTTAAACAAGTGCTCGGTGGGTGGACCGTGGGCGGCATTCTGCGTTACGCCAGCGGCACACCGATTCGAGTACCGCAGGCGCAGAATAACATGGCCGCCTACGTCTTCCAGGGCACGAATGCGAACCGCGTCCCGGGTGAACCGCTGTTCCTCAAAGACCCGGACTGCCACTGCTTCGATCCGAACAGCGAGTTCGTCCTGAATCCAAAAGCCTGGGCGGATCCGGCGGCGGGCCAGTGGGGTACGGCGGCCGCGTACTATTCCGACTACCGGACGCAGCGGCGCTACAGCGAACAGCTCAGCCTCGGCAAGACGTTCCGCTTGAGCGAGGGCGGCATGTTCTTCAGCATCCGCGGTGAGTTCTTCAACATCTTCAACCGCCGCTACTTTGCCGATCCGGAAAGCGGGAATGCCTTGGCAACGCAGCGTCTGGATGCAGGTGTTCCAATCTCCGGATTCGGACGCATCAATCCGGCTGGATTCCCGGGCGACTTCCGCCCGCGATCCGGCCAGATCGTCGGACGGTTCCAGTTCTAAAGTAGTAAGTCGTGCGCACGGCCTCCATTCTCATCGCTCTCTTCTCGATGCTGAATGGGGGCCGTGGCGTTTACGAGACACGGCCGCCCGCCCAAACCGGCGTTAGATTCGTCCACGAGAACGGAAGATCGCCGCGACGCTATCTGCCCGAGTCCATGGGACCAGGTGTTGCGATGTTCGACTACAACAACGATGGCCGCACCGATCTATATTTTGTCAACAGCGGACCCGCCGATTTCTACAAACCCGCCAAGCGGTTGAGCAACGCCCTGTACCGCAACAACGGAGACGGCACCTTCACCGATGTGACGGAGAGGGCCGGTGTCGGCGGCCGGGACTACGGCATCGGCGTCAGCACGTGCGACTACAACGCCGATGGATGGACCGATCTGTTTGTCACCAACTACGGCGTCAATGTCCTGTACCACAACAACGGCGATGGGACGTTCACCGACGTAACGAAACAGGCGGGCCTGGACGCGCCCGGCCTCTATACGGCCGCCGTATGGTTTGACTATGACCGAAACGGCACGCAGGATGTCTTCGTCGGTCACTTCGTCAAGTACAGCAAGGAACTGGAGCGCGACTGCACGCAGGCTGGCGAGCCGCATTACTGCTATCCGCTCGCGTACGATCCGTACCCCAGCCGTATGTATCGCAACCATGGCGACGGGAAGTTCACGGACGTGAGCGAGGCATCCGGAATCGGCAAACACCCCGGCAAAGCCTTCGGGGCAGTTGCCACGGACATCAACAACGACGGCTACCTCGACCTGTTCGTCGCAAACGATTCTGTTCCGAACTTCCTGTTCCTGAACAAACGCGACGGAACGTTTGAGGAGATCGGATTGGATGCGGGGGTTGCCTATAACCGCGACGGGGCTGCGCGCTCCGGCATGGGCGTGGATGCATCCGATTACAACAACGACGGATGGCAGGACCTCTTCGTGGCGAACTTCAATCGCGAGCGGTTTTCCATATACCGCAACCGGGGCGACAATACGTTCTCGGACGACGCCGGTCCAACGGGCATCGGAACGGCGACGCAAATGTACAGCGGATGGGGCGTGAAGTTCTTCGATTTCGATCACGACGGGGACAGCGATCTGGTGGTGTGCAACGGACATCCCGACGACCTCATCGAGAAGCTTTCGAGCACGCTGAAACACAAAGAGCCTATCCTGCTGTTCGAGCAAACCGCGACAGGGAAGTTCGTGAATCTCGGCGCGAAAGCCGGGGAAGCGTTTACGATGGACTACCCGGCTCGCGGCCTGGCTGCCGGCGATCTGGATAACGACGGATACGTCGATCTCGCGATCGCGAACAACGGTGAGGCGCCGCTGCTGCTGCGCCATCGAGGCGGGCTGCGGAACGGTTGGATCGGAATGCACTTGGAGGGCGCACCCGCTGGGTCGGTGATTGCGTGGACGGTGGCGGGGAAGAGGCGCACCCGAATGATCGCGGCCGGCGGGACGTACTTATCGGCGAACGATCCGCGCGAGGTCCTCGGACTGGGACCGGCATCGGCGGCCGAGTCCGTCGAGGTTCGCTGGCCCGATGGTCAGATGCAGCGTTTCGACAGCGTCGAAGGCGGGCGGTATTACAGGCTGGCCCGGGGAGGAAAGCTCCAGTGACCTTCCTGGTGCTGCTGCTGCTCGCGGCCTCCTCGGCACAGGATCACTATAACCGCGCGAATGCCCTGTTCTCGAAGGGGCAGTTCGTCGAAGCGTCCGCTGAACTGGATGCCGCGCTCGCCGCGGATCCGAAGCTGGTGCCGGCGCTGACGTTGAAGGCGAAGCTCGCGATGGCGATCAATAAGTTCGACATTGCCCGAGCCTGCCTCGAACGCGCCCTTTCGATCGAGCCTCAATCGCCGTACGTGCGATTCCTTTCGGGCTTCTTCCATTACGTCGACAACGATTTCGCGAAGGCGATTCCCGCGCTCGAGCGGGCCAAAGAGCTCCAGCCCGATGACATTCGCACGCACTTTTATCTGGCGCTGGCGTACGAGGGTATGGCGCAGCCGGAAAAGGCCCGGCAGTTGTACGACCGCACTCTCGACTTGGAGAAGCGCGCGGGCCAGCCTTCCGCGGACACCCACGTCGCCTACGGCCGCATGCTATTCTCGCTTGGCGAATACGACGCCAGTGAGAAGCAGATCGCGCGGGCGCTGCAACTCGATGGAGGATCGCGCGACGCCCATTACGAGACGGGCCGTCTGCACTTCGAACGAGGGAAGTATGAAGCTGCCGCCGCAGCCGGGGAGCGCGCACTGGCTCTCGCCGGAGCGGGGACCACCGATCGTCAGATTCACTTCCTGCTGGCACGCGCCTACCGCAAAGTGGGTAAGCTCGAACTCGCCGAGACTCACATGTCACGCTTCAAGGCTTCGGGCGTGAGCCTTCGCCGCTGATGCTCCCGCTGTTAGTAGCCGCCGCGCTCACTTACGTCGGCAACGACGCGTGCCGTGGCTGCCACCCCTCCATCTATGCCAGTTACATTCGCACGCCCATGGCTCTCAGCAGCGGCGAGGTACGCAACGAGATCGTGCCCGGAAGTTTCCGTCATCGAGCGTCGGGTACTGAGTACTCCATTGCATCGTCCGGCGTCGTCAAATGGAAGAGCGGGACAATGTCGGGGCAGCGGCAACTCGAATACTTCATCGGATCGGGAGCGGCCGGAAGGAGCTACTTCTGGACGGTCGACCGTTTCCTGTTTCAGGCTCCGGTGACCTGGTATTCACAGCAGAATCGTTGGGACGTTTCCCCCGGCTTCGAACGCGATACCACCACTCGGTGGAGCCGGGCCATTGAGCCGAACTGCCTGTTCTGTCATGCCAGCCAGCCGCGCCCTATCTATGGGACACAGAACCAGTATGCAGAACCTCCGTTTGCTCAGGGAGGCGTGGGCTGCGAACGCTGCCACGGCCCCGGGTCCGAACACATAGCGGGACGCGGCGGCATGGTGAACCCGGCGAAGCTCGGAACCGCGGAGCGCGACTCCGTCTGTTCGCAGTGCCACCTGTCGGGCGCCGCGCGCATCGAGAAGGCGGACCAACGAATCGCAGCGTTCCGTCCGGGTCAGAACCTCGATGACTACGTCGCGTTCTTCGTCCCCGCGAATATGGCGGGTGGCGATATGAAAGCTACGGGCCACATGGAGAAGCTCGAAGGGAGTGCGTGCAAGCAAATATCGGGAGACAAGCTCTGGTGCGGAACATGCCACGACCCACACACCGTGCCCTCTGCGAAAGAACGTATCGCATGGTACCGCGAAAAGTGTCTGAGCTGCCATCAGCCTTCGGACTGCCGCCGTGGCCCGGACTGTGCGAGTTGTCACATGCCGCGTGAGCGGGTTGTTGACGGCGGCCATGGCGTGCTCACGGACCACGGCATTCCGCGGATTCCTCGCAATAGACGGCGATCCTCCGGGCACTGGCAGCTTCAGCCGTTCCGAGGATATACAGCCACCGTGCGGGAGCTTGGGCTGGCGTACGCCGAGGTAAGTCACATTAGCGGCGACGCGCAGCACCGGCGCGAAGCAGAGCGCCTGCTTCGTACAGTGACTCCGGACGCTCAGGTATGGGTACGCTTGGCGGATCTTCGGTCCCGCCGGAACGATCCGATCGGGGCTGCCACTGCCTGGGAATCCGTGCTGAAGCTTGATCCGAACTCCGTAGTTGCTCTTGTCAATCTCGGTGCGGTACGCGGTTCAGCCGGTGATTTGGCCGGGGCGGAGGCGTTGTGGAAGCGTGCGCTCGAAAAGAACTCGGGACAGATGGAGGCTGGCCGCAATCTTTATCGGCTATATCGGAATCAAGGACGTCACAGCGAGGCAGTAGCATTGCGGGCACGTCTCCGCCAATTCGAGCCTGGCATCCAGGAGTAGACCCAGATCGGTAATGTGCTCAGTCGCGTAGCTACTGTAACTCACACGCGCATAATCCGGCGCGCATTGCCGGAAAAGATTTTCTTCAGGGCTTCGGCGTCCGGGGCTAAGCGCTTCACCGCGGCGATCTGGTTTGACCCGGAACATTTTTCTCCTTTTCCGTCGCTGTCGCTGCAGTCGCTTCCGTAAAGCAGCTTATCCTGGTGGCGCTTAAGGAAAGCTCTGGCGTGCTCCTCGTCCCGGAGCAGGGCGTTGAGGCCCGAGCCGGCCGAGAGATCCCCGTACATGTTCGGGTAGTCAGCCAGCAGACGGTCGCTGATGCCGCCCGGCGTTACCCGCGTTTTCGGATACATCACCGGCTGCTCGTGGCTCTTATCGATGTTGCCCCACCAGGTCTGCGCATGGCCGATGAAGTTTACCTTCGGGTACTTCGCGAGAATCTTGTGAAAACGTTCCAGGCCGAAGTTGTAAGCCTTGTGCTGGAAGTGCAGCAACACTGGGACATCGTACTCCTGGGCGATTTTCGCGACCAGTTCGATGTGCGGCGAGTCGCTTTCCACGGGGAATTTCTGCTCGCCGATCCCGATGGCGCCCATCTTGAGGTATTTTTCGAGCACCTCGCGGGTCTCGGCGATGTCGGGAAGCTCGTTGGCGAAGAAGGTGAACTCTTTCGGATAACGGCGGGAGATGGCCGCCACGCTGTCATTGCCATAAGCCTGCGCGGCCAAACCGTAGCGGCGGCCCGCCGGCAGGAGCACCGTCCTGGAAATTCCCATGGTCCGCTGGTGGGCTACCATAGCGTCGTCCTTGCGGCCGGAGTAGTTCGTGTGCTGGTGGATGTCGATGATGGGACCGTCGGCGGCCCTGAGCAGCGCAGCCGGAGCGGACAAAAGGAGGGACCTTCGAGTGAGCGGCATGCCACATAGAATAACAAAGCCGGTTTGCGGAACCGCGAGGTTGGGTCCCGCGTCTCCCTGATAGACTACAAGAAGATGCGCGTGAGGGTGTTGTTCTTCGGGATGTTGAAAGACATCGTGGGCCGGGTGGAGGACACCCTGGAGCTGGACGGAGACGGACGCCTGAGCGGCATTTTCGACCATTACGCAGAGCACTTTCCGCGCATCCGCGAGATGGCGGGCAGCATCGTGCTCGCGCGCAACCAGGAGTTCGCCCATCCCGAAACTCAGGTCTCCGACGGTGACGAAGTGGCCTTCCTGCCTCCAGTGAGCGGCGGGTCCATGCCCTCGCCGCACTCGCCATTTACGCACCAGATCGCACGGCCCGAGGGGCATTTTTTCGCGCTGACGCGCCGGCCGATCGACACGCGCGCCTTGGTAGCGTTATTGCTGCGCGGCGAGGATGGCGCGGTGGTGGACTTCGAGGGCGTGGTTCGCAACAACACGAAGGGACGGCGCACGTTGTATCTCGATTATGAGTGCTACGAGGCGATGGCGGTTAAGAAGATGGCGGAGATCGGCGAGCAGATTGCCGCTTCATATCCCGTGGGGCGGGTCGCCCTGGTCCACCGCCTGGGGCGCCTGCTGATTGGCGAGGCCAGCGTGGCCGTGGTGGTGACGGCGCCGCATCGCAAGCCGGCCTTCGAGGCCGCGCTCGAGGGCATCAACCGGTTGAAGCGCCTGGTGCCCATCTGGAAGAAGGAATACTTCGAAGACGGAGAGATCTGGGTGGAAGGGGAGTGGGACGACAATGCGCCCCTGGCCGCCCGCCGTTAAACTGGCGGCCGCGCTTCTGCCGATTTGCCTGCCGGCGCAGGAGGCCGTCTTCCGCGTTGACGTCAGCCTGGTGCGCATCCTGGCGACCGTGAAGGACGGGCAGGGCCGGCCGGTAGGATCGCTCGATAAGGACGATTTCGAGGTGCGCGACAACGGGGCGCCCCAGACTGTCACGACGTTCGAGCGCAGCACGGAACTGCCGCTCTCGGTGGCGCTTATGGTGGATAGCAGCGCCTCCACGGGGATTGAGGCAAAGTACCAGGTGCAATCGGTCTCGCGCTTTCTGAAGGCGCTGTTCTCGGAGGGAAATCCCAAGGACGCGGCAGCCCTCTACACTTTCAACTACGAGGTGACGCGGCGGAATTATTTTACGCGAAACGCCCAGCCGATCGAGGAGTCGCTGCGCCTGGTGAAGAACGAGGCGGGCACGGCGATGTACGACGCAATCTACCTTGGGTCGCAAGACCTGGAGAATCGCGACGGGCGGCGCGTGATGGTGCTGGTTACCGACGGCGGCGATACCAGCAGCGGCAAGGATTTTCACGCCGCTCTCGAGGCCGCGCAGATTGGCGACGCAGTGATTTACGCAGTGTTGGTGCTGCCCATCACCAACAATCCCGGGCGCAACACCGGCGGAGAACACGCGCTGGCCCTGCTGACTTCGGGCACTGGAGGACGGGTTTTCGCGCCGTCGGGAGCGAGCGGCATGGAAAGCGCGTTCTTGGAAATATTGAGGGATTTGCGGACACAGTATCTGCTTGGATATTACCCGAAAAACGTGCCCCTCAGCGGCAATCGCTTTCATAAACTGGAGGTCGGAATCAAGCGGCCCGGTTTGCGGGTATCCGCGCGCAATGGCTATTATGGAGAGGCTGCAGCGCAGCCGGAACCTGCGCGAGGTAAGGTATCCATTGTCCCCAAATGATACAGGAGCGGTAGTGGCCAAACAAGGCGGCAAGAGCGGCACACGCGCGCCGGAACAGACCTTCGAAGAAGTAAAGTATCTCAAACGTTTGATTCAGGACGGAACCACGGTCCGGGTGCGGCTGAGCAACAACGAAGAGGTGCGCGGCATTATCGAGTATTACGATGCCTCGTTCATCCGGATTACGCGGGCGGACGCTCCCAACCTTTTTATCTTCAAGCACGACATCAAGTACCTGATCGAAGACGACGAGGGCTAGCGTGGTCGCGGAGCTAGCCCGGCGAAGATGCCCTCATACCTCGAGACCGCCATTGAGATTGCGCGCGAAGCCGGCGCGCTGTTGCAGACCTACTACGACCGCAGGGTCGCCTTCGAGCTGAAGGGCGATTTCGACCTGGTGACGGAGGCCGACCGCGCCTCCGAGCGGCTGGTGGTAGAGCGGCTGCGAACGCATTTCCCGTCTCACGGGATCTTGGCGGAGGAAGGCGGGGGACATACCAGCCCGTCCGGATACATCTGGTACGTGGACCCGCTCGACGGGACGACCAACTTCGCCCACGGCTTCCCGGTTTACAATGTGACCTTGGCGCTGGAGCGCGATGGAGAGCCGCTGTGCGGCGTGGTTTTCGATCCTACCCGGCAGGAGATGTTCGCCGGCGAACACGGCGCGGGAGCGTACCTCAACAACCGGCGTATCCAGGTTTCGAAGGCCCGGCGGCTGGCGGACAGCCTGGTGGCGACCGGATTTCCGAGTTACAAGCGGCGCCTCAACGTCAACATCCATTTCTACTATCAGCTTGCCCTGTTGTCCCACGGGGTGCGGCGCGCAGGGTCGGCGGCGATCGATCTGGCCTATGTGGCGTGCGGGCGGCTGGACGCCTTCTGGGAGTTCGGACTGAGCCCGTGGGACATGGCGGCGGGCAGGCTGCTGGTGGTGGAAGCGGGCGGAAAGCTTTCCACGATGCGCGGCGAGCCGCACAACCTGCGCTCCCCGGATCTGCTCACCGACAACGGCGCCATCCATGACGAGATGCTCGCGCTCTTCGCGGAGATATTCGAGGGAAGGGTCCGTTATCCGCTTCCGGAACTGGGGGCGGTGTCGCCATCCGGGTCCGGTATTCGTAAATAACTCCAACGATTGCTTTACTTTCGCTGTTTCGGGATGATAGGCTTAGTGTCTCATTCCATGCGCACTGTAGACCTCATTCAGAAGAAACGCGACGGCGGGGAGCTGGCGGCGGAAGAAATCGATTACCTCGTTCGAGGTTACACACAGGGGGAGATCCCGGATTATCAGATATCCGCCCTCCTGATGGCAATTTTCTATTCGAACATGGTGGACCGCGAGGTGAGCGCCCTTACCGACTGCATGATGCGTTCGGGAGAGCTGCTGGATCTGTCGGACATTCCCGGCATTAAGGTGGACAAACACTCGACGGGCGGGGTGGGGGACAAGACCAGCCTTATCAGCGCTCCCCTGGCGGCGGCCTGCGGAGCGATGGTGCCCATGATTTCCGGCCGGGCTTTGGGGCACACCGGCGGCACCCTGGACAAGCTGGAATCGATCCCCGGTTTCCGGACCGGTCTCTCCACGGATGAGATGCGCCGGCAGTTGAGCGAGCACAATCTTTGTTTCGTCGGGCAGAGCGATCAGATTGCGCCCGCGGACGGGAAGCTGTATGCGCTGCGCGACGTGACGGCGACGGTGGAATCGATTTCGCTGATCGCATCGTCGATCATGTCGAAGAAGCTGGCGGTAAGCCTGGACGCACTCATTCTGGACGTGAAGGTGGGCAGCGGAGCGTTCATGAAGAAGCAGGTGGACGCACGCCGGCTGGCCCAGATGATGGTGGGCATCGGCCGCCGCATGGACAAACGGGTGCAGGCGCTGATCACGGACATGAATCAGCCGCTGGGCTATGCGATCGGGAACGCGCTGGAGGTGATGGAAGCCTCGCAGACGCTCCAGGGCAGCGGGCCGGAGGATCTGACGCGGCTGTCGCTGGAGCTGGCGGCGCGCATGGTCCACCTGGGCCAGATCACGCCGACTCTCGAGGAAGCGCGCGATCTGACGCGGCACAAGCTGGTGGATGGCTCGGCGTACCGGAAGTTCAAGGACGTGATTGCTGCGCAGGGCGGCAATCCGCAGGCTCTGGACAAATTCGAGCTACTGCCGAATGCCACGGGCATGCGCGAGATCGCGACGCCTCGCGGCGGATACGTGAGCTCCATCGATGCCTATGACATCGGCGTGGCATCTTCGATGATCGGCGCCGGGCGCGACCGCAAGGAAGACGCCATCGATCCGGCCGTGGGCGTGATTCTGGAAGTGAAGGCGGGCGAAAAAGTGGATGCCGGCACCGTATTGGCTCGCATCTATTACACGCGCGAGGACCGTCTGGAAGAAGCCGCGGAGAGGCTGGAAGACGCCTTCCGGATCTCAAACCAGAGACCGGAGGAGCGGGAGCTGATCCTGGAAGTAGTCGGCTGACGCGATGTCGCGCTTCACCGGCTTGCTGGGACTGGCGCTGATACTTCTGACAGCTTACGCGGTCTCCACGCACCGGCGCGAAATCAAACTGCGCATCCTGCTGTGGGGGATGGGCCTGCAGTTCGGGTTCGCCGTTCTAGTTCTGAAAACGCCTTTCGGAGAATTGTTTCGGGCTCTTGGCACGGGCGTCAATGCGATGCTCGAGTTTGCCGAAGCGGGCAGCGAGTTCGTCTTCGGCCCGCTGGGCGTGAAGTCGGGACCGTTCGGCGTAGTGTTCGCGTTTCAAGTCCTGCCCATAGTCATCTTTATCGCCTCGTTTTTTGCCATCCTCTACCACCTGGGCGTGATGCAGGTTATCGTCAAGGCCATGGCGATCGGCATGCAGAAAGTGATGGGCGTTAGCGGAGCCGAGTCGTTGAACGTCGCGGCCAGCATCTTCATGGGACAGACGGAAGCGCCTTTGACGATACGGCCGTTTCTGCCGGGGCTTACAAAATCCGAACTGTTCACGGTGATGACCAGCGGCATGGCGCATGTTTCGGGCGCGGTGATGGCGGCTTACGTGAAGATCGCGGGCGTGGAGATACAGCATCTGCTGACGGCGGTGATTATGACCGCGCCGGCGGCCATCATGCTGTCGAAGATGTTCGTTCCCGAGATGGAGAAGCCGGTCACCGCCGGCAAGGTGGACATCACGGTGGAGAAGACCGCCGTCAACACCATCGACGCCGCGGCGCAGGGGGCATTTGAGGGATTGCACCTGGCGCTGAACATTGCAGGGATGCTGATTGCGTTTCTCGCGCTGATCGCGATGGTGAACGGAATCCTGGGGTGGGTGCATGGATGGCCGGCGATGGCCTGGGCGCCGGATTCGCTGCAAGGCATTTTCGGGATCCTGTTTGCGCCCGTGGCTTTTCTGATGGGCGTGAGTTGGAAGGACGCGGAAGCGGTCGGGAACCTGCTGGGAACGCGGCTGGTCCTGAACGAATTCGTGGCCTTCCTACAGTTGGGACCGATGCGGGAGCAGTTGGACCCGCGGTCGTTCGTGATTGCCACTTATGCGCTCTGCGGGTTTGCCAATTTCAGCTCGATCGCCATTCAAATCGGCGGGATCGGAGCGCTGGCACCCTCGCGGAAGCCGGACTTGGCGCGGATGGGATTGAAGGCCGTGGCCGCGGGATCGATGGCTAATTTCATGACAGCTTGCATTGCGGGATTGCTGCTGTAGCCGGGGGTTGGGGTGATTGACCAGGCGGTGGAGTTTCTTCGGAAGCGGCCCGGGCCGGCGCCGCGGGTCGCCGTGGTGCTGGGCAGCGGTCTAGGCGCGTTCGCCTCCGAGTTGAGAGATGCAACAGAGATCGCGTATGCGGAGATCCCCGGATGGCCCTGCTCGACCGCCGTTGGGCATGCCGGAAAGCTGATACTGGGTGCGCTGGATTCGCTGCCCGTGGCGGTGATGGCGGGGCGGGTGCATCTGTACGAGGGATACACGCCCTCACAGGTTGTCTTCGGCGTTCGCGTGCTGGGCGTGCTTGGGGTACGCTCGATTGTACTTACCAATGCGGCCGGCGGGATCAATCCGGCATACCGGCAAGGCGGGCTGGTGCTCATTTCGGACCATATCAATTTGCAGGGGTCGAATCCGCTGGCGGGGCCGAACGACGATTCGCTGGGACCGCGCTTTCCCGATATGTCCGAAGTTTACTCGCGCGCGTATCGGGAACTGGCCAAGCGCATAGCGGACGAGTTGGGCATCGGGCTGAGCGAAGGCGTGTATGCCGCCATGCTCGGTCCGAGTTATGAGACACCGGCGGAGATCCGCTACCTGCGCGCGATCGGCGCGGACCTGGTGGGCATGTCCACCGTGCCCGAGGCCATAGCCGCGAATCATATGGGCATCCGCTGCCTGGGGATTTCCTGCGTGACGAACATGGCCGCGGGCATGCTGCCGCAAAAGATCGACCACCAGGAAGTGCTGGAGACGGGCGCCAAGGTGCGCGGTACACTGATGCGCCTTTTGAGGACGCTGCTGCCGGCGCTGGAAGCATGATGGACGCCCTCATCGAAGCGGCGGTGCGGGCCCGCGACCATGCCCACGCGCCGTTCTCTAAATTTCGCGTGGGCGCGGCGTTGGAAGATGCGTCGGGACGCATCCACACCGGGTGCAACGTCGAAAATGTCACGTACGGTCTCACCGTCTGCGCCGAGCGCGTGGCCGTTTTCAAGGCCGTTTCCGAGGGCGTGCGCAAATTCCGGCGCATGGCTGTAGCCGCCGATACGAAAACGCTCACTCCTCCTTGCGGCGCTTGCCGGCAGATTCTGTGGGAGTTCTGCGGCGATGTGGAGATCGTGCTCGCAAATTTGGATGGTAGAACTCAAAGCTGGCGTCTCAAGGAGCTTTTTCCCGAGCCTTTCGATGCGTCTTTTTTGTAGCCTCGTCTTAATGGCCCTCGGCTTGTCCGCCGAACCGGCGGACACCATTTGGTCGGCGCGTTACGTCGTCACGATGAACCCGGAGAAACGGGTGATCGACTTTGGCGCTGTCGCCGTGCGCGGCGGACGGATCGTGGGCATTGGCCCAGCGTCTGAGATCGCAAAGCGGTTCCAGGCCGGCGAACGGCTCGACAGGCCCGACGGGCTAATAGCTCCCGGCCTGATCAATACGCACACGCACGCGGCCATGTCGCTGCTGCGCGGGATTGCCGACGACCGCCCCCTTCGGGAATGGCTCGAGAAGTACATTTTCCCAGCCGAGGCGCGCTATGTTTCGCCGGACTTCGTGCGCTGGGGCACGCGGCTGGCATGTTTGGAGATGCTGCTCTCCGGCACCACTACTTTCACCGACATGTACTATTTCGAAGAGGTGGTGGCGGAGGTAACGCGGGAGGCGGGAATGCGCGGCGTGCTGGGGCAGACCGTGATCGGCTTTCCCGTGGCCGATGCCAAAACTCCGCAAGAATCACTGGCCCGAACCGAGAGCTTCTTGAAACGCTTTCTCGGCGATGCGCTGGTGACGCCCGCAGTGGCTCCGCATGCGGTCTACACGAACTCCGATAAAACGTTGCAGGCCGCGAGGGCACTGGCCGATCAGTACGACGCGCCGCTGCTAATCCATCTTTCGGAAACCAAACAGGAGAACGACGACATGCGGGCCAAGCGCAAGACCACCCCAACGCAAGTGCTGGAATCGCTGGGGCTGCTGACCGGGCGCACGCTTGCGGCGCACGCCGTGTGGGTGGATGATGCGGACCTGGAAATATTGAAACGACGCGGCACGGGGATCGCGCACTGCCCGTCAAGCAACATGAAGCTGGGAAGCGGCGCGGCGCCGGTGGTGAAGATGCTCGCTCTCGATCTGCCGGTTGGCCTGGGTACGGACGGGCCGGCGGGAAGCAACAACGATTTCAATCTGTTCGAAGAGATGGATCTGGCCGCCAAGCTGCAAAAACTGGCAGCGCTCGATCCGCGGGCGCTCCCGGCCACGCAGGCGATGGAGATGGCCACCATACGTGGGGCGCGCGCGCTCGGCATGGAGAAGACCATCGGATCCATTGAGAACGGCAAGGCGGCCGATCTGATCGTGGTGCGGCTGGACCGGCCGCACGCGGCTCCGCTCTACGAGGCGCATTCGCAGATGGTGTACGCGCTGAAGGGGTCCGACGTGCGGGACGTGATGGTGAACGGCAAGACCTTGGTGCGGGACGGGCGCGCGCTCACGCTGAACGCGGAGCGGATCCTCGCCAAGGCGCGCGAGTACGGCGAGAAGGTACAGGCATCGCTGCCAGAGAACGTGCGTTAAAGTTCGATCGATGCGGGCGAAAGCAAGTTGGGTGGTGGCGACGTATTGGTCCTGGTCCCGAGGATCGCGAAGAATGACTACTACGTCCCGTGCGACGCGGCCCTGGTTAGCCCTGGTTAGGAAGTTCGAGGAGAGCGGAGAGACGCACGCCAGCTTCCAACGCGGCTTTCCTCCCCAGGCTTGTGGCTATAAAGACGGCTGCACTGCCTTTGATCTCTCGGATAAGATTTCTTCCCGCGAGCGAAACTATAACCCTGCGGACTTTCGGAGCCGTAACGCCGCCGATGTGCCGGCGCTCGAACTCCTCGAGGATGCTCTCTTCGGAAACTGGCCCTTTTGCGGCGCGGAGCAACACGACCAGCCGCACAAGCCAAAGATCCTCCGCTGACAAGCGAGCCTTACTACTCACCGTTTCCGGCACTCCGTGTAGAGTGCGTCGTACACGATGAACTCGCGCTCCAGGATTTGATGATCCGAAAGGCCGAGAGCGGAGAAGCCGTGCGCGATCCAGCGCAGGCCCTCGCCCGCTGGGTGCGGATTGCTGGGGTGGGAATCGGCGGCTCTTACGATGTCGGCGAGCAAGCGTAAGGCTGGATCGTTCAATTTGTACTTGTCGAGGATGGCATCGAACGAGACACCCTCACCGTGATGCCCCAATTCCGCGCCGGGTGTATCAAAGACGATGCCGTCTACGCGGCTCCAGTCCGTGTCGTGCGGCAGGAAGACGAATTCGGCGTCGGGGTCGATGAAGCGCCGGATCACCCACGGGCACGCGACCCTGTCGACTTTCACTTTCTCGCGTGTGACCCACCGCATAGCCTAATTCTTCTTCTCGATCTGGAAATCGTCGAAGTAGGTGACACTGTCCGCTTTCGTCCAGAAGCCGGTTTTGCCGGCTGTGGTGAACGTCGAGTCTTCGACCTCCATGATCTTGCCGCCGTCGAAGAACACTTCGAAGCGCGGGCCGTCAAAACTCACCTTCAGCGTGCTCCAAGTTTGCTTCGGAACCTTGTGTTTCACACCGTAGGTCTTCGACGGTGTGCCCTTGGGCTCGAGGGAAATCCGCTTTCCACCCTCGACCTTGTAAAGCACGACGTTGTCTTCGAGCGCGTTGGCCCGCACGATGTAGTAGTTATCGGGGTCCTTGTAACGCCAGACCAGCCCAGCCGCCTGGTCCCGTTCCCCTGAAATCGGCTTGGACCGGACAGTGAGCGAGCCGTTGGTGAACGAGGCTTTCTCATAGATCGCAAGCGGGAACCTTCCCGACGTATTGTCGGTGGAAGTCTGCGCGAGGACGTTCGGCCTGCTGGGCGCGGAGGGATCGGCGATGATCTCCCATTTCGGAGCGCCGCCTTCATGCGTCATCGCCACCGTCCAATCCGGTGGAACTGTTCCCACCTTCGCCGAATCGAACGTGATCTTCTGTGCCCATGCCGAACAAGCCAGAATCAACAAGCAGCCAATGCGAAACATGTGGATCTCCTAGCGGCCTTGTGTGTCGAGCGCTGACTTCAGCCCCCTGGCCAAGGTTGCGGCAGGCCCCTTGCCCCAGTAGTGCAGAAAGACATATTGGGGCTCCTCGTGGGTCATGTGATTGTGAATCGCCACGATGTTGATGCCGGCCTTTCGAAGTGCCTTCAGAACCGGCTGCACTTCGGATTCGAGCATTGCGAAGTCGCCATCCACGAAGGCGGCGTCGTCGGTGCCGGCGAATGCCGCCCAGGTGTTGACGCCCATCTGGTTCCCAACCGTCTTGCCGTGCATCGTTGCCTTGCGGCCGATAGCGACTTTGTACATGCCCGCGTTCACCTGGCCCTTTACGCCGAGAATGCCGTCGATGCTCGAAGCGGTGATCGAGTTCGTCTCCGGAACTGTCGGACCGGGAAACTTACCGGCGGGCCGCGGATTCGCCTTTCGAATTTCCTTCACTTTGTCCATCGCACGCGCAACCCCCGTCGCGAGTTGCTCGGCTGTGCCGCTGCCGCCGATGTGCATGAACATCACGCGGGGGGAGTCGAAGAAGAAGTGGTTGTGGAGAGCGGTGACTTCGAGTCCGTTGTCCAGCGCGGCCGACATCACCGGATTCACTTCGTCCTCGAACAGAACCAGATCGCCCATCACCATCAACTCGGTCTGCGAGTGCGGTGTGAACGCCGCCCATGAGGTCAGGCCGAGGAACGGATGCATTCCGCGGCCCTCGACAGCGACCTTGACGTCGGTTCGCGGAAAGTTGACGCGGTACACGTCCTCCTGAGCCGTGTACGCGCCTTTCGCGCCTGTGACCTGATCAATCCTGCTCCTCTGTGCTTCAGGGATTGCTGCGATCGCAGGCACCGTGATAAGCATCGAGAAGCCGAGTGCCGGCAGAGCACGCAAGCGTTGAACGATCATGCGGCAATTATCGCCCACGAATCTGAAATTCTTCTGAAAGCGGCGGCCTTTGGGGAACAGGCAACGGCACAAGGCCAGCGGCAGGACGAAGGAGCCGGTTCTTCAGGTGATTTTCAGATACTCGGCACACAATGAAGGGGGAGGTATAGAGGATGCTCAAGAGCTTAGCGGTCTGCACGATTCTCGGTTCCGCGGTTGCGGTCGCACAGCAGACGCCGAACCAGGCATTTGTAGTGAATACTGGCGATGGGACGGTGTCTCAGATCGACCTCAAGAACTATAAAGAGATCCGGAAGATCCAGGTCGGCCCACGGCCGTACGGAATCGCCCTAAGCCGGGACGGCAAGACTCTGGCCGTGGGCGTTGAGGACGAAGAGAAGGTGAAATTCCTGCGCACGTCGGATTTCACGCCCGTTGGTGAGGTGCGTATCGGCAAGATGTTCAACGATCATATTGCGCTTACGCCCAACGGAAAGCATATCCTGGTGGCAAACTTCTACAGCGACGATGTCGTCGGCATCGATGTCGGATCGCGAAAAGAGGCGTTTCGAATATGGGGTACCAGCGCGCCACACGTAGTCAAATACGGTCCCCTTAAGAAGAATGCGTACGTCACATGCAAGAAGATCACGGGGATCGGCATCATCGATCCAGCCAACCGCAAGCTCGTGAAGTTTCACCAGATCAACGTCAACCCACGAAGCCTCACTTTCTCGCCAGACGAATCGAAGGTGTACTTTGGCTCGTTTTGGGTGAACGGATTCTTTGAGATGGAAACGATTTCGGGAAAGGTAACGCGTCTCTTCGAATTGAGCACGCCGCCGGGCAATTCGGCTCCGCAGGAAGTTACCTATCACGGGGTCGAGATGATATACCCGAATATCGTCCTTGCCGCGAACGAAGGGCGGTCCTATGTGGATGCGGTCGACATCACTACAGGCAAACTGCTCGACAGACTTACGGATGTTTCCAAGCCTTGCTGCATTGAAACTATTCCAGCGGCGAACGGCGGTTCGAAGCGCGTGCTGGTCAGCAACATTGGTGACGGGACCATGCAGGTGATCGAAGTCGCGCGGGACGGAAAACTCAAGTCGTCTGGAAAAACCGCCGTAGGCAAGGCTCCGAAACGGGTCGCCTTCGCGGTAGCCGATTCATCCGGCCAGTTCACCGGCGACGGATCTGTTGACTGAAGCGCTCGGCGGTACGTTGTACGGCAGATAAGCCGCTATCCGCGAAGAACCAGACCGACACCTCCCGCCAATAGGATCACGAGCGGCTCGGGAACTCGCTTGGTCTTGAGCAGCACAACCAAGGTTGCCGCCGCGATGAGGGCCGTCGGCAGGTCGATGATCGCCCGCCTGCCCAGGACGAAGGCAGCACCCGCGATGGCGCCCGTTGCTGCAGCCGTCACGCCATCCACGAATGTCTTCAATCGCGGGTTGTTCGCGAAGCGGCGGAAGTAGGGCGCGGGAATCACGACAAACAGATAGCAGGGCAAAAAGACACCCAGGGCCGCGAGTGTCGCGCCAAGCGGGCCCGCCACAAGGTGACCTATAAAGGCCACCGTGATCACCACTGGCCCCGGCGTGATCATGGCGACAGCCACAGCGTCGAGGAACTGCCGCTCGGTCAACCACTGGAAGTCGCGGACGACCCCGCCATAGAGGAACGGCACGATTGCCAGACCGCTGCCAAACACGAATGCGCCCGCCTCCGCAAAGTACCAGAACAGAGTCGCCAAAGTTGTGGCGGCTGCGGGGCCGTAGAGTCCGGAGATCAGCCAAACGGGAAGAACGACTGCATTTCCTGCGCGAGGGAATCCTTGCCGCACGACCAGAGCAACGACACCAGACAGAACGAAAAGCCAGATAACCTCCGATTCCGTCCACGCGGTAACGACAGCAGAAACGCCGAAGATCGCCCAGAGCAGCCAGTCTTTCGAGAGAGTGGATGTGACGAGCTTATAGGCGCTCCGCCCGATGATCGCGATCACCGCCGCTCCGATGCCGTAGAACATTCCCTGCATCCAGGGAAGACCGCCGAGTCGAAGATACATTGCGGCGAGAGCTAGCACCATAAGGAACGAAGGGACCACGAAGGCGACGCCGACCAAAGTGGCTCCGAGAACGCCGCCGCGCACCCACCCCAGATAGATCGCCAACTGTGCAGCGAGCGGGCCGGGCGCCAACTGCGCCAGCGCGAGACCTTCCTTGTATTCCTCCAAAGAGATCCATCGCCGATCCTCGACGAGATCTCTTTGCATATAGCCCGCCAAGGCGATCGGTCCGCCGAATCCAACCGCTCCTAGCCGGAGGAAGTACAGTGTGAATTCGGTCAGTGAAAGCGTTCGAGGCATCGCGGAGAATCTTTATACTGTACTCGTCGAGTCTGAAGATTCTCTGAAAGCTGCTCAGGGCATCCCGTTTCAGGCGATTTTCAGATTCAGCAGGTAGGTTGGTAAGGGCGCATGCGTCTGCTGGTGGTCGAGGACGAGAAGCGAATGGCGGATCTGCTCCGGAAGGGGCTGGAAGAGGAGGGCTATGCCGTTGCAGTTGCCGCGGACGGCCGCACAGCGTTCGAGATGGCCCAAGCGAGCGAGTTCGAGCTCATCCTGCTCGACATCATGCTGCCCGGCGTGAACGGGTTCCAGGTCGCGCGGCGCTTGCGCCAACAAGGCAACCGAGTACCCATTCTTATGCTCACAGCGCGTGACGCTACGTTCGACATAGTGCAGGGGCTGGATCTGGGCGCCGACGACTATCTAACGAAACCCTTCTCATTCGAGGTTCTCCTCGCCCGCGTCCGGGCGCTGCTGCGGCGTGGCCCTGCACCACAGTCCATGAGGCTCCGAGTCGGCGACCTGGAACTGGACCCCGGATCGCACGAAGTGATGAGAGGCGGCGAGCGGATTTACCTGACCAGGACGGAGTTCAATCTACTGGAATTCCTGATGCGCCGGTGCGGGCAGGTAGTTCCCAGGGATGCGTTGATTGAGGCGGTTTGGGGATATGACCGCAACATAGAAAGCAACACATTGGATGCGTTCATCCGCCTGCTACGCTCCAAGGTCGAAGGAGATTCCGGGCCGCGGCTGATCCACACGGTTCGGGGTATCGGTTACATGGTCCGGCGGGAGGAACTCGAATGAGACGCCGCTCGATCCGCTTCCGCCTGGCGGTATGGTATTCGGCGGTTCTTGCGCTGGCGCTGGTGGCCTTTGGCGGTATTTCCTGGATCACCGTCCGTCACGTCCTCTTCCACACCGTCGATGAAACGCTGCGCGACCGGGTGGAGGGTGTCCGAAGCTTCATGGACGAACAGATCGGCGCGCTCTCAGTGGAGGAGATTCGCGACGAGTTCAAAGAGCACTCCGTGCTTGGACCCGGCGGCGACTTGTTCCAGGTCTGCGACGCCGAAGGAGTCTGGCTTTATCGTTCCGTGCCCCTGGAGAGCGGCTATGTGCCGATCCCTCTTCCTCGGGAACTTCCGGCCGCTGGAGTTAGCGAAGACCGAACGGTCGGAGGAGCCGAGCTGCGCTTTCTATCACGGCGCGTTGAAGTACTCGGCAGGCCTTATACGATTCAGGTGGCGGTCCCTATGCACGAACTCAACGAGGGACTGGCCGATTTCGCCTGGGCGTTGATTATCCTGATTCCCGCCGTTCTCTCGATAGCAACCGTTGGCGGCTGGTGGATGAGCCGGCGAGCGCTACGGCCCGTCGATCAAATCATCGACGCGGCCCGGTCGATCGGCGAGCAGAGCCTCGCACGAAGGCTCCCGGTGCTGGATACGCAAGACGAACTGCAGCGCCTTTCCGAAACCCTGAACCAGATGCTGGGGCGCATCGAAAGCGCATTCCGCCGCGTGACGGAGTTTACGGCGGACGCCTCGCACGAACTGCGAACGCCCGTCGCATTGATCCGAACCACCGCGGAGCTAGCGCTCCGAAAGCCGCGAAATTCAGACGACTACCGCCAAGCGCTCGAAGAGGTTCATGCGGAGTCGGTACGCACCACGGAGCTGATCGAGAATCTGCTCACCCTGGCGCGCGCGGATGCGGGTAAGGCTGCTCTGGACCGGCGGGAAATCGATCTTGTTCAACTGGTCCGCGAGGCGAGCGTACAAGGAGAAAAGCTGGCTGGCGCAAAACACCTTCGATTCCGCACGGAACTCCCCGATGGTCCAGTACAAACAATCGGGGATCCGAGCGCGCTCCGGCGTTTGCTGCTGATCGTGATCGACAACGCCGTGAAGTACACCCAGGAAGGCCAGATCACGGTCCGTCTGTTGAGCTGGAACGGCAATTCGCAGGTGCATATCAGCGACAGCGGAATGGGCATTGCGAGCGAAGATCTATCCCGTATTTTCGAGCGTTTCTATCGTGCGGACAAATCCAGGAGCCGGGAGTTTGGAGGCGCGGGCCTTGGACTTTCCATAGCGAAATGGATTGCGGAGGTCCACCAAGGCGGCATTGAGGCGCGCAGCGAGGCAAATGGCGGGAGCACGTTTGTCATCACGCTTCCTGGAGCGACAGCCGCATCGCGGTGACGTTGAAACCCAGGGTTGTGCGCACGCTTCGGATTAGTGCGTTGAAGTTCGTTGCAGGCGGTAAAGCAAGCGCGTAGAGTGAGGACGAGGTCCTTTTATGGAAGGCGATCACCTGCATGAGCACCAGCATGGGCATGAACACGAGCATCGTCACACCCATGAGCATACCCACAACGGCGTAACCCACTCGCACGAGCACACGCACGCTCACAGCCACGAGCATACTCACGAGCACGCGCACGAACATACGCACGGCGGGGACCGCTCGGCGCACGAGCACGCGCACCCAGGCGAGCACGGCTCGCACGAGCACACGCACACGGGACACGAGTCGGAGCGGCACGAACACAAGCATTAAGCGGCCGCAGAGTTAAACGGGCCGCACTCCAGGAAAGAAGTTATGCGTGGACCCGGGTAGCCATTTGCTTGCGGCTTACCGCGCGCCGGGCCGCCGCCGCTACATCCCGGGCCAGCAGGCCGTACTTGTCGAGAAGCTCTTCGGGTGTCGCCGACTCCGCGTAAGTGTCCTGGATGCCGACGAACTCCATGATGCACGGATTCGTCTCGGCGACTGCCTGCGCCACCCGCACGCCCAGGCCGGCGTCGGTGAGGTGCTCTTCCGCCACAACAATCGCGCCGGTTTCACGCGCCGCGCGGACTATGGCTTCGCGGTCCAGGGGCTTGATGGTGTGCATGTCGATCACGCGTGCCGCGATGCCCTCGGCTTCCAAAGCTTCCTGGGCGCGGATCGATTCCGCCACCAGCAGACCAGTCGCGACGATGCTGACGTCCGTGCCTTCCGTGAGCTCGATGGCCTTGCCGATCTCGAAGCGCTGATCCGCCCCATACACCACCGGCGCCTTCATACGGCCGGCGCGAATAAACACGGGGCCAACGTGCGCGGCCGAAGCACGAACCAGGGCCGTGGTGGCAACTTCATCGGCGGGGGAAATCACCACGAAACCCGGCAGCGAGCAGGCGAGACCGATGTCCTCAATGCTCATCTGCGAAGGGCCGTCCTCGCCAATTGAGATGCCGCTGTGCGTACCCACGACCTTCACGTTCACATTCGGATACGCCACTGTAACGCGCAACTGCTCGAAACCTTTGTTGATCACGAAGCAGGAGAAGCTCGATACAAAAGGGATCTTGCCCGCGGAAGCGAGTCCCGCGCCTATGGCCACCATGTTGGCTTCGGCGATCCCGCAGGAGAAGAACCGCTCCGGGAATTCCCTAGCGAACAGCGCGGTGAAGGTGGACTTGGAAAGATCGGCGTCGCACACCACGACGTCCTTGTTTTCCTTGCCCAGAGCCACCAGCGTCCGGCCAAAGGCCTCGCGCGTGGCCATCCCGGTCTTGAGTTCGTATTTCGCTTTGACCGGCATTTATTGCAGCTCCTGAAGCGCCATCCGAACCTCATCGGGTGTGGGCGCGACGCCGTGAAACTTCGGATTGTTCTCCATGAAGGAGACGCCCTTGCCCTTCACCGTGTGGGCGACCAGGGCGGTGGGCCGTCCCTTGGTAGCTTCGGCCTCCTGGAAGGCCGCCTGCAGAGCGGAGATGCTGTGTCCGTCGATCTCGAGCGTGTGCCACCCGAAGGCGCGAAACTTGTCCGCCAGCGGCTCAACCTGCATGATGTCCTTCACGAATCCGTCCAACTGGATCTTGTTGTAGTCGACGATGGCGACCACGTTATCCAGCTTGTGATACGAGCCGAACATGGCAGCTTCCCATATCTGGCCTTCCTGAATCTCGCCATCGCCCAGGACCACGTAGGTGCGGAATGGGCTCGCGTCCAGGCGTGCGGCCAAGCCCATCCCGATGGCGAGCGACAGACCTTGCCCGAGCGAACCGGTGGAGCCTTCGAGCGCGGGGATAAACCGGCGGTCGGGATGACCTTGATAAATGGAACCCAGCTTCCGGAGCGTATTGAGCTGGTTAACGGGAGTGTAGCCCGCCTCGGCCATGGAGGCGTAGAGCACCGGACATGCATGACCCTTGGATAACAGGAAACGGTCGCGCTCAGGCCACTGCGGGTTGGCGGGATCGTGACGCATGATGTCGAAATACAGCGTCACCAGAATTTCGACCGCCGAGAGCGAACCCCCAGGATGTCCCGATTTGGCAGCGCCGATCATTTCGATAATGTTACGGCGCACGCGCAGCGCAATGCTCTGCAATTCTTCCAGGCTTTTCTTCGACTTCATGAATATTCCACAACTCTAACACAAGGACTCTCAACCAACCGCCGGAACGGCGGGAAAAACTGATAACTTGTTGCCATGAGCGCGGTTGTCTTCTTTAACGGAGATTTGATTACGCCTTCGGGCGTGGCGAAGGATGGCATGGTGGTGGCGCTCGACGGGCGCATCGACTACGCCGGGCCGCGAGGCGCCTTCCCCGCCGGCGCGGAGATGGTGGATGCCCAGGGACTGTACATCGCTCCGGGCTTCATCGATATTCATGTGCATGGCGGCGCGGGCAGCGACTTCATGGACGCTACCGCCTCGGACGTGGAGACCGTTTTCGCTTATCACGCCTCGCATGGGACCACGGCGCTTTGTCCCTCCACCGCGACTGCGCCGTTAGGCGAAATTCTGGCGGCGCTCGAGGCGCTGGAGAAGTACCGCTGCGGGCCGCAAACTCATGGCCGCGCCCTGGGCGCGCACGTGGAAGGGCCGTACCTTTCCATGACCAAGCGCGGCTGCCACCTGCCCGAATTCGTGCGCAATCCCGAGCCTGGGGAGTGGGGACAGATTCTGGAGCGCGGGCCGGTTGCGTCCATGACGCTCGCGCCGGAACTGGAAGGCGCGCGTCCGCTGATCGAAGAGCTGCGCAAGCGCGGCGTGAACGCAAATGCGGGACACAGCGAGGCGCTGTTTCACGAGATGCAGGAGGCCGTCGAGTGGGGCGTGAGCCACGTGACTCACTTATATTGCGCCATGACCGACGCCATGAGCAACCGCTGGCGCCTCACTCCGAATCCGCGCGCGGGCGGCATTCTGGAGGCGGTCTATCTGGACGACCGGCTAAGCTCGGAGCTGATTACGGATGGGAAACATCTTTCTCGTGAAATGTTGCAGCTTGCCTTTCGCATCAAAGGCTACGAGAAGCTGGCCATCATCACCGATGCCATGCGCGGGGCGGGCATGCCGGACGGCGAGTACGCCTTCGGGCCGCGGCACGGCATGCTCGCGATCGTGAAAAACCGGGAGGCGCGCATTCCGGACGGAACGGCGCTGGCCTCATCGGTCTATCCGATGGACGAGATGATTCGCGTCTTCCGGCGGCTGGTGAGCTGCCCATTGTGGCAGGCGATCCGCATGGCTTCGCTGACGCCGGCGGAAATCGTGGGAGCGGCGGACGATGTAGGCAGCCTGGAGAAGGGCAAATGGGCCGACGTTGTGATCTGCGATGAGGATGTGAATATCCAAAAAACGTTCATCGCTGCAAAAAATGTACATTAAACACCTTATTACTCCGTGGCTATAAGGATGCCGGCGGCGAATGCCGATAAGAAAGCCAGACATGGCCACGCGTCTCTTCAGCGCCATATTCATAACGTTGGCGGGTCTGGCGCCGATTCGAGCGGCGGACATCGAGGGGATGATCGTCGTCAAACACAAGCTGACCAAGCCAAAGGTGACCGCTTCGGCGAGCTCATACGCACGGGGCGCGGCCGTGGAACTGGGCTCCGGCGGGCAAGAGGATCCTCTGGCCTTCGAACGGACCCGGGTGGCGATCTATCTGGAAGGAGATCTTCCTTCAAAGCCCGTGGCTGCGACGATGGAACAGAAAAACCGGCAATTTCTTCCGGACACGGTGGTGATCCCGGCAGGTTCAACGGTCTCATTCCCCAATCTCGACGCGATCTTTCACAACGTCTTCTCGCTGTCCAAACCAAAAACATTCGACCTGGGCAACTATTCAAGGGATCACACGCGCACCGTAACCTTTCCCAAGCCGGGCATCGTCTTCGTACACTGCCACCTGCATCCGAACATGGCGGCCGCCATCGTCGTGAGTCCCAACGGATGGAACGCCAAGGCGGACGCGGCGGGGCGCTTCACGCTTCGCAGCGTGCCCCAGGGCCGCTACACGGTCGTAGCCTGGCACAAGGCCGCCGGATTCTTCCGCCAGACGGTGCAGGTGCGGGAGAATCGCGGCGCCACCGTGGAGTTTCTCATCCCCCTCGACGAGGACGGCATCGCCAAGGAAGTTGCGCGGAGGTAGGCCATGCGCTTCGCCACCCGAACCTTTCTCTGGTCTTTTATTCCATTCGCGTTCCTCTTGATGGGCAGCTTCTGGGCCATTCAGAAGCTGGTGGTGTCCACCGTACGCGACGGACTCCGCTCGTCTCTGCGTGAAAAGCAGGTTTCAATCGCCCGCGTGCGCTCGAAAAGCGAAATCCAGAACAGCCGCTTCCTGAGGATGGTGGGCGAGAGCGCTTTCCTCAAAGCCGGATTGCAGTTGCTGCTTGCGGAGCCGGACAGCGGCGAAGCCCGGCTGACCGTGGAAGACCAGTTGCGCGAAATCTGCAACACCCTGGGCTTCGATTTTCTTCTGATGTCCAATCCGCGCGGCGCACCGCTGGCCGGAGTGATACGGGTTGGCGAGCAGCTTGTGGCCATGGACATCGCGCGGGTGCAGCCTCCCCAGCGCGGCTTTTTTTCAACCGGAGAGCGCACCTATCAAGTTACTTCCGTCCCCATGAATCAAGGAGAGGAGAACATCGGAATTCTGTCGGTTGGCGAGCGCTTCGATTTCTCCGAGTTCAATACGCCGGCCGTCCTGGCCCGGAACGGCAAAGTTCTGGAGTCCAACATACCCGGGATTCCGCTCAAGGAAGTCGAATCCGCTCTCGCGGGCTGCAAGGAGCAGACGGAATGCGAACTGCGGCTGCGCGACGAGACGTATCTCTCCCTGCCCATGGAGAGCATCTATTTCGGAGATGGCTATCTGCTCCGCAGTTTGCAGAGTGTGGATTCCGCAAGCGGTCCAGTGCAATCGATTCTTCGAAACGTCTTCCTGATCGCGGGCATCGGGGCGCTGCTGGCGGCGCTGA
Source organism: Bryobacteraceae bacterium (assembly GCA_040902885.1). GTDB lineage: Bacteria > Acidobacteriota > Terriglobia > Bryobacterales > Bryobacteraceae > JBBDWK01. Next base: position 159,832 of record JBBDWK010000002.1, on the reverse strand, counting down.
TCCTCAGCGTGCTGTCGTCGCGATCCATTGTTAAGCCCATCGCCGGAGTTGTGGCTCACCTGCGGGAGAGCGAGAGAACGGGCGTTTTGCCCGAGTTCCAGGCAAGACTCGCGCCGATTCAGGAGATCGGCGAGCTGACGGAAAGTTTCAATCGTGCCGCGACCGCGATCCGGGAAGGCCGGGAGAATCTGCACCTGGCGTATATGGAGTTTGTCGGATCGCTCGCCAGCGCGCTGGATGCCCGCGACCGCTACACGGCTGGCCACAGCCGCCGCGTCAGCGAACTCTCGTGCGCGATCGCGGAGGCCATGCAATTCGCCGAGACAGAAGTGGAAGAGATTCGGATGGGCGCCCTGCTGCACGACATCGGCAAAATCGGTATCGCGGACGATGTTCTGCAGAAGCCGGGCAAACTCACCAGCGAGGAGTTCGCCCTGGTCCAGCAGCATCCGACGATCGGGCGGAAGATTCTCGAGGGCGTTCACGGCTTCCATGCCTGCCTGCCAATCGTGGAGCTGCACCACGAAAACTGGGATGGCAGCGGCTATCCCTGGGGCCTGCCCGGCGAAGCGACGCCCCGCGCCGCACGCATTGTTCACGTCGCGGATGCCTACGACGCAATGACCTCGGACCGGCCGTATCGCCGTGGAATGAGTCATGAGGAAGCCGTCCGAGCGCTGAAGCAATGCGCGGGAACCCAACTGGACCCTGCGATCGTTCCCGTGCTCGCGAGACTAACGCCAATTCACGAGGACAAACGCACGCTGCCGCCTCCTTCCCACGAACCGGAGCTGCAGTCCATGGTGCGCCTGGCGGAGGCCGTGAACGGCGACCGCGCGCCGTCTGTTCCACAGCCCGCGGAAAGCAGGAAGTCATGAGGTTCCGTATCGTCTTATACTGCTGTCTGCCAGCCGGCGTCTGGGCGCAGGAGGCAAGCTCGGGATTCGAGCTGAGAGCCACGGTCACCGGCGCCGGAGCCTACACGCATCGGCTCGCCGAGCAGCCGCGTTCCGGCACGCCGTTCACGGGCGGATTGCGGTCCCTTTTGTACCCCACCTGGAAACTGAGCCGGAACTGGTCCGTATCGGGCGCGATTCAGATCCATTCGCGTCCGTTTTTCTTCGAGCAGTTTTCCACGCAAGGCCACGGAGTGAAGGCCGACCTGCTGCAAGCCCACTTGAGCTATTCGCGATTCTGGAAGGACCGCTCGGTTGTGGTCCGCGTGGGCCAATTGTCTTCCGCTTTCGGCGCGTTTCTTTTGCGCTATGACGATGCCGTCAATCCGCTCATCGACATGCCCCTGTCGTACGGCTACTACTACACGAGTGTTACCAGCCTCGGTCTGGCCGGGGCGCAGGCGGACGTCACGCTCGGCAAGCTGGACGCGCGCGCGCAGTTCGTGAACTCCTCCCCCGCTAACCGCCGCGGCATCTTCGACCGGGACCAGTACGGCAACTGGAGCGCAGGCCTGGGATACTCAATCCGGCAGTCGTTGCGAGTAGGCGTTTCCGCTTATCGCGGGCCATACCTGCATCGCCAGTATCGCTACTACCGCCCTGGCGAGGCGAGGCCGCGCGATCTGCCGGCGACGGCGTACGGCGTCGACGTGCAGTGGGGCCGCGGTCCATGGAACGTGTACGGGGAATGGCAGCGGTTTCAGTTGATCTATCGCGCGACTCTTACGCTCACCCGCCGCGTCGGATACGCTGAAACCCGCCGCGTGCTGCACCCGCGCTGGTACGTCGCGACCCGTCTAGGCTATCTGCGGGACAATTACAACGAACTCGAAACCTATGAAGCGGCGGCAGGCTTCCGGCCCAACCGCCACCAACTGATAAAGGTGGGATATCAGATTCAAAAAGGTCCCGACATTCGCGGAACCTTGGGAAACACGTTCGCCGTGCAGCTCGTCAGCGTGTTCCGCCCCATTTCCATCGCACGAGACTGAAGCTGTCAGCGGTCAGCCTTCAGCACTCAGCCTAACCGCGCCACTTCAAGAGCTGAAGGCTGACCGCTCAGCGTTGAAAGCTGGCCAGTACTACGCGCCCTTCAGCACTTCGGCAATTTCCTTCTCATCCGTTGCGCCTTCCTTGATTACGCGCCAGTAAGGCTCGGTAATATCCACTGTCGTAGCGCCTTCACCGGTGCAAAGGCCGCCGTCCAGCACCAGCTCGACGCGGCTGTCCATGGTTCCGAAAACCTCGATTCCGCTGCGGCAGGTTGGCTGGCCGGAGATGTTGGCGCTGGTTGCGATCAGAGGCTGGTTTAGGCGCTCGATCAGAGCGTTAGCCACCCGTGAGCGCGATTGACGCAGCGCCAGCCGCCCGGTGTTCCCAGTCACCTTCAGAGGTACTTTGGCCGAAGCATTGACAATCAGCGTCAGCGGCCCGGGCCAGAAGTGGCGGGCCAGCAGGAAGAAGCGCGCGGTCAGGTCGCGGGCCAGCTCCTCGGCCATCAGAAGGTCGCCCACCAGCAGCGGAAGCGCGCGGTGGATCTCACGGCCCTTGGCCAGGAACACCCGGCTTACCGCGCGAAGGTTGAACGGATCGGCTACCAGCATATACAGCGCGTCCGAGGGGATCGCCACCACTTTGCCCGCGCGCACGGCTTGGGCTGCCCGGTCAATGGCCTCGGGCTGTGGCTCTTCCAGATTGATTTCCACAAGATCGGTAGGCACTTCGAATTCTATTATCGCGGGCCGATGGCCTCGGCGACATCAATGGCCATCTGGTAACGGCCGAACGGGGCGCTCAACTGCACGCCTTGAACCATGTGGCGCACCTGCTGAACCATCTCCCGGCCTATGGCGACGCCCTCTTCGCGCGCCTTATCGGCGTTGTCCACGCGGCGCATGCGTTCCATGAAATGCTCGGGCACGGGGACGCGCAGCTCGTTCACCATGAACTCGGCGTTGCGGTAACTGGTAAGGGGCCAGATGCCGCAAACGATGGGCACCCGATACTGGGCGGTCCGCTCGAGAAAGTTTTCGAGCAGGCAGAGATCGAAGACGGGCTGGGTAACCACGTATTCCGCACCGCCCTGAATCTTCCACTCGAAGCGCCGGACCTCCTCCTCCAGGTTCAGCGCGCCGGGATTCGCGCCCACCCCCAGCAACAGGGCCGTCTGCGATCCCATCGGGTTGCCGCCGATATCGAGGCCGTGATTCAGGTTGTTGACGATGTTGACCAAGCCGATGGCGTCCACGTCGAAAACGGCCGTGGCGTCGGGATACGTTCCCATGCGGGGCGGATCTCCCGTGATGCAGATCAGGTTGCGGATGCCCGCGGCGTGCGCGCCCAGCAGCTCGGACTGGATGCCCAGGATATTGCGGTCGCGGCAGCAGAAGTGGTTGACGGCTTCGATGCCGGCCTCGCGCTGGAACAACTGGCAGGTGACCTGAGCGCTGAGGCGGGCGCTGGCGCGAGGTCCGTCGGGCACGTTGATGCAGTCGATGCCCGCGGCCTTGCAGAGTCTGGCGCCGGCGATCTCCTTGCCGGCATCGACGCCCCGGGGCGGCAGGATCTCGACAAACGATACGAACTTCCCGGCGGCCAGTTTGGCCCCAAGCTGAGATTTTTCAGCCATGGGGATGGGAGTGAGCGCCTTAACCTTGGCCTTGGGCTCTTCCACGGTGACGCTGAGACGCCGGTGGCCGGGCTGGAGCGAGCGCGCTTCGCTGCGGATCAGCTTGATGTGCTCGGGCGTGGTGCCGCAGCAGCCGCCCACCACGCGCACTCCGTTCCACAAGAGCCGGCGGGCGTACTGCGACATGTATTCCGGGGAGCAGAGATAGATATTGCGGCCTTCCACGCGGGCGGGAAGGCCCGCGTTAGGCATGGCGCTGATGGGTTTGCGGGTGCTCCGCATCATCTTCTCGACCGTTTCGAGGGTGACCTTGGGGCCCACCGAGCAGTTGAGCCCGATCACGTCGGCGGGCCACTCGTCGAGGCGGCGGGTGAAGGTTTCCGTGGCGGCGCCTCCGGGCAGGTTGCCGAAATCGTCGATGGTGACCTGCGCTACGATCGTCATCTCCAAACCGGCTGCTTCGCGGGCGGCGAAGATGGCTTCGCGCAGCTCGTCGAGGTTCTGAAAGGTTTCGAGAATCAGCAGGTCCACGCCCGCGTCCAGCAGAGTGTCGGCCTGTTCGCGAAAGATGGCGCGGGCTTCCGTGAAAGAGGTGGGACCGAGCGGCTCGATATGCGCGCCCAAAGGCCCGATGGCTCCGGCGACGAAAGCGTTCTCCTGAGCGGCCTCGCGGGCGATCCGAACGCCGGCCTGATTGATGGCTGCCAGCTTTTCGGTTAACCCAAATGCAGCCAGCCGCATACGGTTAGCGCCGAATGTATTGGTTTCAAGAATCTGAGCGCCCGCTTTCACGTAGTCTTTGTGAATGTCGCGCACCAGATCCGCGTTGGAGACGTTCAACTCATCAAAGCAGCGGTTGATGAAGACGCCGCGCGCATAGAGCATGGTGCCCATGGCGCCATCGGCTACCATGACGCTCTCCGCAAGACGGTCCCGGAACTCGCTCGCTCTGGTGGTTGAGGTCAATAGGTGCGATTGTACCGTAACGTCGGCATTAGGCGGAAGGAAGCACCGGAAGCAGGGAGGCCGCCGTCAGGCTGCCGCCTGTTCCATTGACCACCGGACGCGCTCCGCTATGAAAGTTGCGAACGGGACGATGTCGGCATCGACGCTGGCGCTATCCAGCGCCGTCAGATAGGACATTCGGTCCTCGACGCGAATGACCGTCCACGGATAGCCGCCTGATGCGAGCAGGGCGTTCATCAGGAAACGAGCCATACGCCCGTTCCCGTCGGGGTACGGATGAATGTAGCCGAACATCCAGTGGCCAAGAACGGCTCGCACGCCCGGCTCCGGTTCGCTTGCGAGCAGATCGAACAATGCCGGTACCGCATCGCGCACGGCTTCCCATCGTGGCGGGACGTACCGCGAGGTGCGCAGATAGACCGCGTCATTGCGGTAGCCGGCAAGATCGCCGGGAGCGATCAGGCCGGCCGCAACGCAAGGCTGGAAGAGCTCACGATACCATTCACGGTGGCTGTTCCGGACAAGGCTGCCGGGATTGGCGCCGTTGATAATCTCCGAAACATTGGCCTTCACGACCTGAAAGGCCTGCCAGTATCCGCGGGCCGCCAGCGCATCGCGGCTTTGCCGGTCGGCATCATGCTTGTCCGGGTCCCAGTTGCCCGCCCTCACCCGCTCGATCAACGCGGGCGTGACCGTGTATCCCTCGATCGACAGCGAATGATACGCATCGCTGCGGTAGATGTCGTCGATAAAGTGCAGGTAGGCGTCCCGGTCCCGCGGCAGGCCCAGCGGGGCTGGAAAGATTTCGCGGACTTTTCCGCGCATGGACTCCCACACCGCCTGCAGGCGGCCAACAATGGGTGGCGCGGCCACGGGCAGAGGCGCCAACGTCCGCTCGGGCCCAAAGGGATCGCTCTCCCGCACGTCGTACCCGGCGGCTTTCATGGTGGTGACGATTTCATCCGCGAGCGCCGGACGCTCAATGTGCCGCAACGCGCCGGCCAGGCGACCGGCAATAACGGAATGGCCTCCGTCAAGAAGCCGCCGGAGGACCTCCGATGCATCGCGGATGCTCGCGAGCACCACCCTCGTCTCAACGGGATTGCGGTTGAAGAATGTCTCCGAAACCCTGATGAGCGCCGCCTCGGGTGAGAAAAGCCGCAAGCCGTTCCGCTCCGCGAGGTCCGCCGCAGGCGGCATCCGAGGCACTTTCAGGTCATAAAGAGACGTGCCGAACAGCAGCTCGACTCTGTTGTTCGTACCCCGTGGGCTGCCGATAACCGCCTGCGAAGGAATGAGGGTGTTCTCGGCGTGCAGAAGAAGCGACTGTTCGGGTGAAAGATGCCATCGCTGGCCGAAGCGCACCTCGCAGTAACGCCCGCAGAACTCCCAGAAGGACGCATACCACGGCGTGCTGTCGCCCTGCCTGGCGCTCGGGCTCGAAGAAATCAGCCACCCTTTCATCACCTCCTGGAGAAAACCGTTTTGGAGCAGCCGCTCCCGGTGAACGCGGCTCAGATCTTTCGACTGAAACACGCGCCGCCCGCCCTTCCGAAGGGTCTGAAGGACACTGAGTGAAGCAGCGAGTTTTTCGTTGGGCATGGGCATCGGTTTCCCGCTCCTGAGAGCATGGCAAGTTTTTTGTGTCGCGCAAATACAAGTATATAATGTCGTATTATTACAAGTCAATCATGCTGCATAAAGGCAAGTGTATGCCGTTTTAAAGCTGGAAACAGCCTGCTGCTTACAACACACGTAGAGGCGTGGCTTCACGAAGGCCATCCGCGGTCAGCGCGCCGATGGTGACATCTAGGAGCTGGTTCGCCGGCTGCGGTTGGGAAAGCTCCACCTTCAGGTAGTTATCGCTGAGGCCGTGCGCCTCCATGGTCACGATGGAGAGCTTCCGGCCGAGCATCCTCTTCCGGAATTCGAGGTTCTTGCGAGAGGCCAGATCCCGCAGAATGCGGTTACGTTCTTTCCGTACTGCCACTGGCACCTGGCCGGGCATCTCCGCAGCAGGCGTTCCAGGGCGGGCGGAATAAGTGAAAACGTGCAGATAGGTGAAAGGCAGACTGTCGATAAAGCTCAAGCTTTCCTTAAAGTCAGCCTCGGATTCACCTGGAAAACCTGCCATTACGTCAGCCCCGATAGCGGCGTCCGGCATCAGGTCACGGGCTTTGAGGACGCGGTCGGCGTAATGGCGCGGGCGATACTTGCGGTGCATGCGGCGCAGAATTCGATCGCTCCCGGATTGCAACGGCGCATGCACGTGCTTGGCAATGCGGGGCGATTCGGCCATGAGGTGCAGCAGATCGTCGGAAAAGTCCATCGGCTCGACCGAGCTGAGGCGGAGCCGGCCGATTTCGGTTTCCACGAGCAAGCGGCGGATCAGGGACGGCAAGCGCGGAAGAAGTTGGGCGGCCGCGCCGAGTTCCCTGCCCCATCGGCCCAGGTTGATGCCGCTGAGAACAACCTCGCGGTGGCGGCGGCTCAGAGACCGTACCTGCGCGATCACATCGCCTGCCGGCGCGCTGCGGCTGCGCCCGCGCACGAACGGGATGATGCAGAACGAGCAGCGGTTGTTGCAGCCGTCTTGAATTTTGAGGTTCGGGCGGGTGCGGTCGCCCGCGGCGTCTTCAACCGGAGCGGAGAGGAATTCCTGCTGGGCGAAGATGTCGCCGACGTGGATCTGGCCGTGGTATGGCGCGGTCAGAAGATCCGGAATAGACGTCTTGTGCGAGTTGCCAACCACCCACTCGACGCCCTCGAGCGCGGCCAGTTCTTCCGGCGCGCGCTGCGCATAGCAACCGGTGACGAGAATGCGCGCCTCCGGATTTTCGCGGTGTACGCGGCGGACGGTCTGGCGCACGTCGTCATCGGCCGCGGCGGTTACGGTGCAGGTGTTGAGGATCACCAAGTCGGCTTGGCCACGCTCGCGCGCGATTTCAAGGCCACCCGCCGCGAGTTGGCCCTCAAGAGCGGCGCCGTCGGCCTGGGTGGCGCGGCAACCGAAATTTTGGACGAAGAACTTCCGCACCTGAATTCATTTTAGTCCGGCGGCCGGCGCTCCCGGGCACCGTTCAGAAAACGTACTTCAGCCCGAACTGGATCCGGCGCGGTTCGTCGGCCTCCGTAATCGTGCCGACGGCCGGCGCGCCGAAGGATGTGTTCGGCCGGCCCCAGTGCGGCGTGTTGGTGAAGTTGAACGATTCGAACCGGAACTGGAGCCGGTGGCCTTCCCAGGGCATGATGAAGTTGCGCGCCACCATTAGATCGAGATTCTTGCGGCCCGAACCTTCGATGATGTTGCGGCCGGCGTTGTCGAGCTGTCCCGGTTTTCCCGGCACCACCGCCGTGGTGTCGAACCACCGGTCGATGGTCCGTTCGGATGCCGGCAGATTGGGGTTCCGCAGCAGGTCGCCGCGATTGGCGCCGCCGACATTCGTGGTGTCCTGATTGATCGTGTGAAGATCCCAGCTTCCGTCCAGTATCTGCAGAATGCCGCCAACCTGCCAGTTGCCGAGCACCCACGCGCCCGGACCGGACGTGAGCCATCGCTTGCCGCTGCCGAAGGGCAATTCGTAGACGAAGCTCATCAGGTAGGACTTGCGCCGGTCGAGGCTCGAATTGCCGCGATCCAGGCTCAGGTTCCACGTATACAGGCGGCTGCCGCCCCCCTGCTCCAGGTTCTCGTTCGCATAGTCGATGTTGTGCGACCACGTGAACGAGCTCAGAAACGTGAGGCCGGCCGAGAATCGCTTCTCCGCCTTCACCGTGAGCGAGTTGTAACTCGCGTTGAGCATGTTCTCCAGACGGTTCACGGCGTTGAAAAAGTTCCAGCGCCTCCGGTCTTGCCATCGGATGGTCGGATGTGGCTCCACCGGCTGGTTGATGTTCATGCTTGTCGCCAGGTGGGTTGAGGCCGTGCCATTATATCCCAGCGTGAGGAGCGTATCGAACGGCAGCTCGCGCTGGATGCTCGCGCTGGATATCGAAAAACCACTGGCTGGCATAGAACGTCGGCAGATTGTCGTAGGTCGTGTTGATGTTGGTGCCCGACGGCCACGCGCCCGCGGGGATCGCGGGGAGCCCGTCTTTGACGAAGAGCGTCGACCTCGTGCGAGGTTGAGGCGCGGTGAGCTCGATCGCTCGCGGCGGACCCGCGAAGAAACGAGCCGCTTCCGATTGCGTGTTGTCGGCTTCGCCGTAATAAATGCCGCCGCCCGCGCGGATCACCGTTCTGTTGGTTATCCGGTAGGCCAGTCCCAGACGCGGGGCAAAGTTATTCATGTCCAAGTTGCAGCCGCAGTCGCGGTTATCTTTTGGAAAAACGATCGTGGACAGGAATTCCTCCGCACCCCAGTTTGCCTCGCCTTGCGCAAAGGGCCTTCCGTTGACCTCCGTGAGGAAGCGGCCTACTGTCTGCCCGTCGGGATTATCGAACGTGGGCGGTCCGAAGAGCTCCCAGCGCAGCCCGGCGTTCAGCGTCAGCCGCGGCGTGATCTTCCAGTCGTCCTGCACAAACCACGACCAGTAGTTAACGAAGTGATTCTCTCCCTGCTTGTGGCCCCAGTTGGCATTGCTTGCCCAGCCCAGCAGCATGTCGGCTAGCCCGGCGCCGGTGGCGCCGCGGCTGGCTGCGACGTCGGGACTTTGCGTGGTGAAGACGCCGCTGAAATCGAAGCGGCCGCGGCGGTGCCGCGACGACTCGCGGAACAACTCGCTCCGGCGATATTCGCCCCCGAACTTCACCGTGTGCCTGCCCTTGACGATGCTGAACGAGTCGGCGATGAGGAGGTTGTCGAGATTATTCTGATTCGGCCAGAATCCGCGCGGCCCAAGCAGTTCGAACCCGGCGGGAGCGAACAGTGTCATGCCATGGTCGAGATCGTCCCCGAAAGCGTCTCCCGGCGCGTTCAGAATGCCGAGCTCCTTGTTCAGGTTCTCGGTGTACGGTATGTCGAAACGGGTGGGGAAGTGACTGAAGCCGAAACGCAGCTCGTTGAACATCGTGGCGCCGATGGTGCTGGTAAACGATGACGCCACGTTGTCGCCATCCAACTTGATGGTCTGCCCGGTGCCGCCCGTTGCCGGGTACGGCAGCGTGCCCGGCTGATCCTCGTTCTGGTTGCGCACGGAATACCGGATGAACCAGCGATGCGCGTCGCTCACGTTGTAGTCCCAACGGAAATCGTACTGATCGAAGTCGTTTTTCTGAACCGGCGAGAAAAAGAAATTGTTGCGGGCGTGCTCGCGGCCCGCTATGTTCGGCGCCGGATACAGATCCGCGACTCTTCGCGCCACCGGATCCATCCGCGCGGCGGGAATCACATTGCCCACAAATGGCAGGCGCGCTCCGGTCCGGGAGTCGTATGTCAGGGGGTCGAAAATGTCCCGGTCCGGCGCCGGCTGCCGCGAAAAGTCGCCGTTGATCGCGTCGCGGCTGGGAACCGAGGATATGAAGCTTCGCCCCAGGCGGATGCGCGTGCCTTGCCAGCTCGCGAAGGCGAACATTTTATTCTTGATCAGCGGCCCGCCGAAGGTGGCGCCGTATTGGTTCTGGCGAAAGCTCGGCTTCTTGGCGCCCGAACGGTTGGCAAAGAAGTTCGTGCCGTCCAGCGCATCGTTCCGCAGGAACTCATACAGCGAGCCGTGGAACTCGTTCGTGCCGGACTTGGTGGATACAATCACCTTCGCGCCCGTACGATAGCCATACTCCGCCGAGGTATTGTTGGTCACCACCTTGAATTCCGCCACCGCATCCACGGGGGGCTTTACGGCCTGCGACTGGAAGCCCAACGGCCCTCCGGAGTTGCGCGAGCTGTTATCGTTCCCGTCCAGAAGTATGTTGTTCTGCGCGGCGTGCATGCCCATGGCCCGGAAACCGCCCTCTCCGCCCTGCTCGCCGTCGTGCCTGGTGCCCTTGCCCAAATCGCGCGAAGGAAGCACACCCACCGCGAACTGCGCCAGCTGCAGGTAATTGCGCCCATTCAGCGGCATCTCCAGAATGCGCTTGCTGTCGATCACCTGGCCCACGTCGGTCTTTTCCGATTGCAGCAGCACCGCCGCCGCCGACACTTCAACCACCTCGGTAACCGTTCCGAGATTCAGCCGGAAATCGACACGCATCGTCTGCGCCACTTCCAGTCGCAGATTGGGGTGCTCCGAAGGGGCAAGTCCCTCGGACTCGCAAGCGACAGTGTAGATTCCCGGATTGAGCGCCGGCACCGTGTAGAAGCCGACCGCGTTGGCGGTCGCCTTGGATTGCGCACCCGTTTCGACATTCGTCACCGCCACCCTTGCGCCCGGGATCACGGCGCCTGTGTTATCCGAGACGACACCCTGGATGGTGCCAGCGCTCTGGGAAAACACAGGACCCGCCACGATAACCGTGACGACAGCTAGCGTCAGCAGCTTTAGCATTTTCAGCCTCCCCGTTTTTTTGTCCTCGCGCGAGCGGCCGCGATACGGCCTTCCGATCAGCGGGACTGATTGAGTGCTTCTATGCTAAGCGTGCCCGGCCCTGAGATCAATACGACGAATCGAGTACGAAGCCGAAACCGTGGCCGCGATTAAAGCAGACGGTAGTTCACTTCGATGATTGCCGCCACATTCACCGGCTGTCCATCTTTGACGCCGGGCTTGAACCTCCATTGAGTGATGGCTTCCATCGCCTTCTCATTCAACCCGAGTCCCAGGCCGCGGATGACTTGCATGCCGCGAGCGATGCCGTCCTTGCCAATCTCGACACTGACGACTACCGTTCCCTCATATCGCGCGACGCTAGCCTCCTCGGTGTACTCCGGCTCCACTTTGTATATCACCGAGGGTGGCGTCACCCCGCCTCCTGCGCGATACACAGCAGCCGCGGCCCTTTGGCGGGACAGCGTAGCTTGCGAACCCGCCGCCTTCCGCAGTGCAGCAGCCTGCTCCTGCATCGAGGCCGCTTCGTTCTCTCGGCCCTGCCTGCGCAGGAACCGTGCATATAGTTCCACGGTCGTGGCGCGCTCGGCCGAGTCCGAGTCCTCGATGGCCAGCGCTCGCTGGTATAGCGACTCCGCCTCCGAGATGTTGTTTTCCTGCTCCCGGACCATAGCCATCCACCTTAGAGCTGGGCCTGCGATTGCGGGATTGGCGATCTGCGCCCGCTGGAAATATTCGATCGCGCGATCGGGTTCCTTCCTCCTGAGCGCGGCAATGCCGAGAGCGATCAGCGGACGACCGGCCTCGGGCCGGTTACCAAGCACTGAGACGGCCTCGGTGTAACGCGATTCCGCTTCTTGGGCATTTCTGTGTTTGCGTTCCAGGTCGCCAAGTTTCAGCAATCCCATTCCATAACCAACGCTTTGGGTGCCGAAGACCTCCGCTCGAATGGCCAGCGAGGACTCCAGCAGTTTCCGCGCGATCTCGTACTCCCGCGCCGCTTCGGATACGGCTACGGCGTCTTCCAGCATCTGATAGTTTCTCTGAGAGACGGCTGCGCGAATCATGGCATCCACATTGGCCGGAAGCGCCTGTAGAGCCGCCAGCGGGGCGACGATGCACGCTGCCAGCAGCGCGCCGGCCACGGCGAATGCTCGCCGCGGAATGTTCCGATTCCGATTGGCATCCAGAATCGCGAGCAGCCGGCCCTCCAGTTGCAACGGTCGCGCCATCGCTACGGCCACCCGTCCGATCATGCGGGGCGATTGCATGGAGCGGGCGATTTCCAGCAGATGGCTTGCATATTCCGACGCGCGCGTGCCGCAAGCGAGGACCAAGTCGTCCGCGGCGCGCTCCCGTTCCTTGAGAAACTCGCGCCAGGCGGCCCACGCGAGCGGATTCCACCAGTAGAGGGTCATGGCGATTCGCGCCAGAAGGTGTGTCGCTGTATCGCGGCGGCGCACGTGAGCCAGTTCGTGGAGCAGCACCAGGCGGCGCCGCTCTTCGCTCCACTCCGCCGCATCGGCCGGAATGAAAACGGCCGGGCGGAGCAGGCCGAAGGTCATCGGCATGCTGCCGGGCGGGGTTTCGAGCACGCTCACCTCGCGGTCAAGGCCGAGCGGGCGCGCTAATACGCCGAGATCCGGGATGTTCAGAAGCTTCGCCGTGCGCCGCATGCGCCCGACTACCACGCAAGCCGCCAGCATGTGCGCGAAACTCACTGCCCCGCCCAAGGCCCAGAGGAGCATCAGCGACGAACCCCAATCGGGACGCCATGGCGCCGATTTCGGAGGGACGGTTGCGTTTACCGGGGGCCGCGTTCGGGACGCCAGTACGTCAGCGGATGCCGTACTTGTCGCCTGAAAGACTACGCCCGGCAGAAACGTCCGGGCCACAGGCACACTCAGAGCTGGCAGCGATAAGGAGAAGAAGGGCAATGCCAGGAGAGCTGCAAACGCCGTGGTCCACACAAGGTGGCGAGCCGCGGCGGACTGCCTCCTCAGCAGAAATGCCGCCAGCCATGCCGCTCCCAATACCGCCGTGCTTTTGAGCGCCACGCCTACAAAGAGCGAGGCCCATGCCGATTCATTCCAGTCCAACATTTACTTTCCCTCCCGTTTGGCTTTTTCGATCATTTCCGTCATGCGGTCCAATTCCTCGCGCTTCAGGCGTTTGGAAGAGACATCCAGGAGCGCGGCGACCATCTGTTCCGGAGCATCGCTGAAGAACGTATCCACCAACTGCTTCACAGCCGAACGCTTGGCCTTGTCCCGGGTCACCATGGGCATGTAGACGTACTTCAAGTCTTCCGCCTGGTGTTTGACATGGCCCTTTTCCTCCAGCACGCGCAGAATGGAGCGCACCGCCGAATAGCTGGGCGCATCCTCCATGGCCTCCCGGATGGCGGAAGCGGACGCTTTGCCGCGCTGGTAGAGAATCTCCATGATCTGCCGTTCCCGGCGGCTCAAGCCAGCGAGTGCCATCGGCGCCGCCTTTTCTGCTGAATTTTGAGCATTATGCTTAAAAATTAGCACTACGGAACGGCCTTGTCAAGGGGCAAACTCAACGTACGGTTCAATGACGTATAATACCGATCGCAAAGGGGGAGTGGGCATGAAAGCTTTGTCCGTTCGTCTTTCCGGGTTTCTCGCGACTGTTACCCTCTTGATGCTCCCGGCTCTCGCGCAAGTCGAGCGCGCCAGCATCGTAGGCGCCATCACCGACCGCACCGGCGCCTCCATTGCGGGCGTCGAAGTCACCGTCACCAACGAAGGCACCAACGCCGGCAACGTGCTCACGACCGATGCGACCGGTAACTTCGCGGTGGTGAATCTGCTCGCCGGCAGCTATACGGTTTCCGCTCAAAAAGCGGGCTTCAGCCGTTCCGTCTACCGGAACTTCGTGCTGCAGGTCGGGCAGTCGGCGCGCCTGGATATCACGCTGGAGGTGGGCGCCGTCGAACAAACCGTGGAAGTGGTCGGAACCCTCCCGCTGTTGCAGACGGAGAACGCCTCGGTTGGCCAGGTGATTTCGCCAGAGCCGATCAATGCCTTGCCGCTCAACGGCCGCAACTTCGTGCAGCTTGCGATTCTCGCGCCGGGCGTGAACGGCCTGGACTACGCGCAGCGCAACACCATCAATTCCGGAAGACGGCCGGATGAACTGCGTCCCGGCGGCACCACGCTCCTGGCCAACGGCGCGCGGAACACCAATAACCAGGTGCTCCTGGACGGCATCGACAACACGGAGATGATCTCCCAGACCTTCGTGGTTCGCCCGTCCGTGGAGGGCATCCAGGAGTTTCGCGTTCTCACCAACAATCCCGGGGCGGAATACGGCCGGGCGGCCGGCGCGGTGGTAGTGGTCAACACCAAATCGGGCACTAACCGCTTCCACGGGTCGGCGTTCGAGTTTCTGCGCAATTCGAGCCTGGACGCGCGCAACTTTTTCGCCCGGCCGGACCAGCCCCAGCCGCCCTTCCGCCTCAACCAGTACGGAGCAAGTCTGGGCGGCCCGGTGCTGCTGCCGAAGTATAACGGCCGCGACAAGACGTTCTTCTTCATGAACTGGGAAGGCTACCGCGAGATCTTCGGAGACAGCCGCGTGGTTACCGTTCCGCGGCCGGCCATACGCCAGGGCGATTTCCGCGGCGTCGTGCCTAACGGTATCTACGACCCGTTGACCACGCGTCCGAATCCCGCTGGAACCGGCTCCGTCCGCGATCGCTTTCCCAATGACATCATCCCGGCCAGCCGCTTCGATCCCATCGCCTCGCGCCTGGTGAGCCTCTATCCACTGCCGCAGACCTCCGGCGCGGTCAACAACTTCGTGGCCAACCCGAAGAAGCGCAGCGTGGTGGAGCGCGCCGACGGCAGATTCGACCATCGGCTGAGCGAGAAGGACTCCTTCTTCGTACGTTACTCGATTGACGACAGCCGCCTGACCATCCCGGACACCTTCAATACCGATATCGGCGGCAACGAGGACAGCTTCGCGGGTCCGAACGACGTGCGCGGCCAGAGCATCGTGATAACCGACATCCGCACTTTCAGCCCGGCGTTGATCGGCGACTTCCGGTTCGGCTACACACGCTTCAACAGCCGCCTGGTTCCGACCAGCCTGACCAACCCGGTTTGGGGGGACATTCCGGGGCGCGATGCCAGCGATCCTTTCCAGCCGACCGCGCCCATCGTGAGCCCGGCGGGATATGCAGGCCTGGGCAACGCCCGGTCGAACCCGCTGATCCGCGATGAAGACATGAAGCAGATTATCGCCAACGCCACCTGGCAGAAGGGCACGCACAATCTGCGCTGGGGCGTGGATCTTCGCTTCCGCATGGTGAGCGAGACGGCCTCGCCTCCGGGCGAGAGCGCCTTCGGGCGGTTCAACTTCGATAACGGCCTGACCAACAATCCGGCGGCCCCCGGCGGGACCGGCGATGCGATCGCGACCATGCTGCTGGGATATCCCGCGCGAACGACGCGCGACTTCTTCATTCCCGGGACGGGTTTCCTCAACTCGGGCGAGCACAACTTCTATTTCCGCGACGACTGGCGGGTGAACAACCGGCTCACTCTCAATCTGGGCCTGCACTACGAGGTCAACACGCCCTTCACCGAGCGCAACAACTACTGGGTGAACTTCGATCCCGCTACCGCCAACCTTCTGATCGCGGGGCAGAACGCTTCGCGGACCGCCAACGTCAATACCGATAAGCGGGCATTCGGGCCGCGCTTCGGTTTTGCATGGCAGGTCATGCCCAAGACCGTTCTTCGCGGAGGGTACGGCATCTTCTATACGCCCGAATATAACTTCGCCACCAATATCCGGCAGTTCCGCCAGGTGCCTTTCGGCTTCAACCTGAGCATCATTCCGGGAGCATTGACGCCCGCCAACCGGGTTGCCGAAGGCTTTCCCAAGCTGACCGATTTTCCGCCGGTAAGCGCGGACCGGCCGTTCGGCAATCTGCGCGGCGTTACGCCCGATTTTCAGAACCTGCAGATGCAGCAGTTCAATCTCAGCCTGCAGCGCGAAATCAGCGCCAACTCGGTGGCGACCATCGGCTTTGTCAGCTCGCTCGGACGGCATCTCACCTGGGCGCGCAATCTAAACCTGCCCGACCCCGGCCCGGGCGCCATCGGTCCGCGCCGTCCTTACGCTCAGTTGCTGCCGGATGTGGTGAACATCGCGTGGCTCGAGTCGTCGGGGTCGTCGGCGTATACCTCGCTCCAGACTACCTTTGAGCGGCGCTTCGGCAACGGATTTTTCTTCCTGGGCAACTGGACCTGGTCCCACGGCCTGGATAATGCGGGCGGCGATGGCGGCGCGAACGGTCCCATCCCGCAGGATCTACGGGACCGTAATGCGGACTGGGGCAGCTCCGCGAGCGATCTCCGTCACCGCGTGAATTTTGCCTGGACCTACGCTCTGCCTTTCGGAGCGGGCAAGCGATATCTCAACGAGGCGAACGCCATGCGCTGGATTCTGGGAAACTGGGAACTCGGAGGAATTACCGTGATGCAGAGCGGGTTCCCGTTCACCGTAACCACCACTGGTTCGCCGACGAATACGGGCGTGGGCGGACGCGCCGATGTTGTGCCGGGTGTGAGTTACAAACCGCAGAACCAGTCGCTAACCCGGTGGTTCGCGCCGGAAGCATTCTCGGTGCCCCAGCCTTTTAACTGGGGCAACGCCGGGAGAAACACCGTGCGAGGACCGGCCACCTACAATTTCGATCTGACCGCGTCCAAGAAGTTCCCGCTGGGAGAGGCGCGCGAGCTGATGTTCCGGACGGAGTTTTTCAATGCGCTGAATACGCCGCAGTTCGACCTGCCCGCAAGCACCGTGGGGGCCGGAGGCGTGGGCACCATCAGCGCTACTTCACGGGCCAACCGGCAGTTGCAGTTCGCTCTGCGCCTTCAATTCTGAGGGGCGGGCGAGAAAACCGCTCCTTGCAGTCGCGGCTCAGAATCGGCAACAGAGCCGCGACTGCAAGGAGCGGTCTTCGATGCGACAGCAGACTATACTTTCGGGCGCCGCTTGTGCCAGTCGGTGCGCTTCTGGAACTCCTTGCCTATAGCAACCAGAGTGTTCTCGCTATTGGGCGCCCCAACCAGTTGAATGGCCACCGGCAGCTCTCCGGCAAACCCGCAGGGGAGGGAGAGGGCGGGGTAACCGGCCAGGTTCCCCGCCGCGCCCAGATCGCTCAGGCCGCGGTCCTTGGGGGGAGTGCGGTCCGTATTCCGGCGGTCCAGCGCCTCGGTAATCAAAGAGGCCGGCCCGAAACGGCTGGGCGAAACAAACACGTCCACGTCCACGAACAGTTTCCGCAGTTCCTGCTGCATGCCGCGGCGGATACGCATGGCCTTCAGATAATCTTTGGCCGCTATGCCCAGACCTGCCTTGAGGCCGGCAATCTGCTTCTGATCGGCGAGCTGGTCCACTTCGCCGCTTTCAATCAGCGGCTCGAATATGGCCGAGCCTTCGGCGGCGATGATGGACCCGGCGACCAAACCGTAGGGAAAGTCGGGCAGGCGGATCTCCTTCGCCTCCACGCCGGTTTCTTTCAGAGCTTCCAGCGCCTGCTGGAAGGGCGGGCGGGCTGGCTCTTCGGCCCACTCGGCGAAATCCACCGGGGCGAAGCCGATGCGCAGATCGGTGAGCTTCCGGGCGAATTGGGGAGTGTAGTAGAAACGTTTGCCGGAGGAGCCCGGGTCGTTGGCATCGCCGCCGGAGATGGCCGCAAGCACATGGGCGCAGTCTTCGGCGGTGCGGCACATGGGACCGATCTTATCCAAGGTCCAGGAAAGGGCCATCGCGCCATACCGGCTGACCAGGCCATAGGTAGGGCGCAGGCCGGTGATGCCGCAGTAAGCGGCGGGCGTGAGGATGGACCCCCATGTCTCCGAGCCCATGGCGAAGGGCGTGAGGCCCGCGGCCACCGCGCTTCCCGATCCGCTGGACGATCCACCCGACCAGTAGGCGCGGTTCCAGGGGTTCAGCCCCGGGCCGAACATGGAGGCCGCCGGATAACGGTATCCGCCGCCGCCAGCCAATTCCACCATGGAGAGCTTCCCGACCAGCACCGCGCCGGCGTCGTCCAGCTTCTTGAGCACGGTGGCGTGATAGTCGAACACCTGCCCGGCGTAAGGCTTGGCCCCCCAAGTGGTGGGGTGACCCGCATAGGTCAGCAGATCCTTGGCGCCGAACGGCACGCCCTGCAGAGCGCCGCGCAGGCGGTTGCGCTTGATTTCGCCGTCTACATCGCGTGCCTTCCGGATGGCCTGCTCGCGAAGAGATAGCGCCAGCGCGTTGTAGCGCGGCCCCAGTTTTTCCAGACGGTCGCAGAAGGCGCGCGTCAATTCCACGGCCTTGAACTCTTTCGCGCGCAGGCGCTGGTTCAATTCCGTAATGGAAGCGAAGAATATGTCGTCGTCCCAGTCAGGCACTACTCAATCCTCAGGCCTGGAACTGGAAGGCCGGCTCGCGATCCATGGGAATGCCGATGGAGGCCAGCCTCAGACCGTCGCGGCGTATCCGCTCGCGGGCGGCTTCAAGCTCCTCATTGGGTGTGGGCTCCGGCGTACGGGTTTGGCCTAGCAGCGCTGCCGCGCCCGCCAGGGTCGCGCCGAGCTGCCGCCGGGTAATCTGCTTCCCGTTCATCAAACTCCTCCGTTCGGTTCGAGCGCCGCAAGCGCCGCCCGTTCCATGACTGCCCGGGGCGCCGGCTCGCCGGTCCAGATCTCGAACTGGCGCACGGCCTGCTCGATAAACATGTGAATGCCCGGTATCACCGTCTTACCCTGTTCGCGCGCCTGCCGGATCAGCAGCGTGTCGAGAGGATTGTAGACCATATCCAGTATGACGTCCCCCGGGACGCAGCCGTTAAAAAAGCTCTCATTGACATGCGGAAACATCCCCAGGGGAGTGGCATGCACAATGCCGTCGAAGTAGCGCGACTGGAGCGCCTCTTTCGGCAGCGCCTCCGCGCCGCACAAACGGGCCAGCGCGCGGACACGGTCCGGATTGCGGCCCACCAGGGTCACTTTGGCCCCCGCATCTCCCAGCGCACAGGCCGCGCTGCGCGCCGCTCCGCCGTTGCCAACTACCAGGATGGAGGACTTGTTCAGCCGCAGCTTACGCGACAGCGGGATGGTGACTCCATCGGCGTCCGTGTTGGTTCCCCGCCACTTGCCGGCCTTCCGCCACACCGTGTTCACGGCGCCAATACGGCGCGCGGACGGTTCCACCACATCCAGGTAGCGGATGATCCTCTGCTTGTGGGGAATGGTGACGCTGAACCCGGAAATCGGCAGCTTTTCGGCGAGCGAAAAAAAATCCTTCAAATGTGCCGGCGAGACCAGAAGGGGGACGTATATGCCGTCAAAGCGGCGGGACTGGAAGGCCCGGTTGTGCACGGCGGGCGAAATAGAGTGCCGGACGGGATGTGCGATGACGCCGAAAATCTTTGCGGTTTTGGCCAACTTCTCGACGCGGTATAGATTCCGGAGCGGCCGGGCGCAAACCTGTCCGGCCGCGGTGCCTTCCGTCGACATGGGAGCGGCATAGGTGTAAAGGCCGCCGAAGCCGGGAGAGAGGACCCGCGTCGGGAAGCCGATCTCGCCCATCGCGAGCAGGACCAGGGGCACGCGCGGATGCGACTTGGCGAGGCTCAAGGCGCGCGCGACGTCGGATGGCTTGCGGGCCGTGGTGACGATCTTGTAAGCCTCGGCGGGCACGCGCATCATCCTTCGCAGCACGGCTTCCATCTGAGGGGTGCCTTCGAAGTTGTGATACGAAACGATGGTTGCCGCGCGGCCCTGAAAGATGGAAAGCTTCTCGCTGGCCGCCTCGGCGGTCTCAATCTCAACGTCCACCGCCTTCGCGCCCGAATCGACGGCGAGGCTCAGGATGCGAATCTGGTCGTCGATACTGCCGTTGAAGCGGCCTCGATTCTGGTGGCGGCGGCAGGTGGCGAGGATGAGACAATCCGGGTATTTGGATAAGAACGACGATATTGCAGTCGCCCCCTTCTCCGGCCGCTCCAAATAATCGAGGCGAAACTCAAGAAAGGATTCGCCCGCTTCCGCCTCCTTCGCGGCGCGGTCCAACAGTTTCTCGAGATCGGGGAGTCCGAGGGCGATGCAGATTCGAGGAAATGCCCTTAGCTGCACCATCTCCACCAATTAGGGTATTAGGATAACACGGTGTCAAGTATTGGACGCCGGTTGTTGGGCGTTCGCCTGTGCTTCGGCGGCCAGGCGCTTCAGGTGTTCCTTCCAGGCGTCGAGGATAGCCGCCGTGGCCGTCGCGCCAATGCGCGAGCAGCCGGCCTGGTAGACTTCGAGCGCCGCTTCGAGCGTCCGCACGCCCCCCGCGGCTTTGACCTTCATCGCGCCGCCATGCTTGCGCATCAAATGCAGGTCTTCCAGCATATACCCGGAAGGCGCGAAACCGGTGGAAGTTTTGATGTAGTCCACGCCCGCGCGCTTACAGATGCGGCAGGCTATGACCTTCAGTTCATGCGTAAGATATGCGTTTTCGAAGATCACCTTCAGAATGGCGCCCTGCTGGTGACAGGTATCCGAGAGTTGCAGCAGCTCGGTCTCAATATCCTGGAACTGGCGCGATATCAGGCGGCCAATATTGATGACCGCATCGATCTCGGTTGCACCGCGTCTCACCAGATCGCGCGCTTCGTAGAGCTTCGCGGCCGTGGTGGTGGAGCCGTGAGGAAAGCCGACTACCGTTCCCACGGCGATCCCGCTGCCCTGCATCCTGCGCACGGCCGAATCCACATCGCAGGGCCGGACGGTCACGTTGGCCGTGTTGTAGCTTCTGGCCAGGTCGCAGCCGTCCACAATCTGCTCCTCGGAAAGCTCCGGGCGGAGCAGCGAGTGGTCGATCATCTTCGCCAGGTCTTCGTACGTGGTCAGCGGCGGCCGGGCTTCCGCCCCAATTGGATCCCCACTTGTATCCATGGTTTTCCCCGATTATTTCCCGAAGCAGTACAACGTATTTTTGGTACGCAGATAGATGCGGTTGTCGAGGATAGCCGGCGTGGCGTGGCACTCCTCGCCCAGGTCGTGCACCGCCAGAATCTCCCACTCGCCGCCCGGCTTCAGCACGCTCGCTTTGCCCTCTTCGCTCACGGTATAGATCTTGCCGTCGGCCGCTACGGGCGAAGAGAAGTACTGGCCGAGCGCACCTTGCAGGCGTGCCTGCTTGAGCACCTTGCCGGTATCCGGATCGAAGGAGGTCAGGATGCCGCCTTCCTTCAGCATATACAGCACGCCGTCGTACAAGAGCGGCGAGGGCACGTTGGGCAGGGACTTGGTGTAGCGCCAAAGAAAGTTTTTCTCCGTCATGTCGCCCTCGCCGCCCAGCTTGAAAGCGAGAATGCCGTTTTGAGCCAAGCGGCGCGACCGGAAGAAGCGCCAGTCGCGCTCGTTGACCTCGTTGTCTTTGTCGAGATCGAGGTTGAGCCAGTCTTTGAGCAGCTTCTCGTCGGTAATCTCCGCCTTAACGATTTTGCCGTCCTTGTTCGCGTCGAAACGGCGCAGGGCTTCCTCGAACGGCATCACCTCTTCCTGCTGGCCATCGTCCGCGCCGCCCGCCCAGCCTTGAATGTACATCTTGTCTTCGCTCAGCACGGGCGTGGGCTTCAACTGCCAGGTGAGCCCGCGCAGCCACCACACCGGCTTGCCCGTCTCCACTGCATATGAGGTCATCTGATAGGCGCCAGTCACCAGCACTTCCTGCGGACCATCCTTCTGCTGGTAGAGAAGCGGCGTCGAAAAGCCGCGAGTCACTTCCGGGCGTTCGACGCGCCACTTGGTCTTGCCGGTGTCCTTATCGAGGGCGATGAAGAACGAGCCGCTCTCCTGATCGCAGACCTGCAACAGCGTGTTGCCCGCCAGCACCGGCGAAGAGCCCATTCCCATGGGATTGTTGAACGGACCGAGCGGAAGCTTCCAGCGCTCGTTGCCGTCCGGACCGAACGAGACCAGCCCGTAATCCCCGAAGAACACGTAGACGTTCCGGCCGTCGGTAACAGGGCTCGGCGACGCCGGGTGGTTGGATTTGTGCAGTTCCTGCTCGCGCGGGCGCGGCACTTCACGCCGCCACTGGATGCGCCCGGTCGCCCTGTCCAGGCAGAAGGTGAAGAGCTTGCCGCTGTCTATCGCCGTCAGAAAGATCCGGTCTTTGGTGAATACGGGCGAGGAGTGCCCGGGAGGCAGGCTGGTTTTCCAGATGACGTTTTTGTCCGGGCCGAACTCCACCGGCAGACCCTTGCTATCGCCGATGCCGGAGCTGTTGGGTCCGCGAAATTGATGCCAGTCGCTACCGAATAGCGAGGTGACGAACAGGAGAGAAATGAACGGCACTCGCATTAACGAGCGATTATATACTATGAAATTTGGCGGCCAACGTGATTCCTATAACTGAAACGGATTTTCCAACCAGACAGGCGGCGACGCGGACATCGCTCGATGCCTGGGTTCGCGAGATTGTGGAGTGGCACTTCAACCCGGAAACGGGATGTCCGTTCTGGCTGGAATACGCCAAGAAGCTCGATTGGGATCCGCGGCGCGAGGTTCGCGGGTACGACGATCTTTCGCGCTTCGGCAACTTTCAGGATGAATGGCTTCGCGGCGGACCCGTGAGCCGCTGGGTGCCGAAGGGCTATGCGAACCGTCCCGTGAGCGTGTTCGAAACCGGCGGCAGCACCGGCGTGCCGAAATCCCGCATCAATATCGAAGACTTCCGCATCGATTACGAGATGTTCAGCGATACGCTGCCCGATGCGTCGTTTCCCAAAGGCGCCGACTGGATCTCCGTCGGGCCGACCGGACCGCGGCGCTTGCGGCTCGCGGTAGAGCATTTGGCCCACCATCGAGGAGGCATCTGCTTCATGGTGGATCTGGACCCGCGCTGGGTAATCAAGCTCATCCGGCGCGGCGCCATGCAGGAGGCCGACCGGTATAAGCAGCACGTCGTCGATCAGGCGCTGACGCTGATGCGCGCGCACGAGAATATTCAGTGCCTGTTCACCACGCCCAAGCTGCTCGAGGCACTGTGCGAGAAGGTCTCTCTGAAGCGCATGGGCATTAAGGGCGTGTTCTGCGGCGGCACGGAGATGACCCCGCAGTTCCACCGCCTGGCCGTCGAAGAGCTTTTGGACGGAATCTACTTCGCGCCCACCTACGGCAATACGCTAATGGGCCTTGCGGTACATAAGCCCCTGGTGAAGGAAGACAACTATGCGGTCATCTACTATCCTCCTTCGCCTCGCGCAAGGATTGAGGTAGTGGATTTCGACGAAACGGACCGCGTGGTGGAATATGGGCAGACCGGGCGCGTGCGTCTCACCACGCTCACGCGCGAGTTCTTCATGCCGCGCTTCCTTGAGCGCGATGAAGCCGAGCGCGAGCCTCCTTTTGAGAAATATCCCTGGGACGGCGTACGCAACGTCCGGCCTTTTCGCGGATTCCAAAAGTCGGTGGTGGAAGGCGTGTACTGATGATCGAGATTGCGCTCGCATGAGAATTCTCGCCATCACCGCCGGCGCGGGAAGCATGTACTGCGGCAGTTGCTTCCGGGATAACGCTCTCGCGGCGGAGTTGATGGCGCAGGGTCACCATGTGGTGCTCGCGCCCATTTACACGCCCACCGTCACCGACGAGGCTAACGTCAGCCAGGAGAAGATCTTCTTCGGCGGCATCGGCGTATATCTGCAGCAGTACATGCCGCTGTTCCGCAAGACGCCGTGGCTGCTCGACAGGATTTGGGACTCGCGCCTCGCTCTGAAGCTTGCGGCAAAGAAGTCGATTCCGGTGAACCCGAAGCTGCTCGGCGAGCTTACCGTGTCCATGCTGGAAGGCGAAGACGGCTACCAGAGCAAAGAGCTGGAGAAGATGATTCACTGGCTCCGGAATGAGCCGCCCTTCGATGTGATCAGTCTGCCGTACACGCTCTTGATCGGCCTCGCGCGCTCGCTCAAAAAGGCGCTGGATTGCCCGATCTGTTGCACGCTCCAGGGCGAGGATCTGTTTCTCGAAGGACTTCAGGAGCCGTATCGCACGCAGTCGCTCGAGCTGATTCGCGCCAACATCCGGCATGTGGACCGTTTTCTGGCGGTGAGCGAGTACTACGCCGGATTCATGTCGCGGTACCTCCGCATTCCGGAAAGCAAGCTGTTTGTGACGCCCCTGGGCATCAACCTGCAGGGGTACGCGCCGGTGTCGCGAAGCCGCGGCGGCATCTTCACCATCGGTTATTTCGCGCGGGTATGTCCGGAAAAGGGCCTGCACAATCTCTGCGCGGCTTACAGGCTTCTGCGCAAGGAAAAGGGTCTGACGAACGCGCGGCTGGAAGTGGCCGGTTATCTCGCGCCCGAAAACCGGGATTATCTGGCGGGGCTGGAGCGTGAGATGCGCGATTGCGGGCTGGGCGGCGAGTTCCGCTACCGGGGCGCGATCGACCGGGCCGAAAAGATTCAGTTCCTGCAAACGCTCGACGTGCTGTCCGTGCCCAGCACCTACAACGAGCCCAAGGGCATCTATCTACTGGAGGCAATGGCTAACGGAGTTCCCGTCGTGCAGCCCCGGCGCGGCGCGTTCCCCGAGATTCTCGCCAAAACCGGCGGCGGGCTGATTGTGGATGCGGACAGCACTGACGGGCTCGCCGAGGGGATCCTGTCTCTTTGGCGCGATCCCGCGCTGGCCGCCGAGCTGGGACGCAAAGGCGCGGAGCGCGTCCGCCAACACTTCAACGTCGGCGTGATGGCAGAGTGTACGCTGCAGGCGTATGCAGGACTGGGAGAACGGCGCGTTGTTCAAAGTAAGCCGAGTTAGCAAGGAGTATCCGACCCCGCGCGGCGTCCTTCCGATTCTTTCCGGCGTTTCTCTCGACCTGGAGCGCGGGGAGGCGGCGGCCATCATGGGCCCTTCGGGCTGCGGAAAGAGCACCCTGCTTTACATCATGGGCGGGCTGGAAGCGCCGACGGAAGGCTCGGTGACGCTCGATGGCCGCAATCCATACGAACTGAGCGAGAAGGATCTGGCCGCGTTCCGCAATCGAAAAATCGGATTTCTGTTCCAGGACCACTGTCTGCTGCCGCAATGCTCGGTGCTCGAAAACGTGCTGGTGCCGACGCTGGTTTCGGACTCGAACGAAGCCGATCTGAAACGCGCGCGTCACCTGCTGGAGCAGGTAGGGCTAGACGACCGCGCCCAGCACCGTCCCGCCGAGCTCTCCGGCGGCGAGAAGCAGCGCGCCGCGTTGGCACGGGCGCTGATCCGAAGGCCGCTCCTGCTGCTCTGCGACGAGCCAACCGGAAATCTGGACCGCAATTCGGCCGAGGCGGTCGCCTCGCTGCTGGTGGACGTGCAGCGCCAGGGAGAGACGATTCTGGTGGTGGTGACGCACAGCCCGGATCTGGCGGCCCGATTTCCGCGACGGTATGAGCTGATCGACCGGGGTCTGCGCGCCGCCGCCCCGGTCACTCCGTAGGGTGGTGCGCCGCAAATGCCGTCGGATATCGCCGACGCCTCAGCAGCCGCTCCCTGTCGGTCACGGCTCCGTAAGTCCTTCCGAGCCGCGACCAAAGGGAGCGGTTGTTGTCTACTCAGCTCGCAGGGCCGCCGTTGGATCGATCCGCGAAGCCCGGCGGGCCGGGATGTAGCTGGCTGCCAGCGTTACGAGAATGAGCAGCAAAGTAATCCCGGCGAAGATGGAGGGATCGGTGGCGCTGACCTGGAACAGGAGGCGGGTGAGCAGCCGGGTCAACGCGAGGGCTCCTCCCACGCCGAGGGCCGCGCCAGCCAGTGCCAGGCTTAGTCCCTGCCCCAGCACAAGCCGCAGAATGTCGCCTTCCTGCGCCCCTAGCGCGCGCCGGATGCCCACTTCCTTCGTCCGTCGCGCCACCGAGTAGGCAACCATGCCGTAGATCCCGACCATGGCCAGCAGCAGGCCCGCGCCGGCGAATAGTCCCAACAGGATCATGATCGACCGCCGCTGCGCCTCCGAGGCGTCCACCACGTCCTCCATGGTCTTGACCGCCGTAATGGCTTGATGGCGGTCGATCGCCATCACTTGGCTACGGATCGCATTCACGAACCGCAGCGGATCGCCTTCCGTGCGCACCGCGAACATTGCGGACATAGGAGGGGTCTGGGCGCGGGGGCGGTAGACCCCGGGCCCTGCGTCATTGGCGAGACCGGCCTGGCGCACGTCCGCCACGATGCCGACAATCTGCAACGGTTCAGGATTGGCGCCGGCCAAAACATAGCGGCCGACCGGGTCCTCACCGTTCGGATAGGCGGGCCAGAATCGGCGCGCCAGGCTTTCGTTGATGATCGCTACGGGCGGCGCGGTTAGAGCGTCCTGCGCCGCAAAATCCCTACCTCGCTTCACCGGGATCCCCAGCGTATGAAAGTATCCCGGCGTCACGCTTTGCAGGATTGCGATCAGCCGCTCGTTCAATTTCAATAGCGGTTGTCCCGCCCCCTGAACGGGAGTGCCGGCAAACCCCGTCATTGGGAGCGTCAGCGTCACCGCGGCGCCGCGGACACCCGGGATGGACTCGACGCGCCGCACGAGTTCCTCGTAACGCGCCTGGGGCAGTGCTATCTGCATGGTGAGGAGATTCTCCGCCTGAAATCCGGGATCGACCCGGCGCAAACGAGCAAGGCTCTCGATCAGGAGCGCCGCGCCGATCAGCAGCACGATCGACAGCGCCACCTGTCCAACCACCAATAGGCCGCGAGGACTCAGCCAGAGCGCCAGGCGCTTCGGCCATCGCGAGTCTGCACCGGCCCTCATCGCAGCGGCGAGATCCAGATGGGATGCGCTGAGCGAAGGCGCCAACCCGAAGAGCAAACTCGTGGCTGCCGAGACCGCCACAGCGAAGGCGAGCACCGTGCCGTCCAGGTAGATCTCTCCCATTCGAGGCAGCTCGAGACCGGGCAGTCTCGCGATCCCGCCTAAACTCCACGTCGCCAGCAGCACGCCCAACGCTCCGCCGGCAAATGCCAGCAGAAGACTTTCCGCCAGCAGTTGCCCGGCAAGGCGTCCGCGTCCGGCTCCCAGCGCTGCCCGGACCGCAAACTCCCGCGACCGCGATGTCGCACGCGCGAGCAGCAGGCTGGCCACATTGGCGCAAGCAATGATCAGCACGAAGCCAACGGCGCCGAACAGCATCCAGAGGATGGAGCGAACGTTTCTCACCAGGGAATCCTTCAGCGGCGTTACACGTTCGGCTGAATTCGGCTTGGCGTCGAGCTTTCCGGGATGGGCGAGCGCGTATTGGCGATTGATTACGGCCACCTCGGCGCTCGCCTGTTCGAGGTTCACGCCGGACTTCAGCCGTCCAAAAACACTCAGCATGGGACTGTTGAGCCGCGCCTGATCCGGGATCGTGTCCGGCTGCCAGGGCCTCCACACATCCACACCGGGGAACGGAAACTGAAAGCCCGCTGGTAGAACGCCGACGATCGTGCAAGGAGCCGCACCGAGCGTCGCCGTCCCGCCAACGATCCGTGGATCGCCGCCGAACCGCCGCTGCCACAATTCCGCGCTGATAATCGCCACCTGAGGCCCGGGCGATTCTTCCTCCGCGAGAAAGCCGCGCCCGTGCAAAGGCGCGACGCCGAGAATCCCCAGGAAATTCGCGGATACGCGCACTCCCTTCAGCAGCTCTGGCTCATCTGCTCCGGAGAGGGTTACGCTCTCGGTAAACACATTAGCGGCCCCTGCCCCAGTGAAGGACCGTGCCTGCCGGATCGCCTCAAACCGCGCCGCAGTCGCTCCGCCGGTTATGCGCACCAGCCGCTCTGAATCGGGGTAGGCGAGCGGCTTCAACAGGACCGCGTGAACCACGGTAAAAATTGCGGTATTCGCTCCAATGCCCAATGCCAGCGTGAGCACGGCGGTCACCGCAAAGGCAGGATTCTTTCGTATGGTCCTCAACGCATAGCGCAGGTCCCGCCCAAAAGTCTCCAGGAATCCGAAGCTGCTCATGGAACTAGAATATCGCTATGTCTCCAGCGTGGTGGTCGTCATTCACCCTGTCACGACGACTCTTCCCGTATTGCCCGTACCGGGTCGATACGAATTGAGCGCGATGCCGGCCAGAAGCAAGCCACCAGTGTCAACGCGAACGATAGTAGCGGACCGCCGACGATGATCAGGGGGTCCGTCATGGTTGTCTTCGTCATGTCGGAAAGCGCGGCGAAGAACGCGCCCAGCAGCTTCGCCAGCGCCAGCGCTCCGGCAACCCCGATCGCGGTGCCCGCTGCTGTCAGAAGAAAGCCCTCCTTCATCACCAGACGAAGAATATTGCCCGGCTGCGCGCCCAGCGCCATACGGATGCCTATCTCCTTTGTCCGGCGGACGACCGCCTGCGCGGTGACTCCCGCGAGCCCGATGGCTGCCAGCAACAGGCCGTAAGCGCCCATGCCTCCGTATGTATAGGAGACCATTCGCGCGATTGTGGCGCCGTTGGCGATTTGTTCCGCAACGCTCGTTGAATGGAAGAACGTGAACTCCGGATCGCGCGAGAGAATCGTCTGCTGCACCGCATTCACCGCATCGAACCCCGGCTGAGCGCGAACGAGCAGCGTCATTCCCTCGGGAAGCGGCTTGAGATAATCGTCGGCGCCCATCAACGCATACGCGGTCGGGAAGCTCATCGGCAGGATGGACCCGCTTCGAATCGTCTTCACGACACCCAGAACGCGGTGCGGCTTGCCGGCAATTTCGGTCATCTCGCCTACGGGACTTTTCTCCGGCCAAACCTTCCCAGCCATCTCCTGATTGACCACGGCAAAGCTCTCCGACGACTCTACGTCGGAGGCCCGGAACTCGCGGCCGGAGAGTACGGAAACGCCGGCGGTCTCGAAGAATCCTGGACCGACACGGTCGACGCGGATCGTTCGCACCTGCCTCTTCGCCTCCTCGAAATCGCTCTTTGTCGCCATGGTTTGCACGTTCCGGCCGAGATCCATCGGCGCGCGTTCGGCCAGGGCCGCGCTCACGACGCCCGGAATGCGCTCCACCTCATCCTTCAGGTTGCGAAAGAACCCGATCGTGCGGTCGCTCGAATAGCCGGCGCGGAGCGGGTCCAGTGAAAACTGGTACAGGTTCGACGAGTCGAAACCGACATCAATCCGGCTGTTGCGGTTGAATCCGATTACGACAAATCCAGTGATCAGCAGCAACGCCAGCGACGCCGCCACCTGCTGCAGGACCAATAAATTGCGCGAACTCCACCAGCGGGCGCGCTGTCCCTGAGCGACACCTTTCAGGGCCGAGGCGAGATCGGTTTTCGTTGCCTGGAGCGCCGGAGTCAGGCCGCAGAAGATTCCTGTCAGTACACTGGCCGCGAAGGTGACAGCCAGCGCCACCCAACTGATTGACATGGTCAGATCGACGTAGCCGGGCATTACCGGCTTATAGATATCAAGCAGCCGGGTTGACCAGAGCGCCCAGACAAGACCAAGCACGCCTCCCGCCACAGCCAGCACCATACTTTCCGTAAGAAGCTGGTGGATGAGCCGGGCGCGGCTTGCCCCGAGCGACAGGCGGATACCGATCTCCTTGCGCCGCGCCAGGGCTTTCGCCAGTACGAGGGTTGCGACATTGGCGCAGGCAATCCACAGCATCAGCGTGATGAGCGAGAGCGGCAGACCCATCGTGACTCCGATATCTTCATTGCGGATCGGAAAGACGCGTCCGCCGGGCATCAGCGTGACTCGCCTTCCTTTGCGGTCTTTGTTGGGGTCGCCCGCCTGAATCTCGATACTCCGGATTTGCGCATCGAGCGTGGCTTCAGCCTGCTTGGTCCCGATACCGGCCTTGAGCCTGCCGATCGCCTGAAAGGACGCGACACGCTTTTCCAGCAGTCCGTTACTCAGCTCCGGCGCTACATTCGCTCCGACCGTTACGGGCAGCCACAAGTCGGCCGACATCAGCATCGGCGATGTGCCCCGAAATTCCGGGGCGGCAATTCCGACGACCGTCACCGATTTACCGTTGAGCCGGAGGCCTTGTCCGACTATGCCCGGGTCCGAGCCGAACTGCTCGCGCCAGAGCCGGTGGCCGATCACCGCGACCGCCGCGCCACGGCGGTCTTCCTCACCGATCGCCCGGCCGCGAACCACCCGGGCGCCGAGCGTCTGGAAGTAGTTGAGCGTTACGATATGCGCCCATCGCCGCTCCGATTTGCGACCGATCCCGGCCATGACGGGCGCGTTCGGGATATACGCCGCGAACTCACGAAACTGACCGCTGGCGTCCCGGATCTGTTCGTAGTCCGGGAAGGAAATTGGACGCTGGAAGGATAGAAGCTCTTCGGGCTTCGACTCGCCGGGCACGACACGGAACATGGTCGATTCGAATTGGCTGTACATGGACGTGACCATGCTGATGCCGAGGCTCAAAGAAACGATCGACAAGAGCGCCATGCCCTTTTGCCGGCGTAAATTACGCATCGCATATTTGAGGTCCTGCCAGCATTCGGCGGCGTACTCGACGGTGATGCGCCGCAGGAGATCCGCCAGGAGACCCGGCGCCATGCGGAGGATGCCGCGCGTGCCCTCCCGTGCGGCAACTTCCTCGATCAACTCTTTGCTGGCGTATACCATATCATCGCCGTGCGCACGGAGAAACGTTTCCGGGAATGACTGCGCGATCCATTGATACGTTCCGAGAGTGATTCGCTTCATAGCTCAGACCTCCTGTACGCGATCGAGGAGTTTGACCAACTGCCGCAGCCGCGCGCCTTCGGCGGCCAGCACTCTTCGCCCGAGCGGTGTAATCCGGTAGTAGCGCCGCCGTGGATCGTCGGCGGCGGCGGGGCGTCGCCGGCTTTCGGCAATCAGATCCTCTTCCTGCAAATCCCGGATGGCGCCGTAGAGCGTCGCCGGCCAGAGACGCACCTTGCCGTCCGTCCGTTCGAGGACTTCCTGCATGATGCCGTAGCCGTGCTGCTCCTCGCCGGCGAGAGCGAGAAGGATGTGAAACCAGTTCGTCTTGAGGGGGATGAAAGAGTCGGGAGGGTGGGCCATAACGGATAGTTCCGACTCAGATATATATCATCTGATGTATAGATACGTCAATAGCATTAGAAACGCTATGGCAGGGCGAAAGCGACGATGGCGTTGTCGAGCTTGCCGAACTCCGTCGTATGGCCACCGGCGGCAATCACCACGTATTGCTTTCCGTTCGGGCCGGTGAAAGTCATCGGCGTGGCGCGGGCGCTCGCGGACAGCGGGCTTTGCCACGCTTCCTTTCCCGAGGCGGCGTCAAAGGCGCGGAACACAGGATCGAAAGCGGCGCCGATGAAGACGAGCCCTCCGGCGGTCACAAGCGGCCCGCCAAGATTGATCGAGCCCCACTCCGGCAAGGCTCCGGGCACGGGCAGCTTACCGAGAGGCACTTCCCAGCGGATTTGCCCCGAGTTCACGTCAACGGCCGTCAGCGCGCCGAACGGCGGAAGATTACACGGCAGACCTGAGGGAGACCGCAGGAAAGTTCGAGACATCGTGTACGGCGTGCCGCGCTGCGTTGTCGTTTCCCACCGGGGATTCTCTTTGCGATACCGAGCCGCTTGATCGTTGGGCATGAGCCGCACCACGGCCGCCATGCGGTTGGTGGGGACGATCAGCAAGCCGCGCGCAGGGTCGTATCCGGCGCCGCCCCAGTGCAGTCCGCCGACATTTCCCGGCACGATGAGAGAACCTCTGAGACTGGGCGGCGTGAAAATGCCCTCATTGCGAAGCGCGGCGATTTGCTCGCGGCAAAACTCACGGTCTTTCTCAGTGGGGCCCCAGGCTTGATCGGCAGTCAGCTTTTGCGGAACCAGTGACGGAGGCAGGGTCGGGAAGGGCTGTGTCGCGGCGGCTTCCTCACCGGGAATATCGCTCTTGGGAACTCGCCGCTCTTCGACCGGGAACAGGGACTTGCCAGTCTCGCGGTCGAGCAGAAAGACATGACCGGTCTTGGAACCGACTGCAATGGCGGCAATGTCCCGGCCGCCACGGCGCGCTGTGTATAAGACAGGCGGTGCGGCGACGTCGTAGTCCCACAGGTCGTGATGCACGGTTTGAAAGTGCCAAGCCATCTCCCCGGTGCGGGAGCGCAGCGCCACCACCGAGTTCGCATAGCGGTTGTCGCCGGGTCGCAGGCCGCCATAATAGTCCGGGCTCGCGCTTCCGGTAGGCAGGAAGACGAGGTGGCGTTCGGGATCGACTGTAATCGGCGGCCAGGTATTGGCGCCGCCCGCATTCGGGTTCTTGGGCAGCGGGTCCCACTTCCATCGCATGCGGCCCGTGCGCGCGTCGAAAGCCCGCACTTCGCCAGTTGGAGAATCCTGGCGGTGATTGTCGGCAATCGCCGAGCCAACGATGACAAGATCGTCGATGACGGCCGGCGGCGACGTGTTCTGCACCTCGCCCGCATATGAGGGCCCCCGGCGCATGCCGGCTGTCAGATGAATCTGGCCTTTGTCGCCGAAATCCGGACAAAGGGCGCCGGTAACGGCATCGAGCGCGAACAGGCGGGCATCGATGCTGGCGAAGAAGACGCGGAGGCGGCACGGGTCCGCGGGCTTGGCTTTCGGGTCGAGCCACACGGCTACACCGCGGTTCGCGAAATCGCCGTAGTTCGCTTTCAGCTCGATCTTCGCGTCGTACGACCAGCGCTCTCTGCCGGTATCGGGCTCGAGCGCGATCACCTTGCCATACGGAGTGCCGATGTATAGCAAACCTCCGGCGTAGACCGCCGTGGCTTCGAACGCGGGAGGCCGCCCGCCGTTCCGCGCCGGCTCGAGCGGCTCACCGCTGCGGTAGATCCACGCCTGCTTGAGTTGTCGGACGTTGCCAACCCGGATCTGGTCGAGCGGCGAGAAATGCGACGACTGCCCCGCGAGCGCCGGAAGAAAACAGGCGGCGGCCAGGAATCGAATGATGCTCGTCATCGTACTGTCAGGATGGCGGGCAGCACCGCGTCTTCGCAACTATTCCTGGACGGTCAAAACAAAAGCTTCAGACCGAACTGCATTTCGCGCGCCGCCGAAGCGCTGCTGATTCTTCCGAAACGAGCATCACCCGTGTTGGTGGATGGATTGAGGTAGTTCACGTTGTTGAAGGCATTAAACATTTCCCACCGGAACTGGAGCCGCATGGCCTCGCGGATCGGAAAGTTCTTGAAGACGGAAACATCCCAGTTGACAAGTCCGGGCCCCCGGAGGATGCCGTCACCGGCACTTCCGTAGGTTCCAAGAATCGGATCCCGGAAAGCGGCGGTGTCGAACCAGCGCTCCACGCTGCGCTCACTCTCCGGCAGGTTGCCGTCCGCGATCCTATCCGGGCGGTTGCCTGCCCGATTGCCGCGGTTGTTGGAAACCGGCGAAGTGGTGGACAAAGCGCCACCCGAGCGAAACGTCGTGATTCCGTTGACCTGCCATCCGCCGACGAGATAATTCACCGCGCTGTTCACACCATCCGCAAACCTTCTGCCATTTCCGAAAGGAAGATCGTAAACGTAGCTGATCACGGCATTGTGGCGGAAGTCATTGAAAGGGCCGTAATTCATGCGAATGTTGTCGATATCCATCACGGTGAAGCAGCAGGGGTCTATCGAGCGGACAGCCATGGCCTTTGACCACGTGTAGACTCCGAGCAGCGTGAATCCGCCCGAGAACCGCCTTTCTACCCGGACGTTCATTGCGTTGTAGCTCGACCATGCCCGCGACGCATTGCCGCTCACGAAGCCGACGTTCTGATACGGACGCCGCGACTGAACCGCAGTCGGATGCGACAGGTCGGCGTCCTGCCAGGCCTGATTCGCGTCCCAGCGATTCGGCTGGCGGACGGAGCGGTTCCCGACATAGGCGACCTCCATCATCAGGTTGGGTAGCAGCTCCTGTTGAATGCCGAAGGTCCATTGATAGGTCGGAGGAAGCACCTTGTCCGGGCTTTGATAGTTGACCGTGACGGTGCGAAAGTCTAACTGATCGACCGGAACCACGGCTGGCCAGAGCGTATCCATGCGAAAACGCGGGTTCGGAAAGTCATTGAAATCCAGATTCTCGTAGACATAGGGCGGGCTGAAGTGAAACAGCGAAACTTCCCACTGGCGGAAGTTGCCGTAGGTAATTCCAGCGCCAGCGCGGATCACGGTCTTCTTCAATGGCGTGTACGCGATTCCGAGGCGCGGCCCCCAATTGTTCCTGTCGGAAGGCGCGATGCGTCGTGGCAGTTCTTTACCCGCCAGATCGAGCGCCCCGCGCTGGAAGTTCCAGACGGCAAATTCATTGTTGTCTTCCTGCGGCCACTGTACGTACTCGTAACGAAGGCCGGCGTTCAAAGTCAGGTTTCTCGCGAGACGGATGTCGTCCTGGACGAACAACGAATATTCACCGTTCGACGTCTTGAACGAAAAGCCGGTACCGCCGGCGCGGTGAGCATATGCCTGCTGAGGAATACCCAACAGAAAATCCGCCACCGAGTTATTACTGTACTGATTCGCAAAGGTGTATGCGCCGTTCTGAATGGCATAGCCGAGGTCGTTGTAGCGCAGCAGCCGGATGTCACCGCCGAACTTGATCGAATGGCGCCCCTTGATCCAGGTCACTTGGTCTACGATTTGCCTGTTGATGTCGACGGCTCCGTTCGGAATCCACGACGGCCCGCCGATATAGTTGAAGCCGACGATGGAGATACCGGGAGGCGCAAACGCTCTGGGCTCGGGCGAGAGGTTCTGCAGCCCGAAGTCCCTGGTCACATCGCGATCCAGCAGCGTGTCGGGACCAGTGTACGTGTCGGTATAGGAGTACCCGAAACGCAGCGTGTTCAGCAGCGTCGAGCTGAAGTTGCGGATGTGCTCGATCGCAAGGTTCCGGACTTTGGAGAACGCCTGTGTACCGGCATAGGGAAGCAGACTGCCGTTGATCACGTTAAAGTCGAACCCGGTGTAGTGACCGCTCAGCCGGTCTTTGGAACTTAACAAGTAGTCGATCCGTCCGGTTCCCTGGTTCATGTTCGTGGGGTTGCCCAGCACCCTCTGGTAGTTGAGATTGGCGAGCGCCGAAGAGTTCGGAGCCGGATAGAGCTTTGCGCCCTCGCGCGCGAACTGCGAGAACCGGGAGGATGGCACCACGTTGTTGGGGAACGGCGCTCCCGTGTCGGGGTCGTTCGCGGTTCGCATACCGGCCAGGTTGCCCGAGAGCATGGCGGGCGTGGGCACATTCCCGAATAGGGTAGAAGCCCGCCGGACGCGCTGGCCTTCGTAGTTGGCGAAGAAGAAAAACTTGTCCCGCTTGATGGGACCGCCAACAGCGGCGCCGAATTGGTTGAAGCGGAGCGGCGGGCGTCTTGTGCTGGTGAGATCGAACGCGTTCCGGGCGTCAAGCCTTTCATTGCGCAGAAACTCAAACAGACTGCCGTGATACGCGTTCGTTCCTGACCGGATCGCCGCGTTCACGATCGTGGTGCCCCGGCCGTACTCGGCGGAGAAGGAGTTCTGCATTACCTTGAACTCGTCAATCGCCTCGACGGACAGATTCAGCCCATAGCGGCCTTCGCGCTGAATGCGGGACTCCACGCCATCCACCAGGAAGCTGTTCTGCGTCGGCCGGCCCCCCTGGCTTAAGAAGTTCGGCCCGCCGCTTTCGGTTGTTCCCGACAGGATTACACCATTGGTTAGCGCGGTAAGCTGCATGTAGTTCCGGCCGTTCAGCGGCAGTTCCACGATCTGCCGCTGCGTGACTACCTGCCCGACATCGGATGTGTCGGTCGCCAGAACGGGCGCCGAAGCCGTCACATTGATGGATTCAGTCACCGAGCCAACCTCCATCGCCAGATCGAACCGGGCCGTTTGGTTGACCTGAAGCACAATCCCCTGCACGCGGACCGGCCGAAATCCCGATTGCTCCGCCAGGATCGTGTACGTTCCGGGGATGAGCGTACTGAATCCGTACGATCCGACCTCCGTGGTGCGCTGTTTGTAAGTCTCGCGGGAGCCTTCGTTGGTCACCGTGACTTCCACTCCCGTCATGGAACTGCCGGACGAATCGCGAACGTCCCCGACAATCCTTCCAAAAGTGGTCTGAGCGATGGCAACCGGGGCGGCCAGCACGATTGCGGCAAGCATCGTGCAAAAGGTTTGAACGGCAAGCTTCATACGATCCTCCTAGTGCGGCGAGGTGCAAGGGACGCAGAGCGGTGTTTTCACCGGTCTTACCTCTATCACCGGGGGTCAAGTGGTGTCAAGGCTCCTGAGCCAGTATCGTTGGCGCGGACTGGTGTACACTGTGGCGAGGCTGCCTTGCCGTTCCGGCTCTGTTTAGCGCCATCCTCTTCGGAGAGCCATTCTCAGGCTCTGTGCTCGAGGAACACTCGGCGAAGCCGATTCGCGGCGCGCGGGTTCAGGTAAGAATAGCCGGCGCTCCTCGAATGACCGCCGATCTGGAGACAGGCACCGGCGGGACGTTTGGTGCAGCGGTCGATCTCCCCGCCGGCGAGTATCGAGTCGATATCACCAAGCCGAACTACGCCGATGCGACACTGCGGCTCCGCATTCCACTCCAAAGCCCGCTCGCAGTCCGCCTCGTGCGGTTCGGATCGATAAGCGGACGCATCACGGATACGCAGAACCGGCCCATGGGACGCGCGACCGTGCTACCGATGGTCGCCGACGGAAACGGCCAGTTTCGTCGCGTATCGATCGGCGCATCGGCACAGGTGGATGACACGGGCCGGTACCGGCTCTACAACCTGCCGCCGGGCAGTTACGCCGTGGCCGTTTCCTGGGCAACGATGAACCCCACCGTAGTATCGAAGCCGGCCGATAGCTGCTTCGGCGCCCAGGATCGGATCGCCGATTTCCGCACCGTCGAGTCCGTGCGAATCGACATCGCTCCGGGCGGAACCGTTGAAGGCCGGATCGAATCCAGCGCCGGGAAGACGCCCGCAGTCGCGCTGACCGCTTTGGATGCACCGGAGCCATCGGCACAACTCGCACTACCGGACGGCGAGGGGCGCTTCCGGTTTCTCCAACTACGTCCTGGCCGCTATCGTGTCCGGGCGGAAGCGGCAAGCCAGAACATCACCGTTCACGGCGGAGTTTGTCGCCAAGCTCCGGGCAGCCCATAGCCAGGTCCGGGAAATTTCGATTGACCCTAATGCGACCGTGGATCTCAAGCTGCACCACATCGACCTGCCGTGAGGCTGTACACTACGTGATTCATAACAGCCGAATGGCCGAGTTCCTCAAAAGAGTAGCTTGAGAGCCAGTTGCGTCTGGCGCGGCCCGTTGGCCGTGGTGGTGACTCTACCAAACTGAGCGTTGCCGACCGTTGAGTTCGGCTCGCCGAAGATGGGATGGTTCATGGAATTGAACCACTCACCGCGGAATTCCATCGAAAAGCGCTCCTTCAGCCTGAAGCGCTTGAAAATGGAGAAGTCGAGGTTCTCGATGAAGTCGCTTCGTAGACTCGGGTGCATTCGCCCCATGTTGCCGAAGGTGTATTGTGCCGGCAGCCGGAAGGCGGAAGTGTCAAACCACTGGTCCAGAGTCGGATTGTCGAGGGTGGCATCCTGACCGGTTGAATCCGGCCGCTGCCCGCCGCCAAACGAGAAGCTGGTGTTGCCGGTGGTGTTGATCTGCGTCGGCAGGCCGCTGTTTAACGTCATAATGCCGTTCACCTGCCACTGGCCCAGCAGCGCGTTCAGCAGGCCGTTCCAGCCGGAGCCGAATTGCTTGCCCTGGCCGAAAGGCAGCTCGTAGGTGTAGCTGGTGACCAGCCGGTGGCGCTGATCGTATGGTGAGATCGACCGCTCGCAGGCCCGGCAGTTGAAGTCGCGGAAGCCGGCGCTGGCCCAGGCGTTGTCGCCGCCATCGGAGATCAGCTTCGACCACGTGTACGCCACCACCACGGTGGAGCCCGCCGAGAAGCGCTTTTGGAACTTGGCCTGGAAGGAGTGGAAATTCGAGTTGCCCCAGGACGCGCCCGCGAAGCTCACGCCCGGAAGGTGCGGATAGGGCGTCAATAACTGTCCGCGCTGCACGGTAGGGGTTGACAGCGCGCCGAC
The DNA here is from genome assembly GCA_040902885.1 of Bryobacteraceae bacterium. Classification (GTDB taxonomy): domain Bacteria; phylum Acidobacteriota; class Terriglobia; order Bryobacterales; family Bryobacteraceae; genus JBBDWK01. The sequence goes on along the minus strand of JBBDWK010000002.1, from coordinate 121,763 downwards.
CTTGACGATGCCGAAGAAGGGATTCGGCACCACGTCGAGCAGCCCGGCATCGGGGCGGATGAGGTTGGTCGCCAGTTGATCCATCTGCCAAGTGATCGGCAAGTTTGTTCCCTTGTTGCCGGCATAGGCGACTTCGAGCGCCATTGAGCTGCCGAAATCCTGGGAGATGGAGAAGTTCCACTGGGTGTTATACGGCGTGGTCATGGTGGATGGGACGGGCGAGCTGAGGCCCTGGCCCAACGCGGCCAGCAGGCCATTGGCCGAACCCTCAGGCTGCAGCACGCCGTTTGGGAATGGGTTGCGCAGCAGATCAGTCGGGGTGACACCATCGACCGAGGTCACCCAGGGCGTGGAAGCGCGGAAGGGCGGTGTTCCATAGTTATTTGCGCCGTAGGGGGCCATGGTATAGAAGATTCCCGCGCCCGTGCGAATAACGGTGCCTGGGCGGAGCTGATAGGCGAAGCCGATGCGAGGTGCGATTTTTCCCCATTCCACAGACTTCAACGACCGGCCATCCAAACCCTTGCCGGGGAAGGTCCAGCCGCCCGGCAGGTTCAAGCCGGTCTGCTGGCTGAGCGGGCTGCCGATTTGGGGGTCGAACACCGCGAAGCGATCGTAGCGTTCGGTGACGCCGGTTTCGAAGTCCCAGCGCAGGCCCAGGTTCACAGTCAACTTGCGCGAGACCTTCCAATCGTCCTGCACATAAAAGCCAAAGGACTTGCTTTCGAGGGCCGGCCGAATACCATGCACCTCACTGCCGCTGGCTCCGGCGCCCAGCAGGAACGAGGCATATCCGAAACCCGAGGTGGTGCTGACCACGCGCGGATCCGGCCCGGCGGTCATGCCCCGATTGAACGTGAAGTTCAAGGACCACGGCGCCTGCATGTGGTTGACCATGTTGCCACGCACTTCCGTGCCCACCTTCAGGCTGTGGCTGGAAAGAACTTTGGACAGGGTCCCAACGAAGGTGTGGGACTGGTTGGCGGAACGGAAATTCCAATGATGAAGCAGCCCGGGCATGGTCATCTCTTCCACGGCGAACTCGGGAAACACCAGCAGGTCCGCGCCCTGTTCGATGTTCTCCGGCAAACCGAGCGAGGAGGGGCGAAAGCCCGTGTGCCAGGAAGCGCGATTGAGGATGGAGCGCGCAAATCCATAGCGCAGGCTGAGAAGCGTCGTCGGGCTCAGAGTGTTGCTATAGTCGAGCGCGACGTTCTGCTGCCGCTCCGCATTGGAGTAGCAGCCGCCGTCGGGGCAGCCGGGACCTGGCCAGAGCTCAGGCTGGGAGTTCTGGTTGTTGAAGATGGTGTAACGGAAAAACATGCGCTGCCTGTCGCTAAAGCTGTGGTCGATCTTGGTGGTGGCGCGATCGACGTCTACCGGCGCCTTGCCCTGGAAGAAGAAATTGTTCTGGCGGGTGAAAGGCTGCCCCGGCAGATTTGGCTCAGGGCCGAAGAACTTCTGCGCGTTCACCGCCACCGGGTCCATGCGCGCCGCGGGGATGCGGTTGCCTCCAAAGGGAGTGCGCAGGAACTGGCCGGGGCGCGCCGGATCGGGCACCGTGGAAAACGGATCGTGGATTACGCGCAGTTGGCCGGAAGCGTTGAAAGTCTGGGAGAAGTCGCCGTCCATCTGCTCCCGGGTGGGAAGGGTCATGAAGCGGCTGGAAGCCGAGCGCTGGCGCCGCCTTTCATAGACATTAAAGAAGAAGGTCCGGTTCTTGCCGTTATAGAGCTTGGGGATAAATACCGGTCCGCCGACGCTGGCGCCGAACTCATTGCGCTGGAAAGTGCCCAGTTTCCCGCCGCTGGCGTTGGAGAACCAAGTATTGGCGTCCATCTTGCTGTTGCGCAGAAACTCAAAGACGCTGCCGTGGATCTCGTTAGTGCCGGACTTGGTGGCAATGGTGAGAATGCCGCCGCCCGAGCGGCCGTATTCCGCCGTGTAGGAATTGGTTTGGATGCGAAACTCTTCCACGCCTTCCACCGAGGGCACGGCGCTGTTGGCGTTCATGTTGTTAGTGTTCGCGTTCATGGTGACCGGAACGCCGTCCATCATGATGGCGTTTGAGGAGTCGCGCCCGCCATTGACCGTGAATCGGCCGATGGATTCGAAACCTTCGCCGACGCCTCCATTGCCGGAAGCCGCCCGCCAGCCGAACACTCCCGGGGTGAGGGCCGCCAAGCCATAGACGTTGCGGCCGTTCAAGGGGAGATCGATGATGCGGCGATTTTCCACGACTCCGCTCAAAGTGGAGGAGGTGCTGTCGATCAACTGCGCGGCGCCCGTAACGGTGACGGATTCCGTCACGGCGCCGACTTCCAGGGTCACGTTGACCGACGCTTTCTGCTGTGTGGCGATGGGGAGGGGTTCCAGTACGAAGCGGCGGAAGCCGGTCTTTTCAGCCTGAATGCTGTAGCGGCCAGGCGGCACTGGTGTCACCAGGTAGAAGCCGGTGTCGTTGGAGACGGTCCGTAAGCTCACATTACGGTCGAGGTCCGTCACGGTCAGACTGGCTCCCGAGACGGCCGCTCCAGTCGGGTCGGTCACCAGGCCGGAGATGGAGCCGGCGACAGTCTGGGCTGGGGCGGGCAGGGTGAAGAAAACGGCAACCGCGAAAACAGCCGCGCGGCGGAGGAAGGGGGTGCGCAACAGAGTCATGCAGATTTCCTTTTCTACAGTGTTGAGACTACACCAGAGTGTTGGGAGTATACCAGGATTTCGTTTCGGCTGGGGGGCGCCTGACTGTAGCGATGGGTTCACGATCGTGCCGCTGGCGCACGTGGGCACCGGCGTCGCGACTTGCGGAATGTGCTAGATGCAGGATGGAAGGCGGCGTGCCTCGAGCATCGGCGCATGAAAACCTCTCGCCTCCTCTCTCTTTTCGCCATACTCCCAGTTACCGGCTGGGCACAACTGTTGACGTTTGGTTTTCAGGGCGGCGCACCCGCGCAGACTCCGCTCGGGCAAACCACCACTAGAATGCCGTTCGCACTAGGGCCAACGGTGACCTTACGGGCTTTCTCCGGGCTGTCATTAGAAAGCGGACTGCTGTTTTATCGACAGGGTGACAGAAATGACACCTTTGCATTTCAGTATCCCGAAAACGCTCTCACGCTAGGTTCGGAGCGAAGGCGTGGCAGGGCCGTCGAACTACCATTCCTCCTGAAGTATAGTTTCCTCAGCGAGCGCCGGCGGTGGCAGCCCTTCCTTTCTGCCGGCCCGGCGGTGCGACGGACCTCGCTAGACTTCACGAGGGAGAGCACGGTATTCGGCGGCACCCAGCCAAGCACGTTCGTCCGTGAACCCGTCACTAAGTCAGTCAAGTGGAACGTAGATCCGATCGTTAGTGCAGGCGTTTCGTTCCGAACGGGAAGACTTCGCTTCGAGCCACAGGTTCGGTACTCATACTGGGGTGCCGGGAAGCACTCCGTCGTGCTGAAGAACCAAGTCCACCTTCTGTTCGGCTTCCGGTTCTGAGGCCGTTCCACCACCGCCGAGGCGCAGAGGCGCCGAGAAACCTTTTAAAGTTTTTCTCTGCGCCTCTGCGTCTCGGCGGTTAAACAGCTTTTATCATGGACTCCGTAATCTCCACGCCGAAGCCGGGCTTTTCGTTCGGATAATAGTGGCCGTTTTCAAACGGCGACGTCATCGCGCGGAGCAGATCGCTGGGCGCTTCGAGCGTGCCGAAGCTCTCCGCCATGGGGCAGTTCGGCAGCGTCAGGATAACGCTCATCCCGTAGGGGCTGCCGCCGCGGTGCGGGATCATGGGCAGCGAGTGCGCCGCCGCCAGCGCCCCGATGCGCCGCAGCTCCGTCAGCCCGCCGCACCAGGTCGTATCGGGCTGCAGAATCCCGACCGCCCGATTACGGATCAGCTCCTTGAAGCCGAAGCGCGTATACTCGTGCTCCCCGCTGGCAATGGTTGTGCCTTTCACTTCGCGGCAGAGCAGCGCATAGCCTTCGATATCGTCGGGCCACAGCGGCTCCTCGATGAAGTGCAGGCGGAACTCGCGGAGCCGTTCGGCCATTTCGAGCGTGTAGGGAACGTCCCACTGGCAGGAGCAGTCGATCATCAGCTCGTGCTCCGGCCCGATCGCCCGCCGCGCGTTGCGCACCTGCTCCACAATGCGCTGCATGCCTTCGCGCCCCTGCCGGATGCCATTACGGATGGACAGCTTGAAGGCGCGAAAGCCCAGCTTCAGCGCTCCTTCCAGGTTCGCTCCGGTGTAGTAGGCGGGAACTTTGTCTTTGGTGGGTCCGCCGAGAAGCCGATGCACGGGCTGTCCGGCGTGTTTGCCGCGAATGTCCCAGAGCGCGAGATCGACGCCGCTGATGGCCATGATCACCACGCCGCGCCGGCCATAGAACAACGTCGAGTTGTACATCTGGTCCCACAGCAGCTCCACGTTGAGGGGGTTGACGCCGATCAGAAGATCCCGCAGGTGGCCTTCGATAATGGTCACTCCCACCTTGCCGCCGCAGCCCAGGCCGTATCCGGTAATGCCTTCGCGAGTCTTGATCTCCACCAGGATGGCGCCGGCAAGCTGCGAGAACGGCCCCATCCAACGCCAGCGCTTCGGATCGTATTCCGATTCGAACTTCGGCGCCTCGCTGCCATACAGCCCGCCGACCTTCACGGGGAATGCTCGCACGGACGCGATGGTGAGCCTCTCCTGAGCGGCCGCGGCCGCGGGAAGGCACAGCGCGTGGGTCAGAAATTTACGGCGAGATGCATGCATGACTTTCGGCTTTGAACAGCATATCCCAAAGCCGGGTTTGCGTGGAGGAACTCAGCGCCGCTCAAGCGTGCCCACTTCCTGATCCTTGTACTGAAGCTGGTACAGCTTCCAATAGATGCCGCGTTGCGCGAGCAACTGCTGATGGGTGCCGGATTCGCGGAGGCGGCCTTTGTGCATTACCAGAATCCGGTCCGCGCGCTGGATGGTGGAGAGCCGGTGCGCGATGACGATGGACGTGCGGCCTTCCACCATCTTCGCCAGCGCGTCGCGCACCCGCAGCTCGGTCTCCGTATCCACGCTCGAGGTCGCTTCATCCAGGATCAAATAGCGCGGATTGTGCGCCAGGGCGCGGGCAAAGCCGATCAATTGCTTCTGGCCCGTGGAGAGCGAGCTGCCGCGCTCGCGAAGCGGCTGCTCCAGACCATCCGGCAGCGACCGGATGAAGGCTCCGAGATTAACCTGCTCCACGGCGGCTTCCACCTCTTCCCGGCCAACGCTCTCCGTGCCCAGCCGGATGTTCTCCTCAATGGTCCCGGAGAAGAGATAGGGGTCCTGCAGGACCACTCCGAAGTGGCGGCGCAGCTCGCCCGGATGGAGATCGCGAATGTCCACGCCGCCCACGCGGATGCTGCCCTGCTGGATGTCGTAAAACCGCAGCAGAAGGCTGATGAGCGTGGTCTTCCCCGCCCCAGTGTGCCCCACCACGGCCACCGTCTCTCCCGGCTCGATCGCGAAACTGACGTCGCGCAGCACCCAGTCTTCGTCCTTATAAGCGAACCACACGCGATCGAACTCGATGCGCGCGGCCGTGTGCGGGAACCGCCTTGCGGTCTCGGAGGGCGCCGCGATCCCAACGGGAGTGTCCAGCAGCTTGAAGATGCGCTCGGAAGAGGCCATGGCGCCCTGGAGGATGTTGTATTTTTCGCTGAGATCCTGGATGGGCCGGAAGAAGCGCTGCCCGTACTGCAGGAAGGCCACGACCACGCCCAAGGTGAGCGCCCCCTCTTCGATACGGAAGCCGCCCCAGATCAGAATGAAGGCCAGCGAAAGCGTGGACAGGAACTCGACCACCGGGTAGAACCAGCCGTAAGCGGTGATGGTGTCCTTGAAAGCGTCCATGTGATCGCGGTTGACGCGGTCGAACTCCCCGGCGCTCTTGCGCTCGCGATTGAAGAGCTGCAGCACCACGATCCCGGTGACGTGTTCCTGCAAGTACGCGTTGATGCGGGCGATGGCGACGCGGATGCGGCGATAGCTGTGCGAGACCGTGCGGCGGAACTTCGCGGTCACCAGCACCACCAGCGGCAGGACGGCCAGCATGAGAAGGGTGAGCGGCGGGCTGAGCTGGAACATGACGAGGACAATAATGGTCAGCGTCAGGAGGTCGCCCAGGATAGTGACCAGGCCGGAGGCGAAGAGCTCGTTTAGAACATCGACGTCCGTGGTGACGCGCGTGACCAGGCGGCCCACCGGGTTGCGGTCGTAGAAGGCGACATCGAGTTTCTGGAGGTGAGCCATGAGCTGCCGCCGCAAGTCGAACATGGCGCGCTGGCCGGTGTACTGCATGATGTACATCTGTCCGAACTCAAAGCAGAAGGTGAGGGCGAGGATGCCGAAGTAGAGAAGGGCGATCTGAGTCAGGCCGGCCCAGGGATCTGTTGGGAGGAAGGGTTCGATGGGCGTAATGATGCGGTTCGGGTCGGGAGCGAGATACCGGTCGATCGCGACCTTGGTCAGCAGCGGGCCGAGCACCTGCAGGACGGAGTGCGCCAGTAGGCAGACGACCGAGACCAGGACCAGGCGTTTGTAGGGCCGCAGGTACGTCAGCAGGCGCGCCATGAGCCGGCTGTCGTATGCCTTGCCAACAACTTCTTCTTCCACTCTTGCCAGTCTAGCGGATTGGGGGGCTGGCCCGGCCGGGGAGCGGATGCCTGGCAGATCATGGAACGGCGCGAGAGGGCGCCCAACGCCCGCATCGTGTGCAGGGAGACTGGCATGCGGGCGGAAGGTAATCAGGCAGTTGGAGATTCTCCAGGTCCGGGCGGCCTGAGAGGCCGCCGCAGGCCGAGGGCCTGCCCCACAAATATAGAAACCCCAGGCGCAGGCGGTTTCGCCAGCGCTTCCCGATTCCTTTACACATTCTCGGGGGCGGTTACAGTAGGTGAAGCAATGCGCTCCGAAAGTGTATCATCGGGAGTTCGCGTGCTCACCCAAGGCTTCTCTCGCTGGATACCCACCCTCTCGATGCTGCTGGTCTCCCTCATCAGCTATATCGACCGCAATACCCTCGCGCTCCTCGCGCCGACGATTTTGAAAGAGACCAACCTCAGCGCCGAGCAGTATGGCTTCATCATCTCCGGATTCTCGATCGCTTACATGATTTCGAACCCGCTCTGGGGCCGCGTCCTGGATCGATTCGGTCTGCGCTGGGGGATGTTTGCCGCGGTCCTGTTCTGGACCTTCGCTTCGATGTCGCACGCCCTCGCCGCGGGGTTCGCAAGCTTCGCCATCGCACGCATCGCGCTGGGCATGGGCGAAGGCGCGACGTTCCCCGGCGGTCTGCGGGCGGTCATGCAGACATTGCCGGTCCATCAGCAGGCGCGCGGCATCGCCTTGTCCTACAGCGGCGGATCCATGGGCGCCATCGTCACGCCCATCCTCATTACCCCCATCGCGCTTGCCTGGGGCTGGCGCTCGGCCTTCCTCTTCACCGGAATCATCGGCTTGGCCTGGCTGATCCACTGGTACTTTGTCGGATTGCGGCCGGACGTGCGCCACTGGCAGCCGCCTTCGGACCGGCTAGCCGCCAAGGCCGCTCCCCGCTTCACCCATGCGCGGTTGTGGAGTTTCATGATCGCCTACGCGTGCTGCGGCCTGCCGCTTGCCTTCGTGCTGTATAGCGCGGCCCTCTACTTGAATCAGGCAATGGGCTTGTCGCAGGCTTTCATCGGCAAAGTGCTCTGGATTCCCCCGTTAGGCTGGGAGGTAGGCTACTTTTTCTGGGGCTGGCTCGTCGACCGCATGTCGCGTTCCGGCCTGTCCAGCCAGCAGGTCGTCTGGAAGTTGATGACGGCCGCCGCGGTGCTGGCGCTGCCGCTCGCGCTGGTTCCATGGATTCCCTGGTTTTGGCTGGTGATGCTCGAGCTGTTTTTCGCCATGTTTCTCGCGGGAGGCAACGTGATTCTGACGATCCGTTATGCAACCCAGATCTATTCCCCCGATCATGCAGGGCTGATCGCGGGCCTCGGCGCGGGCGCCTGGGGTGCGGGCGTGGCGCTAGCCATGCCAGTCTTCGGCCGCTTGTTCGACCTGCACCGCTACGACCTCGCCTTTGCGCTGGCGACCGCGTTTCCGATCCTGGGCTATCTCGTCTGGGCGGGCATCAATCTTGATTTGCTCCGTCCCGTGCCGCGGGCTCATCCGGGGCGCACGCAAGGTACTTGATCATCAGCACCTCGTTCCCCTTCTCGTTGTAGATCAACTCGTCCACCAGCTTGCGGGTCATGAGGATGCCAAAGCCGCCCGGACGGATGCCGAGCTGGTCGCGTACGGCGGCATGCTCTATGGGCGATCCATCCGAATAGGAGACCGCGGCATGAGGCAGGTCTTCGAAGGAGAAGCCCGAACCCGGGTCCTGTATGTGGTAAATCATGGCACGCGCGCTCTGCACGTAGTTGATGTAAATCTTCTGAGAGGGGTCGGAGCGGCCTCCGTGCTCGATGGCGTTCATCAACAATTCCCGCAAGGCGGTAATCACGTCGTCGCGCTCCCGTGCGGGAATTCCGCTCTTCATCTCACGCAGGAATTGCAGCAACCGGTCGGCGTTCTCCGCCTGACATCGGACGCGGAACGTGAACCAGTCGCGGGTAGCGGAGACAAGCTCAATTCCATCGGCCCAGTCCGGGTTGCGCATCGCACTGGCGACAATATCGCCCATGGCCTGCTCCGTCAACGGCCTGCTGAAGTACGAATAAGCGCGCTCGCGGATGGACTGCATCACGTCATCCGGCTTTGGTTCGGACGCGATCAGAAGCACTTTCAGCGCCGGCCGCAGCGCGCGGAGCTTCCGCAGCAGGTCCAACCCATCCACGCCGGGGCCGTCCTCGCCGGGCGAGCTCAGGCCGGCCACCACGATATCGAACTCTGCGTTTCGAATTCGTTCGAGGGCGGTCCCGCCGTCTGAAACGTTCTCCACCGTCCCGTCGGAGCTCTCTGCGACCTTGTCCAGAATCTCCCGGACTTCCGAACCGCAGTCCACCAGCAGGATTTTCGGGTGATCCACCATGCAATCGATTTTGGAGGTTACTGAACCACCATATTCCCAAAACTGGTCCGAAAATGACAGCTTCACAGTGACCGATCCTCCCGGGGCCGAAGTCGAAGGGCGAACAGCCTTGCAGCCTGCCGACTACACATCCCGGAAGTGTAGTTCTCCCGAAAATAGAATTCTCTCCAAGTCACATTTGTAACCTACACAAAATTAGGATATTCTAAGAAACAGATTCGGGGGTTTTGCTGGCACGCAACGTGCTTGCAGCCTGGGTTGGGTGTACTACGCGGCGCTTTCCGCCCGGAAGTCGCACAATGTTGCAGGAGCTCAAGTTTCAGCTATCCACGGCGATTCTGACCATATTGACGGTCGCGGCGGTCATCTCCGCCGTCGTCAACCTGCAACAGCAGCATCGTTTCCGGATTCCCGACGATGGCGTCACCTGGGTGGACCGCGGGGGCGCGGTAATCGCCCGATTCATCGCGAAGGACAGCCGGGCTGCCAGAGCGGGCTTGCAGCAGGGCGACAGTCTCAAGAAAATCAACGGCGCGCCGATTCGGAAAGCCATTGATGTGCCGCAGATCCTCGCGGGCATCGGGGCGTGGAACAAAGTGGATTATGCCGTCGAGCGGAACGGCGTCGAATTCAAATGCAGCAACATCATCATTGGTGAGACGTCGGTCGATCCGGCCCGCTACTACCAGTATGTGGTGGGCTTCGCCTACCTCATCATCGGGCTGTTCGTCTACTTCCGGCGCGGCAGCGCCCAGAAGGCGTTGCATTTCTACATCCTCTGCCTCATTTCGTTCATCTTTTACGGCTTCCATTACACGGGCGCCCTGAATGCGTTCGATAAGACCATATACTGGGGCAACGTGGCCGCCGGGCTGTTCGCGCCCACCGTCTTCCTGCATTTCTGCTTGACCTTTCCGCAGCCGCGCCCCTGGATGCGGAACAAAGTAGCCATCGCGGCCCTCTACCTCCCCGCCCTTTTCCTGCTGTGCGCTTACCTGGGCGCTTCCTCGGGCGTGATGCGCGTGGACATGCCGCTGGTGGAGCTGCGCATTATCCTGGACCGCATCTGGCTGCCGCTCGTGACATTCATCTACCTGGCCGGCGGAATCGCCCTGGCGGTGGAGCACCGGCGGGCCCGCGGCGCCGATCCGATTGTCCGCCGGCAGTTGCTCTGGCTCCGCAATGGCGTGTTCTGCGGCATCCTGCCGTTCACGATGCTGTACGTCGTGCCCTACACCCTGGGCGCGACGCCCGGTCCTTACCTGAAATTTTCGGTCCTTTCGCTGGCCCTGCTGCCGCTCTCTCTGGCCTACGCCGTGGTTCGCTACCGCCTGATGGACGTGGACATCATCTTCCGGCGCGGCTACGCCTACACGCTGGCCACTCTCTTCGTGCTGGCCGCGTTTTACGGCATCGTCTTCTCGCTCGCCAGCTTCGTGCAGAAGAACGTCAAGGACCTGGGCAACGTCGGCCTTATCACCGTGATGTTGCTGACCGCGTTCCTGTTCCAGCCGATTCGCAACTGGATTCAGGAGCGGCTGGACCGCAATTTCGAAAAGGAGCGCTACGATTACCGCCGGACGCTGGTGGAGTTCGCCCGCGAGCTGAGTTCGGAAACCGACCTGGACACCATGCTGGCCTCGGTGGCGGAGCGGCTGACGAACACGCTCTCCATTAGTCACGTCGCATTTTTCCTGGCCGGAGAGAACCGCGAGGAGCGAGGATTCAGCGCGGTCCGTCAGTTCGAGCTGAAGATGGCCGTAGGCGTCCGCGACCGCGATGGCAGGGCGATCACCCCGGACACCCCCCTGGATCTGAGCTTTCTCACGCAGGCGCCCACAAAGCCCTATCTCTTCTTCGAGCGCACCCGATACTATCTGGACGCGGTAGCTCAGGGCTGGCCGGCTTCCATGCGCGCCACTATCGCCGATCTCGATCTGACCTATTACCTGCCCTGCAAGGTACGCGGCCGGACCATCGCGTATCTGGGCGTGAGCCGCACGCTCGACGGCGATTTTCTCTCCAGTGTGGACGTCGAGCTGCTCATGACGCTTTCCGGCTATGTGGGCATCGCGATCGAAAACACGCGCCTCTACCGCTCGCTCCAGCTCAAGATGGCGGAGTACGAGCGGTTGAAGGAGTACAGCGAGAATATCGTGGAGTCGATCAACGTCGGCATTCTCGCCGCCGATCTCGACGACCGCGTGGAGAGCTGGAACAATCAGATGGAGCAACTGACCGGAGTGTCCCGGCACAACGCTCTGGGCAGGCGTCTCGGAGAACTGCTGCCGCCGGACCTGGTCGGGCAGTTCGATCGCGTGGTCGGCGAGACGGGCATCCATCACATTTACAAATTCGTCCTGACGCGGACAGGGCGCGCGGCCTCTTCAGACAGACCGAACGGCCTCTCCCATGGCGAGGTCACGCTGAACATCGCCATAGCTCCCCTGGTATCGAAGGACTTCGAACAGATCGGACGCCTGATTATCTTCGACGATGTCACCGAGCGCGCGGAACTCGAGCGCCGCCTGGTGCAGGCCGACAAACTGAGCAGCATCGGCCTGCTCGCCGCGGGTGTGGCCCACGAGGTGAATACCCCTCTGGCGGTGATCTCCACTTATGCCCAGATGCTCGCCAAGCAGGTGGCCGGAGACGATCAGAAATCGCGCCTGCTGGAGAAAATTGCCAAGCAGACTTTCCGCGCGAGCGAGATCGTCAACTCGCTCCTGAACTTTTCCCGCACATCCACAACCGCGTTCAGCCCCGTGCAGATCAACCGCGTCATTCAGGAGACGGCGTCGCTGCTGGAGCATCAGTTCTCGCGCAACGGAGTGTCGGTCGAAATGCGGCTCGATCCCGATCTCCCGCCCATGTCCGGCAACGCCGGCAAGCTGCAGCAGGTCTGCCTGAACCTGTTCTTGAACGCCCGCGACGCCATGGAAAGCGGCGGCTTGCTGGAAATTGCAACCTGGAGCGACCATAACGGCATCCAAATGGAAGTGGCGGACAACGGGCACGGCATCGCGCCCGAGAACATGCATCGCATCTACGATCCCTTCTTCACGACCAAGGGTAGTAAGAAGGGGACCGGTCTCGGACTCGCGGTTACTTACGGCATTGTTCACGAGCATAACGGATCGATCGAGGTCTTCCGGAGGCCATCCGGAGGCGCCTCGTTCCGTCTGGCCTTCCCAGCCGTGGCGGAGGCCGCCGCCGTTCCCGCGAGGAAGACGGTAAATGCCTGAGGCTTCCGCCGATACCCAGGAAAATTTAGGAAAGGTCCTCGTCATTGACGACGAGGCCGACATTCGCGAGAGCTTGGAAGCGCTGCTCGACCTTGAAGGCTATTCGGTCGACCTGGCCGCCAATGCTACCGAAGGCTGGCGGCTTTTCGAGTCCAAGGCCTACGATCTGGTCCTTCTGGATCTCATGATGCCGGATCGCTCCGGCATGGACGTGCTTCACGACATCCGCGACCGCGATCAGGAGACGCCCGTCTTCATGATCACGGCGTACGGCTCCGTCGAAGCCGCGGTGACCGCCCTGAAGGCCGGCGCGAACGACTACTTCTCCAAGCCGTGGGATAACGAGAAGCTGCTGATCGAGATCGAGCGCATGATTGCGCGGCGGCGCCTGGAGAGCGAGAACCAGCAGCTTCGCCGCGCGCTGAAGCAGCGCTACAGCTTTCCCAATATCATTGGCAAGAGCGAGCGCATGCTGCGCCTGCTCGACCTGGTGACTCAGGTGGCGCCCACGCGCTCCACGATTCTCATCACGGGCGAGACCGGCACCGGCAAGGAGTTGATCGCCAAGGCCATCCATGCCAACTCACCGCGTGCGGACGCCATGTTCGTCGCCGTCAACAGCGGCTCTCTTCCGCCGGACCTGCTGGAATCGACTCTGTTCGGCCACGTCAAGGGCGCGTTTACCAGCGCCGTGCAATCGCGCAAGGGCTACTTCGAGATCGCCAACAAAGGCACCATATTCTTCGACGAGATCGGCAACATAGGCGCGGAGACCCAGGCCAAGCTGCTGCGCGTCATCCAGGAGAAGGAGTTCATGCCGCTGGGCTCGACCGAGACCATGCGCGTGGACGTTCGCATTCTCGCCGCCACCAACGACGACCTGCGCAAGCTGGTGGAGGAACGCAAATTCCGCGAAGACCTCTTCTACCGCTTAAACGTCATCAACCTGGTTCTGCCTCCTCTGCGCGAGCGCAAGGACGACATTCACCTGCTGGTGGAGCACTTTTTCGACAAGTACTCGAAGGAGAACGAGAAGTTTCTCGACTCCGCCAACCGCTCGAGTCTGCGCTTCGACCGCGACGCCATGCAGATTCTGATGGATCACCAGTGGCCGGGCAATGTGCGCGAACTGGAGAACGTGGTGGAGCGGGCGGTGGTTCTGGCCTCTCAGCCCGAGGTCCTGCCGGACGTCCTGCCTGACTACCTGCTCGAGGCCGGCGGCGTCCGCCTGCGTCGCGAGAGCGGGCCGCTTCCCGCGGACGCGTCCCTGTTTGAAATCGTGAACGATTTCGAGCGCCGCGTAATCATTGAGCGCCTGGAACAGTGCAACTGGAGCCAGACGGAAGCGGCCGAGAGTCTGCACGTTCCGCTTTCCACGCTCAATCAGAAGATCAAGCGGCTGAACATCGACATCAAGCGCAAAGGGGAACGGGCCTGACGGGCAGGCATTCAGCCGAATGTCACTCATTTTCCCAGGCCGGTCAAGAATAGTGGGGCGGGTCCCGATAAGCGTTAACTCAACGTTTTGCGAATGTCAGTCGTTGGCGTTGCTCGGCCCAAAAGTGTCGGTTCCGATAGCGCCGTCTTTCAAGCGCTATCTGTAAACGCTTTGGCGACCAGGCGCGGGTAATCGGTCGCACCGGTGATACGCGAGATGCTGGGCGGTGCCCGGCGCCGGACTTGAATCGCTTCCGAATTGCCGAAGACTCGGACGGAATCGGCGCTTCTGCGCCCGCCATTATGTAGCCGGATGCATGCGGACCCGTCGTTTCCGGCAACCGCCTACTCAGGAGATAATAAAAGGGTAGATTTTTTTGGCGGAGAGCGAATGCCCGATCTGGTCACAATACCGATTTCCTATTTCGAATTCGCAGTTGACTACGAGCGCCCGCATTTTAAGCTCTGGATCGATCGGACCTCAGTTGTTCAGAGCATCTTCGACGCCCTGAAACCATGGGAACCCCGCATAGACGACGTAGACGCCGTCACCACCGGAAAGCCTTCCGAGCAAGGTTTCACGATCAAGCTTCCGTTGAAACGCGTTTCGTTCTTCTTTGGACCGGCTTCATGCAAATTTACGCGGGAGAATGTGGACTGGCAATCAGCCGAGGAAACCATCGCCATCCTCGATGCAGCCGTTTCGGCGCTGATTCAGTCAAGCGGCGTAGCGATGGGACCGAAGAATACTGCCATTTCCCTGCACCTTCAGCCGAAGTCACTTCCTTTCATCGCGCTGCTCGCCCCCTTCGTCGCGCCCCAGTTCGCGGCATTGGATTCGGAACCCGTGATGACCATGGCAACGGTTGCCAAATGGGCGCATCACAAAGTGACGATCGACGGGTCGGGGATTCTGGCAAACGCCATCTTCCTTCGGTTTGAGAGGGAATTCCCAAGCGCTGCCACGTACGATGAGATAACCGGGCAGCTCAGAAGAGACGAAGAAGATTTGTTTAAAATCTTAGGAGTGGAAGAGGACCGAGGGTGAACGCCTATCAGGAACTTCAAAGCTCGGGCGTTCGTTGGCCGGACTGCCCGCCCGAGTTGCTTTATCAACCCGTTCAGGAAGCGCCGCGATGGCCCCAGCCCCGACAGCGCGCTGCGATCTTTGAGGGCTTTGAGAAGCAGATGGCGGAATTCGCCGCCCAACATGAAGCTGTCCTGAACGAGGTACGCAAGCACTACGTGCTTCCGGCAGATGCATCGGTGATGACATTTTTGACCGAACATCGGACTATCCCTCAAATCCTTTTGGGCGCGGCGCCACATCTAAAACCATGCTTCGGCGCCGACGCGGTTTTCAGTTTGCGAGCCCCAATTGACGAGGCGGGCTCGCGGACGCTCTATGCAGTCGCCATGTGGCCGGGCAAATCGCAAGACGTGAGGGACGCTCTGGCGAAATTTGATAACGACTGGTGGATGGTGCGGGCCGGGCAGGCGGCCGGCTATCTCACGTTCACCTACGAGCTGGTTTGATGGCGGACCAGACGTTCGACTGGTCGGAATATTTAAAGCTGGCGGAGGAGCTTGCTGCGCGCAAAGAAGAAGCATGTCTTCGCAGCTCTCTCAGCCGGGCATATTACTACGTTTATAATCTTGCCCTGAGCAGGGCGAAGCGAAACGGCTTCGTCCCAGTACAGGGCGAATCGACCCACGGGCAGTTGTGGCGGCTCTTTAGCGGAAGCCCCGAATCGGAGTGCATCAAACTTGGGCAAATCGCCCTCCGACTTAAGGAAAGGAGAGAGAAGGCGGACTACAAGCCCGTTTATCGCCGCATCGAAGAAGATATACCGCAGGTTTTGGAGGAAGCTCAAGCCTTCGCCGCTCGTCTCGAAAAGCTTGCGCCGCGTCATCCCAATCCGGGAAGCGTGCGCCGGTAGGTGGCGTGCTCCGATTGTGCTCCGGTATAGTAAGATCTCTCGTTTCGATTTGTTGAGCACGAGTTTGTCGGCCCAACTCGTGCTCACGCGTGAGATGTCCGCGCAGTATGAATCTGCGTTCGCGGCCCGCAATCTCCGCTTCGGATAACTCCAGCAGTAGCGGATACCGTCAGCATTGATTCCGCCTAGCGAGCGTGTTCTCAAGGTTGTCGCCCCGCACCGAACACCGATTCGTCGTACTGAACACCATTGCCCCGCCCTGCCGCCGAAGGGTTTACATTCCGGCCTGCGATGTCCCGAAAGTTATGAAAAGCCCGCCAGGGTGTGCGGACGAGGGCGTCCGCCCTACTGCCTGTTTAAGGATTTAACGCGGTGGCCTCAGAGGATGCTTCAGTCGCCTTGGCAGTCACCGATATGGAACCCGATTCCATCAGAGCGAGAAATCCATCGCGCACGGCGGCAAATGTAGCGCTCTGTTCCGCGCCGATCTGAGACGCGCGCGGCAAGCGGAGACGCTCGAAGTCCAAAAATCTTCCGTTCTTGCGCAAGCGAAAATCGAGATGCGGCCCGGTGGCGAGACCCGTCGCCCCCACCAGACCGATCCGCTGGCCCTGCTGCACTCGCTGACCGGATCGCACGTATCTTCGGGAAAGGTGCAGGTACTGCGTTTCGTACCCGCCTGAGTGTTTGATTTTGATCAGATTGCCCGCCCCTCCGGAACGCCCGGAAAAGATCACGCTGCCCGACGCCACGGCCTGCACAGGCGTGCCGGTGGGAGCCGCATAGTCCGTTCCCAGGTGCGGGCGATACCTTTTCAGCACGGGATGAAACCGGCGGTGCGTGAAGCGGGAACTCACTCTCGCTTCGAACTTCATGGGCGATCGCAGAAAAGCGGACTGCAGCGAACGGCCGTCGCGGGAATAGTACCGCGGCTGTCCATCCTCGTCCGAGAACAAGTGGGCATCGTAGACCGTGCCGGCATTGTTATACTTCGCGGCCAAAAGGCGCCGATAAGTTGCCGGCTGCCCGTTCAGATATTCCTTCTTCTCGACTACCACGCAGAACTCGTCTCCCTCGCGAGGATCCGTGTAAAAGTCCAGATCCCATGCGAAGACCTCGGCCATCCGAATGGCGAGCTCCGCGCTTTCCCCAGTTCGCTCGATGCTTTCAAACAGCGAACCTTGCAGCGTGCCGCAGACCGGAACTTCACGAATGGTGCCTGGAATATCCACGACGGCCGCCTGATACACTCCGCCGGAATTTTCGAGCCGCAGTTTGCGGTCCGGGTCGATGATGTATTCGAGCGATTCCAGGGTCCCCGACACCGAACGGGTCAGCGTCAATTGCATGCCGGCGCGCAGTTTTTTGACGTCGAATGCCTCTTTGACCGCCGCGACCATTGCCGTGGTAACGGCTTGATCCACCCCGGCGCGTTCCAGCAGGCCGGCCAGGTTATCGCCGCGCCTGATGGATACGTCTTCCGTAATCGACTCGTTTTTGGGATCAACGGCATCCGCCGCCGATGGAGTTGCCTGAGCCGCTGCAGCACTCCGGTCATCGCGAGCGTACTGCAAGGACACGACCGTCAGGGCCGTTCCAATGGCGCCCGCCGCCAGCAGCACAAGCTTCGCTCGCATAGTTCGCTTCATCGTTCTACTTTAACCGTCCCTTCCGGAATGGGTCAAACACGGACCCCCGGGGATCAAGGCTCCAAATAGATCCGCACGCGGTTGCTTTCCTGCCCATCGGCCGCCAGATATATCTCCGCCGGACCCGCGTTCACCAACACCGGCAACTGCACTTCCACCAGGTAAAAGCCGATATATCCCGGCGCCAGCGTGGCCCGCGTCACTTCCACCGGCGTCCGGTCCAGATAGGCCCGAACCGATGCGGTGACTTCGGGCGGACGATCCAGGGGCGCCGCCAGTCCGGTCGGCCACTCGGGACGAACCTTTCCCAATCCGGTAGCCAGAATCTGAACTCTCGATCCGGAGCGCGCCCCAGTGGCGGCATCCAGCAATACGCCCGTATCCGCGTCAAGCAGCATCGGCACGCCTTCACGGTCGACGAAGATCGCCGGCGAGACCGCTTCCACGGGCAGCCCAATGGTGACGGTGCGCTCGGGAAGCTGCAGGGCGAGCGAGACGGAGCGCATAGGGGTTTCAAACGGCACCTGGATCTGAGACTCCTCGTCCGACGACGCCAGCACCGGAAAGTTCAGCATCCCCGCCTGTGCGAGGTTCACGCGTCCGCCCAGCACGCTCACCACGGACCCGGGAGCGGCGGGACGCGAACTGAAATCGGCGGCGTTCACCAGGCGCAAGGTCGTCGCCCGATGCGGCGCGGCGGTGGCATAGACTCCGTAACCTTCCAGCGCCGCATAAAGTTGATTGCCCTCGGAACCGAGCTTCACATCCACGGCGGCGAGGCTGGGTAAGCCCTCGCTCAGCAGCCTCCACTCCGCCGGCGGTCCCGCGGCGTCCAGGTCCACCCGAGTGAGATAGATACCCTGCTCCGTGGCCACGTAAACCGCTCCCGCGGTCCGGTCCGCCGTAATCCCCCGCACCTGTCCCTCCGGAAGATTGGCCGTCAGGTCGTCCCAGAATTGTCCGCCGTTCACGGTGCGCAGCACGCGAGCGCCACGCCCCCCAAGAGTCGCCAGAGCCACGCGCGGCTGCTGCCTGTCCACGTAGAGCGCCGTAACCGCGCGAGGTTCGGCGGCGGGAGGCAAAGGCCGCGACAGTCTCCAGGCGCCGCCGCGATCCGTGGAGGTCCACAACCGCCCGGAAGTGTCGCCCGCATAGTAGAAGTCGCCCGAGCCGGCCGCTGCTGTAACCGTGGCGCCAAGGGCCGAGGAGAAGGCGATGAGTTGAGCGATCTCGCGCTCCCATCCCGCATCCCGAGTGGGCCGCCACTCCCGGCTCCCGCCAGGCCATGCTTCCACCGGACCGATGCCGTCCACCACTAGCCGTATACCCTCGCCTTGGGCAGGCGGAGCGAGAATCTTCCATACAGGCAGGTTAGGCAGGTTGCGGTTAAGGCCGGTCCAGGAAAGACCGCCATCCAGGGAGCGCCAAACGCCTCGATCATTGGCCACGACGACATGCTCGGGGTTGCGCGGCGCAATGGCGATGCTGCGCTGCTCCCGGCCGATGATGGATTCCTCGCCGTGCGCCGTGAGATTCAGCCACGACCGGCCCGCGTCGTCCGACCGCAATACATCGGACTCCAGGCGATAGAGGAATTCCCCGCCAACCGTCGACCGCGCCAGTCCCGCCGGGGCTTCCGCCTCGATTTCCGTCCAGGTGTCGAAGTCGCCGGTGAAGAGAGTTCGACCGGTCGCGCTGCGGGCATACAGGCGCGCGCCATCCGGAGAAAACCAGACGGCGGTAACCGGACCGGTGGCGGGCGCGGCCAGCATGAGATCGACCGACGTGTTGCCGATCCTTCGCCAGTCCAGCCGCTGTGCCGATGCCGGCCACTGGGCCGCTGCAATGCATGCAGCCGCTGCCATTACGGTACTGAATGTGTTTTTACGACACATCGCCGTGTTCCATTTTAGCGCAGCGCCACTCTTCCACCATTCCTTAAGTGTTGAAACCTCGGGGTTTCTCGCAATATAGATCAGCGGGTAGACACATGCAGAGCAACTTTGTTGCTAGACTGTGGAGGATACTTATGAGGGGCTTCCCGTTCCAGCGCTATCCAAGGCCCGCGCACGCACTTGCCCTGCTCCTCGTTTCCGGTTCCTTGGCCTGGGCGCAGGTAAGTCCGGCCGCGCATGTCGTGGCACTTACCGGACAGGTATCGATCCTCAAGGACAACATCCCATGGGCGCTGCATAGCGGCGACTCCGTGCAGCCCGGCCAGATGATCGTCACCGGCGAGGACGGTTACGCCATCTTCGAACTCGCCGACACGAGCCGGTTCGAGGTCTTCCCCAGTTCCAAATTGATCTTCCGGGATAATCCGGGAAACTGGAAAGATCTCCTGGAGGTTTGGATCGGCCGCATCAAGGTGCATGTGCAGAGGCTGGGGGGGCGGCCGAACTTCAACCGTGTCCGCACGCCCACCGCCGTCATCTCGGTCCGCGGCACCGTATTTTACGTGAGCGTGGAAGACGACGACGCCACGACACTGGTTGTGGTCGACGAGGGGCAAGTGGCCGTCGAGCACACTCTGCTTCCGAGCGGGAACGCGCGTGTGCTGAACGCCGGCGAATGGATTCGCGTGTACAAGCGCCAGCCGCTGGCATCCAAGGCGGTGGACCGCGGCTCCTTACTCCAGGCCGCCTTCCGCGCGGCCGCCGACGTTCTTTACGGAGTGATGTACCGCGACTCCCAAATCCCGAGAGGCGGCGGTTCCCCAGCGCCCGGCGGCGGGAGTGTTCCAGGTCCCGGCCCCGCGCCTCTTCCTGGCGACACCGGCAGCGATCAGGCGCCTCCCCCGCCTCCACCGCCCCCGCCTCCACCGCCCTCAAACTAACACATGGCGTGGGACCGCTCCCTACCGGTCGCGGCTCGGTCAACGATGTTCCCGGTTGGTCACAAGTTGCTGAAAAACACGAGGACACGATTCCGAGCCGCGCGCGCAGCAAGCGGTTTTTAACGTTTCCAACAAGCTCCTGAAGCCCCCCTTCCCGCTTCCGGTGGTAGATTGAAAGGAGTAGAAAATGCGATCCACCACGCTATCCGCCGCTATTGTTCTGCTCGCCACATTGGCCATTCCGGGGCGAGCGCCGGCCCAGGGAGTTGCGGCCGAATGGGACTTTCGCAAGACGCTCGAAGAGATCGCCGCTTACACCAAGCGGCTCGATTCCGTGCTGGATCAGCTCAAACCCAAAGAGTGGGTCTTAAAGGGCGCATCCGAAACCTACGTCTCGCAGTGGACCATCAGCCGCGATCAGGGCCAGGCTCTGGCCCAATCCGGACGGGAGCTGCACGACCGGCCCGAAAAACTGACCGTGGCGCTGGACATGTACTTCCGGCTGGATGCGCTCAATACGCGGCTCGGATCGCTCTCCGAAGGCGTCCGGAATTATCACAATCCGGCGGTGGCCGACCTGCTGCTCGGCATCGTGTCGGAAAACTCGGCCTGCACGCAGCGGCTCCGGCAATACGTCGTCGATCTCGCCGCGCTCAAGGAGGACGAGTTCAAAGTGGCGGATCAGGAAGCCCAGCGTTGCCGGGGATTTTTGTCCCGGCAGCCGGCTCAGGCCAAGCCGCGGACTAACCCGGAGAGGAAGTAAAAGGTTTGATGAGTTTTTCCTGCAGTATCTGTGAAGAAGTTTCCACCCGAATCTGCGCTTCCTGCACAAAAGACGCCTGCGAAAATCACGTCTGCGAGAAGTGCCGCCAATGCAGCGATTGTTGCGAGTGCAATGTTCCGCTGGTGGAAAATCATCACGAAGAACCATCGTTGCGGCGCTTGGCCGACGGCGTGGCGGATAGCGAAACCGGCCCACACGCTCCCGTGGAGCCGGCTTCTATTCGGGATAGCGAAGGTTTTAGTAGATCAGCTTCAGTCCCAGTTGCAGAACCAGCGGCAGATTCTCGTTTGACGTGATCGTGCCGAAGGAGGCCGTTCCCAGCGTCGTCCCCGGATTGCCCCAGTTCGGATGATTCGTGGCATTGAAGGCTTCCCCGCGGAACTGCAACATTCTCTTTTCAGTGATTGGGAAGACCTTGGAGATGGAGAGATCCAGGTTGCGGCTTCCCGGCCCGATCAGAATGTTCCGTCCCGCATTGCCCAACTCATACTGAGCGGGCCGGACAAACGCGTCGGTATCGAAGAAGCGCGTGCGGGAGCGGTCGCCGCTTTCCAGATTGGGGTCGCGCAGCTTGTTCGGAACCTGTGTGTAGCCCCCGCCGGTATTTAGCAGGTCCCCCTGAGTGGTTATGGTAAGGGGCGTGCCCGTGCGAAACACCATGATTCCGCTGGCCTGCCATCCTCCCAGAATGGCGTTCACTACGCCACGGGAGCCGGAGCCGAACCGGCGCCCCCGGCCGAAGGGAACCTCCCAAACACCGGCCAGACTGAACCGGTGGGCCAGGTGAAATCCGGAGAGCCCTTTATCGAGTGAGTAGTTGTACGGATCCTGGGTTCCCTGGTTATCGATGGTCCGCGACCAGGTATAGGCGCCGTTGAAAGAAACACCGCCCGAGAAGCGCTGCTCCGCGGTCACTTCCAGGCCGTGGTAGCTCGCGAATCCTTCCGACCTGAACAGCCGGACCGAGCTGAGGTTTGTAAAGGGCCGGCGCCCCTGCACGTCTCCCGGGCCCGGCGCTGGCGTATTCGGATTGCGTGCAATCTCCAGACCCGTGGATTTGGTGCCGACATATCCCGCCTTCAGCACCAGATTGCTCCTCAACATACGCTCCAGATAGAAGTTCCACTGCTGGATGTAGGCATCCTTGGCATCCGCGAAGATGCCGCTCAGGCTGGGCCGGCTGCCCGGCGCGACGAAGTTGACCACGGGCGTCAGGTCGTCTATCGGGAACGTGCGGATATCGTTCTCGTTCACTCCCAGCACAACGTCTCCCGTCCTCACGAATGGGGGGTTGAACGACATGCCGATGGCGGCCTGCGAGGAGACGCGCTGATAAAAGACGCCATAGGCGCCCCGAGCCACCGTCTTATCGTTTAACTGGTAGGCGAAGCCCACGCGCGGGGCGAAGTTGTTGTTGTCGTTCCGTTGCAGAGCGCGGCCGATGCCGGGTGGGCGGTCGGCCGGGGTGATAATGCCCGCCTGTCCGGGCCCCGACTGATAGAAGTTCGAAATCTTGTCCCGGTTGGCGGCCAGCCGCCCGATCCATTCGTACCGGAGGCCGAGATTGAGCGTCAGGCGCCGGGTCACTTTCCAGTCGTCCTGCACCCACGGCATCGCCTGGCTGTTCCGGAAGTTGGGGTCGAAGATATCGATGCTGGCGATGATCCGGCGCGGCAGACCGAGATAAAGATCCGCCAGCGCGAATCCGCGCGAGCCCGCTCCGGCCGTCCACTGCCATTGAACTGATGTTCTCCCACGGGCCGGATCGCCTCCGGGAAGGTGTCCCGGTAGCGGTTGCCCGTGAAACCCACGCGCAACGTATGCTTGCCCCGAATCACCAGCAGGCTCTCGTGAATCTGGAAGATCTCGTCCTTCCATCCGCGAGGGCCGGAAACGCCTTGTCCGAGCGTCTGTCCGCTGGGATTGCCGAAGAGGCTGAAGTCCTGCACCGAAAAATACGGAGCGTGCCAGCAGGCCGGAACGCGGCAGGTTCCCCTCAATCCAAGCTCCTCGGATACGTCGCGCTTAAACGCGCTCTCCACCAGCTCGTTCTGCACAAAGCGGCTGTACCCGGCACGGAACTCGTTGACCGTAGTGGGAGTGAGAACGCGCGACCAGTTGGCCACGGCGTGCTGCCCGCGCAATTCGTGACTGTAGCCGAAAGCGGGCCAGACGGGCGGCCCGATGGTGGTGGTATCGGAGATGGTGTAGCGGCCGTATACGCGGTCCTTGGAGCCGATCACATGGTCCACGCGGGTGATGAACTGGTCGGTCCGCGTCTTCTGCGGTTCCAGCGACTGGTAGTTGGCGTTCGGTAGAATGCCGCCGATGCCCGGACGAATCGGCAGCGGAACGAACTCATCCACGAACCGCACCGGAAGCGGGTGCATGCGGCTCCTGGGAATGATATTCCCCGCAAATGGAAGCCTGGTAGTCCAGTCGTAAAGCGCGATGGGAGTGCGGCTGGAGGAGTCCGTTTGCAGCAGAGCGGAGTAATCGCCCGCCCGCATGGCCGGCGTCGGCACCGTGGTGTTCTGCGTGAAGCCCTGCCGCAATCGCATCGATTCCTGGGAAACGAAGAAATGCGTGCGGTCCTTGCGAACCGGGCCGCCCAGCGTGCCGCCAAACGTATTGCGGTTCAACTGTGCCTTCCGGTCGGCAAAGCTGTCGCGGGCGTCCCAATAGTCGTTTCGGACAAACGAGAACAAAGCTCCGTGAAATTCGTTCGTGCCGGAGCGGGTCACCACGTTAAGATGCCCGCCCGCCTCGCTGCCGAACTCGGCGCTGTAATTGGCCGTCTCCACCTTGATCTCCTGAATCGAATCCACCGAAGGCGCGAAGACGTTGGTCTGGTGGGCCGCCTCTTTGCCGGGTATGCCGTCGAAGAGGTACTGGTTGTACGTGGGATTGTGACCATGCACGCTGAACGACCCGATCCAGGTTCCCCGCTCGGTTTGGTGGCGCCGGTTGCCGTTCGATTCCGAGACACCGGCCGAGATCAGGGTCAGTTGCATAAAGTCCCAGGCCGCCAGGGGAAGCTCCACGATCTTCTTTGTGTCGATCAGATTGCCCACCTGCGAGTCCGCGGTTTGCAACTGCGGCGCCGCTGCGGTCACCTGCACTCCCTCGGTCACCTGGCCGACCTCCATTTGCAGGTCGACTTCGACCGACTGGTTCACGTTCAGCTCGAATTGGTTTGCGATGGCCTTCTTGAATCCCGCGAACTCAGCGGTTACCCGGTACGTGCCCACCACCATGTTGGGAAACGAGTACCGGCCCGCTTCATTAGTTACGTTGGTGGAGGTGAGGCCTCGATTGACGTCCTCCACGGTGACCGTGACACCCTGCATCACGGCGTCCGTGCTGTCGCGGACTGTGCCGGCGATACGCGAGGCTACCTGCCCCCAGACAGCCTGGGCCGCCAGGAACAGGCACACCACAGGCAACAGACTTCCGACTGCGAAGCGAGTTTGAGACATCTTAGAAGCTCCTGCTGCGGCCTCAATTGGCCGGTTTGAGCCCTTCGTCCGCGCCTAGCCCCCGCGTAAGCCATCCGGGATACCACCGGAATACGTTGCCGGTCAGGCTTCCGATGAAGATTTCGCGCGTTTTGCTGGCGTGAATCCAGTGACCCGGACTCTCCATGGCGCCCAGGATTTTGCCCGTCGCGGGATCGATCCGCATGATGCGTCCGGCGAGGGTGTCATAGGTTATGTTTTCGATGTTGTCGCGATGCGTGATAATCCACATCTCGTCCTTGGGCGTGATGAAGATGTTCTGCGTCGCACCCAGGTGACTCCACTGACGCAGGAATTTTCCCTTGGCGTCGAAGACCTGAATGCGATTGTTCTCACGGTCGCTCACATAGACGGAGCCTTTGGAATCCACGGCAATCGAGTGCGGTGTATTGAACTCGCCTGGACCTGTCCCGCGCTTTCCCCAGGCCGTCAGGTATTGGCCGGAGCGTGAAAACTTCACCACGCGCGAGTTGCCGTAGCCATCCGATATATAGACCTCTCCGGTGGGCGCGAAGGCGATGTCGGTGGGGCGATTGAAAGTCTTCTCGTCCGTGGCCGGCTTACCCTTGATTCCCAAGGTGAGCAGCAACTGGCCTTCGTTGGTGAACTTCATCACCTGGTGGTCTCCGTTGTCGGTCACCCAGACGTTGTTGTCGGGGTCCACGCGCATACCGTGCGGGTTCCCGAACATGCCTTTGCCCCAGGAACGCAAATACTTGCCCTTGGGATCGAAGACCACGATGGGGTCGGCCTTCTTGCCGCGCTGGAAGACGTAGACCTGCCCGGCCGAGTCCGTGGCCACGGCCGAGACGCGCCCGAATTTCCAGCCCTCGGGCATCGTGTCCGGCTCCTCCCCGAACCGGATGTTCACACGATACTTGAGCAGGCCGCCCTCGTGAGGGAACCAGCCCTGCATCTCCTGGGCGCACAAAGCCCCGGCCGCCAGGGCCGCGCCCGCCAGCACGTTGCGCATCATGGTCAGCATGTTTCTTCCTTTCCGTGCGCGATTATTCTACCGCAACCCCAAGCTCTTTCCACGTGACCGAACGCCGCCGGTAAATCGCCTCGCGCCCCATGATAGCTGTCAATGCGGCAACGGCGCCGACGCGAATATCGGCGAACGGCCGGCAGTTCTCGCGGATGCAGCGATAGAACTCGGTCATCGCGTTCTCTTTCCGTTCGCGCACTTCCTGCGGAACCAACTCCCGCGGCTCCCCTTCGCCATGGATGTCGTAGAATACGCCGCGCGTCAGGTTCAACGTTCCCTTGTCGCCGAATACCAGGTACCACTGCCCATTGGCCAGTTCTTTCAGCCCTCGCGGGTGCAGATAGAGCTGGCTGTAATCGAGGTGCATGTCGTTCTCGTAGATGTACTCGACGCTGAAGCCGTCCATCATCACGGTTCCCGCGGCCAGCGGCGTTGGCAGGTACTTCTTACCGTGGCCGTAGGCGCTCGCCGGGCGGCTGTCCGCAATCCAGTTGCACACATCCAGATTGTGTACCGCGTTCTCGACGATCAGGTCCCCGGATCGCTTCACGTCCAGATACCACGACGGCCGCGACCGCTCCGTACCCGGTTTTGGCGGCGTGCTGTGCCGCTGCGCTTTGATGACAAACGGCTGCCCGATCACGCGCTCCCGATGGATCTGCCGTATGGCCTCCCGGATGCCCGGGTAGTAGCGGAGCTGCTGTCCAATTTGCAGAAAGACCTTCGATTTCCGCTGCGCCTCGAGCGCCAGGGCCACCTGCTCCGGCGTCACGCCCAGGGGCTTCTCGCAGTAAACGTACTTCCCGGCTTCGAGACACGCGGCGGCCATTTCGGCGTGCAGATCGCACGGCGTGGCCACAATCACGGCGTCCACGTCGCTCAATTCGAGCACGCGCCGGTATTCGGTGAATGACCGCGGATTGTCGCGCGCCGTCAGGCCCTGCGCGCGGTCGCGAGCCTGGGCGTCGATGTCGCAAATGGCGGTCACCCGCACGTTCTTCTCAGCCAGTACATGGCGGACTAGACCCGTCCCCCGGTTGCCAACCCCTATGAAGGCTGTGCGAATTTCCCGCTCGGCAGCTCCCGCGGTCATCGTCGCGGCGGCGCCCAGCAGAAACTCCCTGCGCAATGGTTGATGGCTCATGTCCGCAGATGATAGCACCACACGGCGGCGATCGGGGCTATCCTGTAGAATCATGTCCGCCATTCCCATTTCGCGACGCACCTTCCTCGGCAGTGGTTCTCTGCTTGCCACACAAACCGACGCCAAGCCGCCGACGCGATTTCAGCCTGCGTGCATGACGCTTCCGTACTCCAGCTTTCCGCTGGAGCGGGCGCTCGAAGGCATTAAGAGCGCCGGCTACAACCATGTGGCCTGGGGGACCGCCCACCGCGACGCCGGCAGCAAGCCGAAGCCGGTGATGGCGGTGAATGCCCCTGCCTCCGAGGCCAAACAGCTAGCCCAGCGCTGCCGCGATTTGGGCCTGGAGCCGGTGATGATGTTCTCGCAGGTGTATCCCGATGCGCCCGAAGCCGTGGCGGCGCACACCAGCCGGATCGAGCAGGCAGCGGCGGCGGGCATGCCCTTCGTGCTCACCTTCGGCAGAACACAGCCCGGCGCGTACGAGATCTTTGTCGCCAACCTGAAACGGGTCGGACCGATCGCGCGCGCCAACAACGTAACCGTGCTCATCAAGCAGCACGGCGGCAACTCGGCCACCGGAAGGCACTGCTCGAAGATTCTCGCCGAAGTGGCCGATCCGGGCGTCCAAATGTGCTACGACGCGGGCAACGTGCTCGATTACGAGAACGCCGACCCCATCCCCGACATCCAGGAGTGCTGGCTCGACGTGCGCGCCTTCGCCATCAAGGATCACCGCAATTTTCCGAAGGACCAGGACTGCGGCCCCGGCTTCGGCGAGATCGATCACTACAAGCTGCTGGCCCCGGTGATGCGCACCGGTCTCACTATGCCGTTAGCCTGCGAGAACATCTTCGAGCCTTTGGTTCCCCGCCCCGCCAAGCCGGAAGGCGTGGATGCGCTCGCGCGCCGTGCGCGGGAGTTTCTCGAGACGGTGATTCGCGGCTTGCAGACGTAAACTGAAAATATGACTACCGCCCGGTACGTGTACTGGCAGGATGGAGACCACTGGCTTGGGTACTTCGAGGATTACCCGGACTACATCACCCAGGGCGAAGCTCTCGAGGATCTTCAGGAGAACCTTAAGGACCTGTTCCGCGACCTGACTAGCGGTGAAATCCCCGGAGTGCGACGGGTGGCTGAACTGTCGGTTCCATGAAGCGGCACGACCTGATCCGCCGCCTGGAGGAGGCCGGATGCCTGCTTGTGCGGCATGGAGGCCGGCATGACTGGTACCGCAACCCTCGCACTGGCATCTCCCAGCCCGTACCGCGGCACCGCGAAGTAAACGAGATTCTGGCCAAGCACATTCTGAAGAAGCTTCGAGACTGAGACAGCGGGCAACGGTTCAGCGCTACGATTGTTCCATGCGCGTGCTCGTCCTGGGCGGAACCGGCTTTATCGGTCCCCATATAGTCCGGCGGCTGCTCGCATATGGCCATCACATGACGGTCTTCCGCCGGGGATCTGCCGTCGCAGACGTGCCCGAAGGTGTCCACGTTATCGTTGGCGACAGAAACCGGCTCGAAGCATCGGCAGCGGCGTTTAGCGATCTCCGGCCGGACATCGTGGTCGACGTCATCGCATTTACTGAGGAACAAGCGAAGGGGCTGATGGCCGCACTTAGCGGAATCGCGAAGAGGATCGTCGTCCTGAGCAGCGGTGACGTCTACCGTGCCAACGACCTGCTCTTCCGGCGAATCCAAGGCACGGTCGATCCTACGCCGCTGAACGAACTGTCGCCCTTGCGAGACCGCCTGTATCCATGTCGTGGTGTTCCGGTCCCACCCATCGAAGGCTTCAGCTGGGACGATTATGACAAGATCATGGTTGAGCGCATGGTCATGGGCAATGCTGAATTGCCAGCTACAGTCCTGCGTCTGCCCATGGTTTATGGTCCCGGTGATTACGGCGGCCAAAAGCGACGCTTCTGGGCGTATTTGAAGCGAATGGACGATGGCCGGCCTGCCATCCTCTTGGACCAGCGGACGGCGCGATGGCGCGCTCCCTGGGGCTACGTGGCAGACGTGGCGGAAGCCGTCCGGCTCGCGGTTGAGAATGAGAGGGCAGCAGGTGAGGTGTATAACGTTGGGGAAGCAGAAGGGCTCGACTTGCAGGGCTGGGTTCAGGAGCTTGCTGCGGTTGTCGGATGGCGCGGTCGAATCCTGGTTGTTGATGAACAATGTCCTGCACCAAATTTGCCCCGCAGCCTGAATCTTGATCAAAACCTGGACATGGACACAACGAAGATTCGCCACGACCTCAGGTATCAAGAGACGATGTCGCGCAATGAGGCGCTTGAGAGGACCGTCAGGTGGGATCGCGATCACCCACCGAAGCAGACGGCTGCAGCGCAATTCGACTATCCCGCCGAGGACGTGATCTTCGGCCACGCGATTAGATAGATAGCGATCAGACCGAATGTAGGCAGGATTGCGCCTGCCTCGCGCGGAATTTCTCGAAACGGTGATTCGCGGCTTGCAGATTTGAACTGCCTACCGCCCGGCAGGTGTACCGGAAGGATGCCGACCCCGTTCCAGCCGGCGGAGGTCGCGGAAGTCGACGGTATGCCGGTCTGGATTGAGAGCGAAGATGCTCTTCGCGCGATGTTCGAGGGCGTCCGCTTCCCGGCTGCGCCGGAGCGCGCGCAGGACGCGTGTGTAATCACTGATAGAGTTCTGCCAGTCACGGCATCCTAAAGTACTCAAAGATACGATCTTTAAATTATCGAGTAGCGCACATTTTACAGTGCCGCCCAGTTCCGCACGGTTGTAGCTGGTTCCCTTCCCGCCCGAATAACAAATGTTTTCGTTTGGTCCCATACTTGCAGACCATAGTCGCGCGGCAACAAGTTAGTGAAAGGAGCGTAAGACATGCTTTGGACAATCGCCGTAATTCTGTTCCTGATGTGGGCGCTAGGGATGGTCAGCTCCTATACGCTGTCCGGATTCGTTCACCTCCTGTTAGTCTTCGCTTTGGTGGTCGTGCTCATTCGCGTGATCCAAGGACGCCGGGCTCTCGACTAGCCAACCGACAGCCCGAAGAGGGATAGCGATTCGATCGCCGAAGGCGCCCGCTGCTATCCCTTCAACTGTAAGGAACCAATTATGAAGCCTCAAGCCATTGTAGCTTTGCTGCTCATTGTAGTCGGCGCAATCGCGCTGGCTTATCAGGGAATCACTTATCAAACCAAGGACAAAGTTGTGGATTTGGGACCTGTCGAAGTGACTAATACGGAGACGCATCGCATTCCTCTCCCGCCCATCCTGGGCGGTCTTGCACTGGTTGGCGGCGTGCTGTTGCTGGTCTCGAGCAGGAAGGGCTAAGAAAACCGGCGGCGTCACCCCGGCGCTGCTGACGGATGACGTCCCCCGTCTTTGAGGTCTCGTACCCGGCGGGAGCTTCGAGTCTCCGCCGCGGGAGGACGTCCATCATCGAGACTCCTGCCTCGCAATCCCTTTATTTATGCCCGGCTGTATAAGGCTTCTGCGCCACATCCACGCCGAAAATACTGAACGATACTGCGGAGCCTGGGGGCGGAAGATCGCTTCAAAACTTGCGCTAACGCCATTTTTCCCTTACTTTGATAGATTCCCCATGGCAACGAAAATTCCTATTACAGTCGCCCGCGGAGACGGCATCGGTCCCGAAATTATGGGCGCCACGCTCCACATCCTGAATGCGGCCGGAGCCGCGCTGGACATTGAGGAAATCGAGATCGGCGAGAACGTTTACCTGCGCGGCAACAGCGCCGGAATCGAACCCAGCGCCTGGGAGTCCCTGCGCCGCACCAAGGTGTTCCTGAAAGCTCCCATCACCACGCCCCAGGGCGGCGGCTTCAAGAGCCTCAACGTCACCACGCGCAAGACCCTCGGCCTCTACGCCAACGTGCGCCCATGCGTCTCCTACTCTCCCTTCGTGGAGACCAAGCACCCCGGCATGGACGTGGTGATTGTGCGCGAGAACGAAGAGGACCTCTACGCGGGCATCGAGTACCGGCTCAGCCCGGAGGTGACCCAATGCCTCAAGCTGATTTCGCGTCCCGGCTGCGAGCGCATTGTGCGCTACGCCTTCGAGTACGCGCGCAGGCACGGGCGGAAGAAGGTCACCTGCTTCACCAAAGACAACATCATGAAGATGACGGACGGCCTGTTCCACAAGGTCTTCGACGAGATCGCGGCCGGCTATCCCGACATGGTCAATGAGCACTGGATCGTCGATATCGGCGCGGCCAAACTGGCCGATACGCCCACCGCCTTCGATGTGGTGGTGATGCCCAATCTGTACGGCGACATTCTCTCCGACGTGGCCGCTCAGATCGCGGGCTCGGTGGGACTCGCCGGGTCAGCCAACATCGGGGGCGACTGCGCCATGTTCGAGGCGATCCACGGCTCCGCGCCCCGCCGAGCCAATCAGGATTTAGCCAATCCGTCGGGTCTGCTGCTGGGCGCCGTGCTCATGCTGGTGCACATCGGTGAGACCGGGGCGGCCGAGCGCGTACACAATGCGTGGCTGCGCACCATCGAAGACGGCATCCACACCTACGACATTTTCGACGAGGGCGTCAGCAAGCGGAAGGTGGGCACGAAGGAGTTCGCGGAGGCCGTGGCGGCACGCCTGGGACAGCGGCCGCAGACCTTGAAGGCCGTCGAGTACAAAGCGGTTCCTCCGGCGCCGGTGCGCGCTGAGAAAGAAGCCGCCGTTCCCGTTATGAAGATGGTGGGCGTGGACCTTTACGTCTACTGGCCGCGGCGCGATGCCACGGAGCTGGGCGAGTGCCTGGGCAAGAGCACCGGAGACGCTTTCGCTCTGACCATGATCGACAATCGCGGCGTGAAGGTCTGGCCGGGCGGCATGCCCGAAACCTTCTGCACCGACAGCTTCCGCTGCCGCTTCACTTCTAACAACGGCGCGACCATCACTCAGAACGACATCCTGGGTCTGCTCGGCCGGGTAATGAATGCGGGCTTCGACGTCGTGAAGACCGAATCGCTGCGGCACTATGACGGCCAGGCGGGCTTCACGCTGGCGCAGGGCCAGTAAGCGGCCGCGAATGCAGATGGACTCGGGGCCGCTCGTCGCCGTCATCATGGGCAGCAAGTCGGACTGGGAGACCATGCGCCATGCCGATGCCGTGCTCACCGAGTTCGAAGTGCCCCATGAATGCCGCCTGATTTCCGCGCATCGGACGCCCGTGCTCATGGCGGAGTATGCGTCGCAGGCCGAGGCGCGCGGAATCGAGGTGATTATCGCCGGCGCGGGCGGGGCCGCTCACCTTCCGGGCATGACCGCCGCGCACACCATGCTGCCGGTGCTGGGCGTTCCCGTGGAGAGCCGCGTGCTGCGCGGCGTGGATTCACTTCTCTCCATAGTGCAGATGCCCCCCGGCATTCCCGTGGCGACGCTTGCCATTGGCGAGGCCGGGGCGCGCAACGCGGCGTTGCTGGCCGTCTCCATCCTCTCCATCCGGCGCGCCGATCTGCGCGAGCGCCTGCGCGAGTTTCGCGAGCGGCAAACCGGAACAGTCCTGCGGGAAACGCTTCCGTGAACCGGGCCGTGGTCCTGCCCGGGGCCACTATAGGCGTGCTCGGCAGCGGCCAGCTCGGGCGGATGTTCGCCATCGCCGCGCGGCGCATGGGATACCGGGTACACACCTTCTCGCCCGATTCCGACACCCCGACCGGCCAGGTTGCGGACAAGGAACATCAGGCTTCCTATGAGGACCTGGATGCCGTGCGCGCCTTCGCTTCGTCCGTGAGCGTGGTGACTTTCGAGTTCGAGAACGTGCCCGCCGCCACTGTGGAGGCCTGCGCGGAAAGCGTGCCCGTGCGCCCGGACGGCTGGATTTTGCACGTCACCCAGCACCGGCTGCGCGAAAAGACCTTCCTTTCGCGGAACGGGTTCCCAGTCGCGCCTTTTCGCGCCATTCATTCTCCCGATGAGTTGCAGGCCGCGCTCGGCGTGCTCGGATATCCGGCGGTGCTCAAGTCGGCCGGCTTTGGCTACGACGGCAAAGGGCAGTGGAAGATCGACTCGCCTTCCGACATGGCGCCCGCGCTCGCTTCGATGAACGGGCAGGAAGCGGTGCTCGAAGCGTTTGTCGATTTCGAGCGCGAGCTGTCCGTGGTCGCGGCCCGCGGCATGGACGGCTCGTTCGTACACTTCGGCGCGATCGAAAACACGCACCGCAACCGCATTCTGGATCTCTCGGTAGCACCGGCCGCGGTGCCGCCCGCTATCGAGTGCGAAGCCGTTGCCATCGCGCGCAGCGTGCTCGAAAAGTTTGGCGTGGTGGGCGTGCTGTGCGTGGAGTTCTTCCTCGCGCGAGACGGGCGGCTGCTGATCAACGAACTGGCGCCGCGCCCGCACAACTCCGGCCACTTCACGGTGGACGCCGCCGTCACCAGCCAGTTTGAGCAGCAGTTGCGCGCCGTTTGCGGCCTGCCGCTGGGATCGTCCGAGCTGTTGCGGCCGGCGGCCATGGCGAATCTGCTGGGCGACCTATGGATGAAAGGCGAGCCGGACTGGAGGGCGGCCTGCTCCCTTCCCGAAACCAAGCTGCATCTCTACGGCAAGATGGAGCCGCGTCCGGGCCGCAAAATGGGCCACATCACCGCACTCGCGCACAGCGCGGCCGAAGCGGCACAGCGGGTTCAGGAAGCGCGAGCTGCGCTGTAACGGGCGCCTCAGCGGGGAGCGGCGGGCGGCGCGGTGCTGAAGAAGGTCTCGTTCTCGACCTTTATGTCCAGTTTGGTCCCGGTTGTATCGAGCCACTGTTTGAAGCGGGCCTGCCGGAGCTGGTTGAAAATCTCGTCGCGCACCTGCTCATACGGCTGGGCGCTCACCTCTTCCGCGCGGAAGAGGTAGAAGCCGTTGGGCTGGCGGACAGGCTGGCTGATTTCGCCCTGCTTCAACACGAAGACCGCCGACTTGATGATGTCAGGCAACTGATCGCTCTGGCGCACGGTGGCGAAATCTCCGTCCCTGCGCTTGGAATCCTCGTCGTCGGAGTGCTCGCGCACCAGCTTCACGAAGTCCGCTCCTTCGGTCAGATCGGCGCGCAGCTTCTCAATGCGCGCCTTGGCCTCGGTCTCCGTCAGACGCTTCTTGTTGTTATCGGCGCCCGGCGCTCCGCTCGGGTTGAAGCTGACGTATAGCACCTTCAGCTTCACCTGCCGGTAGCGGTTCTTGTTGGCTTCGTAGAACTGCTTCTGTTCATCCGCCGTGACCAGGGTGGAATTCAACTGGTGGTCCATCTGGGCGTTGGCCAGAAGCTGCATGCGGTTGAACTCGAGCGATTCCTTGTAGGGGCTTACCTGGTCGAGCTTCTTTTCCTCGGCCATCTTGGACAAGCGCAGCAATACGCCGTAGCGGCGCAGAAACTCCTTTCTGTCGCCGCCCGCGGCGGAGGGAACGGCGTTCAACACGCGCTGGAACTCACTCGCCGTGATCTTTTTGCCGTCAATAGTGGCGACAACCGGGTCCGGGTCGACAGGAGCCTGCGCAAGAAGCGCGGCAATCGGGAAGAGTACGATCAAAAACCTCATGAGACCAAGTATTGGTGTCAGTGTAACAGAACCGAATCAACGGAAGTGTGGTTGAACCCACGCTTCGTCGCCCGTGGAGGCTTCTACTTTGGCGCGGACGTATTTTTCGCCCGAAGCGAACCGGTAGGCAGCTTCCGTCCCGAAGCTGGTAGCCAGCACCTTCCCCCCGGCGCCAATGAATTTTGTCGTGTAGCGCGTATCGCTCTCCGGCTTGATCTGGATGCGAAGCTCGGACTCGGTGGCGGCCGCGTCGACGAGTTCCACTCCGGAGGACGCGTAGAAGTTGCCCGCGCTCAAAGCGGCGGCAATCGCCTCTTTGGTCAGCTCGGGCGCGCGGACCATCACCCAGCCACGGCCCGGATTGGAGAGCTTGGGTCCCATGGTCTTGAAGTTATGCGCGTCGTCCACGGCGATGCCATAGACGCGCTTGTCCGCCGAGAGCAGCACGTCCCACATCTCTTCGAGCGATTCGCTGCCTCCCCCGCCCTGGTTGTGCACCAAGGGGTGCCCGTTGTAGACCTCGAACAGGGGCAGGTTCTCGACCTGAAGCAGATCCTGGGAAGTCACCGCCCAGCGGAAGTTAGGGTGATTCAACGACGGCAGCGCACGCGCTTCGCGAATCGCGTTGACGTTGCCCTGGATCGTCGCTACAAGGCTCGAGCCATGGGTGGGGGCGACGAAGCGCGAGAGATTGTAAGCGTTCACGTGAACCGGCTTCCCTTGAAACGAATCGGTCACTTCCTCTCCGGCGATGAGGAGAAACTTTTCCTTGGCTCCGTGGATGGCGTTGAGGCCGTCCACTTCGGTTAGGTAGTTGTGATCGGAGAGCACCAGGAACTGGTACCGGTGATCGCGATACCATGAGGCCACGTCGCTGGGCGTGCTGTCGCCGTCGCTGTTCAACGTGTGGGTGTGCAGGTTGCCTTTGTACCAGCGGAGCGGAGGGGCCTGGTTTGCGCTTCCGGAATTCCAAGTGGCCAAAAACGCGAGCGACAGTATTGAAAGAAAACCGCCGCGAATGAGTAGGCTTCGGATCATCAGGCCCATCATCGCACGGGCGCGCGGGAACCGCTCCCTCACGGTCGCGGCTCGGTAAGTCATTCTGAGCCGCAACCGTAGGGAGCGGTCAGCACTACTTCTTGATGGGCGGCAGAATCTTCATATCGAGGGGCAGCAGAAAAAGATCGTCCCTCAAATCCTGATTGATGGTCACCGACTCCGAAAAAATCTCGAAGATCTTCTCGCCGTCACGATAGCGCTGAATGGCGAGGGGCCACATGACGCCTCCGCCCACGTCGCGATACTTGCTGAAGAGGGTGATCTCTTCCACCTTCCCCAGCCCTTGGGGGTCGCGGCGGTAGTAGCGCTGCTGCGTGGGCAGGCCGGTGGACGTCTGGAAGTAGACGGTGATGGACCTTCCGTCGTTGTCGAAGATCTCGACCGTCTCCACGGGTTTGTTGTCCACCACGTCCATGCCCCGCGATTCGAAAATGAGTCCGGGCTCGCCCAGCCGCTGCCGCAGAATGTAGAAGATGTTCTGCAGCGTGCTTTCTTTGAAGCGCTCGAGCAGGAGCGGGTCGAGCGGGCGCGCTCCGCGGAAGGTGATGTCGTAGCCTTTGCCGTCGGCGAAGACAACCGCGTTGTCCTCCTTTTTGCCGAAGGCCTGGCGCTCCCGCACGCCCACGAATCCGGGCACGGGCGGCTCGGGACGCGTGAGATAACGGGTGTAGATGGTGGCGATGGAGAGGCCGGAGAGATCACCGCGATAGAAGGAGTATGCGCGCCCGGATTCGATGCGATCCTCCACGGCGAGGAATTTGTCGCCGCCCAAGGCCGCCAGAGCCTGGTCCACAATTCGCTTGCCCCGCTCCTGATCCGTTTCGGCCGGCAGGGAGACGCCGAAGATTAGCAGTAGCGTCAGTGCTTTCATGGCTGTTTACTAAGTTCTTCCAACTGCATGCCGGTGTTGAGCTTCAGTTCCTGCACCGTCGCTTCCGCGTACCTCCGGCCGTTCTGGTGCAGGACCACCTTCCATGGATACTGGATACCATCGACTTCTTTCATTTCTTCGTAAAGTTCCTCGATGTCCTGGGTAGGCCCGTTCGGCTGCATCTGTTGATAAGACTCTTTCAAAGGCATTCCGGTTGCCTCGTCCACGGTCAATCGCACCAGGTTGCCCGCCGCGTCGGAAATTTCGAGCACGCCCTCGCCCGCATAGTTGACCTTGCGGTCCGCGGCACGGTCGCTGAGGAGCATCGCAAAGTACCAGCGAAACAAATTGCCCTGCGCTTGCTTCAGCATGGCGGGAGGCAGCGGTCCGGTTCCGCGCGGGGTGGAGAGCCAGCCCGTCTTGCCATCCGTGTAGAAGCTCAGCTTGCCCATAGTCATCTCGCTGTCCTGGCGCAAGTGTCCGGGAGACAGCCATCGATTGGACTGGTTGGCGACGAAGCCGCCGGCGGCCGGATCGAGCTTGAAGGCCACTTTCAACACAGCGTTCTTGACCCCCGCCAGCTTGTCCGCACCGCCAACGGCCGCCTGAACTTTCCGCAGCAAGAGGCGGCCCTTCTCCAGGCTGGCGGCGTCGCCGGGGGCGGCTTCCCGGCGCGTCTCCGGAATGGTCAGGTCGAGAGGTTTTACCGGCAGCCCGAGCGAGCCGAGCGGTTGCTTGAACTCCTTCGGTTTGCCGACGACTACTATGCTGAACTCGGCCGGCCGTACGTGCTGCTTCGCCACGCGTAGAACGTCGGCCACAGTCACCGACTCTATCCCCTTCTGATACTCGAAGATGAAGTCTTGCGGGTATCCGTAGTATTCGTAAATCACCATCCGGTTGAGCGTCTTGGCCGGCGTGTCGAAGCGAAAGACGAAGCTGTTGAGGACAGACTGTTTGGCCCCTTCCATCTCCTGCTGGGAGACAGGCGTCGTGCGGAGGCGCTCGACTTCCTCGCGAATCACGCGCAATGTCTCCGTGGTCGCGTCCGTCCTGGTGCTGCCCTGAATCCGGAACAGCCCGGGGTGCCCGTAGTTCGCCGCCCAGTCCGCCGAGACGCTGTAAGCGTACCCGAGCTGCGTGCGGACCTTGGCGAACAAGCGGCTGCGAAAGCCTCCGCCCAGTATGTCCGCCATTACCTCCAGCGCCGGATAGTCCTTATCTTTTAGAACGCCGCCCAAATGGCCCATCTCGAAGAAGGTCTGGTTGACGTCCGGCTTTTCGGCGACAAAGATGCCCGGGCTCGGCGCGGCCTTTACAGGCGGAAACGGAGGCACTGGCGGCTGTTGCGCGTTCCAGGAGCCAAAGAGCTTCTCGATACGGGCGCGCATCTCAGGCGCCGAGAAGTCGCCCGTGACGGCGAGCATGATGTTGGACGGGAAGAAGTGCCGGTTGTAGAAGGCCACCAGGTCGTCGCGCTGTATGCGGTCGATGTGCTCATACTCCATGCTCCAGCCATAGGGGTTATCCCCGCCGTAGACGATTTCGGCAAACTCGCGCGATGAGATGCTCGACGGATTGTCGTTACGGCGCGAGATGGCGCTGCGGAATTGTGACCGGGCCAGATCCACCTTGTCCTGCCGGAACGCGGGCGCGGTCATCAACTCATGAAAGGTGGCCAGAACTTCGTCCACGCTCTCCTTGAGCGCGGAGAAGGAGACCTGGCCGGAAGTTTCGTCGATCTGGCTTTCCACGGAAGCGGCGATGTTTTCAAGCTGCTCGTCGATCTGATCGCCGGTGCGCGACTGGCTGCCGCCCGTGCGCAGGACCATGCCGGTCATGGTGGCCAGGCCGACTTTATCGGGCGGATCGAACAGGTTCCCGGTGCGCACCAGCGCGAAGCCGCTGACCAGCGGCAGTTCATGGTTCTCGAGCAGGAAGACGCGCATGCCGTTCGAGAGCTGAAAGCGCTCGACGTTCGGTAGAGGCGCCTGGCGAAGCGGCGGGAACTTCAGGTCCTTGTAAGACGGAACCGCACGGGCCGGCGCTTGGGCGTGAAGTGCGCAAGCCAGCAGCGGGAAGATCGTAAGCAGCCGTTTCATCGGGCGCCCCCCGCGGCTTTCGCCGGAGCCACGGTCTGGGCAATGGTCCGCGCGGACGGAACGAAGTACTTCCGAGCAGCGGTTTGCACCTCGGCGGCGGTAACTTTGTCTATCTCGTCGAGACTGGTGAATAACTTACGCCAATCGCCATAATTCGCTTGGTAACTGCTCAGAGCGGCAGCCAGACCGGAGTTACTATCCAACTGGCGGATCACTGCCGCCCGTGTCTTGGTCTTGACTCGCGAGAGCGTCTCGTTGTCCACGGTCCGGCCCTTGAAATCCTCCAGAATTTCGTCGAAGGCTTTGAGGTTGTCCTCCACGGTCTTGCCAGCCGAAGGGACCAGGAAGAACAGAAACAGGTTCTTGAATTTGGAACCGGGGAAGCTCGGGCTCGCGGCGGCTGCCAGAGAGAGCTTGCGGTCGCGCACCAGCTCCCGGTAGAGGACGCCGGTGCGGCCGCTGGAGAGGATGCCGCCGATCACGTCCAGCACCGGATCGTCCTGATGATACTGGTCGGGCCGTTTGTAGGCGACGAAGGCGAGGGGCTGGCTGGGGGACTCGACGAAGACGCGTTTCGGGCCTTCCTGCGGCGGCTCTTCGGTGTGCAGCAGGGGCGGTAGCGGGCCTGCGGGAAGCGTGCCAAAGTACCGTTCGGCCAGCTTTTTCACCTCGGCCGGGTTCACGTCGCCCACAACCGCCATGGTGAGGTTGCCGGGCTGGTAATAATTTCGGAAGAATTGGGCGGCATCCTCCACGCGCAGGTTGACGATGTCGCTGGCCCATCCGCCGGGCATGTTGCCGTACGGATGCGCGGCAAACGCGGTGGAGATCAACATCTCCATGAGCTTCCCCTGGGGGTTCGACTCGACGCGCATGCGCCGCTCCTCGAGCACCACGTCGCGCTCTTTGTAGAACTCGCGATACACGGGCGTGAGGAAGCGCCGCGATTCCAGAAGGAACCACAGCTCGATCCGGTTGGCCGGAAAGTTGTAGTAGTATCTGGTCGAGTCCATGCCCGTGGAGGCATTGAGCCCGACCCCGCCATTCTCCTCGATGATACGAGCGAAGACGCTCGAATCGGCATACAGGTTGGCCCGCTCGATGGCCAACTTGAGCGACGTCTCGAGCGTCTTCAATCGCTGGGGATCGGCCTTGCGCCGCTTGCGCTTCTCGGCTTCCAGACGGTCGTAGACCTGCTCGACCTCTTCAAGCGCCTTCTTCTCCGCTGCCCAATCCTTGGTGCCGATCTGCTCGGTGCCTTTGAACGCCATATGCTCGAACATATGAGCGATGCCGGTGCGGCCGCCCGGATCGTTCACCGACCCCGCATCCACATAAGTGTGAAAGCTGACCACCGGGGCTTCGTGACGCTCCACCACGATGAAGTGAAGCCCGTTGGGGAGAGTGAACTCGGTAACTTTCTTCTCAAAGTCCTTGAGACTTTGGGCGGCGAGACCGAAAGCCGCCGCCAGAAGGAGGCATGCAACTCTCATTGCTTAGAACTTAGCATGGCGGCCGGTTTCGCGGACAGATATTCGAGTACGACTTCATCCACCCAGTAGCGCCGCTTTCCCCGTGCAAGGAAGCCCAGGTGGCCGCCATGCTCGGTGGCCAGCAGCCGCAGGTTGGGATTCGCACGAAGCGCGGGATGATCGAAGACGGAAAAAGGAATGAAAGTATCGTCGCGCGCCTGAATGAGAAGCGCGGGAATCTGGATGCGCTCCAGATAGCCGCAGGCGGACTGCGTGGCGTAATAATGGGCGGCGTCGCGGAAGCCGAACGACGGCGCGGTGAAGCGGTCGTCGAAGTCGAAGAGGGTGCGAACGCCGCGCAGCTGCCCTGGCGTGGCACGCTTCATGGCAAGCAGGCGGCGCCGCATGCCGGCGACGAAGCGGCGCTCGTAAAGACGGTTGTCTATCTGGCCCATGCGGCGCGAGCAGGCGGCGAGGTCGATGGGAGCGGAGATGGCGCAGACGCGCGAAATAAGTCCGGGGGCTTCCGCTCCCAGCTCCCCAGAGAGCTTCAGCACAACGTTGCCGCCGAGCGAGTAGCCAGCCAAAGCGACCGGTGTGCGGCCCTCGCGCTCCAAACCGCGGAGGAAGACCAGCAGGTCTCCGGTGAGGCCCGCATGGTAGAGCGTGCGGCAGAGGCTCTCGGTGCCGCCGCAAGTGCGCATGTGGAAGCGGTGCATGACGTAGCCGGCTTCGAGGCCCGCCTGCGCCATGCTGCGCATGTATCCGGCTTCGCCCGAGCCTTCCAGGCCGTGAATGAGGACAATCTCGCCCAGCGGCGTAGACTGGGGACACTGGGTCTCGACGAGTACCTGAACGCCCGGCTCGGTTTCGAGCAGCGTGCGCTCGACCGGGAAGCGGCGAACGTCCAGCCGCCGGCGCCAGAAGTTACCGGCGATAGTCAGGAAGTGGGAGTTGCGGATGAGGGGAACAAACGGTTCCAAATCTCATGTTACATCTTGATTGCATTGATCGTAGCCGGAGTCACCCAGTCGGCAGCGATCCAGTGGGGCCGGACAGCAACCTGCCGGCCCCCGAAACGCGGTCACCCTCCGATTACCTGGCTGTGATCGGCGTGCCGATCTCCGCGCCAATTACCTCGCCGGAGATCACTAGTTCGACACGCCGATTCTGCTGCCGGCCGTTCGCGGTGTCGTTGGAAGCCACTGGTTGAGTTTCGCCGAGTCCCTTCGCCGTGACCGAACTCACCGGCATTCCTTGCTGTGTCAGGTAGTCGCGTACAGCCGCGCCGCGTTGCTCTGAAAGCCGCTGATTGTAATCATCGCCGCCGACGCTATCCGTGTGACCTTCCACGTCCAGTTTCAGACCCGAATGCCCGGAGACGATGCCGGCCACCTTGGCCAGCTTCTCGCGCGCCAGGGGCCGTAACGAATGCTTGGCGGTGTCGAAGAGGACATCCGACATGTTCACGATCAAACCACGCGCTGTATCCCGCGTCTGAAGAATGGCGTTGAACTGCTCCAGTAGCCGGGTTCGCAACTCCGCCTTCTCCGCCTCCGCCTGCGCTCTCTGCTTGGCCACGCGGTCGAGTTCGGCCTGGTTAGCCGCTCTTTGCGCCTCGTTTTCGAGCTTCAGGCGATCCGCTTCGATTTTGGCAGCAGCCGTTCGGGTTTCAGTTTCACGTTTCACACGATCGGCTTCCGCCAGAGCCGCCGCCGCCTGCGCATCCTTCTCCCGCGTCAAGCGCTCAGACTCCGCCTGCGCCTTGATCCGCGCCGCTTCGGCTTCCCGTGTGACGCGATCCGCCTCGGACTGCGCGGCTGCCCGTTCGCTCTCTGTGCGTGCTTCGCGCTCCACCGACTGCTGCCGCTCCGCGGCCAGGGCCTCTTCCTCCTGACGTTTGACCGCGATTGCCCGCGAGTCTTCGGCCGTCTG
Source organism: Bryobacteraceae bacterium (assembly GCA_040902885.1). GTDB lineage: Bacteria > Acidobacteriota > Terriglobia > Bryobacterales > Bryobacteraceae > JBBDWK01. The sequence goes on along the minus strand of JBBDWK010000002.1, from coordinate 80,213 downwards.
CACTGCTTCCCGGGCGGTCATGGTTACAGGCTTCTTGCCCGCGTTGCGCGCTTGGTAGGCTTCGGCCTGGGCCAAGCTCTTTTCGGCCTTTTGAAAGGTCTCGGCGGCAAACCGGTCCGCGCCCACGGCGCGCGCGATCTGAACGGCGTTGCGCGCTTCGTAGAGTTCCAGCGGCACCTTTTGATCGAGCTTCAGCGCCAGCGGGTTTGCCAGACGCTGATATTGGCCGCGCTGCAACAGTTCGTACTTGGCGTCGATCTCCTCGATCTTCCCCTTCGTGTCCGCGCGCACCACGTTTTCCATCACAATCAGGTCGCTGGGCCGAGTGACCGAGTAGTAGGGTTCCGCGGTTACAACCAGCCCGAACACCTGCAGCTCCGTGGTTACGTTGAGCTTGCCCTTCGTTCCATTCAGAAGGATCTCGCCCAGGTTGGACGTGCGACCCTCGGGGGTGATGGCCCAAAGCACATACGTCAGGTATTCGGACCCTTGTTTGTTCGCCGGCTGCATGTCATCAAATTCCACCTCGATCTCGATGTAGCCCTGCTTGCCCTCAACTTTGGCCTCGCCACGAGCCTTTGGGAGGAGTTCGGTGCCGCGAAAATCGATCTTTGTCGCACCGCTGCGGTGCTGGTAGTTGATTGCCTTCGCGGTCCGCGAGGTCACGGTGACGCGGTAAATAGGCGTGGATCCGGCGGCCATCCTGGCCGCATTCTCGTCCTGATTCCGCGGCTCCTGGGCCGCTAGAACTCCGCATACCATGAGGAATGCGCCAGTAAGTTTCATTTGGATCACCTTATGTTTCCTTCTTGCCAGATTATCGGCTGGGGCCAGTTGACTTACTCGTGCGCTCTCGCGCCGAGTGCTTGTTCAGCAGGGCAATCAGTTTCGCGGCCGCCTTGGGCGCACGCACCCGCGTGGTCACGATCTCCCGGTTCTCCAGCTTTTTGCCGTAGAGCGTGGCATTGTCGTCCAGATCTTGCCGCAGGGTGGCTCCTTCCAGAGCGAGTCCGGCAAACAGTCCCTGGGATCGCGACCACGAGAGAATCTCGGCGTGCATTTGAGCATCGGTTTGAGCTGTCGCCGTGCGTCCCACGGGCCCGGCGGCAACTGAGCCTTCCGCGCCCAGAGTGAACTTACTGGAAAGCAGTTTGTCCGCCCCCCGCTCGTTCATCACAAGCATGATTAAGTCCGTCGTGGAGCCGCCGATCTGAAAGCCTACGCTGCCGCCCTCGATGCGGACCGTGCCCGGCGCCGACCAGCCAACTCCGCTTTCCTTCCGGCACGACACGTAACCTTTTCCGTACTTGCCGCCAACCAGGAAAGCCGCGGTCTTCAGGCCAGGGACGATTACGATGCAGTGAGCATTCGCCAGCAATTCTTCCGGGATGCCCTTGTCCGGTGTTGCCATGATCTCCGAAAACACCATGGCGGCTTCATCCAGCCGCTGTACAGGTTCGTTGTCTTTGGCCAGCAGGGGCGCAAGCGCCAGAGCAGCCGCCAGTATCATTCGCATTCTCAACCTCTTCGGTCGACCCGGTGAACCCCGCAGGGGCTTTGGGCGACACGGTCCTTAAGTGCACGAGTCGCACCAGCGTCGTCTTTTGTTGAGCCGATTCGCTCGGGGATGCGTCCGAGACTCGATTAAGGGGAAGGTGAGACAGCGGGGACTAACCACATACGGTCATGTGACCAGGGATGGTCAGAAATCTTTGGAGAGTTTCCGGCGCCTGCGGTTCGTCTACTGTGCCGCGGCAGGCGAGGCCGCCGGATTGCCGTGCCGAGCACCTCTTCGAGGAGATTCACCATGAAGTAAGCGACCTGCTGCGAGAGCGCTCGGTGGGTGACCGGGCGGTGCCAGGGCGCGCTTCGCACCGCGCCAAAGCCGCGCTGCGCGGTGCGGTCCCTGAATTGCCCGTGCAGGGCGGCAAGGATCGAGGACAAACATGGAGAAAGTTGAAATGAACGGCAATAGGAGTTCCGCATTACGGTGTTTCCTGACCGGGCTGGGAACCGGCATCGGCTTGACGCTCTTGCTCGCCCCACTCACCGGAGCTGCAACGCGCCGCCTCATCGGCCGCAAGGTCAAAGACGGGGAGGGCTGGGTGAAGGACAAGGCTGCCGCGGCGGAAGACTACGTCCTTACCCACGGAGCGGGATTGCGCGATCGGGTCAAAGAGGTGGCTGAGGTAATCGGCCGAAACGAGGCGCCGCTTGGCTCACGCACAGCGCGGCCCTGAACACGCGAAGCCGCGATTGTAGAAGGACAAGATCTGGGGACAGACTCAGCCGCCATAGGGCAACGGCTGGGGCCGCGAGACCAACTGGCTGGTCACCCTGCCGCGGCCGGAGGGCCTGCTGTACTCGGTTCGCGTAAAGCAGTAGCGGATCAGAGGATTCATCGTAAAAAGACTGTAGTGGCAGCAAAAATAGACAAAAGGAGTGTAAGAACATGCTGTGGACGATTTGCGTAATTCTGCTTGTACTGTGGGCGCTGGGAATGGTCACGTCCTACACCATGGGCGGCATCGTGCACGTGTTGCTGGTCCTGGCGTTGGTGGTGGTCGTAATCAACCTGATTCAGGGACGGCGGTTTATTGGCTAGCGGGGGGAGACGAATGAATAAGGCGAATGGCTCAACGAACGGTTTGGAGAAGTATCGAAAACTGCTGCTCGCCAAGAGATTGGATGTGCTCTCGAGCTTCCGGGCGAAACTCGAAGCCCTGGCCGGGCCGGGCGGCGCGGCGCTGGAGGACCTGGCGCCGGCCTTCCATGACCAGTTCGTCGCTCTCCAAATCAACCAGCTTGATTTCCTCCAGCTCAAGCTGGTCGACGCCGCTCTGGCCCGGATGGATTCCGAAGACTACGGCATCTGTATGGATTGTGGCGGTCCCATTTCCGGCAGACGCCTGGAGGCGATTCCCTGGGCGAACCGTTGCATCGGCTGTCAAGAGCGCGTGGGTTCGGTTCATGATGTCGCACGAAATGCCGAGCGCGCCGCCTGATGGCAGTGAGCGGAAGATCGACGGCGATCTCACAATCAACAACCGCTCCCTCACGGTCGCGGCTCTGAAGGAATTACGGAGCGGTTGCCGAGGCGCCGGCGATATCTGCCAGCATTTACGACGCACTACATTAGCATCCGACCTGATTCGCCACGAACCACAGCAAGATAAGGCCGCCAGGAACTCCCAGAATCCAAGCGAATAAATATTTCATAGTCGCCCTGTTTCTCCTTCACTTTCGCGGCCGGCACGACTTCCGCGGCCTCCTGCTGCACGAGCCGCACCAACCTGTTCTGAGTTAGTACGGCAGCGGGATCCCACTGGTTTGACCATATTCGGTCATTTGACCGCCTGGCATCGCAGTGTCCGTCAAGGATCTGCGATGGATTCTAGGTACCGCCAGATGAATGGGCACTATTCCACGCGGCGAAGGCCTCCCTTTCGGGAAGCCCCACCGTCGTCCTCCTCCGAGTCGGCGTGCCAGCCTTCATGCCTGTAGGCCGGAAAGCTGACTCTACCCCAGACGGCTGGATCCCAGCTTCACGCTGGTGACTCGCAGTCAGTGTGGTAGGTGCCGGCAGGAGGAAAGCACACCAGTGGCCAAACGCAGGGTTGACGGCGGCACTGCATCTGAGCGCCGAACCTGGGCTTTGTTGGCCTCGTAGCGATGGGGCAACGGATTGCTCCTTCTTGCCATTGAGAAACAGGAGGAAATTTGATCGTCTCGTCCTTGCGTTGGGTTACGATACGCGCGTTGCTGCTGGGCCTCGCTTCGGCGACAGCATTGCCGGCCGAGGTGGACGCGCGCGAGATCGTCCTCCGCGCCGTGGCAGCCGAAGAGCGCAACTGGAAGGTAGCCCGCAACTATGGGTATTCCGAGCGGGTGGACGCGCGCCGCGTGGACTCCCAGGGACGGTTGAAATCCCAGGACCTGAAGACCTACGACGTCACGCTGCTGGAAGGCTCGCCCTACCGGCGGCTGGCCGGGCGCGGCGACCTCCCGTTGCCGCCCGGCGACGAGAAGAAAGAACGGGAGGAACTTGCAAGGAACATCGTCAAGCGCGGGAAAGAGACCGCCGCGCAGCGGGCGCTTCGCATGGACGAGTACGAGAGTCGTCCGGACTGGCAACGCGAGGCCTGGCAGGAGTTGCCGGAGGCTTTCGACTTCCGTCTGGCCGGGGAAGAAATGTGGGATGGCAACAGCGTGTACCTGATCGAAGCCACACCGCGCCAGGGATACCAGCCCCGGTCCCGCACGGCGAAGGCGCTTGTCCACCTCCAGGGCAAGCTTTGGGTGAACAAGCGGGACTACCACTTGGTGAAAGCGGAGGTGGAAGTGATCGACACCATCTCGGTGGCGCTGTTTCTGGTCCGCCTGGCCAAGGGCTCGCGCGCGACCTATGAGCAGACCCGGGTGAATGACGAGGTTTGGCTGCCGCGGCGCGCGCAGCTATCCGCCTCTGCCCGTCTGGGACTGCTGAAAGTGCTGCACATCGAACATGAAGTCATTTATAGCAAGTGCCGCGAGTTCCAGAACGATCCCCCGGCCGTCTCCAGGCTGGAAGCTGCGCGAGGAGGCATCTAACCGACGCGGGCCGATTCCCAACTGACCGCTCTGCCCAAATCTCCTCGGTGCGACACCTGGCATTCGGATTTCAATCCGGATTCTCTCTAAAGTTTTTCAACGACCACGAAGGTGATGTCGTCAGTCTGTGGCATGCCCTGAGTGAATTCCTCAATCGTTTTCAAGAACTCCTGCTCGAGCGCGTGACTTCCCGAGGGCGCCTGTTGCAGAATGATTCTTCGCAGTCTTTCCTCGCCGAACATTTCTCCCTGCTGGTTTTCCGCGTCCGTAAGGCCGTCGGAATACACCACAAGAATGTCACCTTTGCAGAGATGGAGCGCACGGGAGTGGTAAGAGGCGCAATCAAACATACCCAGGACATACGCATCGGAGACGAGCTTTTCAATCTTTCGCGTCGCGGAACGGAACAAGTAGACTGGATTGTGTCCTGCGCTGATGAATTGCCCCGCGCCATGCGGGTTCAGGAGGAAGAGAAAAAGGGTAACGAACTGGAAGGGAAGAGATTTTCTGCAAAGGAGCTGGTTAACCCGGTTCAAGACCTCCTCCGGTTGGGTCCCCGACCGAAATTCCATACTGAGAGCGCCCAGAACCATCGAACTTAACAGGGCTGCGGACATTCCCTTGCCAGAGACATCCGCCAAAATCCCCACCCAGTCCCCTGAGCTCAGTTCCAGGAAATCGTAGAAATCACCTCCCACATAGCGTGTGGGATTGTTGAAAGCATGGATGCGAAAATCCTCAAACTGCGGCAGGAAACGCGGGAGCAGGCTTTCCTGAGTTTCTTGCGCCAAGGCAAATTCCAGCTCGCTCTTCTTTTCCTCCTCCAAGGTTTTAAGACGAATCACCTCGCGGCTTGCCTCCAGTTCCCGTACCGTCTCCTCCAGCATTTTGCTGTAGTTCTTCGTTTCCAGGTGCAACAGGCGCACTTCCAGAATGTTGTAAACCCGCGCCCGCAGCTCAGCCAGGTCAAACGGTTTGCCGACGAAATCCTTAGCACCGGCTTGCAGCGCGCGCAGCTTGTGATCCGGCTGCGCGGTGATGACGAGGACCGGAAGATAGCCGCCCTCCTCGATTTCCTTCAGCCCTTCCATTACCTCGAATCCGTCCATGCCGGGCATTTGGAGATCGAGCAAGATGAGGCCGTAACGGTTTTTGCGGTGAAGTTCGCAGACCTCGTTCGGATCGGTCGTAGACTCGATGGAAGCATAGCCGGCGATTCGCAGCATGCCTTCGAGCAGAAGGACATTGGCTTCCTTATCGTCAACGATCAGGATTCGGGCGTTCAGAATTTCGGCTGGACCGACCATGGCCTTCCCTCCCGATTCATTTGCCCCGGCCGGCCGCTTGTGCCGCGAATTCCAGCGCTACGTCCAGCGTATCCATAAACTCATTGACCTTGATTGGTTTGGTGAGATACCGGAAGAATCCTGCCAGCAGGCCTTTTTCAATGTCCCGTGGCATTGCATTTGCACTCAAGGCAACCACGGGGATGTGCGCCGTCGCCGGGTTTCCGCGAAGGATTTTCAGGGCCTCGATACCACTGATGCCAGGCAGATTGATGTCCATCAGGATCACCTCCGGCTGGTTGGCGCACGCAAGCCGGATGCCCAGATTTCCGTCTTTCGCAGTCAGCAGCCGCATATCCGGGCGGCGCGCAATGAGTTGCTCGACCAGTCTCAGGTTAGCCGGGTTGTCCTCTACATAGAGCACGGTACGGAGGGGCGCACGGTGCGGAACCTCCGGTTGGCCAATTGCCGCGGGTATGGCCAGGTCAACTGCAAGTTGAGGAGCGGCAGTCAAATTCAGTTCGAACCAGAACACGCTTCCCAAACCGACAGTGCTTTCCACGCCGATCGCGCCTCCCATCAGTTCCACCAACCGCTTGCTCATCACGAGGCCGATGCCCGTGCCCTGCTCCGTGCCCCTCTCTTGTCCGAGACGGTTGAACGGCTGAAAAAGCTGCATCAGCATGTTCGGAGGCAATCCCGCGCCGGTATCCCTGACGCTGATGCGAATGCGTTCCGGGGTACTCGTAGCGCAATCCACGACGACCGTTCCATTCGGCTCGTTGTATTTGATGGCGTTGGAAAGAAGGTTGATTAAAATCTGCTTCAGCCGGGTCCGGTCGGCATCGACAAAGCAAGGAATGTCGAACAGGGGAAAGGTCATTTTGATGCCGCGCTTTTGCCCCTGCGGCTCGATCATATCCTGGCATTCGAACATGACTTCGGCTAGCGAGGTCGGTTCCAGCGATAGAGCCAGCTTTCCGGACTCGATCTGGGCGAGATCGAGGATTTCGTTGATCAACTCCAGCAGGTACCATCCCGCGTGAAGAATCTGGTTAATGCTTGCCGTCTGGGAGGCCGTTGGCGGCGGGGAATCGGAATCCATGAGCTGGGCGAACCCGAGGATCGCATTAAGCGGCGAGCGAAGCTCATGGCTCATGCTGGAAAGGAAATCCGATTTCGCGAGGTTGGCTTTTTCCGCCGCGGTCCTGGCTCTCTCCAACTCGACGTTCTTCTCCTGCAGCGCCTGGTCGAGACGTTTGCTCTCCGTGACGTCGCGCGCGGCGGCGAACACGCCTTGCAGCTCTCTGTCGCGGTCGTAGAAGGTGGTCGCGTTGAAGGACACCACTGTTTCCTTGCCGTCCTTGGAGCGTGCGGTGAGCTCGTAGTTGGTTACCTTGTTTTCGCTCAGCACCAGATCGATGCCCGCCGCGGCCCGCTCCGGGTCGCTGAAGTAGTTCTTGAACGGTGTGCCGATCAACTCGTCGCGCGTGCAACCGGTGAGCGCCTCCATCTGTTGATTAAGGTCGGTGATAATGCCGAGCGGATCGGTGGTCATCAGCGCGTCGATGTTGGATTCGATCAGAGAACGTGTATAGAACTGCTGTTCCCGCAGGCGTTCATCGAGCTGCTTCTGCGCTGCCTCGGCCTGCCTGCGGCCAGTCAGATCCCGAGTCAATTTGGCAAAGCCGCGCGCATTGCCGGCTTGATCCCGAATCGCCGTGAAGACGACGTTCGCCCAAAAAGTCGATCCGTCCTTGCGCACCCGCCACCCCTCGTCCGCGAAACGTCCCTTGGCTGCGGCGATATCCAGGTCGCGCCGGGGCTTGCCATTGTTGACATCTTGACTGGGATAAAACTGCGAAAAGTGCCGGCCCACAATCTCTTCCGCGCGGTAGCCCTCGATTCGCTCCGCTCCGGTATTCCAGCTCGCCACGAACCCCTCCGGATCCAGCATGACGATTGCGTAGTCGGTCACGCTCTCGACCATCAATCGGAAGCTTTCCTCGGTCCACCGCAGTTTCTCTTCTGCCTGCTTGCGCGCGCTATTATCGGTGCCGATCAACAGATAGCCGATGATTTCGCCTTGATCGTCGCGCAGCGCCGTGACCGACACGATTGCCGGAAAGCGGAGGCCGTCCTTGCGGATGTACGTCAGTTCGTACTTGTCCTCGATTCCGCGCGAAGCCTTAAAGGCCAATGCCTCGAAGCCAGGAGTAATGGTTGTGGCGAGCTCGAGGCTCAGTGCAGCGGCGCGCGCGATTACTTCCTGGGGATCGTGAATGTCGGCCGGGGTTATTCTATTCACCACTTCGACTGCCGCGTACCCCAGCATGCGCTCGGCCCCGATATTGAATAATTGAATGACGCCCTTCTCGTCGGTGGCGATGATCGAGAAATTGGCGCTGTTGAGAATGGCATTCTGCAGGGCTCCCGTTTTTAGCAGAGCCTTTTTGCGCCGGACCTCGGTGACGATATCCGCGGTGCCGGCGGCATCCTCGTAAATGGCGGAGTCGTGATCTTGCGCGGACATGTCCAAACCTCCCTTGAGCTGGTCGACCTTTCCGGTTCTTCTATTGAGCCGATCCGCTCGCGGTTATTTTTCGGCCCGGGCCAGACAGGCCCGGACGCGGGCAATGAGCTGAGGAAGCGTGAAGGGCTTGGTGAGAAAGTCGGTGGCGCCTGCGTCAAAGCAGGCGTGGGCAGTGGCCTCGTCGTTGCTTGCAGTCAGCAGCATCACCGGCAGATGCGCGTTTCCCGGTTTGGCGCGAAGAATCTTCAGCACGTCCAAGCCGTCCGGTTTGGGCATTTTCATGTCCAACAACACCAGGTCCGGATGCAGATTCTCCAGGATGCCAAGCGCTTCCTCCCCGCCCTTCGCCAGCCGCACGTTGAAGTTCCACCGCTCCAAGGTTTGCTTGGCCAGGGTGCGATGAATTTCATCGTCATCCACCACCAGGATACACTTCCCGCTCGCTGAGAAGGCCGGCGCGGCGGAGAGGATCGGCTCCACGGGCCGGGGGCGAGCCAAGGATTCGATCTCTAGTTCCAAGCCCTCGTAGGCGCAGAACACTTCGGTGGAAGCTCCCCAACCGCGGGCCGCATCTTTGGCGCGGCTTTCCAAATCGGCCAGAAAAGCGTCGCTGTGCGTGGGATCGTGATGTGTGAGCGCAAGTTTGCGGACACCCGCCGCCGCGGCTAAGCCGGCCACATATTCGTAGGTGCTGTGCCCCCAGTTTTTCTTAGCGGGATACTCCTCGGGAGTGTACTGCGCGTCGTGAATCACCAAATCGGCGCCGGCCATGAAACGGGCATGGCGGCGATCGCCATCGTGAAGGATGGATTCCATTTTTCCCGGTGGCGCGCCGTGCCGCCAAAGCGTCTCGGAGAAAGGCTCGTGATCGGTGAGATAGGCCACGGTGACGCCGTCGGCTTGTATGCGATAGCCGAGCGTGGCGGCGGGATGATTCATGTATTGCGCCTCCACCTGGGCGCCCCCGATCCGGTGAACCCCTTCGGCCAGGTCGTAATACTTCAACGTGGCGGGAAGCTGCCCGAGATCGACGGGGAAATAGGTGAACTCCATTTGTCCCGCAAGAACTTTTTGCAGCGAGCTTTCCTCACCGTTAGGAGCGTAGACGGAGAACTCGTTGCCAGGAATAAAGACAGGCGCGAAGAACGGAAAACCCTGAATGTGGTCCCAGTGCGTGTGGCCGATCAGGATGGAAGCACGAACGGGCTTAGAGACGTTGGCCATCCAGTGCGCCCCGAGAGGGCGCGCGCCGGTGCCGCAATCCACCACAAAACGGTGGCCGTCATTTGTGGTGAGTTCCACACACGAGGTGTTACCGCCAAAGTGGATCGTGTCGGGGCCAGGCGTGGCAATGGAACCCCGTGTCCCCCAGAATCGTACTCGCATCCTGATTCTCCTGCTAGCGGCAAACTCTTCACGAGCAAGTCCACAGCCGCATCCTCGATCCTCCAAATAGCATACGAACGCTATAAAGTTACCCCGCGGCATACGTCCCGCCCCCAGAAAGCTTGACCATATCCGGCCACATGACCACATATCGTTAAACGGCCCGCACTTCCCGCGCCTCAGATTGCGTTGGGACCCCACCGTTCAAACCACACAGCCTGTAGTTATCCGCCGAATTAGCCCTTGCGACGGTTGGCGCGGCTCGTGCACTAGCTATTTTCCAGCACAGCGGCGCGCAATCGCGCAGAAAAAGGATAACCGACATGAATTGGGATCAAATCGAAGGCAAGTGGAAACAGTTTACTGGGTCTGCCCGGGAGCGCTGGGGCAAACTCACGGACGACGACATGCAGACTCTCACCGGCCAAAAGGAGCATCTGGTCGGAAAGATTCAGGAACGGTACGGAATCGCCAAGGCGGAAGCTGAAAAGCAGGCCGACGAGTGGAGTCTCGCGCTGAAAGAAACGGAGCGCGAAAGCGCTGCAACCCGGTTGTAGGGATTCTCGATTGGAGAGCCCGCCAAGTTCGAGGTGGGCTCTGTCACATCGTGGATTACAAAGGGGGAAAAGGTGTTCCAAACGGTTACGGAAATTGTCAAGTGGGCTTCGCTTCCGGTGCTGCTGATCGGCTCAATGTTTTCGCACGCCGCTGAAAGTTACGGATTCCTGCTGGATTGGGTGACTTGTCTGGTCGCCATCATCATTGTCCAACGGACGGTTTGGGTAAAGGAGTACTTTTGGGCTGCCGGCTTCGTTGCGATTGCCGTAGTATTCAGCCCACTGATGCCCGTGGTTAAGATTTTTCTCTTGATGGGCTTCACCTGCATCGCGGCATTCGTGACCTTATTAGCCGTATGGAAGACGCAACCGTTGCCGCACGCCTGAGTCGCGGTCAGAGATCCTTGCGAGAGATGCCGAGCTTTCGCATCATGGCGTTCAGGGTCGTCCGGTGCAGTCCGAGACGGGTAGCGGCCGTGCTGACCACACCGCCGCTCTCCCGGAGCACCCGGACAATATGTTCCCGCTCCACTTGCTCGAGCGTGGCGCCGCCGGCGGCTTCCGGGGCACCTTCCCGTATCTCATCTAACGGAGCGCGAAGGCTGGGTCCCGTGGAAAGGATGACCGCCCGTTCAATGAAGTTTTCGAGCTCCCGTACGTTGCCCGGCCAGCGCCAGCTCACCAGCGCTCGCATAGTGTCCGACGGGATCTTGTCGATCCGCCGGTCCATCTTTGCGGCATACTTCTGCGTGAAGTACCGGGCGAGTATCGGTATGTCCTCGGGGCGATCGCGCAACGGAGGCGCCGTGATCGGAAAGACTTTCAGCCGATAGTAGAGATCGCTCCGAAAAAGCTTATCGCCCATCATCTGTGTCAAATTGCGGTTGGTCGCGGCGACGAGCCGGACGTCAATGGGAATGGTTCGGGTGCCGCCCAACCGCTCGAACGACTTCTCCTGCAACGCCCGGAGCAACTTGGGCTGCAGATCCAACGGGATGTCGCCCACCTCATCCAGGAACAGAGTCCCGCGGTGGGCCATCTCGAAGCGGCCGATCTTCTGCGACAAGGCGCCGGTAAAGGCCCCTCTCTCATAGCCGAACAGCTCGCTTTCGAGAAGCCCGGTGGGAATGGCCGCACAGTTCAATGTGATGAAGGGAAGATGCTTGCGCGGGCTCATCCGGTGGATGGCGCGCGCGACCAGTTCCTTCCCCGTACCGGTTTCCCCCAGGATCAGAACGGTCGCATCGGTAGGCGCAACCACCTCAACCTGCCGCAGAATGCGCTTCAGGGCCGCGCTGCCGCCTACCATCTCCTCAAAGTCGTGTTTAACCTCGACCTCGTCTTCTTCAATGCTCTCAAGCCGGTTCCGCTCCCGCAGGCCCTGCACAAAAGTGATCCATCGGAAGGGAGAGAGCTTCAACACGGCCGTAACCACCAGGACCGGGACGCGAGTTCCATCTTGCCGAATTAACTCTTTCTCAAACGGCGTGCAGGCTCCGAACCTCAGGCCCTCTTCATGCGCCAGCTCGTCCAGCGCGGCGTATTCCGGCGGAGTGAGATCGGGCCAGTGCATCCGGCCGGCTTCCAGGTCTTCGCGGCTGTACCCGACTAAATCGAGAAACGCATCATTCACCTCGGGAATACGCTCAAACTCGCCGGAAGCGACACCGGCAATGGTCGATTCCGTGGGAACCGACCGGATGCGCGCGCGATTGCGCCGCAACTTTTCGTCCCTCTCATGGCGCTCGCTAAAGTCGCGCACCACTCTCGCAAAACCCTGCAATTCCCCGTTTCCATCCTTGAGCGCCACCGTAATGGAATTGGCCCAGAATCGCGACCCGCCTTTTCTCACGTGCCAGCCTTCGTTTCCCAAATGGCCTTCGGCAGCGGCCCTCTTCAGTTTTTCTTCAAAATTCGCGCGGGTAACCTCTTCGCTGGGATAGAGAAAGGACACATGTTGGCCAATGGCCTCATTGGATTTGTAACCGTAAATGCGTTCCGCGCCCGAATACCAGGCGGCAACACGTCCCTCGACATCCAGTAAGTAGAGCGCGTAGTCCCGCACCCATGACGCAGCGCGATCAGTGGAGGCATGCCCGGTTTCCGCGGGTGCAGTCTTGTCGCGCAGGACAAGAACGTGGCGCGCGGGCAACACGTTCCCTTTCGCCGTGTACTCAACGTCCCGCGGACTTCCATCCGGACCCACCAGCCGGAGCGTACCTTCCTGTTCCCCGTGCTCCCGCAAGGCTCTCCAAAGCTGCGAAATCTGAGCCTTGCAGCCGGGCTGCGCGAAGTCATCGACCCGGCGGCCGATGATCTTCGCCCGCGAAAGCCCTAAGAGCTTGCCCACGCCGGCGCTGGCATCCCTGGAATTGCCGTCGTCGTCAGCGATGAGGATAGGTGCGGAAGGGTGATAGACAATCGCCCGGAAGAGGAGTTCCAGCTCTCTCGGGCCGTTTTCCACAATCCAGCGGGCGGCTTGTGGCTGTGAGCCACCGGAATCCATAGCGCTTGCACCTTCCCGCCGTCGATCCCGGCACCCCACCACGGCCGGCCAAGAGACGAAATCGGTTCACGCCGGAAATATCCCGCAACAGTTGGAGGCGCGTGAGAACGGCACCTATAATTCTACCACAGGCACGGAGTGTTGACGCAGCTTTGACCGTATTTGGTCACCGAACCGCCTGGCAAAGTTTGGCCGAGGAATTGCTAATGGACTAAGTGCTCTAAAGTACAATCGGATTATCCGTCGCGATTTTCCGCAGGCTGAAAGAGGCGCTTATTATGGACGAGAGGCAAGTGCCCGGCGGTATCCACGCGGAAACCGAAACGGACGGAGGGCACGTCTTCACCGCCGAAGCGCCCGAACACAACGGTGCGGCCCGCGCAGCCATTCCCGCGGTGCACGACACAGGGGTTGGAATAGACGCGGAGGTGCGGGCGCATATCTTCGAGCCGTTCTTCACGACGAGAGAGACCGGCAACGGAACTGGCCTGGGCCTCGCCACCGCGCCAAAGGGCTCCGAAGTCATTTTACTGGTGGAAGACGAAGATATCGTCCGCGTGCTCGCACGGAGAATTCTAGAAGCGCGTGGGTACGCGGTCTACGAAGCCCGCAACGGACGCGAAGGTCTGGCGCTGTGCGAAGCCCACCAGGGCCCGATCGATCTGCTTGTGTCCGATGTGGTCATGCCGGAACTCGGTGGACGCGAACTCGCGGAAGGCGCCCTGAAGCTGCGGCCCGGCATGAAAGTCATATTCATGTCCGGGCACACGCAGGATGTCGTCTTCAAGGAGGTCGCCCGGAAGGGAACCGCGTTCTTGCAAAAGCCCTTTACACCCGTTGGACTCGCGCAAAAAGTGCGCGAGACCCTGGATTCGGATGCCCGATCCGCCGGGCGGCCGTAACCGCGGCTCGCTTCGCGGCTGAGCCGCGGGCGGCGAAGCCCATCTGACCACATCCGGTCACCTGACGCTCAGGCGGCATATCGAGCCCGCGCACACAGCTCCAGAGCCTTGCAGGGCAAGCCTTCCGGACGCCTGAGGATCGGGCAACCGATTGCTCCTCCCCGATTCGAGGAGCACCAGAACATGCCTTTGCTGAATCTTGTCGTTATCTTGATCCTGGTTGGCGTGGGGTTGTACCTGATCAACAATTATATCCCCATGGCCTCCAGCATCAAAACGATTCTGAATGTCGTAGTAGTCGTTGTCGTCTGCGTTTGGATATTACAGGTCGCCGGATTATGGGGGAATGTAAGCAGCTTCCGGTTTCCGCGATGACTATCGCCCGATGAAGCCCGAGCTGACCACATTCGGTCACGTGACCCCGCGCGGTCAGTTCCTCGCCGGATCGCTCAAACTCCGTAAGGCTGCCGGGCGCGGACATATAAGACCTAACAACGATTCGGGGCTGACGGACCCCGGAATGCCTCTATGTAGAACGCGGGAATGCCCGCCGAGATCTGCCTCACGCCGAACCGAAGCGAACAGCAGACTATAAAATCCGGAGCAAAGGAAGGAAAGAAATGAAGCTATTCAAAACAGTAACGACGGTGTGTTGCATGGCGCTGATGAGCGCGATACTGGCGCCAAGCGCAAGAGCGGCCGATTGGAACAGGAAATCCGTGATCACGTTCAGCGGTCCCGTGGAGATTCCCGGGGTTCACCTCAAGGGGTGGGGTGTGTTGCCGGCCGGCACCTATGTGTTCAAGATCCTGGACTCACAGTCCGACCGCCATATCGTCCAGATATTCAGCGAGGACGAAAAGACCATCTACGCCACGATTCTGGCTGTCCCGAACTATCGCCTCAAGGCGACCGACAAGACCGTGATCACATTCAGTGAAAGACCAGCCGGCCAGCCGGAAGCTCTGCGGGCGTGGTTTTATCCCGGCAGAACGTCGGGTGAGGAATTTGTCTATCCGAAGGCGAAAGCGATAGAACTGGCCAAGGCCACCAACACGCCCGTTCTTTTTACCCCGATCGAGATTCCTCTCGAAGTCGCCGAGCCGATCAAGTCGGCCGATGAGCCGGTGGTAGTGGAACTGAAGCAAGCGCCCATCATGGCGGTCAAGCCGACCGGAGAAGAAGTGCAACTGGCCCAGGTGGTCACCCCGCCGCCGCCCGAGGAGACGCTAGTAGCGGCGGCGGCGGCGCCGGCAGTACCGGAGACGCTCCCGGCCACGGCGAGCACGCTGCCGCTGATCGGGCTGATCGGGCTGCTGGCCCTGGGCGGGGCCTTCGCCGTCCGTGCGGCCGCAAAACGCCTTCAGTAGAGGGTTTGTGATCTGTCGCGCGGCGCGCCACCCTCGCGCGCCGCGCGAGGGGCACGGAGAGAGGAAGCAGCATGCGACAGAGAGTTATCCCGCTACTGGCGCCGATGACGAAGCACCGGCAGAATGGGAACGGCAGCCACGAGACCCAGTCTCGCGGGCTGGCCGTGCTCAATTCACCGCTGTTGAACAAGGGGACGGCCTTCACGGCGGAGGAACGAAAAGTTTTGGGCCTCACGGGTCTGCTCCCGCCGGAGGTCAGCACGCTGGAGGCTCAGGTCAAGCGCGCTTACACCCAGTACGAGCGGCTGCCGGATGCGCTGAGCAAGAACATCTACTTGACCGCCCTGCACGACCGCAACGAGGTGCTGTTTTACCGGCTGTTTTCAGAGCACCTGCGCGAAATGATCCCCATCGTCAACGATCTGACCGTCGGCATGGCGATGGAGCAGTACCACCATGAGTGCCGGCGTCCGCGGGGCGTGTACCTCTCCATCGACCATGCCGAATCGATCGAGGAGGCGTTTGCCAACCTCGGCGCCGGCTCCGGCGATATCGACCTGATTCTCGCGACCGATGCCGAGCAAATTCTAGGAATCGGCGATTGGGGGGTGGGTGGCATCGAAGTGTCGATCGGCAAGCTGGCGATCTACACGGCGGCGGGCGGAATCGACCCGACGCGCGTGATCCCGGTGATGCTCGATGTCGGCACCAACCGGGAAAGCCTGCTGAACGATCCCATGTACATCGGGAACCGGCACGCCCGAATACGCGGGGAGCGCTATTGCGCCTTCATCGACGCTTACGTCAAAGCCGCGACAAAGCTGTTTCCGCACGCGCTGCTGCAGTGGGAGGACTTCGCGCCGGGCAACGGACGGCCCATCCTCGAGAAATACCGCGACCGGATCTGCACCTTCAACGACGATATGCAGGGAACCGGAGCGATCACGCTGGCGGCGGCGATCTCCGCCGTCCGCGCCTGCGGGACACCGCTGCGCAACCAGCGCGTGGTGATCTTTGGAGCCGGTACGGCAGGTATTGGAGTCGCCGACCAGATCCGCCGCGCCATGGTGCGTGAAGGGCTCTCCAAAGAGGATGCAGCCAGGCGCTTCTGGTGCGTGGACCGGCAGGGATTACTCAGCACCGGCATGGGGGATCAACTGCGCGACTATCAGGTGACGTACGCGCGCCCGACCGCCGAAGGCAAGGGTTGGAAGCACAACGGGGATGGGGGCGGCGTGAGCTTGGCCGAGGTGGTGCGCCAAGTGAAGCCGACGATGCTGATCGGCACGTCAACAGCCTCGGGTAGTTTCACGGAAGCGATCGTTAGGGAAATGGCGGCGCATACGGAGCGGCCGATCATCTTCGCGCTCTCCAATCCGCCGTCGCGGGCCGAGGCAAACCCGGCCGATCTGATTGCCTGGACTGACGGCCGAGCGCTGATCGCCACCGGCAGCTCGTTCGGCCCGGTCACTTATAAGGGGGTGACATACGTCGTCGCCCAGGTGAACAATGCCATGCTGTACCCGGGTCTGTGCCTCGGCGCTATCGTCTCGCGAGCCAGCAGGATCAGTGACGGCATGTTCGCCGCCGCGGCCAGCGCCGTGTCCAGCCTGGTGACTGTGCGCCAGCCCGGGGCGTCGCTTCTCCCGCATATCGACGACCTACGCAGCGTGTCGGTGACGGTAGCGGTGGCAGTCGCCGAGACGGCGCATTCCGAAGGCTTGGCCGGAGTCAAATTCGACGACATCGTTCAACAGGTGCAAGACGCGATGTGGCAGCCGGAGTACCGCCGGATCCAGGCATCCTGAGGTCAAGAATGGAACGCTTCAACGCCGTGGCGAATGCGCTGTATGTTAGCTTAGCGAGCCTTGCGGAGTGGTTATTTGGTTGTTCACACCGCAGAACGACCTTCCCGATCACGCTCCGGACCAGCGTAAGTGTGGGCGGACAGCAAAGGACGCCGGCGGAAACTTACGTCGTGTGTTTAGAGTGCGGACGCCACTTTGCATACGACTGGGCCAGGATGCGCATCACAGAGCAGCCGCCAACTCTGGCACCGGCAGCGGTTGTTTTATCGACAACCCAATGAACAGTTTCGCGGAAGCCAGGAAGACGGTCGCGGTGACGAGGACATGAGGACACCATCGTGGGGCCGAGCCCCAGGGGTCGCGAACGCGCTAGCTCTTCCGTTGCTTTTCGTGATCGGTTTCGCGGGCGATGCCGAACCTCAGGTTCCGGCACCTTACCGGGTTTCGGTGAATGTCGATCTCGTGGTGCTGCACCCTACCGTGCGCGACCGAAACGGCCAATTTGCTTCCGATTTGCGCGAGCAGGATTTTGAGGTTTACGAAGACGGCGTCCGGCAATTCATCCGGTTGTTCCGGCACGAGGACATCCCTGTTACCGTGGGACTGGTTATCGACCATAGCGGAAGCATGGGGCGGAAGCTTACGGATGTGATCGCGGCTGCCCGGACGTTTGTGCGGTCCAGCAGCCAGGAAGACCAGATGTTCGTCGTCAACTTCAATGAGAATGTGACGCTGGGCCTGCCTGACGCCGTTCCATTCACCAATCGTCTCGATGAGCTCGAGTCCGCGATCTTGAAGGCGCCCGCCACAGGCCAGACGGCGCTTTACGATGCGGTCGGCTTGGCGCTAGAGCGATTGCAGGCGGGCAGCCGGGAGAAGAAGGTGCTGATCGTAATCAGCGATGGCGGCGACACCGCAAGCGTGCTGGCCCTGCCCCAGGTTTTGAAGATGGCCGAGCAATCCAGCGCCCTTGTCTACACCATCGGCATCTTCGATGAAGAGGATCCGGACCGGAATCCGAAGGTGCTCAAGCGCCTGGCACGGGCAACGGGCGGTGAAGCCTTCTTCCCCGGCCAACTCAATGAGGCGGTAGCGATATGCGAACGCATCGCGCGCGACATTCGCAATCAATACACCATAGGATACGTTTCCAGCAACACGGCGCAGCCCGGCGCTTATCGGAGCATTCGAGTGGTTGCCCGGGCCAAGGGGAAGAGCAAACTCTTCGTGCGCACTCGCTCCGGCTATATCCCGGGGAGTGAATCACGGCCGGTCAAGGACGAGTGCGGCAAATGAGGCTTGTGATTACCCGAGAGCCCCTGAAGCGCATTCTGCGATGGACTCAGCGCGTACTCTTTGGCGGCGCCGTTACGATGCTCGCTTATTGCGGGTTCATCTTGATGGACACCTGGATTTTCCAGAAAGGGGAGCGCCGCCAACTCGAGCGGCTACTGACCGACGGGCAAGAGTCGAGCGGCGGAACCCTTCAGGCAGCGTCCCCCACTTCACCGAGCGGCCTGATCGGCCGCATTGAAATTCCACGTCTCGGCCTTTCGGCGATGGTCATGGAGGGAACCAGCAGAACCACGCTGCAACGGGCGGCCGGCCATATTTCCGGTACGGCACTACCGGGACAGCCGGGGAACGTCGGTATTTCCGGACATCGCGACACGTTTTTTCGACCGCTGCGAAACATTCAGCACAACGACATCATTACGCTCACCACGCTGCTCGGCGAGTACCGATATCGCGTCGTTTTCACCAGGGTAGTGAGTCCATACGATGTCGCGGTGTTGGACCCCAGCGGAAATGAGATCCTTACCCTGGTCACCTGTTATCCGTTTTACTTCGTCGGTCCAGCTCCCGACAGATTCATTGTTCGGGCCGAGTTGTTTTTCTCCGCGTCTCGGCGCCTCGGCGGTTAAATCAAAAACTCCCGCGCGGCCGGTACCCCGGACGCCCGGTCAGATTCAGCGTCAGAATCTGCCATGGCGGCACTTCGTCGAATTGCAGCTCAGATTCGTCGGAGGCTATGACTGCCGTTCGCCATCTGGCCACAACCGCCACAATACCGAGAACGACCAGCATCGTGACATAGCTTGTGGGGTCCCGAAGTGCGTGGAGTTCAAATTCCACACCCTTGGCGATGAGCGCCAGAAGTAGCCCGATGCAGAGCCAAAACGTGAGATGAAAGTTCGACTTGCCCGGAAGGTAGGAGCACGTGAATGGAAGTTTCTGAACGCCATGCAGGCACAACTCCACAAGAATCACGCCCAGAAGTCCGAGAACCACAAGATGGCCCACGACGGGCCGCCACGGACACGTCGATAGCAGGAACACGGCCGTGGCCGCCCAGGCCGGGACTACGGAGAGCGAAAGCATAGCCCGCCGTCGCGCCGCCAAACACTCCGGCCCGCCACGAACTGGGGTAATTCGGAAGATCCAGTTTGCCCGCAAATCCAACGGCATCGAGAACGCCACGCGGATCCCGACCACCCAAAAGCCCACGATCAGGATGCTTGAAGCCAGCACTGGCAGGCTCATCTGATGCCAGGGGCCATTGGAAGTGGAGGCCGAGAGTCTTTCAACGAGAGGAGTTTTCAGGAAGAAGATCGCGATGGCAAAGCCAATTCCAAGATAGAAGGCGAGAATGACACGATGCAGGCGGCTGCGAAGCAGCGTCCGGACAGTGAACTGCACGACGGCCGTTTGTGTGGAGTTCCCGAAACACGGCAGCCAACTTGCGCCGCGAGATCCGGATACGATATCAGGCTCCTCCACGATCCGGCGCATTGTGCGGAAATACGACAGCGCATACGCGGCCGCCGTCCCGAACCCGGCAACACCCAACCCCAGCCAGGCTCGCCGAGCCAGCGGAGCAAGCGCCGGAGATCCGTTTAGTTCCTGAAAGAGACCCAAAAACCAGTACGACGGCGACCAGGCGAGGATCCCTTGCTGTTGCGCGGCCACGATAGCGGTCGGCGTAACAAGAATCGGCTGGAGAACGTAGACGCTCACAAACAGACAAAAGGCCCCCAACTGTAAGAACGATGACGCACGCAGGAACTGGCGGCGCGGGAGCAGTTGCGCGGCCATTCCCTGTACGCCCGTTACCAAACAGAAGATGAATGCGCCGGATGCGAGCATTGTGATCCAGTAAGCCGCAAACAGCCGGATCATACCCAGCAATCCCCCGCTGGCCGGAACCAAAACTTCAGCGATGGAAAGAGCAGGCTTGCCCGCCAACCTGGAGCGAATATGATGGCCCAGGATATCGGCGGAGACGACGGTGCCTCCCCCCGTGTTCGATAGAATGATCGCAGCCGAATCGTCCTTCGGATTGAAGAAGGCATCGGCCGTGCAGCCGTTTGTCGTCCCGCCATGCCAATACGTTCCGGAATCAGGGTCGTAGAACCAGGCAAGCGCAATACGTCCGGTGGCCCCGGCGCGGGCTCGAAGCTGATGCGATGAGGCCAGAGCGGCCGGAAGGGTGTCTGTCTCGGAAGGAAGCCGCTCCGGATGCAAGTTCGCATCGAGGTAGGTGAGCATGTCACCGGCGGTAGAGCGAATTGCACCGGCACCCGCCAGCGCATCCAAACCGAAGGCTGAAACAGCGTGATGCTCACCGTTGTGTCCCTGGATGAATCGGCTTTTCTGTTCGGGCGAGAGAACAACGACCGTATCGAGCATACCCAGCGGGCCAGCTATGAGCTTTTGAACGAGATTCGGATAAGCCAGTCCGGCACGGTTCACAAGGGCTTGACCGAGCAGGCCGAAACCGAGGTTACTGTAAGCGAAGGAGGCGTCGGGCCGCTTTTGGACCCCGCGCTTGGCTAGGTACGAATAGAGGTCGGCGGCATGGTAGTCTGCAAACGGATTAGCCTTGTCGGCGGGGTGGAAGTTGCTGGGCATCCGTGGCAAGCCGGAATGGTGCGTCACCAGATCGACCAACGCGATTTCGTCCCCTTTGGGTTTGCTCACGGTTCCCACCGGCAACAGCCCGCGCACGGGCTCATCGAATTTCACTTTTCCCTGTGCGGCCATTTGCGCCAGCAGGAGTCCGGTAAAGGTCTTGGAGACAGAACCGATCTCGAAGATAGAATCCGGCCTCGCGGCGCCATAGGTAAAGACCCGCCGCACGCCATGCTTCGAGACTCCAATGGCGATACCCGCGCCCGTGCCCGGTGCAAGGGCGCCGTTGTGCAGCGCCTGTGCCAGATCCTTATCGAGTACCGTTTGCAGTTCGGCCGCCGCGACCGGCGGCATCGCTGGATCGGATGAAAAGGCTGGAAAGGTCTGGGCCGGAGATTGCGAATTCAGCGCAAGCGGCCAAGCGAGGCCGGCGAGAATGTGCAGCGTCAGCACGGTGAGGCTCAGCGCCGTTGCGACCGCCGCCACCTTCGCCAGGAACATCGTGCGCGCACGGATAGGCAGTGGGGCGAGCACCAAGACATCGCGGCGATCGGGGAATGTGGAATCCCAACTGAGAACGGCGAACAGACCGACCACCAACATGGTCGTCGCAATCAGAAAGTGCTCCACGCTCCACGCGACAATCATCCGTGCCTGGGGATGCAGATCACCTCCAAAACCTAAGGCAGGCATCGAAAACAGCACGCTCAGAAAGACCAGCAGCGACGCAAACTGTCCCAGCAGTCTGTTAGTGTCACCCTGAGCATGAGGCGACAGAAGTTCGAGGTCCACCATGCGAAACAGGAACTCGCGATAGAGAACACGAAACTGGCGATTGCTGCCGGCTTGCATCTTTTGCGAACCTCAGGTCCGTATCAGATCCGCGATGTCGCGCGAAATGGCCGCCGTATCCTGCTCAACAGCGAGTTGGGAAAAGATCTCTTCGAGGGTTGGCAAAGCCATCAATGTCCGCAGCCGCTCGATGGAGTCGTCGGCTACAACCCGGCCGCGGTGCAGAATCACCACGCGCGACGAGACGCGCTCCACTGTTTCGAGTTCATGAGAGCTAAAGAGGATAACCTTGCCACGCGCGGCAAGTTCCTGGATCAGACTGCGCAACACCAGCGCCGAGCCGACATCGAGCCCCGAGAAGGGCTCATCCAGCAGGAGGAGCTCGGGATCGTGAAGCAACGCCGCGGCCAGGAGCACTTTCTGGCGCATTCCTTTCGAGTAGGCCGAAATCGGCGCGTGGCGGTCGCCGTACAGGCCTAACAAGCGCAGCATCCCCTCAATGCGGTGCGCCATCGGCTTCGAGGGCAGGTCTCGCAGGTTGCCGACCATAACCAGGTATTCAAGGCCGCTGAGATGCGAGTAGAGATGGGGCTCTTCGGGCACGTAGCCCAGGCGCTGTTTGTATGCGATCAGATCCCGCCGAATGGGCTGGCTATCGAACAGGATCTCGCCCGCAGTCGCATCCATCAGTCCCGTGATCATCTTCATGGTGGTGGACTTGCCGGAGCCGTTCGGTCCCAGATAACCGGTGATCTCACCTGCACGAGCCGAGAAACTGACGGAGTCTACGGCGGGGATTCCGGAGAAGAGTTTGGATACGCTGCGAAGTTCGAGCATGGGCGCTCCTGACCCTATGTAGCAAACTACTCTTCTGCCTGTCAAGTAGTATATTACATAGGCAGCGTCCTCCACATGGCAGTCGAGTCAAAACTCTCGCATACAGCAGCGATGATTCTCCATGCGATCCATGCCGGCTACGTCTATGGCTTTAGCATCATGGAGATGACGGGGCTTCCCAGTGGAACGGTGTATCCAGCGATGCGGCGTCTCGAGCGGGATGCTCTGATTCGCTCTGAATGGGAACAGCAGTCGATTGCTGTTGCCGAGCAGCGGCCAGCCAGGAAATACTACAAACTGACCCGCGCCGGCAAAGCTACGCTTGAGGCCGCGCACAAACGTTATCCGTTACTCGCAAGGCTGATCCCGTCTCAAGAGGTTGAAACGGCATGAAGCTGCAACTGGCTATCCTTCAGACTGCCGCTCTCGTGGTGCCGAGGCAGCAACGCGCGGAATGGCTGGCCGAGTGGCGATCGGAACTCTGGTATGTGCGTCGGGCATCATCGCACTGCAAGCGCGGCGTAACGGCCTATTGTCTGGGCGCCTTCAAGGACGCGTTCTTCCTTAGACGAACCAAACCGCGCTTGAGCGTGCGCGAAATCCTTCGATTGGAGTCTCCGTTTCACTGCACCGCATTCCTGGCAGCTTTGGCGGCCGTGGGCGCGCTCTCCGCTGTTCAGATTCCTAGCGGAGGCAATGAGCAGTCCATGCTAATGCAACGACCCTTGGCGAGATTGCTGATGCTAGTTGTCTTCGCTTGCCTCATCTTGCCATCAACCACATCTCTATCGCTTGGGGAGTACCCGGCGAATCGCGATTCGTCCTGGCCAATCCGACTTCGACGATGGATCTTTCTGCTGACCAAGATTGGCCTCATCCTACTGATTGTGTATTGCCAGTTGCTGTTCCTGGCGGATCCGGGCACATCGGGCCTTGCGGCGAATCTTCGGATCCAGGGGTTGCTATGGGGATCCATCTACGCGTTTCGCTGGGCCCTAAGCGACCAGCGGAAGCGTTGCCCGGTGTGTCTCCGGTTACTCACTAACCCCGCCCAAATCGGGCAACCAGCGCACAATTTCCTGGAGTGGAGCGGTACGGAACTCATATGCGCCCGAGGACACGGGCTACTGCACGTTCCGGAGACCCCAACCAGTTGGTTCGACACTCAACGCTGGCTGTACCTTCATCCCTCTTGGAGGGACATCTTTTAGCTGAAGTTGTCTTCTCCGCGCCTCGGCGCCTTGGCCGTGAAATCAAAAGCTCCCGCGCGGCCGGTACCCCGGACGCGAGCGAACTCTGAATTTCTTGCCCACGTCCGAGACGATCTCCACGCTGATCTTGCGGAAGCCCTCGTTCGGATTCTGGGCGGGATAGTAGGTAATGGTGTAGGAGTTGCCAAGATCCTCGCGGATCGACTCGAAAGCCTCCACCTGCTTCTGCCAGGTTTTCGCGAAATAGGCCTTGCCGCCCGTGCGCGTGGTCAGCCGACGGAAGACGCCGCTCGAAATGGCGTCCTTGTTCACTTCGTTGGTCGAGATCACGTAGATGGGAATGCCCTCGTCCTCGGCCACGGCGCGCACGTCGTCCGGCGCCACCATGCTGGCGTTGTCGGGTCCGTTCGAGAACACGATGACCACTTTGCGCCCAGGCACTTTGGCGGCGTCGCGCAGAGTCAGCAGAAGCGCGTTGTAGAGCGCCGTATCGTCGCCCGCTACCGAGTTCCGCAGTCCCACCAGAGCCTCGCCCCGGTCCCTGGTGAGCGAGGCGGCGCGGGAGAGATTCCGGCTGAAAGTGTACATGGCGACCGAATCCGCCCGGTCGAGGCCGCGCACGAAGTCGGCAATGGCGTCCTCAGCATACACGAAGCCGCGATACATGAAGTTGCTTGTGTCGAAGAGGACGAAAACGTTAGTGCCGACGAAGGCGTCCGCCCGGGGATCGAGTCCCGGTTTGGACGGACCTTCCCCCACCGGGGCCGCGATCAACGGCCGGGCCGATCCGTCGTCCATGATCTGCAGCGCCGGCTGATTGCCTTCCGCAAAGGTAGCGACCTTCTGGACGATGCCGTCTTCCAGAATCCGGAAATCGCCGGGCTTCAGTCCGTTGATGTAACGGCTCTTGCTGTCCGTCACGGTGAAACTCAGCACCACCATGTCCACCTTGACGCGAAAAATCGTGCCCGCCTCTTGAGCGAACAGCCAGAAGGCGCTTCCCGCAAGACCCGCCACAACTGCAATGGTTCCACGCTTCGATATGGGGTTTACCACACTCTTCTCCTGGTCTCTTTACTCCAACGAAGCCTTCTGCTCCCCTTCTAACTGAAGCCTTGCCTTGGCCCGCACATCGTCCCCGATCACACGCAGGGAGCGCAGCAGCGCCGGCCAGTCTTCCAGGTGCGAAGCGAAGATGCGCTCCACCACCTTCTGCGTCCAGGCCGGGATCATCAGGTTCAGATGCGAAGGCGGCAGGTGGACCTCGTCTGCCAGCGCCGCCCAGTAGAGCGTGTTCGATTCCCAGCTCTCCGCCATGATGCGGCTGGAGTAGCCCATCAGGGTCGGGAAGGTTCGCAGTTTGAGCAATTCGGGACGGTACGAAGTGGCCAGCGTCGGCTTGGGCGTTCCGAAGGCGCGCGAAATGGCCTCCTCGCTCACCTGGTCTCCGGCTTCGGCAGCCAGGCGCCGGATCTCGGTCAGGCTGGGCGCGGAGCCGCCGCGATCCGCCGCACGCAGATCCGAAGCCAGCGCGTACAACTCCGACGGCGTGACGTTCTCCACCGCGCCGCGCACGTCGCGTTCCGCCAACAAGCGGGCCACCAGCCTAGTCCGGGCCGGAGGCGCATACGACCCGAGCGTTTCGAGGACATCCGGACGGCGCGATTCGTCTATGGCCGCCTCGGCCAGCATAGTGCGCGCGTACCGCATGTGCAGGCCGACCCAGTGCATCTGCGCCGGAGTCACGTTCCACCATCGCGGGATTTTGGCGCTCAGGATCATCTGCGGAACCAGGTCTCCCCAAATGAGAGCCTGCGTTTGCGACGGCACCATGAAGTTCTGCTCGGCCTCGGCGAGCGCATACGCGAGGCCAGCCAGAGAGCCGACCAGCCGGCCGCCGCCGTTAGAAGGCCACCCGGTCCCGAACAACTCCGTCGCCTTCCATGTGTTATTAGAATTTTGGACACCCAGAAAATCGTGGCCGCGAACGAACAACGGGTTGGTGTAAAGGATCTGCGCCCCGGGCGGCGCATAGTGGGCGTAGTTGTACGCCACCAGCGTGTCGCGCAGAAACGGAGTCAGCAGCCCGCGCGCACTCTTGAGCTTCTCCGCATCGCCGGATGCCCGGTCGATCACCGCGCGCAGATTCACCTTGCGCTGGTTCTCCACATGGCGCTCGGTCCAGTATCCGAACGCAAACGCGTTCTTCTCCTGCGTGGTCAGCGAGGCGCGGGGAAGCTGGATCTCGGCGATGCGCGCCGCCAGCCGGTTCACCAGGGCCACGTTCATCTTCTCGCCGCGCGACAGGCTTTCCAGGTGGTCGGCAAGGTCGAACAGCGAGTTCAGAGAGACGATCCGCTGTGCCTCGAGCACCCGGATCATCTCCTGCTGCAGCAGGCTGTGCGCCTCCCGGTCGCGGGGGTTGGCGGTGCCGGCCAGCAGATGGACGATGCGCTCCTGCGGCTGGGCGTCCGCCTTCGATCCGGTCGCCTTCAGAAGCCGTTCGATGCCGGTGCGGCCGAAGTCGAACAGGTCCCGTTCGTTGCGGCTCGCGGCAAAAGCGCCGAGCAGATCGGACAGCGCCGCATCGGCCTCCTGAGCGGGAATCGACCCCTGCCGGCAGAAGATCTGCCACAACCCGACCAGCGCCTGGATCATGCCGGCGCTGTTGGCGCGCAGCATCTGGTCCTTGATCTTAGTAACCGCCTGCGCGGTATCCAGAAACTGCAGGATCGTCTCGTCGCGCAGGCTGGCCTCGTTGAAGATGGCATACTGATGCCCGAAAAAGCGATACTCGCGCGCCAGGCGGTCCACCGTGGCGGGCTGCAGAGGCTGCGTCCGGTTCCGGTTCAGGTCGCTGACGGCCATGAAGATCTTCAACGGCTCGTTCTCCACCGCCTTGCGGCTCAGCCCGAACAGGGCTTCTATTACGTCGTCCGGCTCTTTCCAGCCGGTAGCCGCCTTGGTCAGCTTGCCATCGTACTTGCCGTGCGGATGGTTGACGAAGAGGTTCTTCCAAACTTCAATGCCGCCCGGAATGTGCGGCTTGCCGTCGGCTTCCAGGCGCAGCCGCGTGGTGAGCAGCATCATGTCCGCGTTGGAGCGGAAGACGGGACGCGCGGGTCCGGGACTGGTGACGCGCCCACGGACGGCCGCGTAAAAGCGATTCATCCGCGAGGGGTCGGTCAGGTATTCGCGCGCCGGTCCCTGAATGCGCGACAAAGCATCGAAGAGGCTGGCCATCCAGCCATCGTCTTTGGCGATCAGCTTCTCGAAAAAGGCGGCGCCGGGCGAAACGGGAGCGCCCACCAGACCGGCCCAGGCCGCTTCCGACCGCGCGCCTCCGGGAACCACGGCCTTGCCGTTCCGGATCTCGAACATGCCGCCGAAGAAGTCCAGCACGTGCGCAAAGGCTTTCAGGCGCGGCATGGGCGCCAGTGCCTTCAATTGGGCGGCGGTCTCCCGGTCGAGCTTTGAAAGGCCGAGATAGAGCCGGCACAACGCCGGGTCCGAGAGAAAGGTATCGATGAACTCGCCGCCTTCCTTCTCTTGTCCGGTCAGCCAATAGTCCGGACCGTAGAGCACGGCGGCCGAGGTCGGCTTGAAGTCGTATGCGAAGGGACGATTGGTGCGCAGAGCCTGCTCCAGGTCGAAGAGCGGAAAGCCCGAGTCGGTGGTCAAAAAGGCGCGGCTCGCATTGACCGTTTCCAGCACCACTTCACTGCCGCAGCCGCCGCGCATACGGTAACCCAGAACACGAAGCAGATCCGCGGTTTGCGAAGAATCGCACGAGTCGACGCGGAGCACTTTGTCGGCCCCCGTAAGCTTCTCCAATTCGCGCGCCTGGGAAAGGTAACGATGAACCAGCTTCAGATACTCGGTCTGCTCGAGCGCGTCATTGCTGTGCGAAGCCTGATAGCCATTGGTGACTACGTTCCGGGCGACGGCCGAAAGCAGGTCGGCGGCGTCCAGATCGCTCGAGACCGCAGCCATCCGGGCGAAGGAGCGCAAAGGGCCCGGAATCGTAATGCCGGGCCATTCTTCTTTCCTGGCGGATTCCTTCCGGCCGTCTCCAGCCAGCAGATTCAGCACCTCCAGGCGTTTCGCGATCCGCGCCCTCTCCTGGGCGTTTCCCGATGTGCCTAGCGCCGCCAGCGCCTTGCCATAGACGGAGCGCGCCTCCGGATCGTTATAGCGATCCAGAAACTCGGCATATTGGATGAGAGCCGCAACGTCTTTGGGATTGTTTTTAGCGGACTGCGCGAGCAGAGTTCGAGCCTCCCTCGCATCACCCGATTTCTCCAACTGCCGGACCCGGTCTGAAAGCTCGTCTCCGTACCCCAACGGGACAAGAACCAACAGCAAAAACGATAGTGACGGGAGTGCCTTCATGGATGGCTGCCCCTCTTTCTCGGTATCCACTGTACTGCACGCGCGCCGGAGAATACAACTTAACAACTGTAGCCTTTTTCCCGTACACGGCCGCCGCCGCGCGTCCGTCAATTATACTGAATGCAGGCAAGCTTCGCGGGGTGGTTCTTATTCTGCGGCAAAGCGACAATGGCTTGTTCTGCGAGGCCGGCAACTTCCACGTCGATCCATGGGAACCCGTGGACCGTGCGGTAATCACGCACGCGCACTCCGACCATGCCCGATGGGGATCCAAGCGCTACCTGGTCGCGCGCGACGGCGAGCGGGTGCTGCGCCAACGGCTGTCCGCAGATCCCGACGCCCGGTTCGCCCCGAAGATCGAATCCGTCGAGTACGGCCAGCCCGTTTTCCTGAACGGCGTTCGCGTGTCTCTGCACCCCGCCGGACACATCCTCGGCTCGGCCCAGGTGCGCATCGAGCACCGCGGCGAGGTCTGGGTGGTTTCCGGCGACTACAAACTCCAGTCCGACCCCACCTGCGCTCCTTTCGAGCCGTTGCGCTGCCATACCTTTGTCACCGAATCCACGTTCGGGCTGCCCATCTACCGCTGGCCTTCTTCCGAAAACGTGCTGGCGAGCGTCGCCGATTGGTGGCGCGCCAACCGGGAAGCCGGAAAGGCCAGCCTCCTGCTCACGTACTCCCTCGGCAAGGCGCAGCGTCTGCTCGCCGGTCTGGCGAACCGGATGGAGGGCGCCGCAATCTATACCCACGGCGCCGTGGAAGCGCCAACGGAAATTTACCGGCAGCAGGGGGTTCCGCTCGCCAATACGGTCCACGTTGCCGCCGCGCCCCCCGATACGGTCTGGAGCACAGCTCTGATTCTGGCGCCGCCCTCCTGCAGGGGCACACCCTGGACGCGCCGCTTCGAACCTTTTTCGAGCGGCTTCGCGTCCGGCTGGATGCGGATCCGCGGCACGCGCCGCCGGCTCTCGTTGGACCGCGGCTTCGTCTTCTCCGACCATGCCGATTGGAGCGGCCTCAACGAGGCCATCGAAGCCACCGGCGCCGAATCCGTCTGGGTGACGCACGGATACCGAACCCCTCTGGTGCGCTGGCTCCGGGAGAAGGGCCGCGACGCGCGGGCGGTCGAAACACGCTTTGAAGGCGAGGCGGAGAGTTGAAGGATTTCGCACAACTCTACACCGCGCTCGACGAGACCACCAAAACCAACGCGAAGGTGGAAGCCCTGGTGCGCTACTTCTGCCACGCGGCGCCCGAAGATGCGCCCTGGGCTGTACACTTCCTCATCGGGCGCCGTCCCAAGCGTCTGGTGGAATCCCGAAAGCTCGCCGGTTGGGCCGCCGAGGAGGCCGGGATTCCCGACTGGCTGTTCGGGGAGTGCTACCACGCGGCAGGCGACCTGGCCGAGACCATCGCGTTGCTCCTCCCTCCATCCGCCGCTTCGAGCGATCTGCCTCTCCACCGCTGGGTGGAAGAGCGTCTGCTGCCGCTGCGGCACATGGACGACGCGCAACGCCGCGAAGCGCTGCTGCGCGCCTGGCGCGAGATGGACGACACCCAGCGCTTTGTCTGGAACAAGCTCATCACCGGCGAATTCCGCGTGGGCGTCTCCCGGCTGCTGGTGATTCGCGCGCTGGCCGGCTTCAGCGGCGTGAAGGCGGAAGTGCTGGCGCACCGGCTGATGGGCGATTGGCAGCCCACACTCGAGTTCTGGCGGCAGGCGCTCGAAGCCGATGCACGCGACGCCGACGTCAGCCGCCCCTACCCGTTCTGCCTCGCCTACCCGCTGGAAGGCGAGGTCGAGTCTCTCGGCGACGTGCGCGAATGGCTGGCCGAGTGGAAATGGGACGGCATTCGCGCCCAGCTCATCCGCCGCTCATCGCAAACGTTCCTCTGGTCCAGAGGCGAGGATCTGATTACGGACCGCTTCCCCGAACTCGAACGCGCGGGCGGCCTGTTGCCCGAAGGCACGGTGCTCGACGGCGAGATTCTGCCCTGGAAGGACGGCGCGCCCCTGCCCTTCGCGCAAATGCAGCGGCGCATCGGGCGGAAGGCGCTGGGCGCGCGGATTCTGAACGAGGTCCCGGTAGTGCTGATCGCCTACGACGTGCTGGAGCTGGCCGGCGAGGATGTGCGCGAAAGGCCGCTGCAGTGGCGTCGGGCGCGGCTTGAAGAGGTGATAGCCATGGCCGGTTCCCACCTGGTTCTATCGCCCGTGGTGCACGGCGACTCCTGGGAAGATTTGGCTAACGCCCGGGTTGAGTCGCGCGGCCGCGACGTCGAGGGCCTGATGCTCAAGCGCCTCGATTCGCCGTACCGGCCGGGACGCCGCCGCGGCGACTGGTGGAAGTGGAAGATCGAGCCATACTCGGTGGACGCCGTGCTGATCTATGCGCAGCCGGGAAACGGCCGCCGCGCGAGCCTCTTCACGGACTACACGTTCGGCGTCTGGGACAACGGCCATCTCGTGCCGTTTGCCAAGGCCTACTCCGGCCTGACGGATGAAGAGATCCGAAAGGTGGACGCGTTCGTCCGCGGCAACACAGTGGAACGCTTCGGCCCGGTGCGCGTGGTGAAGCCGGAGCTGGTCTTCGAGCTGGCGTTTGAAGGCATTCAGGAGTCTCCGCGCCACAAGTCGGGCATCGCGGTGCGCTTCCCGAGAATGGCGCGGTGGCGGACGGACAAGAAACCCCAGGATGCGGATACGCTCGACACCATCCGGGGATTAACAAAGAAATAAGCAATCCTTGTTAAGCTTGTTGTTAATGAACTCATCCGAGAGATCCTGAGTGCCGCTGACCATCGGAGTACCAGCCGAAACGTATCCCCACGAGCGCCGCGTTGCTCTCACCCCGCGCGCGATCGACACGCTTGCCAAGAGCGGAGTCGAGTTACGAATGGAAGCGGGAGCCGGTGAGCGCGCCGGCTTCCTCGACGGCGAATACGAGCAGAAAGGCGTTCGCGTGGTTCGCAGCCGCCGCGAGGTGTTCGATGCCTCGACGGTCATCCTGCAGGTCCATACGCTTGGCGACAACCCCGACGCCGGCGCTGCGGACCTTCCGCTGTTCCGGCGCGGACAAACCGTGATTGGCTTCGGGGACCCCTTCACCACCCCCAATCAGTATCCCGAGCTCGCCGCGCGCGGTGTCACCAGCCTCGCCATGGAGTTCATGCCGCGCATCACCCGCGCCCAATCCATGGACGCCCTCTCCTCCATGGCGACTGTCGCGGGCTACAAGGCTGTCCTGCTCGCCGCCGACGCTCTGCCCCGCATGTTTCCCATGCTCATGACTCCGGCGGGCACCATCGCCCCGGCTCGCGTCTTCGTCCTCGGCGCCGGCGTGGCGGGCCTTCAGGCCATCGCGACCGCCCGCCGTCTGGGCGCGGTGGTCAGCGCCTATGATGTCCGGCCCGCGGTGAAAGAGCAGGTCGAATCGCTGGGCGCCAGGTTCGTCTCCGTCGCCGTCGACGCGGCCGCCGAAGACCGCAGCGGTTATGCCAAAGCTCTCGGAGAAGAGTTCTACCGAAGGCAGCGCGAACTTCTCACTGAGGTGGTCCGCGAGCAGGACGTCGTCATTACCACCGCCGCCGTCCCCGGCCAGAGAGCGCCCCTCCTCCTCACCCGGGACATGGTGGCCGGCATGGGCCTCGGCTCGGTCGTCGTGGATCTTGCGGCGGAGCGCGGTGGCAACTGCGAGCTCACCGAGCCCGGCCGCACCATCGAAGCCTCGGGCGTCACCATCATCGGCCTTCTCAACCTGCCCTCGACCGTCCCGTATCATTCGAGCCAGATGTACGCGCGCAACATTGCAGCTTTCGTGAAGCACCTTGTCCGCGATGGCGCTCTTGTCATCGACATGGAGGACGAAATTACCCGTGAAACTTTGATCACGCACCAGGGCGAGATTGTTCACCCTCGCGTCCGGCAGTTTTTGGTAAAGGAGCAACCGCAACCCGATGCCGTTCGATGAATCCCTGTTGTACGTATTCATGCTGGCCGCCTTTCTCGGCTTTGAGCTCATCAGGCGCGTCTCGCCGCTGCTGCACACGCCGCTGATGTCGCTGACCAACGCCATCTCCGCGATCTCCGTGGTCGGCGCGATCCTCGTCGCCGGCGAAAAAGACGCCAGCACCTTGAGCCGCGTGCTCGGTTTCGTCGCCGTCACGACGGCCACCATCAACGTGGTCAGCGGCTTTCTCATCACGGATCGCATGCTCAAGATGTTCAAGAAGCGGACGCCGGAGAAGAAGTAATGCTCGTGCAGGTCGTCCAGATCAGCTACTTGGTGGCCGCCGGGCTTTTCGTCCTCTCGCTGAAGTGGATGAGTTCGCCCGCCACCGCCCGCCGCGGAGTCCTCGCCGGCGAGATTGGCATGCTGCTGGCGATCGTCGGCACGCTGGTCCGGCATGAAGTGGTCGACTACCAGTGGATCGTGATCGCCTTTTGCATCGGCTCCGCCATCGGCGTGCCATTGGCCTACCTCATGCCGATGACGGCGGTTCCGCAGCGAACGGCGCTCTCGCACGCCTTCGGTGCGCTGGCCGCGGCGCTGATTGGCACCGCGGAATACTACCGCCATACGCCGGATACCTACATCATGGTCGCGCTAACGACCGAAATCCTGCTGGGCTTCCTCACGTTTACCGGCAGCCTGATGGCCTTCGGCAAGCTCCAGGAGATCCTCCCCACCCGCCCCATCGTCTATCGCGGGCAGAACGTCGTCAACCTCTCCATTCTCGGGGTCGCGGTCCTGGCCGGCATTTATCTGATTGGCTTCCCCGAACAGACCTGGCTGTTCCCCGTCTTCGCCGGCCTGTCTCTCCTGTTTGGCATTTTGCTCATCGTCCCGATCGGCGGCGCCGACATGCCGACCGTTATCGCTCTGCTGAACTCCTACGCGGGTCTTGCGGCCGCGGCCATGGGGTTCGCGTTCGACAACAAGCTCCTCATCATCGCGGGCGCCCTCGATGGTTCCTCCGGCCTTATCCTCTCCATCATCATGTGCCGGGCCATGAACCGGTCGTTCACCAACGTGCTGTTCGGGGCTTTCGGTCAGGTCCAGGTCTCCGGGCCTGAGGCGCAGCAAAAGAAGACGGTGCGATCGGCCACCCCTGAGGAGGCCGCTGAGGTCCTCGATTCGGCCCGGCTGGTGATTGTCGTTCCGGGCTACGGAATGGCCGTCGCGCAGGCCCAGCACAAGCTGCGGGAGCTGTTCGACGTCTTATCCCTGCGCGGCGTGGACGTGCGCTTCGGGATCCACCCCGTCGCGGGACGCATGCCCGGCCACATGAATGTTCTCCTGGCCGAGGCGGACATTCCCTACGACAAGCTTTTCGAGATGGATGACATCAACTCCGAATTCGCGCAAGCCGACGTTGCGCTGGTGATCGGCGCCAACGACGTCACCAACCCCGCCGCCCGGCACGACAAATCCAGCCCCGTTTACGGCATGCCGATCTTGAACACCGACTATGCCCGTACCGTCATGGTAATCAAGCGGTCTATGAGCCCCGGCTTCGCCGGAATCGATAATGAGCTGTATTACATGGACAAGACGCTCATGCTGTTCGGGGACGCGAAAGCGTTTCTGTCGGGTATCGTGAAGGAACTGGCGGCTGTGCGGGCGTAAGCGGCCCGCTTGCTGGCGCGTGCGGTTCGGTGCTGTGGCCTTAGCGCGGCGTCACACGGAGCGTCGGTTATCTCACGGTCAACAACCGCTCCCTGACGGTCGCGGCTCTGAAGGGACTTACCG
>JBBDWK010000002.1:38033-46368 GCA_040902885.1 Bryobacteraceae bacterium | reverse complement strand
CCCGCCACCGTGAGGGAGCGGACTGGTAAAGCGCTGGGTAGACAACTATGGCTGTGATTGCAGTGTTCAAGTACGCGGTAAAACTCGGCAGGTTCGGCGACTTCATGGCCAAGCTGAAAGCGGCCGGCGATCCCAAATTCAATAGTGCGGTGATGCCGAAATCTTTTCGTCTGTTCCGGAACACGGTACCCGGACCCGATACGGGACCGGTGATTATGGTGATCGAGTACGAAGACATGGCTGCGTATGGAGCGAGGACCGCGTTTGAGAGCGCTAACCCCGAGTGGCGGAAGCTGTTTGAGGCAGCGCCGGATTCCCCCGAGACACTGCTGTCCGTTGAACTGCTGACCGAGTTCCCGTAGTGCTTGCGCATGGACTCTCTGCCTCAACCATCTATTCTCGGGTGATTGGTATCGCAATGCATAACAACAACTCGACCTGGTTGTCGTTCGCAACCGGTTCTCTCAACGGGCGCTGGAGCCAATGCGTGAATCGAACCTCTGGCGACAACCGAAGGAATCCTGCTCCGATCTCGACGCCTGCACCCGCCAGAATCCCGGCAGTGCTTCGGTTCTGGATTTCGCTCAATCCCGCTTGGGTGAAAGGTCTACAAACGACGGTTGGAAGTTGGGTGCAATTTTGGCCCGTCTCGGTTCCGCCCCTTATCCAACGGAGCGTCGGGCCAGCATTCACATAAGGCGTCACGCGGCCGAGAGTGCGGCCATACTGAAGCACCAACGGAAACTGCCACACAGTCGCGGCTGAGCTGGACTCCTTGAAACTCAGACCTCGTAATCCGAACCGATAGTGGAAGGCGAGGCGTTTGCGCAGCGCTCCTACTTCGAACCCGAGTCCCGAACGCATGCGTAGCCTGACGGTCGGACCGATCAGCAGCCGCTCCGAGTTGAGCGTATACGCGGAGTTGTCGGAACTAACGAAATCTTTTGTGGGGATTCCGCAGATCGTGACGCCAACTGACAACTCTGCACATGCGCTCGGCAGCCATGCAAACAGAAGAAGTACAGGCAGACAGTTGAAGACGGCCAGCCACGCCCTCACACCGCAACCGCTTCCGCCGACGTCTGAAACGCGCGCGGGCGAAATAAAAATTCCACGATATTGCCTTCGTGCGGCTGCAACCAGTCGAGCCGGATCGTCGGAATCGCGCCGATGTTCAGCCGGTCGATGTGCGTGGCCTCCATCAGACTCCGCTGAAACTGCGCGTCCTGCGTGATGGCGCTGCACACCAGCGTGGGCCCAATCCTTTTCAGCATCTCTTCCTGCGGGCATTCGACGACGCTGACAAACGGGAACATGAATTCCGTGTTGGCGAGCGCCCGCTCGGAAGAGTCGCAGTGGATCACCGTCGGCCGGATATAGCCGCAGCGCTCCTTCTCCACCAGGCGCGGCCCGAAGCGGCGGGTCGCCTCTTCAGCGCCGGTTTCGCCGAGCTTGGCCTCAATCGACTTCCAGATCGCCCGCGCTGCGCCGGGAACGGTAAATGCCGCCAGGCTCGCCTGCGCGTCCTCCGGCGGCTTCGGCTCCACCGGCCCGATCCGCGCGGCGAGAGCCTCGGCGATTTCGCGCGTGTGCCGCGATGCCCAGACGCCGGAACAATTGATGCATCCGCGCCCGCTGTTCGCAAATACGCTGTCCACCATGATGTCGAGATACCGGTCCCAGTGATCCACCACATCGTCGCCGAGCAGGATCTTGCTGAAGCCGGGCCCGTGAACCTGCACGCGCGGATCGCCCTTATAGCTCTCCACCGTCGCCGTGCCGCCGAAGATCATGCTGCGGTTCATCCGCCGCACCACCTCGGCGCCCACATCGCCCAAGCCGGGGTAGATAGAGATCGCCTCCCGGGGCACGCCCGCTTCGAAGAAAGCGGCGGCCATGCGGTACGGCGTCCAGGGTTCCTGCGGCCCCGGCTTGAGCACCAGCCCGATCTGCATGGGAATTACCGGCAGCCATAGCGTGTGCACGCCTGGCGAGTTGGAGGGCAGCACCAGACCCAGCACCGGTGCTTGCGCCTGGTAGCTGACGGTCACGCCCCTCGACTCCACGCCATAGCCGCGCGTCAGGATGTCCAGGTCCAGCCCGCGCGTCAGCGCGTCCAGAATCCGATCCATGTTCGACAACACGAAATGGTTCTTCTTCATGTTGCCCCGGCACAGGTGCTCCGGCAAACCGGTGCTGGCGGACTGCTGGCGGGCGAAATCGTCCGGCGTCTGCTCGCCGTCCCCCATGGGCAGGGTACCGTTCAGATAGAGATCCGCCGCCTTCTTCATAATCCCGATCAGTTCCGGAATCGGAATCCCGGTCAGGGCATCCCGGGCGCGTTGAGCGTGGCGCATGTCCCGGCCGAGCAGCCCCGTATTGGCCTGGCTGACGCGAGCCAGCGTCTCGCCCGTCAGAAAATGGACTACATGGTCCTGTTCCAGGCTCGTGTACGCCTGGCCCCATCGCAAAATCGGCAGGTTCAGCATCGGGTTCCCTTGCTCAATAAACACCAACGACAGTTGTGGCGCCTAGCTGGCGGAAGGGCCGCACCCCGCTGACGCCATCCCAAGGATATTTCTCGAAAGGCTTTTCCCGCTCGCCTTCGTCTCTTTCGAGGAAGCCGGGAATGAAGGTCTCCCGCGTCAACGTGGTCAGCCTGACGCGCCCTGTCTTCCCGTACTCCACCACCTTGTCGCAATCGTCGAAGGAGACCACTTCGATTACGGCCCTCGGCTGCGGCGCGTAGTAGGCGATCTTGTAGCCGTCTTCGGTTGTGACCGGCTTCGAGCAGGCCAGCCCCATGAGAGTATTGCCGTAGGTCGGGGTCATGTGTACGCCGTCGCCCAGCAATTCCTCCCTGGCGAACCGGGTGAACTGCGGCGTGAACTCGGTGCCGCCGGCGAGGATGCCTGTGATGCCCATCTCCCGGATGCTGGTCCCCCGGTTGTCGAGTTCTTCGGCCAGGGATTCGAGCAGTTTCGGCGTGGTGAACATGCAGCGGATGTCGTGCCCGGCGTTCAGAATGGTCACCGCCTGCTCGATCACGTGCGCCTTATAGCGCTCCAATTCTTCTCCCCGGCCGGCCTTGATCAGTTTGATGACCCAGCGCGGGTCGAGGTCCACGCAAAAGCAGACGCCGCCCCGGTGCTGGCAGAGGTGCTCGACGGCGAGCCGCAGCCGCCGCGGACCGGACGGTCCGAGCATCAGCCAGTTGGCGCCGCGCGGGAAATACTCGTCGGGCAGCGTGTCGCTGAACATCTCGTAGTCGATGCGGAAATCCTCAATGGCCAGGCGGCTCTTCGGCACGCCGGTTGTGCCACCGGTCTCGAACACGTACAGCGGCATTCCGGCGAGCCCGCGCGGCGCCCAGCGCCGCACAGGGCCGCCACGCAGCCATTCGTCCTGGAACGGCGGAAATTTTCTCAAGTCTTCGAAGCAGTGGATCTCCTTCCGCGGGTCCCAGCCCAGCTTGGACGCAAACTCCAGCCAGAAGGGACATCCCGTCTCCGGATCGAAATGCCATTGGACAATCTGCCGGACGTGCGCATCGAGCTGCTCCTTGGCTTCGCGCACTCTGCCGTTAAGATCCAACGCTGCTGTCCCGTTCATTTTCGTTTTGGCTCCCAGACGTTTTCCCAGAATACCCAAGCGTCCGCCGGCAAACAACTTGACGAAATTTCTAGCTCGGTAGGGCTGGTCCCCTGACCCGCTCCGTCCGCCCCAATCATTTCCCCGCCGGCCGGTTGACGAAGCGAACATGGCCGAAAGCTTCCGGGGCGTGGAAATTTGGCTTCGGCGTCGAGACCGGAGACCAGGTGCTGTACTGAGCGTTCGTGATTCCTCCCGCCCGGTTCAAATTCAGCCGCCACGCGTCTCCGTCCTTCGGGGGCGTGTTCGCGGCATCCTTTTCAAAATTCTTGAACGGGATGGCCAGCTCCAGAATCCAGTGCTCGTCGTCCGGCGACTCTTGCTTAACCGTCAGTCCATGGAACGACGTTCGATAGCGGACGCCTTCCGGCTCCCAGTAGAACGGTCCCTTGTGCCAGTCGGCCCTCAGGAAGTTAAGCATCGTACCGATGACATTGATTTCGAACCCGTAGTAATTCCGGATCTTCTCGGGGTTCGGGCTCAGGAACACTTCCACGCAATCGTCCTTCGAAACCGGACCGTGCCGTTTGGTGACACTCGCGGAAATGTGCTTGTCGTGGCAGTAATAGCCCACGTAGAGGTTCTCGTCGTCCCAGAGCAGCTTGGCCACCGTCTGCTCCTTCGCTCCGTCCTTCCACCAGTTGAAATGGAAGTCTCCGGCCGACGGGGCATGGCGCCAAACGGGTTCATCCAGTTTGCCGTCCACGGTGATGGGAGACGGAGTGCGGAGGATATCGTAACTCGGGAATTGCTGCGCAAGCAGTGGAACTCCCAGGAGAACAGGTAGAAGTAATCTCATAATCCAGAAGCCATGTTGTGATCGTAGCGGCCCATAAGAACGTACTCGATGTTCATCGCGACAAAGAGGTGTTCCGGTTTGCCATGGAGTTGGTACACGTGCCTGGTGTACTCAAACGCCGGCGGCATCTGGCCGTAGAAGTTGAGCCGGCGCGGGGCCAGAAGCGCGGCGGCTTCTGGCAGGTCGGTATGGCGCATGATGTTCAGGAAGATCGGTCCTTCGCGGTGGCTCGACGGCGGGTCCATCAGCATCGCCTGGTGGACCCGCGGGTCGAGAATCGCGGCGTAGAGTCCGATCGCGCCGGAGACGCCTTTCCCCACAACCATGATGCGCTCCGGATCGACGCCCTCGGTTTCCCGCAGCTGCTGGAACGCGGCGAGAACGTCCCGCAGGCGCATGGAATCTACCGTCTGGCCCGTATGCATGGCGTTGCGGAGCGTGTCTTTCCAGAACGACCGCGGCCAGGGCACTTCGCCCACGCCGCGCGGCCAGACGATCATCCGGATCGATTCGTTGAGGCGGCTCGCCCCGCGCAGAAGGTCGTTGATATACGCGAGGTCTTCTCCGTCTGACGCGATGTAAAGGAGGCCGGGCAATTTTTTATCCACCTGCTTGGGCTTGCGGACTTCGGTCCGGATGGTGACGCCATCGCCGGACTGCTGGGGCAGCAGCTTCCGTACTTCGGCCAGCAGTTGGGTCTTGCGGCTCTCCCACGCGCTCAAGCTTGCGAATTTCCCGGGGGCCGCGCGCGTGGTGAAGCTCTCCTGAATGCGGAAGTTGATCGCATCGGCCGGCGGGCTGCCGCCGAATACGGAAAGCTGTTCGGGAGGAGCGTCGCTATAGTCCATGTCGAGCTTCCGCTCGGCGACCTTCATGAGGTGCTTGTCGAACCAGCGGATCGCCCGCTCTCGCAGATAGTCCGAGTCCTTGTGGCCGGTGTCCACGACGACGTTCCCGAAGGCTTCGCCCACGCCGAAACTTTTGTATAAATCGCCGACTCGCTGCTCGAACTCTTCGTAGCCGGCAACGGGAAAGAGGCGGTCCTCGCGGCCGTGCATCATCAGCAGCGGGCGCGGCGCGATCAACGCACCCTGGTGCAGCATGTCGTGCCGGTGGGCGTTGACCGGGAACATGCAGTCGCAGTGAAGCTTCTGCGTGTTGTCGCGAACGTTCGCGGCGTAGGTGCTGATGCCCATTACCGGCGCTGCCACCTGGATGCGCGGATCGACCGCCGCCGTGAACCAGCTCATCGCGGCGCCGCCGGAGCGCCCAGTCATTCCGATCCGGTTCTTATCGACTTCGGGGCGCGTCTCCAGGTAGTCGATGGCGCGCATGGCGTTCCAGACCTCCACTCCCGCCGGGGTGTAGCCGCGCGAATACCAGTCGAACATCTCCTGTGAGTGGATGCCGTGGTGCAGCCCAAACGTTTCGGCGATCTGGATGGAATCGAGAATGAATGCGGCGTAGCCGTTCTTTGCGAACGAGATGCCATGGCGCTGGTACTGCGTCTTGTCCCCGTGCGGCGAGTAGGCATGGCCGCAGACGTAAATGATGCCCGGTACGGCGCCGGACCGCTTTTTGGGAATGTACAGATTGCCGGTGACGTAGAATTTCGGGAGACTCTCAAAGGCGATCTTTTCGATGGTATAGGCGCCCTTATCGAGCGTGCCTGTCACGCGGACATTGAGCGGCGTGCGCTGCGGCCATGGCAGCAGACCCAGCATGTCGCGCATCTCCTCCACCCGCCGGGCGCGGACCTTCTCCCATGAGTCGCGCGATGCGATCTCGGCCGCGGCCTGGTCGGTGAGACTGCGCGCGGTCCGCTCGAGGTATTCCGTGACCTCGCGTCTGGATTCGAGCATCTGGCGGTAAGCCGCATCGGGCGCGGGCTGAGCGGCGGCAATGCCGGAAGCAAGGAGGGCGCAGAGCAAACGCATGCGTACATTTTAGCTGTAATGTAGTATCACTGATGTACTTTGAGCGAGAGCTGCGACATATTCTTCAGCTACCGGCGCGCGGACCTGGCGCGGGCCCAGGCGCTGCTCGACGCTCTCGATGTGGCCGGGTTGCGAGTGTGGCGCGACACAACTGACCTGCCCGATAACGCCGCCATCACGCCGGAGATCCGCCGCGGGCTGGCCGCCTCGAAAGTGTTGGTTGCCCTCTACTCATCGAGCTACCCGCTCAGCCGGCCGTGCCAGCAGGAGATCACAGCCGCGTGGCTCACTGCGCAGTTGATGGGGGAGCAGCCGTACGAACGTGTGCTGGCGATTAACCCGGAGACCACGTTCGACCATCTTCCCAAGCTGCTTGCGGAACAGCAGTCGATGGGTTGGGCTCGAACAGACGGGGCGTTCGCCGCATTGGCCGGGAAGATCCGCGGGCACGTGAGTTCTCTCAAGACAACACTGGCGGGCGCCGCGGCTCCCGTGATGCCCCACTACCACGGCATGGCCCCAGTGGGCGCGCCGCGGTTTGTGGGCCGCGTGCGCGCCATGTGGGATTTGCACGGACAGCTTACCGCCAACCGGATGAGCATCGTCACGGGAGTGTTTGGCCAGGCGGCGGCGCAGGTGCGTGGTTTGGGCGGCAATGGCAAGAGCCTGCTGGCCCGCGAGTACGCCATCCTGTTCGGGGCGGCCTACCCGGGCGGGGTCTTCTGGCTGAACGCCTACGGTAACGATGACACGAAGGGTCCCCTCGATGCCCAGTCTCGCGAAGCCCTGCGGCAGGACCAGGTCCAAGGTTTCGCCGTGCGCGTAGGGGTGCAGGTGGAGGGTCTGACGCCGGAGCAGTTGGAGAGCGCTTTCTGGCGTAAACTTGCGGAAAACCGCCAGCCCTTCTTGTGGATCGTGGACGATCTTCCCTCGGGACTCGAACGGGAAGAGATCGAGAGGCGCTGGAACGCGCAGTGGGGCGGCGCCTCCACACTCATCACAACGCGCGGCACGGAGTATGGGGCGTTCGGCAGTCACCTGGACCTTGAAGTGCTGAACGATACCGAATCCTGGCAACTGCTCACCGGCCACCGCGTACCGGAGGGCAGTGCGGAAGAAGAGGCCGCCAGGGGGATCGCCGCGGAGCTGGGAAATCACCCGCTGGCGATCGAAGTTGCCGGCAGCTTCCTGGCCAAGGGCATCCAGAGCTTCCGGCAGTATTTGGACGAGCTGGGCAAACCCGATAAGGATGCCTTGGAGTTTGGCGCGGAATTGCGGGAGAGCCTGCCGACTGGGCACGAACGAAGCATCAGCGGCACGCTGCTCAAGAGCATGCGGCTCCTGGGCGAGGAGGGGATGGACTTCCTGCGCCTGGCGTCCGTGCTGGCGGTGGATGCGATACCCGTGAGACTGGTGGCGGCGGCGTTCGGCAGGGTCGATTCACATGCCCAGGATGGCCGGCGCGTGCTTCGCGCGCTCGACCAAGCGGATTCGCTTGGGCTCTGCGCGAAACAGGGGGACGATGCCCGCATTGTGCATACTCTGGTGAGCCGGACGATCCGGTATCGCACGGGCAAAGACGAACGGACCGCACTCCTCCGATTGGCCGCCGCGCAGGGGTTAAGCAGCCTTCTTGAGGTCGTGGCTGATATTCGCCGGCACCCGGAGGTAGCAAGGGAGATGCTTCACGCGCGGCACATCCTCTCGGGCGGCATCTCCAGCCTGGAGGAGGCGAAGGTAGCGGAGTGGGTCGGAAGGCACGATTACGAACGGGGTAGCTACAGCGGGGCGCGGAAGCTTTTTGATCAGGTGCTGGAGGCCCGCCGGCGGCTGCTGGGCGAGGAGCACCCCGACACGCTATGGGCGATGAACAACCTGGCGCAGACGCGGCAAGCGCAAGGGGACCTGGCGGGGGCGCGGAAGCTTCAGGAGCAGGTGCTGGAGGCCC
>JBBDWK010000002.1:0-37933 GCA_040902885.1 Bryobacteraceae bacterium | reverse complement strand
GGAAGCTTCAGGAGCAGGTGCTGGAGGCCCGCCGGCGGCTGCTGGGCGAGGAGCACCCCGACACGCTGACGGCGATGAACAACCTGGCGCAGACGCGGCAAGCGCAAGGGGACCTGGCGGGGGCGCGGAAGCTTCAGGAGCAGGTGCTGGGGACCAGCCGGCGGCTGCTGGGCGAGGAGCACCCCGACACGCTGACCGCGATGAACAACCTGGCGGGAACGGTGTACGCGCAAGGGGACCTGGCGGGGGCGCGGAAGCTTGAGGAGCACGTGCTGGGGGCCCGCCGGCGGCTGCTGGGCGAGGAGCACCCCGACACGAGCATCAGTGCGTGGAACCTGTTTCAAACACTTGTCGACAGCGGAGATACCAGCGCCGCCGGAGGAGTCCTGGCGGAAAACCTGGTGTGGCTCCTGGAAGCCGATCCGGCAACACTCGCCGGGAGCCAGCACAAGATCCGGCAGATGCTCTCTGAGATACGCGACCGTTCGACGGGGGCCTAAGAACTTCTTGAAAAAGCCTCGCGGGCTGAAGCCCACGCCACGTAACGTATTGAGGACATGTGTGGCGCAGGCGGTTTTCGCTTGCGACCCTGACCCTCGGCAGGGCTTTTTCAACAAGTTTCTAAGTGGGAAAACGAGGAGGCGCATCAAACAAGCAAGCCAGGAAACCGTCGGGTGGGCCTGCGGCAGAGTCACCTGCACGACGCGATTATCACCATGAAAG
Source organism: Bryobacteraceae bacterium (assembly GCA_040902885.1). Taxonomy (GTDB): domain Bacteria; phylum Acidobacteriota; class Terriglobia; order Bryobacterales; family Bryobacteraceae; genus JBBDWK01. The sequence goes on along the minus strand of JBBDWK010000002.1, from coordinate 37,210 downwards.
CTCCGAATTACCGGCTCGCGTTCATCGCCCGCCGATAAACTTCACGAAATCGCTCCACGGAACGGCGCGCCCGTGGATAGGCACAATAGTTGCCACATCCAGGCCCAGTCTTTGCACGTGACTGTAGAAAGTCCGATTCGCCGCCGTTGGAGTGGCGTTCCCTGGGGACTGGTCGTACAGATCGGCTTCGATGACAATCTTCTCCTTCGGCAGATAGGCCATCAACATACCTTCCACGTGCGTCAGCGGCTGCACGTAGGAGATGTGCATGCTCCGGGTTCCGTCGCTGAGCGTGTAGTTCTCACGGACGGTCTCGTATTGATAACCTTCCGCTACTTCAGTTGGCGGCCACAGCGACAGCATATCGGGATCCAAGGTTCGCGGCGCATAGTTGAGAACATCGCGGCTGTAGAACTCAAAGTTTTTCCAATGCGTAATGATGGTGGCGCCGATGTGCATGTAGGTGCGGAGACCGCCGATATGATCGAAATGTTGATGGGTATTGAGGAGGAAGCGAATGGGCTTATTCGGGATTAGCTTGACGATCTCCTCGATGACTGCAAGGTTCCTCCGTTCATCCAGAGGCGCTTCCACTACCGCAATGTAATCCTTGAACTCGATAGCCACGCTGTTGTGCGATGCGCCGCCGAGGAGATACACACCGTCCGCGAGCTTTTGCGCCTCCACACGAACGGGAAATGCGGCCCGGAGGACCGACTCGGGGATGAGCAGTGGATCGGGGCATGCGTTCGCCGTGATGTTCTTGAAGTCGCCGCCAAAACCGTTGTGCCCGGCGGTCACGCTCTGCGCCCCAAAGTTGTCGTCCCAGCCGTCGTGGTGATGCCAAACGGTCGGGAACTTCACGCCATTTCCGATATCGATATAGCTCGCGTTGGTGAATTCGTGCTCGTAATTCATGTCGCCAAGGACGGGATCGGGAATCCAGGTGTGGATGCGCTGGAGCATATTCTCCTTGTTGATGGTGGCGTCCACACGGTACTTGCCGAGCACGGTAATCGACACAATGGTCATTTTCTCCGGGATGGTGGTGGGGCCGTCGCGGCCGGATTCGCCGAGCTCCCATCGCCAGACGGCCTTCGGATTCGCTCCGGGCTGCCTCGCGGCTTTGAGAAAGCCGTGCGGATTCATCCAAAGATCGAGCTGCCAGCGGTCGGCATCCTCAGGCGGCGCGGGGACTGGTTTACCGTCCGGACCGTCGATATGCCAGCCATACTTTCCGTTCACCGCGAATATCTGGCGCGAGTGCTGCTGGAGCGGCGTTCCACCTTTCCAACCAGTACCGTACTTCCACGACGCAGGATTGAGTCCGGGCTTACGATCGAACTCCTCCTTCGAAGTCTTGGCTTCCCAATTCATGGTGCGCGTGTAATTGGTCAGCGCTTCTCCGCGTGGCCAATCGACATTCCATCCGGATTCCTTCTGCTGGCCCACCGCTCCGGAATAACCTGTGCCCGCGATGGTCACGCACTTCAGCTTGCCGGTCCCGATGGCCTTGGCGGCGGCGCGCAAGACGGGCTCGGGATCGACGTAACCGGGCGCGAGCTGAGCCGCGGCCCGCCCCGCCATCAGCGCTGGCAGGACAAGCAAGATCCATATTCGTTGGGCCATGAGCAGACATTCTACGCGATACTGCCATGGATTGGAGTTCAGACTACCGCGCCGGCGGGCGCCCGGCTGTCCGAAGCAGCGCCAGCGTGGCCCATCCCGTGGTGGAAATGTGCTGCGCGTAGCTCTGGCCTCCAGGCGGGCGCGTGGTTCCCGGCCAGCCTCCCGACGGCAACTGGCTGCCAACCAGCCATGCACGGCCTCGATCGATGAGACTCGCAGTCTCGGGCGCTCCACGAAGGTTCGCCAGCGCCAGTAATACCATGGCCGTGTCAAACGGCTCCGGCGGCGCGTGAGCGCGTGGTCCCCAGCCGCCATCGCTCGACTGCGCGCTCCGGATAAATGCCAGGCATTCGCGCCGTTTCTCGGAACGATCGGGGCCGAGGGCTGTCAGGATTGCCGCGGCGTCCAGCACGGAGAGCAATGGAGCGGCCAGCAGCCATGCATCGGCGCGCGCGGCGGCCTTTTGTAATTGCGCATCTGGCAAGCCCGCAAGCACCCGACGCGCCGTGGCAGTGGCGAGCGCGGCGCCGTAAGTGACCGGAGAGCCGATAGAGGCTTCGGCGTCTACCTGCCAGGAGCCGTCCGGCTGCTGGTCTTTCACCAGCAAACTCGCCGCCTGGCCCAACGCGGCACGGTCGTTCAGCCAGCCCGCCTCGAGCGCTTCCGCAAGCGCGGCGGCAAACTGGAGGCGCGCCAGCTTCTTATCGCTGAACTGGGGATCGCCCCGGTTGCTCTCCCATTGGGAAGGCTGGGCCAGCCAATCCGTGGTGTCGCTCAGCGCCTGCCGTGGCACCCGCCAGCCGAGCCGGTGGGCGGCATATAGAGCGCGCGCGGCATCGCCGTTATTGTGACAGGAAAAACATCGATTTTCGGCCGACCATGCAGGAACTTCTTGCGCCAGGTAGGCAAGCGCGCGGACTTCCGGCGTAGTCTGCGCGCGGGCGTGAGGAGCGATCGACACAAGAGCCGTCAGGCTTGCGGCGCGCAGAAATTGACGGCGATCGAACACCTTACCCACCCCGCAATGAAGTTGGAGAGAGCTCTATGATATGCTCCCCCCATCAGGGACAATAATGAGGACCTCATGCCACGGCATCTCTTGAATTTCTTTGTATACCGCAGATTTCTTATTCTTGCACTTGTGCTCGCCATCGGAATTCCCTCGCACCGGCTCAGCGGACAAACGTCATCCACCGAAATCCTGGGACGCGTTGCCGATTCGACCGGAGCCGTCATTCCTGGAGCGACTGTCACCATCAGGCGCATCGCGACGGGTGAAACGCGCACGGCCGCCACGAATCAATCGGGGGAGTACACGTTTCCGCTGATCGAGGTGGGGGTGTACAGCGTCCACTGCGAGTCTCAGGGGTTCCGCTCTTCGACGGTGACCGGACTGCGCGTCGAGATTCAGCAGAAAGCGCGCGTCAACTTCATGCTGCAAATCGGCGACGTCACGGAGAGGATTGAGGTGGCCGCATCGGCGGTCGCTCTCCAGACCGACGACGCCTCCATCGGCTCGGTCGTCGAGAACAAGCGCGTGGTCGACCTGCCTCTGAACGGCCGCAACATCACGAACCTGGCTGTAATGTCGCCGGGAGTTCAGTTCGGCAGCCGCACCGGCGCGGCCGACGGACAAGGCGGCTTCCCGATTCCGGGTACCGGTATTTCCGTCATCGCCAATGGCCAGCGCGAGATCAATCAGAGCGTCACGATCGACGGCGTGGAGGCCATCATGCCCCTCTATAACCACACTGCGTTCACTCCGTCCGTCGATGCCGTGGAGGAATTCAAAGTCCTGACATCGTCGTATTCAGCGGAATTCGGCCAGGGCGCGGGCGCTCACATTCAAGTGACCATGAAAGGGGGCACAAACGAGTTGCATGGCACGGTGTTCAATTTTCTCCGGAACGAGAAACTTGATGCCGAAACCTATTTTCTGAATTTCGAGCGCCCCGAGGGAGCGGCCCGCTTGCCCAAAGACCGCCTGCGGCGCAATCAATTCGGCGCCTTCATTGGCGGACCGATCATCAAGAACAAGACCTTCTGGTCGTTCAATTATGAGGGCCGGCGCCAGATGAGCGAATCGGTCGAAACGGCCTGGTGGCCCAATCAGGACTTCCGGCAGGGCGACTTCTCGGCCTTGCTGACGCCCGCTATCAATCCGACCACCGGAAATCCCTTTCGCCAGCCCATCGTCATATACGACGCGGTGACCGGTCAGCCGTTTCCAGGCAATCGCATTCCGGCGTCCAGACTGCATCAGGGCACGCAGAATGTATTGCAGGACTACCTTCCCTTGCCGGACTTCCAGCAGGCCGATATCCTCGACTTCACGGCGCGGCGGCCGGTGCCGGTTCCGATCGACTCGAACCAATATTTCGGCCGTGTGGATCACAATTTCTCGGAGCGCGACCGCGTATTCGGACGAATCAATATCGACCGTTCCGACTGGCGCCGCAACAACATCAATCCGAACTTCCCCGACCATCTATATTCGAGGTCATGGAATCTGGCTACGCAGTGGCTTCACGTCTTTAGCCCCGCGGTAATAAACGAGCTTCGCTTCGGAACGAATTACTGGGGCGATGAATTCCTCAACCCCCGTTCCGAGACGGATTTCGATCCCGATGTCCTCGGCATTGGACAGTTCCGGGTCGCCACGGACAATAATCGAAAGCTGACGCCTCTGGAGACGGGCATTCCCCGCATCGGGTTCACAATCGGGGACTCGGAGGGACGCTTTGACGATACCTACAACTATCAAATCGCCAACAGCCTCTCATGGACCAAGGCAAAGCACAGTCTCAAAATCGGTTTTCAGTACAACCGGGTGACCTTGGACCGGTTCGCGGCCAACCTCTCGCGTGGCAGTCTGAGCTTTGGCGCAAACGAGAGCGGCTTCGCTTTTGCCTCGCTTCTGCTTGGTCTTCCCACCCAGGCGCAGACGGCGGAAGGCTTGCCGAGCGTCAATCTCCGCCAGAATCGGGGAGCGATCTACATCACGGACGACTGGAGAGTGACCTCCAAGCTAACCGTGAACATGGGTTTCCGCTGGGACTATTATGGGAACTCCGTGGACAAGTTCGGGCAATTGCGGACGCCCGATTTTGGCCACCGGGCGCCCTTATTTATCGGCCCCAATGGTGAACAGATTCCAACGATCTATCCCGCCAGCGTACGTACGGACGAGGCCAAAACGAAGATATGGGACCAGTCCCCGGGATTTTTCCAGCCGCGCCTGGGCATCGCCTATCGCCCCATGGAGAAATGGGTGGTCCGAATGGGAGCGGGACAGTTCTCCAGCGTGCAACTGCTGGTGAATACCAGCCACCTCAACCTGGTGCCGCCCCTTTCTGGTTTCCAGCAACTCAATGCGGTGACCGATCCGGCGACCACGGTTCCGGTGACGGCGAACGGACGGACGTTCAACGTGCAAACGCGGAGATTTCGCGACGGCATCCGGCCGCTCACGCTCGACGATCCATTCAGCGGAGGACAGACCCGCTCCACTCCGCTCAGCATCCGCTTCATGCCTCACGACCGCCGCGACAGCGATGTCTGGCAGTGGAGCTTCGATATCCAGCGGGAATTGCCCTATTCGACGGCGCTCACCATTGGGTATGTGGGCAGCAAGAACACCCACGTGCCAAACAATGATGGCGTGTTTAATCAGGCCGAGCCGTCGACTGACACGAACTTTCAGCCGCGCCGCCGGTTTCCGTACATTTACGATCCGGCTCAGCCCGAGAAAGGGATTCAGGACCTCGGTCCCGTGAGCTACTACGGAACCTTCGGCAGCGGCTTCTACCATGGCCTGCAGGCCAAACTGGAAAAGCGCTACTCCAACGGCATCTCCTACGGCGTCTCTTATACCTTCAGCAAAGCGCACGGAGACGGCGAGGATGGCGCCAACGAGGGCAGCGGCCTGCAAAATATCTTCGACCGCCTTGGCTCGCGGGGCCGCAGGGCCTTCGACCAGCGCCACGCGGCAATGTTCCATTGGGTGTGGACGATTCCCTTCGGCAGGTCGCTTACGGGCGTTCCCGGCGCCGTGCTGAAGGGCTGGCAGACCAACGGCATCGTCACGCTCCGAAGCGGTTTTCCGTTTACCCCGACCAGCGGCGCGGACCTGAACACGGGCGGCGGAGACATACGTCCGGACCGTCTCGCGGATGGCTCCCTGGAAAACGCCAGCCGCAAATTGTGGTTCGACCCGTCGGCGTTCCAGCGCGTTACCTGCAACATTCCGTCAAGACCCGATCTTTGTCACTTTGGAAATTCGGGCCGCAATATTCTCGACACCCCTGGACAGCGCAACCTCGACTTCTCGGCCTTCAAGAATTTCCAGGTCACGGAGCGATTCTCATTACAGTTCCGCACGGAGTTGTTCAATGCGCTCAACACCCCGTACTTTGGGGCGCCCAATAATCTCAGTTTCGCCGGTCTGAATTCCGTCATTCCGGACGGGCCGCGCGTAGGGGAAATCCGAAGCCTGCGGACCAGCATGCGCGTTGTCCAGCTCGCTCTGAAGCTATATTTCTGATGACCATTCGCCTTCTGGCAGTTCTCACCTTCTGCACTCTGCCTGGGCCCGGGTGCCTGCTGCGGGCCCAGGGCGTCGAATACCCGGCGGTCAAGTACCGCAGCAACTACCTGTCGAGTTACTATCTCTCGCACGCGCCGACCACCACGCCCTGGTATCCGGCCTGGTCGCCGGACGGCAAGTGGATCGCAGTTTCCTACTACGGCTCCATCTGGAAGGTGGACCCGGCCACCAGCGTCGCTCACCAGTTGACCGACAGCCGCAAGTTACATGGCTCGCCGGCCTGGTCGCCGGACGGCAAGTGGATCGTCTACACGGCCGACGACCACTGGAAGTCCATCCAGCTCGAGATTCTGAACGTCGAAACCGGAGAGTCGCATGCGCTCACAGACGACGAGCAGGTATACGCCGATCCGGTCTTTTCCCGCGACGGCGCCCGGCTTGCCTACGTGACCACCGTTCCCGCGGGCAATCTGAATGTTCAGACACGGCCCATCCGCAACGGCCAGTGGGCGGGCGAGGCGCTGGCGGTCACTCACGACAACGACTTTGGCCGCTCCCGCCTCTACTTCGGCAACTGGGATCTCCACATTCAGCCCGCGTGGTCGCCCGACGGTCGCGACCTGTTCCTGCTCTCCAACCGGGGAGTCGATCTCGGTTCCGGCGGCCTGTGGCGAATTCCCCACACACCAGATGCAATGCCGAAGGGCAAACTGGTGATTGACGAACAAACGCTCTATCGGACCCGCCCCGATATTTCTCCGGACGGCAAGCGCATCATCTACGCCTCCACGGCGGGCGCGGCGGATCAGTTCAATCACCTGTATGTGCTGCCCATAAACGGAGGGCATCCGTATAAGCTCACCTTCGGCGATCACGATAACTTCCACCCCCGCTGGTCGCCCGACGGCGAGAGCATAGCCTACATTTCAAACGAAGGCGGACTGCCGCAGCTCTGCCTGCTGGATGCGCACGCCGGGGGGAAGAAAGTTCTGCGCATCCGGGAACGCAAGTGGAAGAATCCGCGTGCCAGCGTGCATGTTCGAGTTCTTGATGGGCGAACGGGCGGGGTGACGCCTTCCCGCATCGCCGGCGTCGCCGCGGATGGAAAACTGTACGGGCCGGACGAAGCGTTCCTGTTCAATGCCCGCATGCCGGAAGGTCTGGAGCGCACGTTCTTCTCCGATGGCTCCTTCACCATCGAAGTCCCCCCCGGTCCGCTCACCCTGGAGGCGCACAAAGGTTTTGAGTACGAACCTGCCCGAGCGACGATTGAAACGGACGCGGGCGCCGCGCACAACTTGACTCTGACCGTGAAGCCGATTTCCGACCTGCCGGCCAGCGGCTGGTATTCGGGCTCCACCCACGTCCACATGAACTACGGCGGCCCTGTCCACAACACCCCCGAGCTGCTACGCACCATCGCCCAGGCCCAGGGCATGCACATCGTCAGCGCGCTGGTTGCCAACAAGGACAACCGCATTCTGGACTGGCAGTACTTTAAGCCCGGCGGTAAAGCCCACCCGGCTTCGCGTCCCGCTGAACGCTTTCTGCTCGTGTTTGGCGAAGAGTACCGGCCGCCGTTTTGGGGACACACCTTCTTCATTGGGCTGCGCGAGCATCTCATCTCCCCGTTCCTCACCGGCTATAAGGGCACGGGGATCGACAGTCTATACCCCAGCAACACCGACCAGTTCCGCAAGGCGATCTCACAAGGGGCGGCCACCGGCTATGTACACGCGTTCGGAGGCGACCGCGATCCCCTGGAAGGCGGACTCGGCGGCGCAAGAGGATACGCGGTGGACGTCGCTCTGGGCACGATTCACGCCCTCGAATGGTCCAGCGCCTCGCGCGGCGCGCTCATCCCGCTGTTTCACGCCTGGAATAACGACTTTCCCATAGCGCCCGTCGGGGGCGAAGACACGCTCGCCAACATGCAGGACAACCGCCCCCTCGGCATCATCCGCACTTATGCCCACCTCGGACCCACCCTCTCCCACGATGGCTGGGTGGAGGCCCTCAAGAAGGGCCGGGTGTTCATGACCAGCGGGCCGCTGGCGGAGTTCAGCGTGAACGGCAAGATAGGCGGAGAGAGTGTCCATCTGCCCGCGGCCGGTCCGGTCACGCTCACCGGAAGGGTCTGGTCCCGTACGGCGCTCCGCGTGGTGCGCATCATGCACAATGGGTCCGTATGGAAGGAGATCCCAGTTTCGGGAAAAGAAGTCCGAATCCGGGAAACGGCACGGGTAGATGGCAGCGGCTGGTTCTCTCTGGTTGCGGAAGCGGACGAATACCGTCAGGTCCCGAAGGCTTACGGGCAGGCTGTCACCAATGCCGTTCGTGTCTATACTGGGAAGCAGCCAATCCGGAGCCGCGCGTCGGCCGATTATTTCCTGCGCTGGCTCGACAAGCTGAAAGAGATGGCCGCCGACCCGGCCGAGTGGCGGTCCGAGCGCGAAAAGCAGCACGTGATGGAGCAGATCGACGCGGCAGCCGCGGTCTACCGCCAGCGCGCGCAGGAGGCTCAGCCATGAACGAGCTTCACCTGACGAGGCGGGCAATGCTCGCCGGTTCCGCCGGCGCGGCGCTGGCGTCCGAGGCGGCGTATCCAATCTATCGCTGCTCCGGCGCTCATCGCGAGCTCGGCCGCCAGCACGGCGAGCAGGCCGCTGAACGCATCCGTGCCCACGTCGAGCATCTCGCCGAAAGCTTCCGCGGCAAGCGCGAGCTGTTTCGCGCACGCGCCCTGTCCTTTGTCCCGTTGTTCGAACAACACTGCCCGCATCTGGTTGATGAGATCCGCGGTCTCGCCGAAGGCGCCGCGATTCACTTCGCCGAGGGGATGGCCTGCAATATCCGCGGCGAGATCGGCCGCGCCCCCGCCGAGGGTTGCACCGCTTATGCCGTCGGCCCCAAGGGAACTTCGTCCGGCCAGATCCTGATCGGCCAGAACAGCGATCTGCCTGCGAGGATGCTGGAGTTCGCCTACGTCCTGCACTTGAAGCCCCCCGGGAAGCCGCAGGTGATGATTTGGACCTTCGGTGGGATGATCGGCTACCACGGGATGAACAGCGCCGGCGTTGCGCACTTCGCCAACGCTCTCGGGGGCGGGCCCGGCGGCAGAATGGGACTGCCGCATTACCCGGTGAAACGGCTGATGCTGGAGTGCCGGGACCTGAGGGAGGTGCTGTCGGTGCTAGAACGCTCGCCGCTGGCCTCAAATGGCAACTACGTCCTCTGCGACGGCGCCGGAGAGATCCTGGACGTGGAAGCAACCACGGAAGGCCCGCAGATCCTCCGCGACCAGGGCCGCGGATTCATTGCGCACACCAATCACTACCTGTGCCCTCGCTACGCAACCCGCGAGAATCACGAGCGCAGCCTCAAGGATTCCTTCCCGCGACTCTCCCGCATGGACAGTCTGCTTACGGGGCGGATGGGACAGTTGAGCGTCGCGGATCTGAAGCGCTTCCTCTCGGACCACTCGAACGGGCCGCGCGGCATCTGCCGTCACCAGAACAAGGGCGATTCCACCGGTTGCACGGTGGCCTCAATCGTCGCCGAGCCTGGCGCCAACAGAATGCAGGTCGCCGCGGGCAACCCCTGCCGCAATCCCTACACAACGTACTCATTGGAGATGTGAGATGAAAAGGCGTGAGTTTCTCGGTACGGCCGGACTGGCCGCCGCATCTGGCGCCGGCGCGCAGGCCAATGGTTTGCTCGCCCACGCCCGAACCGACTTTCCCTGGGCTGAGCGCGAGATCTACCTCAACTCCGCGACCGAGCATCCGCTGCCGTTGCCCGCGGCCCGCGCCATGGAGGCGTACGTTCGCGCCATCACTTACGGACCTGACGGCGACCGGGAGCGCTTCGAGAGCGCCGTCATCCAGCAACGCGTTCGCGACCGGTTCGCCGCGCTGATTCACGCCAAGCCGTCCGAGGTCGTCTTCGTTCCCTCCACGCAGATCGGCGAGAATCTAGTCCTCGACGGGCTGGAGATTCAGGCGTCGGGCGGCAACGTCGTGACCAACGATCTGCACTACGGGGGTTCGCTGCTGAACTATCGGAAGCGCCGGGAGGACGGACTCGACGTGCGCATCGTCAAGAGCCGCGACGGCCGCATCGATCTGCGCGACGTGGAGCGCGTCGTGGACCGCAAGACGCGCCTCATCGCCGTCGCCCTTGTCTCCAACGTGAACGGCTTTCTGGAAGACGCCCCGGCGCTCAGCAGGCTCGCTCACGCTCACGGCGGCTATCTCTACACGGATGTGATCCAGGCCGCCGGCGCCGTCCCCATCGATGTGCGCGCCATGGGCATCGACTTCCTCGCCTGCTCAGCCTACAAATGGCTGATGGGGGGCCGGTTCGGATACCTCTACGTGCAAGAGAATCTGCAGGGCAGCGTAATGAAGGGGAAGCATTTCGGCGGCCGCTCCAGCCAGTCCGGCGCGGGCCGCTACCAGGTCAGCACCGCTTCCCACGCTGGCTGCGCCTGCCAGGATGAAGCTCTCGCTTACATTACCCGGCTCGGTGTGGATAAAATCCAAGGGCACAATCTTGTACTGCACACCAGGCTTCGGTCGGAGATGCCCGGCCTCGGCTTCGAATGCCTGACGCCGCCTGGCGCGCCGACGCCCATCTCCACGTTCCGCGTCCCGGATGGCGAGAAAGTGAGAACTCGCTTACAGAAGGCGGGCGTCATCGTCACGCTGCGCGTCAGCCCCGGGGACAGCCAAATGCGCGTATCTCCGTCGGTCTTTAACAACCTCTCCGATATCGACCGCTTTCTGAACGCGCTTTCCTGACTGACGGCGCCGGAAAGGTAGCCTCAATCATTGTGACCGGAAAAATTGGGCGCAATCGGACAACTTACCCAGCCTCTTCGCCAGTTTAGGCCAGCGGATTGCTGTTTTTCCTACGCTTGAGGAGGACCCAAGGAATGCCGTTGGTGTATATCGTGTTCGTGTTGATTGTTGTTGGCGTGGGGCTGTGGCTCGTGAATGCGTTCATCCCCATGGCTTCCAGCATCAAGACGATTCTGAACGTCGTGGTTGTAATTGCCGTCGTGATCTGGATATTGCAGGCAGTCGGGTTGTGGGCCGAAGTAACCCGTTTCCGGATCGGCAGTTGACGCGCAGCTTCACTCGACGGTGACGCTCTTAGCGAGATTGCGCGGCTGATCCACGTCGCAGCCGCGGCGCACCGCGATGTGATACGCGAGAAGCTGCAGCGGCACAATCTCCAGAATCGGCAGCAGCAGCTCGCGCGACTCGGGGATTTCCAGGACATAGTCGGCCAGCGCCGGAATATTTTTGTCGCCTTCAGTGGCCACGGCGATCACGATGCCTTCGCGCGCCTTCACCTCCTGAATATTGGACAGCGTTTTCTCGTAGAGCACGCGGCTCTCGTCGCTCGTCGGGTCGTGGGCGGCCAGAATCACCGCCGGCAGCTTTTCGTCGATCAGCGCGTTCGGCCCATGCTTCATCTCCCCGGCCGGATAACCTTCGGCATGGATGTAGGAAATCTCCTTCAGCTTGAGCGCGCCTTCGAGGGCGATGGGAAAATGAATGCCCCGGCCCAGAAACAGGAAATCGGTCGCGCGGAACAGCTTGCGCGCCAGCTCTTCGTACTGCGCATCGTGGGAGAGTACGCTCTCCAGCTTGGCGGGAACTTTGAGCAGCTCCTGCACCAGGCAGCGCGAGGCCACCGTATCGATTTTTCCGCGCGCCTGCGCCAGGTGCATGGCCAGGATGAACAGCGCGGTGAGCTGCGAGGTGAAGGCCTTCGTTGAGGCGACGCCAATCTCCGGGCCGGCGTGGGTGATGATGGAACCGGCGGCCTCGCGCGTGACCATGGACCCCACCACGTTGCAGATGGCCAGCGTCTTCGATTTTTTTTGCTTGGCCTCGCGCTGTGCCGCCAGCGTATCGGCGGTCTCCCCGGATTGCGAGATCAGCACGGTCAGCGTGTCCTCGTCCAGAATCGGGTCGCGATAGCGGAACTCGCTGCCGTAGTCCACTTCGACGGGGATGCGGGCCAGCTTCTCGATCATGAACTTGCCCGCCAGCGCCGCATGCCAGCTAGTGCCGCAGGCCACGATCTTGATCTGACGGAACGCCTGGAACTGCTTCGGCGCAATGTCCATCTCATCCAGGAAGATGCGACCGGATTCCTGGCCCACGCGCCCTAGAGTGGTGTCGCGGACGGCGCGCGGCTGCTCATAGATTTCCTTGAGCATGAAGTGCTTGTAGCCGCCCTTTTCCGCCATGATGGGGTCCCACAGGATGTGCGACACCTGGCGGTTGATGGGCCGGCCCTCGAAGTCGCAGAGGCGCACGCCCTCCGCCGTCAGCAGCGCCATGTCTCCATCGGAGAGGAAAAACATGTCCCGCGTGTGGTTGAGAATGGCGGGGACGTCGGAAGCGACGAAGTACTCGTTGTCGCCGAGACCCACCACCACGGGCGGTCCGGAGCGCGCGGCTACGATCTTGCCCGGATCCAGGCGCGAGAGTATGGCCAGGGCGAATACGCCGGTAAGCTGCTTCAGGGTGGCCCGGACAGCTTCTTCCAAGTTTCCGTTGAAGTGCTTCTCCACCAAGTGCGCGATGATCTCGGTGTCCGTCTCGGTCTCGAACCGGTGCCCTTCCGCTTGAAGCTGATGCTTGAGCGTCAGGTAATTTTCGATAATTCCGTTGTGGACCACCACGATGTCGCCCTTGCAGTCCCGGTGCGGATGGGCGTTCTCCTCGGTGGGGCGTCCATGCGTGGCCCAGCGGGTGTGGCCGATGCCGTAGCTGCCATTGGCGGGGTTGATGCGGATAGCCTCTTCCAGGTTGCGCAGCTTCCCCGAGGCCCTGCGGATCACCAGTTCCTCGCTGTCCCCGGACACGGCCAGCCCGGCCGAGTCGTAACCCCGGTATTCCAATCTTCGGAGGCCGTCCAGAATGATGGGGACCGCTTTACGGGCGCCGATGTAACCGACTATTCCGCACATGCTTCAATTATAGAGGGGAATGCCCGGGAGAAAGGTGCGGTGTTCACCGCTCTTCCCTAAAGAACGGCGACGCGGCTACGGCGATCCTACTGCTTCCTAGTCCGCACCACCCGGGCGCTTTGATACAATTGATACCAATTCCTCCTGTCAAGGGGAAATTCATTATTTCTATCCTGTCGATACAGACTTTTGTTGGGAAACCGGGCGCGGCAAGCCATGGATTTTGATCAAATCCATACGTTTCTGGAGATTGTGCGCCTCAAGAGCTTCTCCAAGGCTGCGCAGACCTGCTTCCGCACCCAGCCGGCCATCAGCGCCCAAGTCCGCCAACTCGAGCAGGAGCTGGGAACGGCTTTGTTCGAACGATTTGGCAGCCGGATCTCCCTCACCACCGCCGGCAAAATCTTCTCCCAGTATGCCGAGGAGATGACGGAAATCCGCCGGCGCTGCCAGAACGCCATCAACGAGCTGGACCGCGTGCCGCGCGGCGAGCTGGTGATCGCCGCCAACGAAGCGACCTGTATCTACGTGCTTCCGCGGGTCTTTTCCGATTTCAAGGAGCAGTTTCCCGGCGTACAGCTTCACGTGGACCGTTCTTACGGTTCCCGGGTCGTAGAGGCGGTCATGGAAAACACGGCGGATTTCGGGTTGACCCAGCTCCCCGTCGAGGAAAAGCGCCTCCAGGTCGTGAAGGTGCACAGCGACGAAGTGCGCCTCATCGTGCCGGCATCCCACCCGCTCGCTTCGCGCAACGAGATTCGCTGTCAGGACCTGGTGGATCATCCGCTGCTGCTGCCCAAGTCCGGCACAACCCGCACGCGGCTGAATACGTGGCTCGAGCCAGTGGAGGATGAGGTCCGGGTGTCCATGGAGCTCGATTCCACCGAGATGATGAAGCGCTTCGTGATGGCGGGGCTGGGAGCGTCGTTCCTGGCGGTCTCGAACTGCCGCGACGAGGTCGGTTCGAAGAAGCTGAGCGCCATAGCTCTGGCGCCGGAGCCGATGGTGCGGCGGCTGGGTCTGATTTACCGCAAAGACAAGCCGCTTTCGAAAGCGGCCTTGGGTTTTATCCAGGTTGTGTTGGAAAATATTGAGGAGAAGCCGGCCGGGAGTTTGTCAAGATCCCGGGGCCATGGCAGGGAGTAGCGGTTTCCATGAAGCGACCCAGTTTCGTGAAGTCCTCCACCATCCTGATTTCAACTTCCCAAGGCGAGGGAATCTTTCGCTCCAAAGAGGACGTGCCCTTGGATCTGCGCCGCCGGCTGGCTGCGTCCCTGACCGGCCCCAACTCCGCAACCATCCTGATCGCCGACCGGCGCGGGCGAGACGAAATCAGCCGTGCGCTGCGCGGGCTGCCCCCGCCGGAGGAAGGCTCTTCGTTGAATCGGGTGGTGCTGGGCCTCACCGGCACTCTGCTCGCTCTCGCGGCCGGCGCCGTGGTGTGGCTGGCTCTCGCCTACAGGTAGGATTTCGGGGTATCTCTAAAGTTTCAGGAAAGTCCCGCCGAAATACCTGCCATGGACCACAGACGCGAACCCCGCCTCTCTGCCAGCCAGGAAGTAACCGTCACTGTCCTGGGCGAACCGGACCAAAAACTGAACGGCCACCTGACCAACTTTTCGGGAAACGGCCTGCGGCTGGTTTTGCCGTCGCGGATAACTCCCGGATCGGCCATAAAGGTGGAGTGGGGCCAGACATTACTGCTTGGCGAAGCTGTTTACTGCGTAGCCGAAGGCCAGGGTTTCGCAATCGGGATGGAGCTGGTTCATGCCCTCTACGACACCGCGGAACTCGCACTCCTTGCCCGCCGGCTCCTGCAGGAAGCGGAAACGGGCGCGCCCGCCGACGTCAAAACTGGGGTAGAGACGTGATGCCCATTAACACCGCGCCCAAGAGGACCGCGAGCAGGCAGATATACAGCACGTTTCCCAGAAGGTTCGCAATCCGGCCTCGTCGCAAATTTCTCTGCAGCACCCGCCGATCCTCCTCTCCACATCGCAGACGCCTGAAACATCGCCTGCGTTACAACTTAGTTACAATCAATTCTGCGCTATTCTTTTTTTAATGTCCAGAAGAGTAGCAATCTTTGGCAGCTCAGGCCAGTTAGGAATAGAACTCGCGCGGGAATTTTCTTCCCGCGGCTATCAGGTGGCCGGGTTGGTGCGGCGAAACCTGGATATTACCGATCAGGCCGCCGTCGAGCGCATTCTGGCCGAGGTGAATCCCGCGTTCGTCCTGAACGCGGCCGCCTATAACCAAGTGGATATCGCCGAGAGCGAGCCGCAGTCCGCGTTCCTCGCCAACGCTCTGGCGGTCCGCAATCTGGCCATGGCCTGCCGCCAGATCGACGCGTCCTTCGTCCATTTCTCCACAGACTACGTCTTCGACGGTGCAGCCGGAAGGCCGTATCGCGAAGACGATCCTACACATCCGCTGGGAGCTTACGCCGTCTCCAAGCTGGCTGGCGAACTGTACGCGCAGGCTTACCTCGACCGTCCGTTGATCGTGCGGACTTCCGGCGTGTTCGGTCCCGGCGGCCTCCATACCGCGCGGGGAAACTTCATTGAGCTGATGCTGCGTCTGGCCGCTTCCGGTCAGCCGATCCGGGTTGTGGAAGACCATGTGGCGTCGCCCACTTACGCCCCCTGGCTGGCCTCCCGCACGGCGGACCTGGTGGAGCGGAGACTCACCGGCGTCTTTCACGTGGGCGGGGGAACTCCTATCTCCTGGTTCGATTACGCCAAACTGATCTTCGCCTGCGCGGGCCTAAATCCCCAGATTCGGTCCACCAACGAACGTGAATACCGGACGGCGGCCAAGCGCCCGAAGTTTTCCGCGCTCTCGAACGGAAAGATGGAAGCCGCGGGTCTCGCGCCGATGCCGCCGCTAAAGACCGCAGTGACCGATTATCTGCGAATTCGCGCCGAAAAGGTCAGCGGCGCTCTTGCTTGACGGCGTAGTAGCCTTTGCGCGCCTGCACCTTCAACTTCTTGTCGCGTGTGCGCACTTCGAGTTTGTGGAAACCGCCGTCAAGGTCGCCGCTGGGCGGCGTGTAGCCGATCGAGTACTGGCTGCGCATCTCCGCCTGGATCTGCTCGAAGATAGAGTCGAGCGAGTTCTTTCTGTCCACCTTCATCAGCCGCCCGCCGGTCTGCTCCGACATCTTCTTGATGGCCCCATCGCCAGGGCTGAAACCGCCAAAGCCGCCGCCACTATAAACGCTGTGGTCGATGTAATAGATGCTGTAAATGATTGCGTCCGCCTTCTGGGCGAACTCAATGGCCGTGTCCAGATTCACCTTGCTGCCGACGTCCACGCCGTCGGTGATCAGCACCATGGCTTTCCGTCCCACCTCGCCGACCAGCCGGTCGGTCGCCGCCAGATAAACCGCATCGTACAGCACCGTGCCACGGATGGTTCCCGCGGTGGGAACCGGACCGGGATGCAGACCGCCCACGGCCGCCTTGAGGCGCAGCCGGTCGAGACCCGCGCGGAGCAGCGGCAGCGAGTTAGTGTAATCCTGGAGTAACTCACTGTCCGTCCCGAAGCTGATGAGGAAGGCCATGTCTTTTTTGCGAAGGACGCTAGAGAAAAACTGATGGGCCGCGCGCCGCTCCACTTCGATCAGGTTTTCCTGGCTGCCGCTTACGTCGACCAGCAGCCCGATGGTCAGCGGCAGATCGGTCTCCTTGGCGAAGTACCGGATCTCCTGCTCCTTGCCGTCTTCCAGGACGATGAAGTCGTCCTTGCCGAGGTTTGATATGAGAGCGCCATTCCTATCGCGGACGCTGCACAAGACGTTGACAACCTCGACGTCCACGCGAATGGGGGCGGGAAGGTCGGCGGACGGACGTTCGACCTGCGGGGCCGCCCAAATGAGCATCCCCAGGAAAGCGAACGCGAGTGCGAAAGCTGCGCTGGTGTTCCGCATATCCTAAAATGACATTATCAAGGACGCTGTACACGCCGTCCCTGTTTCACGAATGCAAAAAGCCCTTCGGCACCTGACAACATCGGACCCGGTTCTGGGCCGGATCATAGAAACCATCGGTCCCTATAGTATCGAATTTCGCGACCCGTGCTTCGATACGCTGGTGCGTTCGATCGTATACCAGCAACTCAGCGGAAAAGCTGCCGCCACCATCTTCGGGCGGCTTGCGGCCACCTCGGCCGAAGGCCAGGTAACTCCCGGCGGCATACTGAAGCTGCGGCCTTCGCGCATGCGGAAGCTGGGGCTCTCCGGGCAGAAAACTATCTATATCCGCGATCTGGCGCGCCACACGCTGAACGGCGGCATTGTGCTCGACGACCTGCCCGGGCTGCCGGATGAAGATGTGATCGAGCACCTGACCCGGGTAAAGGGCATCGGGGTCTGGACCGCACAGATGTTCCTGATTTTCGCTCTTCGCCGGCTCAATGTGCTCGCGGTAAACGATCTGGGGGTGCAAACGGCCATCCGGAAAGCGTACGGCCTGGACGAACTGCCCAAACCCGCACAGGTGGAGCGGCTTGGGCAAAGTTGGCAGCCGTACTGTTCCGTCGCGTGCTGGTATCTGTGGCGCAGCCTGGAAGGCCAGGCAGCGCTTTAGCGGCTGTACTGCTTGCGCCAGGTCATCAGATCCGCCGCCAACCGCTGCCGCACATTCAGATAACCGGGATCCTCGTACAGGTTCTGCTTTTCGCGCGGGTCCTGCCGCAGCGCAAACAGCTCGTTCGGGCCGGCGCCCTCATTGCGCAGCACCAGCTTGTAGCGCGAATCGCGCATCATCTCCGTATTGCGGAAGTGCCCGTACACCGTGGACCGCCACGGCGAATTTTTCGGCAGCGGCCGGCCGGTTGCCAGAGGAAGATAACTGCGTCCGCACAGATTGCGATCCGGCGCCTGTACGCCGGCCGCCTCGCAGAGCGTGGGCATCACATCGTAAAAGCTGACCAGCTCCGGCCGCGTGCTCTCCGGCGGCGTCTTGCCGAACCAGCTCCAGATCATCGGTACCCGCACGACTTCCTCGTACATGTTGATCGGGTCGGAGGCCAGTCCCTTGCTCCAAAGTCCGTGTCTGCCGAGCAGAAAGCCGTTGTCGCCCGTAAATACAACCAGTGTGTTGTCGCGCAGGCCACGCTTCCGCAGTCTGTCGAGCAGCGCCGGAATCTGGTCGTCCAGCGCGGTCACGGAGGCTGCGCACCGGCGCAGGTTCCCGACTGTATCCTTCAGCAGGTTCTTCTCCCGAAGCGCATTTGGAGCGGGAGGTTCCCAGCCGATGGTTTCGAAGTTCGTCTGGGCGTACATGTCGTAGTACTTTTGCGGGTGGCCATCGTAGGGAGTATGGGGGTTGAAGTAGCTTACGGTCAGGAAAAACGGCTTGCCGGTCTGCTGCCGATCCAGGAATTCGCACGCCCGTTCCGTCGTCAACTCGGTAAGGTAGCCCTTCTCCTCCACCATCTTCCCGTTGCGGCTCATGGCGGGGTCCTGATACCGCGAGGAGCCTCCCAGCATGGTGTACCAGAACTTGTAATTATGCTGCGGGTTCTGGTCGTCGCCCATGTGCCACTTGCCTACGTAGCCGCAGTCGTATCCTTTGCCGGCGAGGACGTCCGAGATCATTACCTCGTTTTGAAAGCCGGGCGGAGGCGCCGCCTGTCCCTGCGGCGGCTGTTCGATGGGTTTGGCCGTCAGGAAATCGTGAATGCCGTGCTGCCTGGGCAGGCGCCCGGTAAACAGCGTGGCGCGCGAGGCCGAGCAGATGGGCGTGGCAACGAAACTGTTCAGGAAGCGCGTTCCAGTACGCGCGAACCGGTCGATATTCGGAGTACGAATCTCTTTGTTGCCGTAGCAGCCGAGCATCCAGTCGGCCAGATCGTCGGCCACAATCAGGAGAATATTAGGCGGAGCGGAGGTCTGTGCAAAGGCTCGGCTAAAACCGTTGGCGGCGACGCCGCCATAGAGAAAATCACGTCGGGAAAACTGCATGGCGAAGCTTCTATCATCTCACAAAGAAGGCGGTTACTCTGGTAGACTGAAAACTTCGGGCGGCGTAGCTCAGCTGGTTAGAGCGACGGTCTCATAATCCGTAGGTCGGGCGTTCGAGTCGCCCCGCCGCCACCATCATCCGGCCTACGCGCGCAGCGTTTTTGGCATCGCTTCCAGCGCCTCGCGCACCGACCGGGCCAGCGTTGCGGGGGAAAACGGCTTCTGCAGCAGCCTGGTGCCTGGCTCTAGCATTCCCCGGCCCACCAGAACGTCTCCCCGGTACCCGGACATATAAAGCGCCCCGATGCGACGTCCTTCCGCGGCGAGACGGTCGAAAAGCTCCCGGCCGGTCATCTCCGGCATCATCACGTCGGTCACCAGAAGGTGAATCGTTCCCGAATGGCGCGCGGCGACCGCGAGTGCATCCCTTCCTTCGGCGGCTTCAAGCACGGTGTAGCCCTCGCGTACCAGAATCTCGCGTACCACGCGCAGCACAGACGGCTCGTCGTCCACCACGAGAACGGTCTCGCGGCGGGGCATGACGTCGTCGGGCCGCTCGACGGCCGCGCCGGAGTCCAAGGCAGGCAGGAGAACGCAAAAAGTGTTGCCGCGCTCCGGGCCGCTTTCGACTTCAATATCGCCGCCCGCCCGCTTCACGATGCGGTGCGCCGCGAAAAGATCGAGACTTTCCGGGGCACGGTCCGCAAACTCCTCCGCAAAGGGCTCGAAGAGATGCTCGATCACCTGTGGATCGAATGCAGGACCATCGTCGCTTACCGAAATCATGATCCACGGTTCGGCTCCGCGCTGCACGTTGGCCGTCTCGATTTCGATGCCGCCTCCTTCGGTAAGTGCCTGGCGGGCGTGCGAGACCAGAATCGCGATGGCATGCTCGATCTGCTTGGCTTCGGCGCCAACCAGTTCGAGGTCGGGCGCGGACCGGATCGTGAGTTCGACGTTCGCGCCGGCGAGGCGCTTTAGAGCCGGCTCCATCTCCGCTACAAGCCAGTTCACATTGAGGGGATGTGCTTCCTGAAGGGGCGAACCGTTGAACGCCAACAGACGGCTGGTGACCGCCGCCGCGCTGTTCGCCGCTTTGCGGATCTCCTCGGCATACTCGCGGCTCGGGCCGCGTCCCGAAAGCTCCCCCAGCAGCAGATGGGCGTAGCCCTGGATCACCATGAGCGCGTTATTCAGCGAAGATCCAAGCCCGTTGGCCATCTTCTCGAGGGCTTCCATCTTCTCGGCTTGGTGTAAGCGCTCCTCGTCGCGTTTACCCTGTGCGCGATCGCCGGCATTAAGGAAATTGTGTGGCACTGCTCCTGCGTTCTCAGCACCGAACCGCAACCGTGAGGGAAGCGGTCAGACAAATTGGGTGCTTGGTTCCTATAGTAGGTCCGCCAGAATGAGCTTGAAAAGAGTTTTTAGGCGTTACTGGTATGTTACAAGACATCGCCGTTCGCGCCGAGCGCCCTCATCCCTTGCGGCAAACCAGCGCCAGGAAGCGGCCGTCCTCGCTGGCGACTTCGCGTTCGATTTTGAGCCCGGCGTGCGATTCGAGCAGCCAGTGCACCGCCTCGCGCGAGCACAGATACTGAAAGTTCAATTGAATCCACTCAGCGCGCGGCAGCAGGATTTCCTTTGACGTGCCCCTGATCCGGATATCCTCTTCGACGCGGAACTTGTGCGTGATGAGGTGAAGTCCTTCACGGCGCTCGTCGTGCCTGTGCTCCGACCGCAGGTCACCCTGCTCCGGGGAAACCCCAACCGAGAGGAGCGGGGTGAGCGAAAGGCGACGAAAGTGACTGCCGGTGTGATTGCTCACGGCTTCTTCGCTGTGGATTTCGATATCGAGCGCCAGCCGGTCGCCGGGATGCATGGCGTTGGCGATGGCCTTGATCTCACCCAGCGGCTCAAATCCCGCGAGCGTGTTGCCGGCCATCAGGAAGAGCTTGTTGGATGGGGCGGCGTCGGCGGCGAGAACCAGGTGGACGGGACTGGAGATATCGGCCTTGAGACCTCGCGTAGTCACTTCCAGATCCTCAGCGAGGGCACAAGCCTCCTCGATCAGGATCTGCGACGCATCCACCGGGAAATATTCCAACTGGGCGCCGGCGCCGAGCAGGGCGTCGAGTATCGGGCGGTCGCGCGTACCGTCGCCGGCTCCCAGGCTGACCAGCGAAAGGTTCTTGTCGCTGTCGTTCATCAGCTTGGTCTGGGACGCCAGCCGCCGCCACGTCTCCGAGAGTCCCGCATACAGCGGGCTCCGCGCCAACGCCTGCCAGGCCTTGGCCGAGAGAGGGGACCAATAGAAAAACTTCTCCGGCAAGTCGCGTGCCTCGAGCGAATCGGCAAACTCCTCCGCGATCTCGCTCTCGGTCAATAAGATCTCGACATTCATGTACTGCTTATTCTAACGGCTCCCCTGTTGGCTGTCGTTGAAATCGTTATTATGGACCATCGTGAAAGCAATTCTCGATTACGTCCGCTGCCGCCAGGCTGAAATCGTCGACCTGATTCGACGGATGGTGGAGTGCGAATCTCCCAGCGACGATCCCGCGGCCGTGAACCGCTTCGTGGATCTGGTGGCCGGGCAGGTTTCAGGCTTTGCACAGGTACGTACCCTCGACGGCGGGCCGCACGGCAAGCACTTGCAAGCCGAATTCACAATGTTCGGAGGCCGCAAATCCGGTCGTATCCTCGCGCTGGGACATTCGGATACCGTCTGGCCGATGGGCACTCTCGCCAGGATGCCGTTCCGTCACGCCGAAGGGCGGCTATGGGGGCCGGGGGTGCTCGACATGAAGTCCGGAATCGCTTTCTTTCTGTTCGCCGTGCAGGCGCTGCGGGAGCTGGATATCCCAGTCCCCAGCCAAGTCATGCTACAGCTCAATTCCGACGAAGAGATTGGCAGCGACTCCTCTCGTGCAGCGACGGAGAAGGCCGCGCTCGCAAGCAAGGCCGTGCTGGTTCTGGAGCCGGGCACGGGACTCGAAGGCAAGCTCAAGACCGCGCGCAAGGGCGTGGGCGGATACGCGGTGACGGTGCACGGTCGGGCTTCCCACGCGGGCGTGGACTTTGCCGCGGGCGCGAGCGCGGTGGTCGAGCTGGCGCGGCAGATTGAGCGCATCGCCGGCTTTACCCAGCTGGAGCGTGGCATTACCGTGAATCCAGGCGTGATATCGGGAGGCACGCGCTCCAATGTGATTGCGGCGGAAGCTCAGGCGCAGGTCGATTTCCGGATTCCGCGGCTGCGCGACTTCACCGCGATCGACCGCAAGTTTCACGCCCTCCGGCCAGTCGATAAGCGCTGCCGTATCGAGGTATCGGGCGGCCTCAACCGGCCCCCGATGGAGCGCTCCGCCGGCGTTGTGAAGCTTTACCGGACGGCGCGGCGGGTGGCTCGCGAGATTGGCGTGGAACTGGAAGAATCGGCGACCGGGGGAGGCTCGGACGGGAACTTCACGGCAGCGCTCGGTGTTCCGACCCTGGACGGGCTGGGCGGAGTCGGCGAGGGCGCGCACGCCGTTAACGAAAGTATTCTTGTCGAGCGGATCGCCGACCGGACCGCTCTGCTTGCGGGGTTACTCGCGTCTCTTTAACCGCTCCATCTCCTCGCGGACCTTCGCCGCATTGGGCGCGTCGGGGTGGTGCTTTAAAAAGTGCTCCATCTCGGCAATGGCGGCGCGCGTATCTTTCCGTTTTAGGTGAATCTCGGCGAGTATGAGTTGGGGATGCGAGAAGTGCGCCGGATCGATCTTTTTCGCAATCTCCAGATGCTTCTGTCCGGGCCCAAGCCGGCCGAGATAAAAGTGATTCATTCCGAGCTGTGAGTTGGCAAGGGCGTCGTTCGGCCGGGCGAGCGAAGCGTACTGGTTGTATCGCATGGCCTCCTCAAACTTGCCCTGCGACAGGAGGGCGCCGCCAAGATTCACGAGCGGCTCGAAAGCCTCCGCATCCTGGTCGAGGGCCTTGCGGAACAGGCCTTCCGCGCGCGCGTAGTCGCCGCTCTGGTAGGCGATGGTTCCCAGGTAGTTCCACGCCTCCGCGAACTGCGGCGAAATTTCCACCGCTCTCTCGAGATGCTCAACGGCTCCTGTGACGTCGCGCCGCGAGAGCTTCTTCCGCGCGTTCTCGTATTCCCCTCGTGCGCGGTCCGCGACTGCGAGTTGCCGCACGGAAACCGTGCCGCGCCCGTGGACCTCGCTACTCACGCGAATGCTCGCCTCGACGCGGCCGCGCTTGTCCGCGGTGCCCGGCCCGACTGCCACGGTCTGCCTCCCTTCGCCGCTGCCTGGAACGTAGACCACAAGCGTGTAGCTGCCGGCGGACAGTTTGCGAAAGCGGAAACGTCCCCTGCCGTCGCTGAGCGTGGAATCGGAAAAGGGCGTGGTCGCTCCATGGAGCGAAACGGCGGCACGGGCTTCGGGAAACACCTGGCCTCGGATCTCGAAGAGACTGGCCGCGAGGAAGAGAAGCTCGATCACTGGCTCTTCACATAGTCGCCGGAAGAGATGCGCGTATCTTCCGGCGGGCGGAAGCGGCAGACGTAAGCCCAGCACGAAAATCGCGTCTCGCCAACCACCGCGGTGACGGCTACTCGCTCAAACTCGCCGGCTGGTTCGCCCTTGCCGCAGCCTTCGTACTGGTCGAGCGCGCAGAGTATCTCCTTTGGGTTGGGCAACCGGTATAACTCGCCCTGCACCCACTCGTGCGGCTTTGTGGATAGGGCCATGGCCGGGTAAGATCCCAGCGAATACAATCGCCCCTGCACCTTCGCCGGCCCGATCCGCTTGGCCCGGCGCGCAAGATATCGGGCAGGTTCCGTTCCTGTTTCGCTCCGCAGACTGCCGTAAACGAAAAGGCGGTTCATCTCTGCACGGGCGGGGGTTACTGGACGTATCCGAGGCTCTTGAGAACCTCGATGTCGCGCGCGGAAAGGTTCTCTTCGCTCGCGCGCGACTCGGTCCGCGCAAACCACGTTCGCAACCGTTTCGTTTCGGCTTTGTATTGGGGGTTTGGCGCCTGGACCGAGCGCGGCCGCAGTTCGTGCGGATCGCGGCTCACGTCGTACATCGCCAGTTTTTCCTCCTCCGGCGCCCAGACGAATTTGGCGGCCCCGTCCATGTACCCGAACCGCGACGGCAGAGCTTCGTCAGTGACCCACAGCCACGAAAGCCACTTGGGCGCCACCCCTTTTTTGCCCGGAAACGTCACATAGTAGATCCGGCGCGCCGAGAGCTTCTCCCCTTTCGTCATGGCCGGAGCGAGCGTTCGTCCAACAAACGGAAGATAAACCTTCTTCTCCTTCAACGTCTCCCCAACGGTCAGATCCAGGACGGTTGGAGCGATATCGACGATCGACACGGGCGTGGCAATCTTCTTACCGGCTGCTACCTTTCCGGGAAGACGGACGATCAGCGGAATGCGGACGATGTTCTCATACAGATGCCGCCCATGACCGACGTAATCGTGCTCGCCGAGGCTTTCTCCGTGGTCGGCCGTCAGCGCCACGAGCGTCGAGTCCTTCAGCCCGAGGTCGTCCACAACATTCAGCAGCTTCCCGATGTGCGAATCCATGTAGGCGATCTCGGTATCGTAGTTTCGAATCCGCTCGCGGGTGTCGTCATCGGCCACGGGAACGGGAGCCGCCGACGCATTCCGCTCCAGATCGGCAAATTCCTCCCGGAACTCATATGGGGAGTGAGGATCGAAATAATGGATCCAGAGGAAGAACGGCTTCCCGCTGCCGGCATTCTCCTTCAGCCAGTTGATGGCTGGCGGCGTCACGTCCTCGGCCCAGCGGCTGGAGTTGAACATCTGATAAGTGCGCGTGAGGTTTTCGTCGTAGTGGTCGAACCAGTCGTCGATCTTGGTAAGCCGGCCGTTGAGCGGCCATCCACTGATGAAACCGGCGTTCTGATAGCCGTTGGCGCGCAGGACCTGCGGAAGCGCGACAACGGTCCGGTCGTCCGCCACTGCCAGCCCGTTCCGGCGGGCTCCATGTTCCTGCGGATAGCGGCTCGTGAACAGCGAAAGATGCGCCGGGCCGGTCAGGGGGATCACCGAATAGGCCTGCTCGAAGAGGGTCCCTTCTCGGGCAAGCTTGTCGATATTGGGAGAGGTCTTCCACGGATACCCGTAGCAGGAGAGATTGTCCGCCCGCAGCGTATCAACCGTAATAAGGAGGACATTGGGAGGGGAGGATGGCCGGTTCTGCCCAGCCGCCAGCGGAAGCGCGCAAGCTAAAAGTGCGAAAAGCGTTCCACGAAGATCGACGTTTTTCGATTTTGGCATAACTACTCTTTCGATGGCCGGCGGCCTAACGGGGTTCCGGCTGAATCCTGTTTCGTGGTTTTCCCGCGGGTGTTTGGGAGCAGAGAGCGCCAGTGCGATTGCGGCAGCGTACCGGGAACGATGGACGCCTCGAAATCGCGAGCGAGCCGGGTCAATTGGGCAACCACCTCCGGATAATCTCCCGACAAGTCCCGCGTCTCGCCGGGGTCCTTCTCCAGATTGTAAAGTTCGGGAGGCTTGCATGCGATCGGATCCTTCCACCGGCCCAACATGCCCATCTCCGTTTTGAAAAAGTGCAGCTTCCATTCAGCGGACCGCACCCCGAAAATCTTCCGGCCCCTGTGGAAGCAGTGCGCGGAGCGGGGCGAGGAAGACTTGCCTTCCAGAAACGAAAGAAGATTCCGCCCATCCACCACGTGATCCGGCGGCAGTTGCACTCCGGCGAGTTCGGCGAAGGTCGCGAAGAGATCCATAGTGCAGGAGATTCCGGGCCGCGCCTCTCCGGCAGGCAAACGATTTGGCCAGCGGACGATACAAGGCACACGAACTCCGCCCTCCCACGTGGATCCCTTTCCGCCTCGCAGTCCCCCTGCACTTCCGCCCGGTTTCGGCGTAATCAGTTCCGGGCCGTTATCGCTCAAAAAGACCACTACCGTGTCTTCTTCGAGTCCCTGCCGGTTGAGCGTCTTAAGAATCTTGCCCACGCTCCAGTCAACCTCTTCCACCGCATCCCCGTACGCGCCGTACCTCGACTTGCCGGCGAAATCGGCGGAGGCCGACCAGGGCAGATGAGGTGTCGTGTAGGGCACGTAGAGAAAGAACGGATTGTCTTTGTTGGCCTCGATAAACCGTACAGCCTCTCCAGTGAACCGCTGCGTGAGAGTGCTCTGCACCGCCGGAGACTCAACGATCTCTTCGTTGCGAAACAGCTTGATGGGGGGCCAGTTCACCAGGGGCAGCGTCATATCGTTGCTATAAAGCAGCCCATAGAAGGAGTCGAAGCCGTGACGGTTGGGGCGATAGGGCGGACGGTCGCCGAGGTGCCACTTGCCGATGCATGCGGTGCGGTAGCCGCGCTGTTTCAAAGCATCGCCGAGCGTGATCTCCGAATCCGGAATGCCGAAGTGCTCTCGCGGAATCAGCACCCGGGTAAGCCCCGAACGCAGAGGATACCTTCCCGTCAACAGCGATGCGCGCGTGGGAGTGCAGGTGGGCGTTGCATAGAACTCGGTGAGCCGCACCCCTTCCGCGGCCATGCCGTCGATGCGAGGAGTGCGAATCACCTGGTTGCCATAGCAGCCGACGTCGCCGTAACCCAGATCGTCGCAAAGGAGAATGACAATGTTGGGAGGCCGCTTCCGGGGCGCTGCCTCCGACTGTTCGGCCGAAGCCCGCTTGAGGTTCCAGAGGGAAGCCATGATCAGAGATCCGAGTTCTCTTCTGCCGATCGTCATTCCTGGATAAAATTAACGTCTGTTCATCTTTTTACCACGTCCGCACTACAATGGGATATGGGCAGAACAAAGCCGCCGCGGAACAACTACATTCTTATTGTCTTTGACAGTTGCCGCTATGACTCTTTTGTTACCGCCCGTCCGCGCACAATCAGGAAGCTGGGCAAGGTGGAGCGGCGATGGTCGTACGCTTCATGGACGTCGCCTTCGCACTATAATCTCCTCATTGGTCTGCTTCCTCATAGTAGCCCCAAACACGTCTACGCTTCGGAATACTACAAGCACGATTTTCTCAAGTTCAATGAGCGGCTGGGGTCGAACGGCTTCGAATTCCGTTCGCTGGTGCCCAAGCTTTACCTCCCCGCGTTTCTGAAGGAAACCCTGGGCTATCGAACCAACGCCATGGTTTCGCTGCCGGTGTTGAATCCCCGCACGATTCTGAACAACGGCTTCGACACCTACAAGCTGATGCCGGATCACAACGATATGCGGGCGATGCTGGGCGAGATGATATTTTCGGAGGAGCAGCCTTCGTTCTATTTGTTGAATGTGGGCGAAACGCATTATCCATACGCTCTGCCCAACGAGCCTCCCGAAGAATGGCCGCGCATCAGCGGAGTACACGGAGTGTTCAAGCACCTGGATGAGCACGTGGTGGGCGGCAAGCTGGCGGCAAAGTCGAAGGACAAGTTCTTCAACAAGCGGCAGCTCGAGACTTTGCGGCAGCGGCAGATTGACGCTGTGAAGTATCTGGACCGCGTAGTGGAAGAGCTCTTCGATCTGGCGCCCAAGAACACCTACATCACGATCACGGCCGACCACGGAGAACTGTTCGGAGAGGACGGATACTTCGGGCACGGCCCGATTCAACACGAGAAGGTCCTGGAAGTGCCATTCGTGGAAGGCAAGCTGCGATGAAGACACCAGTGCTTGACCGCTCCCTCGCGGTCGCGGCTCTGCTGGTTCTCTGGGTTCTGTCCACACCAGGCAACGGTGACGAATATCAACTGGCTTACGTCGGTCCCGGCGCGGGCTTCGCCTTCCTCGGCTCGTTTCTGAGCCTTCTGGCGGGCTTCCTTCTCGGCGCGGGTTCTCTGCTGCTTTGGCCGTTTCGCATGGCCTGGCGAATGCTCCGGCGCCGTCGCGGGTTCCGCGGGGCACAGGTGAAGCGCGTCATCTTTCTTGGATTGGACGGGCTCGATCCGCGGCTGACCGAAAGGTTTCTTGCCGAGGGCAAGCTGCCCAACCTCGCCAGACTCCGCGAGCAGGGCAGCTATCGCCGGCTGCGCACGACTTTCCCGGCGCTCTCGCCAGTGGCCTGGTCGACCTTCGCCACGGGCGTCAATCCTGCGCGTCACAACATCTTCGATTTTTTGAACCGCAGTCTCAAAACTTACATGCCGGAGCTGGCGTCGGCACGCGTGCATCAACCGCGCCGCGTTCTCAAGATCGGGCGATTCCGTCTGCCGTTATCGCGGCCTCATGTCGAGATGCGCCGGAAGAGCCAGCCGTTCTGGAAAATTTTGGGCGAGCAATATATCGCTTCGACCATCATCCGAGTGCCCATCACATTTCCGCCGGATAAATTCCAGGGGCGCATGCTCTCCGCCATGTCCACGCCCGATCTTCGCGGGACGCAGGGAAGTTTTTCCTTCTTCTCGACGCGTCTGGAATCGGCGACCTACGAGAGTGGGAGCCGCTATCCGTTGAAACGCGTTGGCAATCGCCTGGAAGGCTCGCTCGAAGGGCCGGAAGACGCGCTTGTTGAAGGAAACGGAGCGCTGCAAATTCCGTTCGCGGTTTCTCTGGAAGACAAAGTTCCGAAGCTCGAAATCGACGGCCAGTCGTTTGCCATGCGCCCCGGCGAGTATACGCCGTGGGTCCGGTTGATGTTCCGCGCAGGCTTCGGAATGAAGATTCACGGCATCGCGCGCTTTCGGGTGACCGAGACCCAGCCCGAGTTCTCGATGTACGCGACGCCCGTTCAGATCGATCCGGAAAAGCCCGCGCTGCCGATCAGCCATCCGCCTTTCTACGCAGCCTATCTGGCGAAGCTTCTGGGCACATTCTCAACTCTCGGAATGGCGGAAGACACCTGGGCGTTGAACGAAGGGGTCATCGACGAGCAGGCTTTTCTCGATCAGGCTTACTTGCTGATGGAGGAGCGGGAAGGCATGTTCCGCAACGCTCTGGAGAAGACCCCGCGCGGCGTTGTGGCATGTGTCTTCGACACCAGCGACCGCGTGCAGCACATGTTCTTCCGCAACCTGGCCGCCGAGGAGGAACGCTACGGAAAGACCATCGAGGATCTTTACAGCCGCATGGACCGGCTGGTGGGCCTGGCCGCATCCCACGCCGGCGACGACACGGCGCTCTTCGTCCTTTCCGACCATGGTTTCTGTTCCTTCCGAAGAGGCGTGAACCTCAACACATGGATGATGCGGAACGGATACCTCGCCCTGAAGGATGGAGCCGCGGAAAGCGGGCCCTACTTTCAAGGCGTGGACTGGAGCCGCACCCGGGCATACACAATGGGGCTGGGCGGCCTGTACATCAATCTGAAAGGCCGGGAAGCCGGAGGGATCGTCCCACCGGGCGCGGAAGCGGAAGCCTTGCGGCGCGATCTGATCGAAAAGCTCACCGGCCTGCGCGACGACGAGCAGGGCGCCGAAAGCATCCGCGTGGTCTATGCCACGAATGCCCTCTACAAAGGGCCCTACCTTGCCGAGGCGCCGGACCTCATCCTGGGCTTCAACGACGGATACCGCACTTCATGGGATGCGGCGGTCGGCAAGGTCGCCGCCCACGTCTTCGAAGACAATGGCAAAGCCTGGAGCGGCGATCACGCAGTGGATCCGCTGCTCGTTCCGGGCGTGTTATTCTGCAACCGCAAGATCGAGGATTCCGACCCCGGTCTCGAAGACATGGCGCCCACCGCGCTCGCGCTATTCGGTTTGTCGCCCCCTGCCTGGATGGAAGGAAAGCCGCTGATTTCGCATGCCACCTAGCTGTTTTTGGCTCGCGCTGCCGGTTGCCTGTCTGCTCGCCACTGGTTGCCAGGGGCCGGCGGCCACCGGCAAGAAGATGATCGTGCTGGGCATCGACGGCATGGATCCGGGGTTTCTCGAAAGACACTGGGATGCGCTGCCGGAACTGGACCGCCTGCGCCGGGGCGGAGAGTTCAAGCGTCTGGCCACCACCACGCCGCCGCAAAGTCCCGTGGCATGGTCCACCTTCATCACCGGAATGAATCCCGGCGGACACGGCATCTTCGATTTCGTTCATCGGAATCCGGACACGGTTCTTCCGTATTCCTCAATGTCGCAAGCTGCCGAAGGCGGACGGCGGCTGAGCATCGGTCCCTACCTTCTTCCGCTCACCAGCGGACGCGTCGAAAGCTTGCGGCGCGGAACTCCCTTCTGGAAGACTCTCTCCGACCACGGCGTTCCCGTCACCATTCTGCGGATGCCGACCGACTTCCCGCCAGTGGAATGCGAAGGCCACTCGCTGGCCGGCATGGGCACTCCCGACCTGCGCGGCACCTTCGGCACCTTCGCTTTCTTTACGGACGATAAGAAGTGGAAGGACCGCAAAGTCTCGGGCGGCGATGTGATCCACGTCCGCCTCGAGAACCATCGGACGGTCCTGCGTCTGCCGGGTCCCGCGAATTCACTGCGTAAGGACCAGGCTCCGACCTACATCGAGATCCCCGTCGCTGTGGACCCGCGCGAGCCGGTTGCAGGCTTCGAGGTGGAGGACCGCCGGATTATCTTGAAGCAAGGCGAGTGGTCGGGCTGGATACCCGTCAGCTTCCCGCTTGTGCCGGGTATGGCAAGCGCCGACGGCATGATCCGCATCTACGTGAAACAGGTGCATCCGCAATTCGCGGTGTATGTCTCGCCCATCAACATTGACCCTTCAGCGCCAGCAATGCCCATCAGCGATCCCGAATCTTTCAGCCAGGAGCTGGCCGAAAGCATTGGCCTCTTCTATACCCAGGGCATGGCTCAGGACACGGCCGCGCTGCGCCAGGGAGTGTTCAGCCGCGAGGAGTACCTGTCGCAGAGCCGCGAGGTCAACCGGCAGACGCTGAAGCTGCTCGATTACGCCTTGGACCGGTTTCGCGACGGAGTATTGTTCTTTCACTTTTTCGGCGTTGACCAGGACTCCCACATGCTTTGGGGCAGGCATGAGGACCAGCTCTTGAAAACTTACCAGCTCGTGGATCGGGCTCTTGGCCGCGTTCGCGAGAAGGCGGGGGACGCCACGCTGATCGTCATGTCGGATCACGGCTTCGCTGCATTCGACCGCGCCGTTCATCTCAACACCTGGTTGATGCGGGAGGGCTTTCTCGCGCTGAAGGACGGCGCGAAGACGGGCGACGACGAACTTCTGAAGCACGTGGCTTGGCGCGGCACTAAGGCCTATGCCCTTGGCCTCAATGCAATCTACGTGAACCAGCAGTTCCGCGAGCGCGAAGGAATTGTCGCGGAAGGCGAAGAGACCGAGTCCGTGCTGGGCGAGATTCGGGAACGTCTCCTCGGGCTGCGCGATCCGAAGAACGGGAAGCCCGTCGTTCATGGCGTCGTGGCCCCCCGCGACGAGCTGCGCGGCGAGATGCTGGAGAATGCTCCCGACCTGATCGTCGGCTACTATCCAGGCTACCGTTCCTCCTGGCAGACCGCTCTGGGCGCCGTTCCCGAAGACATAATCGAAGACAACAACGACGAATGGCGGGGCGATCATTGCATCGCGGCGGAGTTCGTTCCGGGAGTGCTTCTCGCCAATCGAAAGAGCGCCGCGCCCGATCCGCGTCTGGAAGATCTGACGGCGACGATTCTGCGGGAGTTTGGAATCCCCGGGACGGAAGGGATGGAGGGAAGGAACATCTATGTTCAAACAAGCAATCAAGCTCGACAAGGATTTGATGGCGCGGGTAAAGCGATGCACTGAAGCCGCCGGCTACTCGTCGCCGGAGGAGTTCGTCCAGCACGTGCTGGAACGGGAATTGGCAAAGATTGAAGAAGCGGAATCGGACGCGGAAATCGTGAAGAAGATGAAGGGCCTCGGATATCTGGATTAGCGCGTGGAAATTCTGCGGCATCCACTTTTGAGTCTGGTTCCCATCGGCGTGCTGCTGGGACTCGGCATGCTCTGGGTCTTCGGACGCGTATCGAATCAGCGCGCCATCGGGAAGACCAAAGGCCGCATTCGCGCTCATCTGTACGAACTGCGGCTTTTCGTGGACGAGCCGAAGCTGATCTGGCAGGCTCAGGTATCGCTTCTTCGCGAGAACGTCCGCTACGTTGGCCTGATGCTTCTCCCCGCCGCGGTGCTGACGGCGCCCATGCTCCTGCTGTTCGTTCAGTTGGACGCTTTCTATGGGTTGTCTCCACTCCAAATGGGAAAGGCGGCGATCGTCACCGTGCAGTTGACGAAGCCTCTCGAGCCGGCCGATCCTTCTCCGGTGCTCGAACTTCCCAAAGGGATCGTGGCCGAGACGCCCCCGGTCCGAGTGTTCGAACAGAAGCAGATCAGTTGGCGTGTACGGCCGGCGGAGCCGGTTTCCGGGGCGCTGCGGGTCACCGTAGGCGGCGAAACCGCGACGAAGAGCATCGCCGCCGGTTCAGGCACAACCTATCTCTCCAGGCGCCGCGACGATTCGATCTGGCAATTGCTCCAGTTTCCAGGCGAGAAGCGGCTGCCCGGCCGCGCTATCGCGTGGATTGAAGTGGACTATCCCGCGGCCAATGTCGAATGGCTCGGCATCCGGCTTCATTGGCTGGTGTGGCTGCTGATCGTCTCGATGGGCGCCGCTCTTCTTTTTCGGCGGCGCTTTCGAGTGCTGTTCTAACGAATGCTCGCCTTCTTCAGCCGCAAACCCTTCACGTATTGCGGATAGTTTTGATAGACCATGATATGAAACGCGGGTTGCTGGAACTCCTCGACTGCGTACAGGTAGCCCCGCTTCTTCAGCGAGTGAATGACCCGCCTCATCCAGTTGAGCTGTTTCGAGGTCATGCCCTTCTTGGAAATGTCGAGTGTCGCTCCGGTGAGGTGCGAGGATCTGCGCTCGCCATAGGCGTCGGCGGCGTTGCCGTTTCTCCTCGCGAGCGCGTTCTGCAGCGCGACTGTCCGCACCAGGCTCGTCACCCGCAGCCGCTTCCGGAATCTGGCGTAGAACTGGCTGCTGAGACGCGTCAGGAACAGTTTGCTCCACGGCCGAAGATAGCGGTATTTCGCCGGGATAGCGTGGATGTAGTAGTGACGGGTTGCGGCCGGCACCGGCGAGAGGTAGCCGTTCCGCCTGAAGCGTTGGATCATCGCCACGTTGCTCATTCGGGAAAGATCGTAATCGTCCGCACGCCTGTTCTGAACAAGCTGGGAACTCGGATCGGCCAAAAGCAGATTAGCCATCTGACCCCTCCCCGGAGCGGGGATCAACAGAGATGCAGCGACGACAAGTAGCGCGAAAATCAGCCGCATGATTCGAACATTAACAGGTCTTCACCTCTTCTTCAAGCCGGGATGCGGGAGCCCGTGGATCAAAACACGATCTTGGCGGCAATCATGACGCGGCGCGGCGAGCCCGCCTGGCCGGTGATCACGCCAAAGGTGCGCTGGGTGACGGCCCCATTCGGGTTACCGGGATTCATCTTATTGAAGAAGTTCTGGGCTTCGAACCGCAACTGAAGAGCGCTTGATTCGCTCCAGAGACGGAAGTCCTTCAACATCGAAAGATCCCACTGCGCATAGCCAGGCCCGCGGAAATTGGGGAACGTGGATGGCACGTCGCCAATCTCGAAGCCTTCCACCAGGCGGAAGGCAGCGGGATTCATGTAGTGCTGAAACCCTCCTGCGCCTTCGAGTGCGGTATGTCCCGGGACGCGGTTGTCATAATCCACACCCGGTGTGACGAAGCGCGGGCGCGTGGTGCGGCCGTGCCCGATGTTGTACCACTGGGAGCCGAGGCCTCCGACCCCGCCGGAGGGAGTGAACACGAGTATCGGCTGGCCGGTGCGATACGTGGTTGTGCCGGCAAGGCGCCAGCCGCCAACGATCTTGTCGAGCACCGCGCCGCCGCCGCCCCGAGGGCTGCTGAGGAAGCGCTTACCTTTTCCGAAGGGGAGCTCGACTGAATAATTAAACAGGAAACGCTGGGCAGTGTCCTGCGGCGCAATGCCGTAAATATCGCTAAGAGGCAGCCCGGCTTGCGGGAAGGCCTGCTGGTTGGGACCCTGGGAGTGCTGGTTGTCAATCCCGCCCACGTCCTGAAGGAGCTTGGAGATCGTGTAGTGGGCGAGGAACGAAAAGCCGCGGCCAAAGCGGTGCTCGATCTGGACATATCCGGCGTTGTAGTTGGCCGAGCCAAGGGGCTCGCCCATGGTCCAAAGCTCCTGCCATAGGGGATTACGCTGGAACAAGCGGCCAAAGGGAAGCGTGCGGCCGCCTTGACCGGTATTCGCGGGAATTTGTCCAAAGAAGGGGTTCGAGACGGGATTGTTCAGGGCCGAGCCGAGAGGCCCCAGGATGTTGTAGGCGTCCGGCAGGATGTGCTCGCCCGTCCCCAGCCAGAAAGGAAGGTTGCGGCCGACATTGCCGGAGTAGTTGACTTCCAGCACCCAGGTGTTTTCACCGCTCCCGATCTCGCGCTGGATACCAAGCTGGAAAGCATGCTCATGGCCGGCTGCCTGATCGATTGCATTGGCGATGAACCAGCCGCCCATAACCGAGCGGTTGAGCTCGTCGATGTTGCGAGTGGCGGGGACATAACCTGCCCCTCCCGGCATCGGCTGAGAGAATGTGAGGGGAAAGGTCAGGCCGCCATCTGGAGAGCCGCCTTGAATAAAGCGGGCGAAGTCGCCGTAGCCGATGTTCCAGGGAGCTCCATTCAGGAAGAGGCCACCCGAAGTCGTGAGGTACTGGAGCCCGTACCCGGCACGCAGCACAGTTCGCGGCAGGAATTGCCAGGCCACACCCAGGCGCGGCCCGAAATGATTCTTGATGGCCCGCTGCGAGACGCGGGTCGGATATTCGGGAGTACCGGTCATGGCCACGCGGCCGCTGAAGCCTTTCGTCCAATCGGGCGCCGCGAGATTGGGCAGGGCTCCGGCCTGTTGCAAAGATTCCTCCCAGGACCAGCCGGGGTTAGGCTTCCAAGGCCACTGGTAGGACTTGTCCCACCAGAACTGGCGGTCGAAGCGCTCCGTGCGTGGCGGCTCGTAGTCCCAACGCAGGCCGAGATTCACGGTCAATTTCGAGGAGAGCTTGATGTCGTCCTGAACGTACGCGCCGTGATAGGGAAGGAGGGAAGCGGGGCCGGCTAACTGGGTGCCGGAGCCGCCGGTAACGGACCCAAGAAGCCATGAGGCAAATCCCGAGCCGGTGGGGGCGGGAGCGTCGAAGAAGCGCGAAGTGACGCTGCGCTGTGTGGCTGTGCTCAAGCTGCCGCCGGAGGTGACGTTGGAATAGTAGCGGCGGTGTTCGTAGCCAAACTTGAAGGTGTGCTTGCGCCAGAGTTTCTGCAGAGAGACAGCGCCGGTGTAGCTGGTGTCGCGAACTATGTTGACGGCGCCGCCCCCTAGCGTGGCAATCGTATCGCCAGTGCCAAGACCGGGGACCCGGTCACGGCTGCCGCCGATGAGGGCGAAGATTTCGGGTTGCATCGGCCAGGAAGAGGAGTCAATGGAAGGATCCACGGCCGACCCGCCGGTGGAAGCGAGGCGAACCATGCCGCCACGGAGATTGAGGATCGTGGTGGGAGTAATGACGACCGTGTGGTCGAGCGTCACTGTATGGGAGGTCTGAGAGTTGAAGCCTATAGGCTGCAGCGGCGACAGCCACCGTTTGGCCGTCAAATTGTCATCGAAGCGAGTCAGCGTGAAGTGCGTGGTATGGCTGGCCGACCAGTTCTGATCCAAGCGTCCGGTCCAGCGGTCGTTGTTGTAAGGGCTGGAGGTCGTGCCAATGAAGTTTTGGTCGTGAGAGGAGTTTGGCCGGGCAGGTTGATTGGGCTCGGGGTAATGGCCGAGGTAGATGCTGGACAGGGGATCGATTCGGGATTGGGGAATTCGGTTGCCGGGGAAAGCGTCCCGCACTACCCTGCCGGTCTCGGTACGGGCCGTGAGGGGATCGAAGATCGTGACGGGCACGCCACTATCAATCAGGCTTTGGGAGAAGTCCCCCTGGCGCTCCAGGGCCGTGGGGACGCCGGCGGTGGCGGCGTTCGATCCGGTTGAGCGGCGCGTGCCTTCGAAGTTGAGAAAGAAGAAGGTCCGGTCGCGGCCGTTGTACAGCTTGGGGATGCGGACTGGCCCGCCCAGAGAGCCGCCGAAAACGTTGTCGTGGAAAACGCCCTTGGCCCGGCCAAAGCGGTTGGAGTTCCAGTCATTGGCATTCAGCTTGTCGTTGCGGAAGAATTCATAGGCGGAGCCATGGTAGTTATTGGTTCCCGAACGTGTAACGAGAGTGACAGCGCCGCCGGACAGACGCCCGTACTCGGCGGAGAGGCCGTTGGTAAGGACCTTGAACTCGCTGATCGCTTCCATCGAGGGAACCGAAGGGGGAATGTCGTGCCGATAGCCGGTGGTAACGGGCACGCCGTCGACAAAGTACTCGGCTTGGGAAGTGCGTCCGCCGTTAATCCGAAAATCCTCGTCGTGACCGGCTTGCTCCGAACTCACGCTGCTGACGTTGGGGGTGAGCAGCGCGAAGGCGAGCGCGTTGCGGTTGTACTGGGGCAATTCCTGGATACGCCGATTGTCGATGACAAGACCGGTCTGAACATCTTCCGTACGGAGGAGAGGGACTTCCGCGGAAACACTGATGGCCTCGGCCTGCTGCCCGACTTCCATACTGATGTCGATGTTGATGCGGTCCCCGACACGGAGGACAATGCCATCGCGCTGGATGGTGCGAAACCCTTGCGACTCGACGCGCAGGCTGTAGACGCCGGGTATCAAGCCGGGAATGGAATAGAATCCCTCTTCATTGGCCGGGGTGGTGCGGGTGACGTTAGTCGCCTCGTTCTTGACCGTAATCATGACACCGGGCATGACGGCTCCCGAGGGATCCGTGATCTGACCGCTGAGGCTGGCTTGACCGGTTTGTGCGGCCAGTGGCGCGGCTACAGATAGTACGAGAATTGCAAATGGACAGAATGCGCGCATGAGATGTTCCTCCTCGTCGGGCGGGCCTATGGCATCAGAAATAGCAATGGGAGTCAAGGGGTTATTTCGATGCTAATCGTGGCGCAGGGCAATCATCGGGTCCACTAGTGTCCGGCTGTTGACTTTTCCTCCGCCAGCAAACCGTTAAGAATCATG
>JBBDWK010000001.1:3575-9955 GCA_040902885.1 Bryobacteraceae bacterium | reverse complement strand
ACTCGATATCAGCAACCAATTGATTCTATTCGACTTTTAGCCGGACACCAGTGGTCTAACCAATATGTCGGTACCTAGGCTTGAGTTAGCGCATATGGGCGGTTTTGCCTGCCTTCTCACAAGCGACGGATTGCGGCGGGAAGCCGCCCGTGATAAGGTAGCGGAAGCTGCTGGTCGGACCATATCAGTCCATACGAGAACCATGTCCGCTGCGCGTCCTATTCCGCTGATCTGTCTCCTGACGCTGCTCCCCGCCCTTGGCCTTGCGGCCGACGCAAACGAACTCTTCGAGATGAAGGTCCGGCCGCTGCTGGCCCAAAATTGCTTTGCCTGTCACACCGCAAGCCGCATGGGCAATCTCGAAATGGCTTCGCGGGAAGCTTTATTGAAGGGCGGCAATTCGGGTCCCGCCGTCATCCCCGGAAATCCCGAGGAGAGCCTTCTCATCCAGGCCGTCGCCTACTCCCACCCGCGGCTGCGCATGCCTCCGCAGAACAAGCTGAAGCCGGAGGAGGTGGCGGTTCTCCGGGACTGGATCAAAGCCGGCGCCATCTGGCCCGAAGCCCGGCAGAAGACGGCGCCGGAGAAGGGCTTTCAAATCACGCAGGAGCACAGGGAGTTCTGGTCGTTCCAGTCTGTTCGAAAGCCCGCCATCCCCGAGGTTCGAAACAAGGCCTGGATCAAGAACCCGATTGATGCTTTCGTTCTCGCCCGGCTGGAGAAAGAAGGCTTGCAGCCCGTGCCCTCCGCCCCGAAGCACGTGTTGCTGAGCAGGTTATACCTGGATCTGATCGGGCTGCCCCCGAGTCCGGATGAAGTCGACGCATTCGAGAAGGATCGGTCGCCGGATGCCCTGGCCAAGGTTGTTGACGGGCTGCTCGGTTCCCCTCACTATGGCGAGCGATGGGGGCGCCACTGGCTGGACGTTGCTCGCTACACCGACGACAAACTCAACATCGTGGCCGACGAGCCCTATCCGAACAGCTTTCGATTTCGGGACTGGGTGATTCAGGCATTCAACCAGGACATGCCGTATGACCTGTTCGTGAAAGCGCAGATTGCCGCCGACCTTCTCCCCGTCGATAGTCGCGAGCGGTTGATGGCCGGCCTGGGCTTCTACGGCATGAGCGCGCAATACCAGGAAGACCGCCCGGATGTGACCGGCAAGGCATTTCTCGGTCTCACCGTCGGCTGCGCCCAATGCCACGATCATAAATTCGACCCGATTCCCACCAAGGACTACTACGCGCTGCTGGGAGTGTTTCAAAGCACGAAGCTGAAAGAGCACCCGCTGGCGCCCGAAAGCGTTGTCGCCGAATACCGAAAGCGCGAAAAAGAGATCGAAGAGCTTCAGCAGACGCTGAGCCGCTTTCGCGAGCAACAGGCGAGGCAACTGGCGGAGATCCTCGCCACCCGGATCGATCGCTATCTGCCTTCCGCATGGAAGGTCATCGGTCCTCAAAAACTGGCAGCCGGGCAGGTTGCCGCCGCGGACGATCTGGACCCGGAAACGCTGCGGCGGTGGATCGGGTATCTGGAACGAAAAGACCACGAACATCCGCACCTGAAGGTGTGGAATGAGATGCTGGCTCGGGGCGGCGATCTGGAAGAGGCCCGAAAGGTAGCGGCCGAATTTCAGGCCGTTGTGCTTCAGGTACACAAAGAGATTCGCGAGATTGAAGAAAAGAATTTGGCGACGCTGGGCGGGGCGGAAGGCAATCCGGCGCTGGCGAAGATCGTTTTACTCCCCTACCCGCGCGACAAATACGTGTTCTGGGCCGGACTGTTTGGCGAGTCCCGAACGGGATTCTCGGCGAATAAGGGCGACCGGGTCATCTATTACTCGGGCGATAAGATTGACCGGTTCCTGCATGGCGAATGGAAGTCTTACGTCGAGGAGCTGAATGCCACGCTTGCCGCGAAGAAGAAGAGTCTGCCGGAGAAATACCCCTTCCTGCACGTGATCGAAGACGCCGAGAAGCCGGCGAACATGAAGGTGCATGTCAGGGGGAACCCGGAAACCCTTGGAGAAGAGGCCCCTCGAGCTTTTCTGTCCATTCTCTGCGACGGGCCGCCTGAGCCCTTTCACAAGGGAAGCGGCCGGTTGGAACTGGCGGAAGCGATCGCCAGCCCGGACAACCCGCTCACCGCGCGCGTAATGGTGAATCGAATCTGGGCGCATCATTTCGGCCAGGGCATCGTGAGGACACCCAGCAACTTTGGCCAGCTCGGCGAGCGGCCGACGCATCCCGAGCTGCTCGATTACCTCGCCGCGCGCTTCGTGGAGAATCGCTGGTCGATCAAGGCCGTGCACCGGGAGATCGTTCTCTCCGCTACTTACGGATTGGCGAGCGAGAACATCGAGAAGAACTCGCGGTTGGATGGAGACAACCGACTGCTATGGCGTGCGAATGTGCGGCGGCTGGATATCGAGGCGGCACGGGATTCGATGCTCGCCGTCTCGGGCGAGCTGGATGGGGTGATTGGAGGCCCTCCGCTCGACATCAAGGATGCCAGGAACCGACGGCGGACCGTGTACAGCTTCATCAGCCGGCGAAAACTCGATGCGACTCTGGCCACGTTCGATTTCCCCAACGCGAATGACACCAGCGAACAGCGCATCGTAACCACAACCCCGCTGCAGCGCTTATTCTTTCTGAACAATGATTTCGTGATACGGCAGGCGGAGCGGTTTGCCGAACGGTTAGTCCGGGACGTCCCGGCCGGCGACGCGGCGGCGCGCGTGCGGCTGGCATACCGGCTGGCGTTTGGCCGCGATCCCTCCGCGAAGGAATTGCAGTGGGGACGGGAGTTCGTCTCGGAAGGCGGCGATTCGTGGGCGCGCTATGCGCAGGCATTATTGGCTTCGAACGAGTTTCTGTACGTAAATTAGAACCAGGAGAACCCGGATGAACAGAAGACAGATGCTTCGTTCGGTGGGAGCGGGATTCGGGTCGTTGGCTCTCGCCCGGATGCTGGGCGATTCCGCTCAAGCAGCGGCTCCTCCCGGCCCTCACTTCACACCTAAAGCCAAGCGCGTCATTTTCCTGTTTCTGAATGGCGGTCCTTCACACGTCGATACTTTCGACTACAAGCCCGCCTTGCAGAAATACCATGGCAAGCCCATGCCTACCGAGAACCCCAAGACGGAGCGCAAGACCGGGAACCTGCTGGGCTCCCCGTTCGAGTTCCGAAAATGCGGCCAGAGCGGGTTGGAAGTGAGCGACATCTTCTCGCGGGTGGGCGGGCTCATCGATGACGTCTGCGTCATCCGGTCGATGCACACGGACAGGCCTTTCCACGACGCCGGCTTCTTCATGATGAATACCGGCCACAATCTCGCCGGCCGTCCTTCCATGGGATCGTGGATCACGTATGGGTTGGGGATCGAGAATCAGAGCCTGCCCGGTTTCGTGGTGCTCTGTCCGGGGCTGCCCACGGTGGGGCCTCAGCTATGGAGTTCCAGTTTTCTGCCGGGCATGTACCAGGGCACTCATGTGGTCAACAAGGAGACGGATCCTGAGAAGCTGATTCCGAATCTGCGCAACTCCAAAGTCGATCCGGCGGGACAGCGCGGGCAACTGGATCTGCTGGGCAAAATCAATCGGGAGCACAATAAGCTTTCGGGCAACCATCCGCAACTCGACTCGGCCATTCAGGCCATGGAGACCGCCTACCGGATGCAGGCGGAAGCCATGGACGCCTTCGATATTCGAAAGGAGAGCGAAGACACCCGGGCCCGCTACGGCGACAGCGATTTCGGGCGTGGATGCCTGATGGCGCGGCGGCTGGTGGAGCACGGCGTTCGCATGGTGCAGATCTTCTTCGGTCCCGGCCAGCCTTGGGACAATCACGATGACATCATGGACCACCGGAAGCTCGCGGGCGACGCGGACCCCGCCATCGCTTCACTCATTCAGGACCTGAAATCAAACGGCCTGCTCCAGGAGACGCTGATCGTTGTGGGCGGCGAGTTCGGACGCACACCCGCCGCGGAAGTGAGCGGATTGGTGAAGGTGCAGAACGGCCGGGATCACAATTCCCTGGGCTTTACCACGCTGCTTGCGGGCGGCGGCGTAAAGGGCGGTATGGCCTACGGAGCGACCGACGAATTCGGCTACCGCGCCGTCGAGAACCCCGTGCACGTGCACGACTTGCAGGCCACGATTCTCCACCTGCTCGGTTTCGACCACACCCGCCTCACGTACCGCTATAGCGGACGCGATTTCCGCCTGACGGATGTAGAAGGCAACGTAGTCCGCGACATCATTGCGTAGTGCGGCTGAGCGCCTCCCGTGCCGGCCCGAACTGGGGCGCGACATCCAGGGCGCGCTGGAACTGCCGTGCCGCGCCGGCCGTGTCCCCTTGCTGCCGCAGCACCAGCCCCAGGTTGTAATGGGCCCATGGCGATTTGGAATCCAGCCGGACCGCCTGATCGAGCTCGGACTTCGCTTTCTCCAGGCTGCCCAAGCGCAGGTACAAGCCCCCGAGCGCGTTGCGCGCAGCGGCGTCGTTTGGTTTTGTCTTCACTGCTTCCAGCAGGTGGCGGACACCCTCATCCAGCCGTTTGTCCATTGCCGCCAGCCATGCCAGGTTATAGTGGGCCTCATAATTGCCGGCGTCGATTGAGAGCAGGTGGCTGTAATGGGTCTTTGCTCGCGAGTATTCTTTTTTCTCGATCCTGAGACGGGCGAGGATCTCTTCGGCCGGAATCGCCACCTGGTCCCAGCCGCGCCTTTGATCGGACGCGGAGGCTAAAGTGGCCTCCAACTCCCGGATCGCGTCGTCGGTCCGCTTCAACTCGAGATAACTATTGGCCAGATAGAAATGAGCCGTGACATTGGCGGCGTCCTTTGCCAAAATCTCGCGGAAGGATTGCGCCGCCTGCTCATGCAGTCCCAGTTTTTGCCGGTTCAAGCCCAGCGTCATCCGGACCTGGTCCAGATCGGCGTGTTTCGCGAGCAGGCCCTCCAGCACGCGATTGGATTCCGGCATCCGGCCCGCCGTTGCGAGCGCGATCGCGCGCCGGTAATTCTCATAGTCGCCAATGCGGTCCTTTGGATCCGGGCCGGATTCAGGCGGGAGGGAGGGAGCGGAGCCGGCCAGGTATCCCAAGGACCGGAGGCGCGCAGTTACCTCCGCGCTTGGCCCATCCCGCTTCGCCTGCGCTTTTGGTTTCAGGGAACTCAGGCGCTGCTGATAGCCCTGGACGAGGGATCTCCGGGCAGGGTACAGATTGCTCTTCTCCGCAGGGTCTTCCGCCAGATCGTAGAACTCCGGCTTCGGCGCATCGATGTACTTGTAGCGACCTTTTCGCAGACTGGAAAGGCTGCTTGTGCCGAAATGGTTCCAGGCGTACAAGCTCTCGCTGTAGATCTCTTCGAGCGTCCTCGGGCCTTTCCGGACAAGTTGCCCAATCAGGCTCTTGCCTTGAAACTGGGGCGGCCGGGCCGCGCCTGCCGCCTCCACAATCGTCGGAGCAATGGTCATCAGGCTGACAGCGTCTTCCCATCTCTCCGGATACGGCCCCATCCCTGCGGGCCAGCGGATAATCAACGGCACGTGGAGGGTGCTCTGGTAGATAAAGTATCCGTGAGAGTTCTCGCCGTGATCGCCAAGGCTTTCCCCGTGATCCGACGTGAAGACGATCAAGGCGTTTTCATAGAGCCCGCGCTTCTTCAGAAAGTCGAAGAAGTTGCCCAGCACCATGTCGACATAACCGAGCTCGGCCTGGTACCGGGGGCCGGAGAAGCGCGCGCGCATAGCTGGAGGAAGGTTGTCCGGTGTGTGCAGATCGAACAGATGAAGGAAGAGAAAGAAGGGCGACCCGGCATTCTTCTCAACCCACCGCGAAGCGGAATCCACCACATCTTCTCCCAACCGCTTGAGATCGGCGGAGTCGGCTTCGCGGTCGGCCGGAGGGCGGAATGGACTGTCGTAAGTATCGAATCCCCGATCGAGCCCGAACTGGCGGTCGAGCACAAAGCCGCCGACA
The DNA here is from genome assembly GCA_040902885.1 of Bryobacteraceae bacterium. Taxonomy (GTDB): domain Bacteria; phylum Acidobacteriota; class Terriglobia; order Bryobacterales; family Bryobacteraceae; genus JBBDWK01. Next base: position 3,960 of record JBBDWK010000001.1, on the reverse strand, counting down.
AACGCCCCTGTCCGGTAGCCTCGCGCGCGAAGCACCTGGGCCAGCGTAATCTCTTTGCCGCTCAGCTTCTGGCCGTTGTCGCGAATCCCGTTAGCAAAGGGGTAGGTGGAAGTGAGCATGGAAACGTGGGATGGGAGCGTGAGAGGCGCTTGCGCATCCGCCTGGGCGAATAGCGTCCCTCCTTTCGTCAGAGCATCGATGTTGCTCGTTGGACGTCCTCCGGATCCATAACAGGAGAGATGGTCCGCGCGCAGAGTGTCTATGGAGATCAGAATGACCGGAGGTTGTGCGGCGGAACACGCGGCGAGTGCGAGAAGGAAGGAACAGACGATTCGGAGCGACGACTGCATTACACAAACTATTATCAACCGCTCCCTCTGGTGGG
>JBBDWK010000001.1:0-3565 GCA_040902885.1 Bryobacteraceae bacterium | reverse complement strand
GTCGCGGCGCGCAAACCGTTACCGAGCCGCGACCAGAGGGAGCGGTTACCGCGCTACCAGTGAAGCTTCAGGGCGAACTGAATATCGCGCGCCGCGAAGGCCCCAAGGATCTGGCCAAAGGTCGGGTTCGCCAGGCTGTTGACGGGGTTCCCGAAGTTCGTGTGGTTAAACGCATTGAAGAACTCGGCCCTGAACTCCATGGCCAGCCGCTCGCGAATCGGGAAATCCTTCGAGATGTTGAAATCGAAAGTCTGAAGGCTGGGTCCCAGGAGAGAGTTGCGCGAGTGGTTTCCGAGAGTGCCGAACTGCGGCACCTGAAATGCCTTCGGGTCAATCCACTGTTCCCGGGATTGTTGAAAGCCCGAGGGGACGGCAGGAGAAACGATGTTGGCCCGCTCGGTTGCAAACGCAATGGAGTTCCCCGTGTTCCCGTTGTCCAGGCCGGAAAGAACGTTGTACGGCTGCCCAGAACGGAAATTGACGATGCCCGCCAGTTGCCAGCCACCGATCACCAGCTCTCCGAGCTTGCCCACGTTCGTCGCGAACTTCCTGCCGCGTCCCACGGGCAGCACATAGACGAAAGAAGTAACGTTGACGTGAGGAATGTGGAAGGTCGCCGGACCGTAGCTATAGCGGAGATCGTAGGAATAACTCACCTGGGCGGAATTGGGATCGCTGTCGTAGTCGAGAACCTTGGACCAGGTGTAGGAGTTGCGGAAGGTCAACCCGCCCGAGAAACGGCGTTCCAGTTTGATTTGCAGGGAATTGTAGTTCGAATTCCCGATGTGCTTAATGATGAAGGGATTGGTGCCCGCGTTCGGCCAGGGCCGCCGGTCGTTGATAGGCCCCGTTCCCGCCGGCGCCTGATTCAACTGCACGTTGGTTGAGAGCTTGCGGCCGGCCGACCCTACATAATCCACCGCCACCAGCAGGTTGGCGGGCAGCAGGTGCTCAATGCCGAAATTCCAGTTCATGGCATACGGGTCGCGGCGGTACCGGTCAAGGGGCGCCCCGAATTGTGCCCGGGCGGGCGTGAAGGGCGCATAGGGGTTATCCAGGCTGATGATCGGATTGGAAGGTCCCGGGTTATTCAGGTTCTGCCCGGTGATGCCCCGCGACACGGCGAACGGGTAAGCGAAGCCGCGCGCGTTGTTGTTCTGAATCAAATTGGTGTTGTAGTCGTAGAACAGGCCGAATCCGGTGCGAATCACCGTGTCCCTGAGCAAAGAATACGCCACGCCGATACGAGGCGCGATGTTATTGCGATCCGGATTTAAGAGACCGCGGGAACCGTTCGGGGCGGCGCCGGTGATCGGGTTCTCCGATGCCCAGAGGTACGCGAAGGTGAAATCGCTTGCTAGGGGCTGGGTTCTGGCCAGATCCACATCCATGGCCGAAACCTGGTTGCCGATAGGCGGGCTGGCATAGACATACTGCAATCCAAGAGTCGCCGTGAGTTTCGGAGTGATCTTCCAGGTATCGCCCGCATAGGCGACGTAGATGTTGCCGTGAGTCTTCTTCGGCACTCCGAAACCGAACGAGGTTTGCGTGGGCAGACCCAGGAAAAAACTCGCCAGAGATTCGCCGGTCCCGGTGAAGCCGGAGAGCGCCGTGGTCAGGGGCGAATACTGCAGGTTCGACGTGCCCTGGACGCCGACAAAATGCCGCCAATGGAGGACGTTGAAACCCAGGCTGAGGGTATGTTTGCCCGCCACCTTCTTCAGGCTGTTGTTGAATTGAAAGGAGTCGTCGGGATTGGCAAGGTCATAGCTGACGAAGCCGGCGAAGTTGTAGCGGGACCCGGTTAGAACCTGGCTGGATGGCAGGAATCCCAGGGGAACCTCAGGCGAGAAATTCTCGCCCACCGCGTCGCGAAACTCTCGGCCCAGCGGCTCGTTCCCGAAAGGTATGGTTGCCCTGTTGTAGCCGCCCGTAAATTCATAGAGCAGCGTGGGGCTGAAGATGAAGTTGTAGTTCGCCGCTACGTTGGCTCCCGTATTCACGCTGAGTGAAACGCTCGCCGGGAGACCCGTCGGAGTCCTTCGCGCGAAATCGTAAGTAGACACGCGGCCGAAGAAGCGCTGCCTGTCCGAAATATTCTGGTCAAACCGGATGCCCCACTGATGCGCGTCCTGCCGGGTGTTCTGAGCCAGCACCAGGTTCGGGATTCCAGACGCGTTCGGAAGAGGGTAAATGAAATTCATCCATGCTTGCGCCACCGGATGGACTCGCGGCAGTTGGTTGTTAGGCAGCGGATCGCGCACCAGGCCTTGCGGACAATTGGCATTCGCCCGCGTCGAGAATGGATCGTAAATCTGTCCTTGCCGGACGGGGCGGCCAAGGCAGTCGGCGCCGAGTGACGTACCCAGCAGCTCGGAGAAGTCTCCCCGCCGCACGGCCTCGCTCGGCACGGTAGCGGTTGTGGTCGAGGTCCTCCGGAATTTAGTGCCTTCAAAATAACCGGAAACGTAAGTTCCCGTCTTTCGCCCGTCGAGCACGCCGGGGATATAGACTGGCCCGCCGAGATAGAATCCGTACTGGTTCTGGCGGAAAGGCAGCTTTCCGCGGCCGAACATGTTGTTGAAGAAGCCGTTCGCCGAGATTTTGTCGTTGCGCAGGAAGTTCCACGCCGCGCCGTGAAAGTCGTTGGTGCCGGACCGCGTGACGAGATTGATATTGGCGCCGGCGGCGAGGGAGGAAGCGGCATCGGACTGGTGGGAAGAGATTTTGAACTCCTCCAAAGCGTCCGGAGGCGGCGCGGTGCCGAAAGAGTTGGTAAACCGCATGTTGTTCTCCACGCCATCCAGCGTGAAGTTGTTCATCATGTGCCGCATGCCGTTGACGGCCGGGCTGAATCCCCCGGTAATGCCGAACGCCTGCTGCTGCCCCACCGCCGCGGGAGAGGCGCCCGGGGCGAGCAGGATCAATTGCGCGAAATTCCGCCCATTGAGGGGAATTTCGACGATCTCCTCCTGCTGAATGACCGTGCCGATGGTCGAGTCGGTCTTGTTGACGGCGACTGCCGTTGCCGTAACCTCAATTGTTTCGGCCACCTGGCCGATCTGCATGCGTACCTCGAAGGTGCGAGCTTCGTTAACCTGCAACCGAAACTCGGGAACTACGTAGGTCTGAAAGCCGGGTGCGGTCACCGAGAGCGAGTAACGTGCGGGAGGAACGGTGAGAACCACGAACGCGCCGGTTTCGAGGCTCACAGCTTCGCGGGATGCCTCCGCGTCCAGATTCCGGAGCCCGATCTTCGCCCCGCTCACCACGTTGCCGCTTGGATCGTAAACCCTTCCATTGACCTGTCCGAAATTAGTTTGTGAGAAGGCATTGGTGGGGAGAAGCAACAACCCAGCGAATACCAGTGCTAAACGAACAGCGAGCTTAGAAAAAAGTGCCATCCTGCCCTCCTGGGTCCCCCTATGGGGTAGGGGTCATACCTGGTTGTACCAACGGAATGGGAAGATTAGCACGCTTGGGACGGCTGGTCAAGCCGGGCTCTATACCGGTGTCAACGGTTTTTAGAAATGTCCCCATGTTCCGTTCATTAGAAGTGTCCCCT